>CAMDDJ010000150.1 GCA_945891385.1 Candidatus Kuenenia stuttgartensis | reverse complement strand
CGGCGGGATCGCCGTCTCGCGGGTGCGGGTGGTGTGACCGGAATGCGAGAGGGCCGGGGTTGCCCGTGCCATCGCGCCGGACGTTCGCTGCGGCCATCCTGGGCCGCGTTCGAGTTCCGTGTAGCACCGGCTCGCGGGCGGTTCGTCAGCGCACCGCCGAGAGGGTCAGCTCCTTGTATTCGCGGGCCATGTAGTCGGCATCCCAGGTGGACTGGAAGAGCACGACCGGGTTTTCGTCGCGATCCCGCACGAGCTTCGCGGTGTTCATCACCCGTACCTGCGGCAGGTGCTCCTGGCCGCCCACGATCCAGCGGGCCAGCTTGTAGGGCAGCCAATTGAGCGCGGTGGGCGTGGAATACTCGGTTTCGAGCCGGAATCGGACGACGTCGAACTGAAGCTCGCCGACCCCGCCGAGGATCGGCTCGCGTGCGATCGAGGTGGGGTCGTGGAAGAGCTGCACCACGCCCTCCTCGAGGAGCTGCGAGAGGCCCCGCTCGAACTGCTTGCGGCGGATGGTGTCTTGGCAGCGAAGCACCGCGAACTGCTCGGGCGCGAAGGTGGGCAGCGGCTCGAACACCACCGGCTGTCCCTCGCAGATCGTGTCACCCAGCCGAAACTCGCCGGGGTTCACCAGGCCCACGATGTCGCCGGGGTAGGCCTCGTCGACCGTCTCCCGTTCCTGGCCGAAGACGCGATGGGCCCGGCGGAGTCGGATCGTCTTGCCGCTGCGGACATGGAGCACCTCCATGTCGCGGCGAAATACGCCCGAGCAGACCCGCACGAAGGCGATCCGATCGCGGTGGTTGGGATCGAGGTTGGCCTGGATCTTGAAGACGAGCCCGGCGAAGCCGGCCGCCGTGACCGGCACCGGCCCGCTCTCGCTCTGGCGGGCCCGCGGCGGCGGGCAGAGCTTGAGAAACCCGGTTAGAAACTGCTCGACGCCGTAGTTCGTCAGGGCGCTGCCGAAGAAGACGGGCGTCTGCCGGCCGGCCAGGAAGGCCTCGCGGTCGAAGGGCACCGCCGCTTCAGCGAGGAGCTCGGCCTCTTCGCAGGCCCGGGCGCCCTCGTCTGAGAGGGCGGCGAGCTCGTCGAAGCTGGCGAGCTCGGCTGCCGTGCGGCGATCGCCCTGGCGGCCCTCGAAGAGATGGGCCTGCCGGGAGGCGAGGTCGAGCACGCCGGCGAAGTCCTGGCCGGTGCCGATCGGCCAGTTGGCCGGCACGGCGGTGATGCCGAACTTCTCCTCGATCTCGGAGAGGATCGCCAGCGGGTCGCGGCCGGGGCGGTCGACCTTGTTGACGAAGGTAATCACCGGCAGGCCGCGGAGGGCGCAGACCTTGAAGAGCTTCTCCGTCTGGGTCTCGATGCCCTTGGCCAGGTCGATCACCATCACCGCACAGTCGGCGGCCAGGAGCGTGCGGTAGGTGTCGTCGCTGAAGTCGTGGTGGCCCGGCGTGTCGAGCAGGTTCACACGGTGGCCGGCGTAGTCGAACACGAGCACCGTCGAGTTGACGGAGATCCCGCGCTGCTTCTCCAGTTCCATCCAGTCGGAGCGGGCGGCCCGCTGGGTCTTGCGGCCGCGGACGGCGCCGGCCACCTCCACGCAGCCGCCGTAGAGCAGGAGTTTCTCCGTGAGCGTGGTCTTGCCGGCGTCGGGATGGGAGATGATGGCAAACGACCGCCGCCGTGCCACCTCCCGGTCGAGCTGTTGATCGCTCATGCGGTGGGTCCGGGTCAGACGTCGGCGTCGAACACGCGGACCTTCGCCCACGAGGGGGCGTTCTCGGCGATGAACTGCGTGTGCCGGGGGGCGGTCTGGTAGGTGTCGTGGGCGGCCGCCGACTCGAACACGATCGTGAGCGCCACATCCCAGTCGCGGTCGTTGACGGGACGGTCGTATTGGGTGGCGCAGGTGCCGGCCGAGAAGAAGACCTCGCCGGGATGGCCGGTGAGGTGCTCGTGGCAGGCCTTCACAAGCGCGGCCGCGGCTTCGGGGGTGCGGTCCTTGAGCGTAAAGTAGACGGCGTGGGAGAGCATCGGGATCAGTCCTGGAGGAAGGTGCGGGAGGCGGCGGTCGCGTCGGGCAGGCTCGCGCCGTTGCGGGGCGCGGCTGGGCCGATGATCTCGGCCACCTCGGTGTCGTCGAGCATCTCCCGGGCTTCGAGTTCGCCCGCCAGCCGGTCGAGTTTGTCGCGGTTGTCGGCCAGGAGCCGGGCGGCCCGTTCGGCGGCCGCGCCGAGCACCCGCGCGACCTCCTCGTCGATGATCTGGGCCGTGTGCTCGCTGAACTCCCGATGTTCGTAGACGTCGCGACCGAGGAAGGGATGCTCGCCCGAGGTCTGGCAGGAGACGGGGCCCAGCCGCTCGCTCATCCCCCAGGTGCCCACCATCTTGCGGGCGATCCGCGTCGCCTGCATCAGGTCGTTTTCCGCGCCCGCGGAATACTCGCCGAAGACGAGCTTTTCAGCGGCCCGCCCCGCGAGGATGAAGGCGAGCCGGTTTTCGAGGTCGCTCTCGCCGACGTTCATCCGGTCTTCCTCGGGCACGAGCTGGGTCACGCCCAGGGCTCGGCCGCGGGGGATGATCGTGACCTTGTGGAGTTTGTCGACGCCCGGCAGGAGCCAGGCACCAAGGGCGTGGCCGGCCTCGTGGTAGGCCGTCATCTTCTTCTCGCGGCCGGCGAGCACCTCCTCCCGCTTGGGGCCCATCAGCACCTTGTCGCGGGCGTATTCGAAGTCGGAGGCATCGACGGCGTTCTTGTCGTGGCGGGTGGCCCAAAGGGCCGCCTCGTTGACGAGGTTGCGGATGTCGGCTCCGGTGAGGCCCACCGTGCCGCCGGCCAGCCGCTCGATGTCGACGTCGGGGGCGAGCGGCACATTCCTCGTATGGACCTTGAAGAGTTCGACGCGGGCCTTTTGGTTGGGCCGATCGACGGTGACGTGCCGATCGAACCGGCCGGGCCGCAGGAGGGCGGGGTCGAGCACGTCGGGCCGGTTGGTGGCCGCCAGCACGATCACGCTCTCGGTGGGGCTGAAGCCGTCCATCTCGGAGAGAATCTGGT
>CAMDDJ010000149.1 GCA_945891385.1 Candidatus Kuenenia stuttgartensis | reverse complement strand
AACGACCGCGTCTTCAACCCGGCCGGCACCGGCGTTTCGACCAAGGTCGGCACGACCGGAAGCGGCTACAGCTGGATTGTCCACATCCTGCCCTACTTCGAAGAGGGCGCGCTCTACGACCGGATCAAGCAGGCCTCGACCGGGACAGGCGGCGCCTTCTCCGACCTGCCGCTGACCGAAACAGCGCTCTTCCAGAACGTGCAGCTTGACGGCCTGCTCTGCCCCAGCTGGGGTGGCGATGCCTTGCTGCCTTCGTCGGCCGGTCAGCTCGCTAACTGGGGAGCCACCTGCTACAAGGCGATGTCTGGCCGCGGCGCCTGCCCGGGCACGACGTCTGTCTCCAGCGGCGTGGCTTCGGCTGGCGGTGCCTGGTCGTCGGAAGACGGCTACCTGACGCTCCTGCCGGCAGGTTCCCTGCCGCAGACGGCGACGGCCGCCACGGCTCGTAACTACACGCTGGCGGGCCGTAACTTCATCTCCGGCGACGGCACGTCGAAGACGATCCTTGTAGCCGAGTCGAAGGAAGGCAATCCGGGGCCCGCCTCGACGGCTTCCTACAACTCGGCCTGGGCGATGGGCTCGCAGGCTTGGACCGTGGCCAGCGTTCCGGCCGACGGCTGCAAGGTCTGGAGCGGCACGACCTACACCGGCCTGACCAGGAGCGGCCTGAACTTCGGCCCCACGGCTTCGCTGAAGACTCAAACCTTCGGCACACTGGCCTCGGGCCCCACGTTCAACACCCTGCCCACCAACTGGGGCCCCAGCTCCGACCATGCCGGCAACCTCGTGGTGCACGCCATGGGTGACGGCAGCGTGCGGGCCGTGGCTTCGGACATCGATCCGAGCATCTACGCCGCCCTCTCCACCGTCAGCGGTGGTGAGAACGTGCCCAACGAGTGATCCGGCCTGCTGGCTCGCGTTCACGATGATTTCAAGGCCCGGCCGGAGCATCCGCTCCGGCCGGGTTTTTGTTTGAATCGGCTCGCGAGCCGCCGATCGGGCGTTTGACCCGGCTTTTCTGAAGGCTGTATCCTTCGGCCTTCTTGGCAGGCCCTTCCCCGGAGCGCTCCGATGTCTGACTCCCCCCGGTCCACGCGTCCCTCGTTCTCCCGCCGCGACGCCATCAGAGCTTCGGTCGCCGCCGTCGCCGCCGCCGGGCTCCGCGGGGCCCATGCCCAGAATCCCTCCAGCGACGTGATCCGGGTGGGTCTGATCGGGGCCGGCGGCCGTGGCACGGGCGCCCTCCAGCAGACGCTCTCCGTGCCGGGCTCGAACGTGAAGGTGACGGCCATCGCCGACGCCTTCATGGACCGCGTCAACGGCGCGCTGCGGGCCGTCGAAGAGATGAAGGACAAGGTCGATTGCCCCGAGGAGCGGCGGTTCGCCGGCCTCGACGCCTACCGGAAGGTGCTCGACCACTGCGACATGGTGATCCTGGCCACACCGCCGGGCTTCCGCCCCTACCACTTCCAGGAGGCGATCGCCGCGGGCAAGCATGTCTTCATGGAGAAGCCGGTCTGCGTCGACAGCTTCGGCGCGCGGCTCTGCCTGGAGGCGGCCAAGCTCGCCGACGAGAAGAAGCTCAAGGTCTGCGTCGGCCTCCAGCGGCGGTACGAAAACCGCTACCGCGAGACGATCCAGCAGATCCGCGAGGGCGTCGCCGGCGACATCACCGGCGGGCAGGTCTACTGGAACGGCGCCGGCATCTGGTATCGCGGTCGCCAGGCCGATCAAAACGAGATGCAGTTCCAGGTGAACAACTGGTATCACTTCAACTGGCTCTGCGGCGACCACATCTGCGAGCAGCACGTCCACAACATCGACGTGGCCAACTGGGTGCTCGACGCCGCGAACGCCCCCCAGGGATGGCATCCCGATTCGGCCTACGGCGTGGGCGGCAAGCAGAACCGCGTGGCCAACCAGCCGAGCGAGATCTACGACCATCACGCCGTCAACTTCGCCTATCCGGGCGGGGTGCGGATCGCCAGCCAGTGCCGGCAGTTCCCCGGCGGCGACGGCCGCGTCAACGAGGAATTCCAGGGCACGAAGGGTTTCGTGCGGATCGGCGAGATCACCGACTACGACGGCAAGGTGCTGTGGAAGTTCGAGGGCGAAAATCCCAACCCCTACCAAGTGGAGCACGACGAACTCCACGACGCGATCCGCAACGACAAGCCGATGAACAACACCTACTACGCGGTCACCGCCACGATGGCCGCGATCCTCGGCCGGCTCGCGACCTACTCGGGCAAGCAGTGGAGCTACGACAAGGCGCTGGCGATGGACTACCGGCTGATGCCCGAAAACCTCGGCTGGGATTCCACGCCGCCCGTGCTGCCAAACGCCGAAGGCGACTATCCGCCCCCGATGCCGGCCACGTTCCGGCCTGTCGACGTGACGAAGATCGGCCAGTCATGATCGTCGGCATCCCGCGGGAGACGAAGCGGGACGAATACCGGGTGGGCCTGCTACCCGTCGGCGCGGAAGAACTCGCGCGGGCCGGCCACACCGTGCTCGTCGAGCATGCGGCTGGGCTCGGCTCGGGCCTCCCCGACGAGGCCTACGCCGCCGCCGGCGCCGAACTGGTGGCCACCGCCGCGGAGGTGTTCGCCCGGGCCGACCTCGTCGTAAAAGTGAAGGAGCCGCAGCGGCCCGAACTCGCCCTGATCCGCCCCGGCCAGACGCTCTTCACCTACTTCCATTTCGCCGCCGACCGGGCCCTCACCGAGGGCTTTCTTGCAACCGGGGCGACGGCCGTGGCCTACGAAACGCTCCGCGACCCCGCGGGCCGGCTGCCCCTCTTGATCCCGATGAGCGAGGTGGCCGGCCGGATGAGCATTCAGGAGGGTGCGAAGTATCTCGAGCGGCCGCAGATGGGCCGCGGCATCCTGCTCGGCGGCGTACCGGGCGTGGCCCCGGCCAACGTGCTCGTGCTCGGCGCGGGCACGGTGGGCGCGAATGCAGCCAAGGTGGCGGCCGGATTCGGCGCGAACATCGCGCTTCTGGACACGAATCTCGAGCGGCTCCGCTACCTCGACGACGTCACCGCTCCCAACATCGACTGCCT
>CAMDDJ010000148.1 GCA_945891385.1 Candidatus Kuenenia stuttgartensis | reverse complement strand
CAATGGCAGACGGCGGTCGAACGGGCCTGCCACGACATGATCGACCGGCTTGCAGCCGACACCCCGGCGGCGGCGCTGCGAGACTGAGCGGGGTGTCGGGGCCACTCACCTGCCGGCGAGCACCTGGCTGACGAGCGGCAGGAGCTGCTTCTTGCGGCTCACCACGTTCCTGAGTTCGTAGAGACCACGGTCGAGCCGGGGGTAGTTGATCTCCTCCCAGGCCTCCGATTCCCGCGACAACAGCAACACCGAGCCGTTGCTCACGACGTCGGTCACGAGCAACGCCGAGAAATCGAGCCCCTGCCGCCGGGCAAACTCCTCGAGTGCCTGCCGCAGGTCGTCCTTCCGCTCCCAGAAGAGCTCGAAGCCCATCTCCTCGATCTGCGAGATCGAAAATCGCACGCTGTGCTCCGTGAACTCCTTGCAGTCTTCGCGAATCACCTCGGCCGGAGCCTTCGACCGCAGGGCCGACCCCACCTCGAAGAACTCTCGGGCATAGGCCACGAGATCCTGGCCACACAACGGCTCGAGCCAGGCGAGCATGTCGCGATCGACGTCGGTCGTCGTGGGTGACCGCAGGTGGAGCGTGTCGGAGATGATGCCCGAGGCCATGCACAGGGCCACCGCCTGATCGGGCTCGAGCCCGGCCCCGCGGAACTGTCTCGCCACCAGCGTGCAGGTGGAGCCCACCGGCTCGTTGACGAACCGGATCGGCTGGGTGCTCTTGAGCCCGCCGCCGAGGCGATGATGGTCGAGCACCTCCACGATCTCGGCCTCGTCGGCCCCGGCCACGGCCTGGCCGAATTCATTGTGATCGACGAGCACGAGCTGCGGCCGCGGCGGGTTGAGCAGATCGCTCTTGAAGGCCAGGCCCACGAGCCCGCCGTCATCGCCCACCACGGGAAACACCGGCTGGGTCGACCGCTCGACCGCCCCGCGGACTTCCGCGGCCGTCGCCTTGGCCGGCAGCGTCAGCACGCCCGTCTCGACCACCGGATCGATGAACTGGGAGCTCTTGAGCCGCAGCGTGGTATTCACGGTGTCGAATGGGCTCAAGACCACCGAAACCTTCCGGGCCTTGGCCAGTTCCACGAGCCCCGCCGAGAGCTTGAAGCCGCCCGTGATCACCAGCGCCCTCACCCCATGCTCGATCGCCGGCAGTTGGATCGTGGGCCGGTCGCCGCAGACCACGACGAGCCGGTGGTTGGGATAGGCCTCCATCCGCTCCGTGAAACCCTCGGCGCTCATCGCCCCGACCATCACGAGCAGTTCATCTCGCTGCTCGGGGTCGAGCGCGTGCTGAAAGGAGCCGCCGAGCACTTCACACATCGTCTGCAGGTTCGTCGCCACGGTGCGGGCCCGGATCGCATCGCCCGAATCGCGGAAGAAGAGATCCATCAGATCGAGGACGGAGAGCACGCCCACCACGCGGCGGTGCGGATCGACCACGGGAATCGCCCGCAGGTCGCCCTCCTTCATCCGCTGATAGGCGACATGGAACGAGTCGCCCAGGCTCGCCGTCACTACCTCGCGGCGGCAGATGTCTTCCACCTGGGGCCGCACGTCCATCACCAGGCGTGGCGCGGGCAGCCCGGCCCGCCGCAGCACGAACTCCGTCCGCTGGTTCGGCGGACCACAGCAGGCGGCGACTGCGTCGGGGCGAGTGGAACGGCGGAGAAAGTCGGCGTAGGCAAGCGCCGAACAGATCGCGTCGGTGTCGGGATTGCGATGCCCGAAGACGAGCAGGCTCATGGAGTGGCTCAGCCCTCGTCGGGGGCTTGATACCAGCAGGCGAGGGTCGGATCCCAGGTCTGGATCTCCGACTGCTGAAAATAGATCCCGATCTCGCGGGCCGCCGACTCGGGCGAGTCCGAGGCATGCACGAGGTTCATCTGTCGGCTCGACGAATAGTCGCCCCGGATCGTGCCGGCGGCCGCCTTGAGGCCGCTGGTGGCCCCGAGCATCTCCCGCACCACCCGCACGACCTCGGGCCCCTCGAACACGCAGGCCACGACGGGTGAGGCGGTGATGAACGACTCAAGGCCGGGATAGAACGGCTTCGTGACATGCTCGGCGTAGTGCTGCTTCGCCACCTCGGGCGAAATCCGCAGCATTTTCATCGCCACGAGCCGCAGGCCCTTCTCCTCGAACCGCGTGAGGATCCTGCCCACGAGTCCCCGCTCGAGACAGTCGGGCTTGAACATCACGAACGTTCGATCCATGGGCAGAGACTCCTGGCGGGAGGGTGTGCGGAGGGAAACCGGCTCGTGGCCGAAGTCTAGGTTCCTTCACCGTGGGGCCACAAGGGATTTCCCGGGAAACACGCGGCCGCGACTCGCCTTGAGCACAGGTGCGCTTCCTCCTACCCTCCCGCCGCCCGCGAGTTCCGCCGGGCCCTACGGCGGACTGCCTTCGACAAGGACACCCCCATGCACCGCGTGGTCGTGATTCGCCGCCCCACCCGCCCCCGCGGGCTCCCCGTCCGAAAGCTCTGGGCCCTGGCCTTCGTCCTCGCGGCCCCCGCCCTCCAGGCCGCCGACCTGCCGCCGGAACTGCTGGCGGAGTTCACCCGGCGGGTCCAGCCGCTCGTGCTCAACCGCTGCGCCGCCGGAGCCTGCCACGGCGGTGCCCAAAGCCCCGCGCCTCGCTTCTCCCGCCGCGCGCCCCGCGGAGGCATCGATCGCCGCAGCACACTCGCCAACCTGCAGGCCTTCCTCGAAGCCGTAGGACCTGAGCGAGACGCCGGCAGACTCGCCGCGCTCTTGGCCGTGCAACACCCCGCCCAGCCCGCGTCGCCACGGCTTGTCGCCGCCCCACTCAGCCCCCAAGAGCGAGTCAATCTCGACACCTGGCTCGGCCATGTGCGGATCGCCGAGCACCGCACCATCTCAGACCCAGCGGTGATGCAGGCCTCCGCTATCGCTCCTGCCCAGCCAGCCGGCCCGCCCGTCCCGCCGCCGCGAAACCCCTTCAAGGACCTGCTCGATTCGGCCGCCAACCCGCCCGAACTGCCGCCTCCACAGGAGCCGAAGGGCGTGATCTTTCCGCCCGACGTGCCACCGGCCGACGAGTGAGCCC
>CAMDDJ010000147.1 GCA_945891385.1 Candidatus Kuenenia stuttgartensis | reverse complement strand
CCGCAGCCGGAGGACCACCGCGGGCACCAGAGCCAGGCTCACGAGCAGCCCGTTGGCCTGGCAGAAGATCGCCAGGATCGCCGCACCGCCGGCGATGGCCGCTGCCGCCAGCGGCGAAGCCAGTCGCGTTGCCGCCACGCTGCCGAGCGACACGATGAGTGGCAGGAGAAACCAGGGCGTCTGAAACGACCAGAGCCAGTTCTGCCACTGGCACCAACTCGTCACGAGCACCGCGATCGCCGCGAGCAGCGCGACCTGCGGCCCGGTGGCCAGCGGCCAGCGGCCGACAAACCAGGCGATCACGCCCACGGCGGCCACCGCCAGGAGTGCATTGAAGGTGAGCACCGTGCGAAAGCTGCCCCCCGTCGCGGAGAGGATCGTGTGGGTCGAGAGCCGGGAGATCGCCAGGCAATGCTCGTTGTGCGGCTTGATCAGCCGCTCGAGGTCGATTCCCTGCTCGTGCCAGGCCAGACTCGTCTCCAGCAGGTCCCAGTCGTCGTTGATCGGCACGTCGACGCCGAAGGCGAGCACGTAGGAGAGCACCATCCCGGCGGCCAGCAGCGTCGCCGCCGCCGCGATCCAGGTCTGAAGCGACACGGTTCGCATTAGGCTGCCTCCAAGGGATGCGTGCCGGCAAACCGGCCGATTGCCGTCCGCAGCTCGAGTACCCGGCGGCGCCAGCCCCGCACGGCGTGGGCCCCGGCGTCGAGCGACTGGTAACGGATGTCGGGCCGCAGCGCGAGCAGCGTGCTCAGCAGCCGCTCCATGATGAAGGGCACATACGGGGAATCGATCGTGCGGTCGGCCCGCGACCAGATCAGCCGCCGGTCGGCCGCGTCGAGTCCTGTCTCGATGTGGTGGTAGATCGGCTCGCAGAAGGCCAGGTAGGTTTGCCAGAAGGCGTGGGTGCCGGCCCAGTAGTTGCAGAAGAGCACCTGCTCCCGTGGCTGTTCGAGGCGGGCCAGATCAACGTCGATGCCCACGGCGTCGAAGATCCGCTGGGCGAGCCCGAGGATGCCCGGATGGTGTACCTCGGCCTGGAGCCAGATGTTCGTGAACGGCCGTGGCTCGATCCGGCAGGGGTTCACGAAAAAGACGTCGGTAGCGGGATGGCGGGCGATGAAGTCGGCAAACACGCTGCCGGGCACCCGGGTCTTCAGGCCGAACTTCCACGAGAGAAAGCCCGTCACATCGCCTTCGCGGCAGCGGCCGGCCAGCCACGCGGTGCGGAAGACGTGATACTCCCGCCACTCAGGCCGTGGATTGGCCCGGTTGTCGTAGGGAATGAAGGCCGGATCGAGCGACCGCCGCTGGCTGTCGGCATAGAAGATCTGATGGATGCGGATCGCCATCGGGATACCTGCGGCAAGGATCAGGCGGCTCGCGACCGGGTGTCGACGACCGTCGTGGCGGCCGTGGCGGTGCGGCAGCAGAGGATGTCGACGAGCCGGGCGAGGTCGGTCTCTTGTCGGGCGGCGACCGTGGCGAGTTGGTGGCGGAGTTCCGGCGGCGCCGGTGGGGCATCGAGCACGGTCTGGATCGCCGCGGCGATCCCGCTCACGTCGAAGGGGTTGCAGGTCACCGCCGCCGTCCCGCAGACCTCGGGAATCGATGTGTTGTCGGCGACCACGCTCGGCGTGCCGTGGGCCATCGCTTCGAGCGGCGGGTAGCCGAAGCCTTCGTTGAACGACGCGTACAGCAGAAACCGAGCGTCTCGGTAGAGGTATTCGAGCCGCGCCGCCGGCAGGTGCGGGAGCGCGACGAATCGCTCGGGGTGGGCCACACGGGCCAGGCCCACGTCGTCGAGGGTCCCGACTCCCACGAGCAGGAGTTTGAGCCGTGGATGCTCGGCGGCGAAGCCGGGCTCCGAGCAGAGCCGGTCGAAGGCGGCCACAGCCGACGCGGCGTTTTTCTCGAGCCGGCCGGCGTTGATGCAGAGGGCGAATTCGCCGCGACCGGGTTCGATACCCGGCAGCGGAAACGCCTCGGGCTCGGGCCGGTCTTTCTCCGGTGCGAAGAGCACCTCGATCGCTCGGTCGGTGCCCACCCGCTCACGGATCGACGCGGCTGAGTAGTCGGAGATCGTCACCAGCGTGTCGAGCGCGGGGTGGCTGCAGATACCTCGATACATGGCGGCCAGGTCGGCGGCCAGCGTCTGCTGCCGTTCCCGCTCGGCCTGCCACGCGGCCGCGGAGAGCCGGCCCTCTGCTGCGCAGCCCGCCTCGCGTCGGGCGGTGGCGATCCGCTCCCAATCGGCGGCGAGTTCCAGATCGCGAACGTCGAGCAGCGTGCCCACCACCCGCGTGCGGCGGGCCGTGAAGGCCAGGTCGCCACCCACCCGCTTCATGTATTCGTAGCCCGTGTAGACCACGATCGCCGGCGCGAAGAAGGCGTGGAAGCAGTCGCCATTCACGAGGCTTGCGATCTCGGCGAACGACTTCACGGCGACCACGTTGACCGCCAGGTCGCGGCAGGTCTGCCACACCCAGTCGTCGATGAACTGGGCCGGATCGATCGCCGCCCACACCTGCACGTCGCCGCGGGCCGCCGCCGAGGCCATGAGTTGCTTGAAGACCGCCTTCGAATATTCGCCGCCGCCGTGGGGGCCGGGCTGGCTGAAGAACAGATCGACGAGCACGTGGGTGCGGCCGTCGGCCGTGAGCACCGGGATGTCGGGCGAGTCTGGCAGCAGGCATTCGCCCCGCACCGCCGCCTCGTGCCGCTCGAGCCGAGCCCGGCACCAGCCGGTGGTCTCGATCACGGCGTCGTAGCCGTATTGGATCTTCCGTCGCTCCGGCACCTTGGCCGTGGAGACGCCCTCCTCGTGGAGAATCTTGATCGTCGGGGCGTAGAGCGTGAGGTGGCCTGCGAGCAGGCATTCGACCGCGAGCAGAAACTCCTCGCCGTAGAGAAAGGTCCGCTCATCGAACACGGCCTCGCGGTCGGCCACGAACACCGGCGACAGCACGTAGGCTGCCCCCTGAAGGACCGCGTCCCTCAGCCCCTCGGCCTCCGGCGTCCGCTGGCCGATTCGCCTGAACTCCGCCGGCCCACCCGCTTCCCACGCGGCCCGCTGCCGCGTGA
>CAMDDJ010000146.1 GCA_945891385.1 Candidatus Kuenenia stuttgartensis | reverse complement strand
GGAGGCGGAGGAGCTCGTCCGGGCCGCGGAGGGCGAGGCCGACGATCGGGTGGTCGCCGAGGCGGCTGATCTCATCTACCACACCCTCGTTCTCCTGGCCTGCCGCGATCGCAGCCTCGCCGAGGTGGAGGCGGAACTCGCCCGCCGATTCGGGGTTTCCGGGCTCGATGAGAAGGCGACCCGCGGAGGTGGGGCATGAGCGACCAACAAGACGATTGGCTGCTGAGAATCGGTGTTCCGAGCAAAGGACGGTTGGCGGAACTGGCCGCCCAACTCCTGGCAGACGCCGGGCTTTCATTCCGGCGAACCGATCGCAGCCTCTTTGCCCGCTGCAAGGACATGCCGATCGAGGTGACGTTTCTCCGGACCGACGACATTCCCGTGCTCGTGGCCGAAGGGGCGATCGGTTTGGGGATCACCGGGGCCGATCTGGTGGCCGAAAGCGGTGCGGAACTCGAGCACCGGCTCGATTTGGGTGTCGGCAGCTGCCGGCTCGCGCTCTGCGTGCCCGATGATTCCACGATCGAAGACCCGCGGCAGTTGGCCGGCCGCAGGGTGGCCACGAGCTTTCCCCGGATTACCCGAGACTGGCTTGCCAAGCGTGGAGTCGAGGCCCACTTCGTCGAACTCTCGGGCAGCGTCGAGGTGATGATTGCGCTCGGCGTCGCCGATGCCATCGTCGACCTTGTGGAAACAGGCAGCACCTTGGCCGCGAATCGGCTCCGGGTTCTCGATGAAATCGGCCGTTACGAGACGGTGCTCGTGCAGGATCCGCATATTTCCCATCCCGACCTGGCCGATCGCATCGTCCGTCGACTCGAGGGGATCGTGATCGCCCGCAGTTGGTCGCTTCTCGAATACAACGTCCCGCGGGCCCGGCTGGCCGATGCCGAGCGGATTACGCCCGGTTTCAAGTCGCCCACCGTGATGGCCCTCGAAGATTCTGCCTGGTGTGCCATCCGGGCGATGGTGCGGCGGGGCGAGGTCCACTCCGTCATCGAGCGGCTCGAGGCGATCGGGGCCGTTGCAATGATCGAAACGCGAATCGCCAACTGCCGGCTGTAGGGCTGTTAGTCGGGGTCGACGGTCGGGATGAGCCTGCCGAAGATCGGTCGGCCTCGCCGGAGGGTGGCGGTCACGCGAGTTCCGGGCTCGACGGCTGCGGCGTGAGGATCCCTTGCGGGCGTCGCCGGCTGCAGAAAGACGAGATCGGCCGAACGGCCGACGGCGATGCGGCCCGATCGATGCTCGGCCGCGATGGCCCAGGCCCCGTGGGCCGTGGCCATCCGCAGCGATTCCCCGGGGCTCACCAGACCGGCGTCCACCAGTGTGCGGCATTCAGCCAGCACCGAAAGATCGGGATTCGAGGCACGGCTGTCGGTGCCGATCGCCACGCGGATACCCGCCGCGGCCAAGAGTTGCACCGGGGGCAGCGTTCCCGAGAGCAGCCGCGTGGTTCGTGGGCAGACGACGACGGCGAGCCGGTCGCGGTGCCGTGCCAGACGGGCCACCGCGAGCGCATCGCGACCGATGTGGGTGGCGTGGACCACGATGCCACGGTGGGCCCGGGCGAGCAGGCCGATCCAGTCCGCCGGGGCGATGAGCGGGGGTGGGTGCACGGAGTCCCAGGCCCCGAGTCGCTCGAGGAGTTCGCGGAACGGTCCGCGTCCGGAGGCCAGGAACTCCTCCTCCTCGAGGCTCTCGTGCAGGTGCATCGCCACCGGCAGTCCGCGGCGGCAGGCGCTGTCGACGAGCCAGCGGCCGAGCGGCGCGGCAACCGAGTACGGTGCATGGGGCGAGATGCCCGCCGGCCGCCCCGCCCGGGCGAGCCGGTCGAGATCCGACGAAACCGCGTTCGTCATCGCGGCCAGGCCGGTCGGCCGCAGGCCGAGTCCCTCGCGGTATGCCCGCACCATTGGGGCCCGCGGCCCGCGCGGTGTCGGAGGAGCGCAACTGGCAATCTCCCCAATGTGGGCGACACCCGCCGCGGCGCTCTCATGCAAGCCACGATCGATCGCCCGAGCGAGCGTCTCCGCCGGGAAGCCGGCGGAGGCCAGGTTTCGGCGGTGGTGTACCAACCGGCCGATCCAGCCAGGCAGGCCGCCGGTCGCGTCGAGCGGTGCCTCGAAATCTGAAAACTCGAGGTGTGTGTGGGCGTTGACGAGTCCCGGGAGGACGATCGTGTCTTGAAGATCGATCTGCTCATCGCTCGGCCCGGGCGGATTCCTCCGGCCGACACCCGTGATCAAACCCCGCTCGATTCGGACCCAGCCAGCCTCGAGCGGCGGCCCTGTCTGCGAGATCAGCCAGCGGCAGCGAATCGTAAGCCGCGGGCTTGGCTCTGCCAACCGGCTCACGGGGCGGCCGACATCACAGGCAGCGGCACGAAGCCGTGTCCCGGTTGCCCGGCGGGAATCACGGCAGGCTCGTCCTCGAAGATTTCATAGAACACGTTGCGCCGACGCGGGATCCAGCCGAGTTCGCTGATCGCCGACTTCATCTGATCGAGGGTGAGGTGATGCACCGTGCCGGCCGCGCTGACGACGTTCTCTTCGATCATCAGACTGCCCATGTCATTGGCACCGAACAGCAGGGCCAGTTGGCCGATGTCGCGGCCCTGAGTCACCCAGCTCGACTGGATGTTGAGGAAATTGTCGAGATACAGCCGAGCGACCGCCTGCGTCTTGAGATACTCGAAGGCTCCGGCCGGCGGGATTTCATCCATCTTGGTGTTGTCGGGCTGAAACGACCAGCAGATGAAAGCGGTGAACCCACCGGTCTCATCCTGAAGTTGTCGCAGCCGCTCCAGGTGCTCCACCCGCTCGGCGAGGGTCTCCACGTGGCCGTACATCATTGTGGCTGTGCTTCGACCACCGAGCCGATGCCACTGGCGGTGCACCTCGAGCCAGTCTTCGGTCATTACCTTGCCACGGGTGATCGCAGCGCGGACTCGGTCAACAAGAATCTCACCGCCGCCGCCGGGCAGGGAGCCGAGCCCGGCTGCGGCCAGTCGCTCGAGCACCTCAGGCAGCGGCCGCTTGGAGATCTTGGTGAACTGGTGAATCTCCGGCGGCGAGAAGCCATGGACGTTGACGGCGGGAAACTGCGACTT
>CAMDDJ010000145.1 GCA_945891385.1 Candidatus Kuenenia stuttgartensis | reverse complement strand
GACGAGCGGCTCGTGTGAATCACGTGTGCCCTGTTTTCGAGTCCGAAACAGCGGCATCAGGAACGCCCTGACCCCTCTGCAGGGGCAGTTTCCGGGCGTCGGCGCGAAGTAACCTCCGAGCCGGGCCTCGTCTGCTGAAAGCCGTCTATCCCCCGAGTTCGATCACTCGCATCGTGGCGAGGACGGTCGCCTCGGTCCCGCCCGGAGGGGCGATCACCTGCACGCCCACCGGGAGGCCTTCGCTGTCCCGGTCGGTGGCCGCGGCGGCCCGGAGCACCGGATCGGGCGACCAGGGCCGGGCTGCCGTCTCACCCGGCTGCACCTGCGTGACCGGCACCGCACCGGCCGCGAGATCGAGGAGATTTGCCAGGAGACAGGGCGCGGCCGCGAGCACGAGACGGGCGGCTGTGCCGTGCCGCAGGGCAGGCACTGCTGACACGGGACAGACCACCGCGTCGCAACCGGCGACCACCGCAGCAAACCTGGCCGCGAGCCGCTCGCGGGCCGCGAGGAGGTCGGCCAGCTCCGCGGGTGTCCGCGGCCCGGTGGCCAGCAGGCCGCGGGCCTCCACGCCCCGCCCCAGGCACCGGGCCATGGTCGCAACCAGTGGTCGCCAGCGTTGAGAAAGCCCGGCGAGACCGAGCAGCCGACCGACCGCGGGGATCGGCCGGCAGCCCTGCAGGAGCTGGCGGATGTCGGCGGCCCCGTCGGCCGACAGGATGGCCAGGTGCAGCCAGGCAGCCTCCTCCGCGAGGCGGCCGTCGAGGGCCACCACTTCAACGCCGGCGGCCGCGAGCCTTGCGACGGCCTCGGCCACGGCCCGACGAATCGCCGGAGAAGGAGCGATCGGCCCGGTCGTGTCCCACCAACCAACCTTCCTGGGCAGGCTGCTCCGAGAGAGGCCGCTCGAACCTCGCGCTGTGGCGAGGCAGCCGACCGCCAAGTCAAGGTCCCCGACGGAGCGGGCCAGAAAGCCGGCCCGCGGCCGCACGCCCTGAAGCCGCGGCAGGGTGTCAAAGGCACCACCCTCGCCCAGCACCGTCGAGCGGGGCATGATCGCGGCGATCCCACAGGCATGGGCAGGCTGGCGGAGGCTCCCGGCGAGGTCGTTGCCCACCGCCAACGGCACCACGCCCGCCGCCACGAGCGCCGCATCGCCGCCACTCGAGCCGCCGGGCCCCCGCGCGGGATCGGCGGGATGGTTTGTGCGACCCCAGACAGGATTGTCGGTCTCGTGGAGATACATCGCCTGCGGCACGTTCGCCTTGCCCACCACGATGGCCCCAGCCTCGCGAAGCCTGCGGACGATCTCGGCATCGGCTTCGTCGATCAAGCCCGCCCGGGCAGGAATGCCGAGCGTGGTCCGGAGGCCGCGGACCGGAAAACACTCCTTGACGCTCACTGGCACGCCGGCCAGCGGGCCCGCCAGATCGGGCGAATCCCCGAGGATCTCGGCACCGAGCGGCTGAACGAGCGCGTTGATCCGCGGATGGGCCGCTGCGTGCCGCCGCTCGAAGCGCTGGAGGATCTCGGCGGGCTGCCGCCGTCCGGCCTGCACGTCCGCCACGATCGCCACGGCCGACTCCCGCGCGGGCTCGGGTGAAGCCGCAGCCTCGCCGGTCACGGCGCCGACTCGACCGCCTCGGATTCCGCCGTGCGGAGATCGGCGGCCCAGATCACGTCGTCGTCGAGCGCCAGTCCTGTGACGAACACGACCTCGTCGACCTCGGCCACGGGTTCGGACCTCGTCATCACCACGAATCGGCGGTCGGGCCGCCCCTCGGTGTCGCCCACGAGCACCTCAGACCGCCACCAGGGGCCGACCTGTCGCGTGGTCTGAAACCGGGCTGGCACCACCACTCCATCGTTGACCCGACGCGCATAGCTCATCCAGTCGCGGGCGAGTCTAGCCAGGGCCGGATGGATCGCCGGAGCAGCCGCGATCTCCCGATGCACAGCCGCCATGCTCCCGGCGGCGTCCTGCAGGTCGCGGCCGGTCTCCCAGGCCTCGCGGTCGAGCCGCGACAGCGAGTCGGCATAGGTTGCGAGGGTTCGATACCAGGCGGCGAGCTCTCGACGTTGAGCCGGAGCCGACAGGTCTTCCAAAGCGGCGATCTCGGCGGTGGCCGCCACGGCCGCGGCGGCGGCCTGGTCGAGGGCAGTCAAGTCGAGCGGTTCCGGGACGGGTGCCGCGGCCGCTTCGATCACCGCAGGGGCAGGCGGGGTGGCGGGCTCGAGCATCGCCAGCAGCGGGGCCGCATCGGGCTCGATTACGGGTGTGTCCAGAACCGGATCGACGGCCGGATCGACATCGGCAACCACGTCGGCCGCCATGGGGGTGACCTCGGTATCGTCCGCGGCCATCGCAGCGGCAGCCGTGTCATCCGCGGCCATCTCGTCCGCGGGCGTATCGTCCGTAGCCATCTCGTCCGCGGACACCGCCAGAGGTTCAACCCCTTCCGCCGAAGCGTCAGCCACGGGGGCGGAATCTGCCGCCGGCCCGAGGGTCGCGGTGTTGGCGTCGGTGCTGACATCAGGGCCGGAGTCGGCGACCGAAGGCTCCATCGGCTCCGGCTCGGGCGAGTGGGCGGCCGGCTCGACAGGGAGAACCGGACTCGGAGCAGGTGACGAACCAGGGGCTGCCGGAGCGAGAAACGCGAGCGACGCGGGCAGGAATCCCGCGATCCCGAAGGGATCGCGGCCGAAGCCCGCCAGAAGAATGCCGAGCGTGATCGGAATCGCCAAGAGGCCGCCCGCCAGGATCCCGAGCAGCGGACCGACCGCTGACTTCTTGCCGGACCGCGAAGCCTCTGGCATGGCATCGGCGGCGATCACGGCAGCCACTGCAACGGGCTCAGCCGGTGCGTCGGCCTGATCGAAGGTGATGGAGTCGTCGCCCAGCGCATCAGCCTCGGAAGCTTCGGCGACAGGAGTTTCGTCGACGTGTTCCGCCGGCTCCTCGTCGTCGCCCGCCTCCGCGAAGAATCCGAAGTCGTCGGAAGGCTCGGCCGACGGCTCGGTGTTGATGCCGGCAAACAGGTCGCTCGTCATCTCCAGACTGCTGGGGGACGGCACGCCCGAATGGCCGGTGCCGATTTCGACCTCCGATCGATCGAGGATGGCGTGGTCAGCCTCGTCCGTCTCCCCGGCGGAATCGTCCTCCTGAAAGACGGACAGCGCTGGCCGAGGTTCGTCGCCGGATTCGCTCAGCCAGGCGTCGATGTCGGCATCTTCTGGCGCGGGTTCGGGGCTGGGGACCTCCGGCGGCGTCAAGGCGTCGTCGGCCGCTGCC
>CAMDDJ010000144.1 GCA_945891385.1 Candidatus Kuenenia stuttgartensis | reverse complement strand
GAGAGCCCCGAGCCGGTGGCGACCGCGCTGACCCGGTTCGGTGAACTCGTCGCAGAACTTGATCGGCTTTTGTAGGCTGCCGCTCTCCAACTGGCTGGGAAAAGAAGCCCGTTAGGCCGTGCGCCGGATTGGGGCGGCAGGATCGATCGGCTCCGGTACCGCGACGTAGCTCTTCCCTGCGATCCGGTGGCTGCTGTCGGGGCAGAGCGTCCGCAGGGCATCCTGCATCTCGGCACCATTCCAGGTAGTGAGCCACCCCCGGTAGGCCTCGCGGCCCTGCCGCATCAGTTCCTCGTGTTCGGCGACATGCTGAAGAAGGAGGTGCTGATAGCGATCGCTCGCGTCGGGCGCACAGCCTGCCATGCCTTCGATGATCTGTCGCAGCAGGCTGACGGCATTGAAGCTGTCATTCACCTGCCCGAGGATCTCCTGCAGCTGTTCGAGGGAGGGGCAGAGCTGCGTGAGGAGAGGGCCGCCAAAGGAATCCGGGACCAATTCGAGCGTATACCTCAGCCGTTTCCCCGCGATCCGCACCTCGTGAAGACGTGCCCAGTCACCATCGCCTCCCGAGGCATGTTCGTCGAGCCTCCCCACCCGTTGGCCCACAATCGGCCGCACATGGCTGCCGAAGGTGGCTGGTGCACCCGTTCGGTCCCGCACCGCTGCAACGCACTTTGCCATCAGTCGATCGAAGCCGAAGGGGTGGTCGGGGCAGGCGGCCTCGAGCCGGCGTTGGGCAGGTATCCGATGAGCCAGTGCATAGCCGTGGAGCATGTCGATGGCCGGTCGCTCGCTGTCGGCCGCTGCCTTGAGCCGTTTCGCGAGCTGCTGCAGCAGGACGTCCCAGTCTCGGGCGGCGCCGACCGCCCGCCGGAGGGTACGCATCGAGGTCCGGGCCTCCTTGAACACGCGTCGGGGAAGGCAGCCGCCGAAGACATCGATTGCGGCGGCGGCCCTGCGGGTGGCCACTCGCAGCGCATGAATGCTCTTGCGACGATCCTTCGGTGTCTTCAAAGCCCGATCGAGGCAGTCGCGAACCGCCTCCAGCCGGACGGCCAGCACCCGGCGGGCTGCATCCGCCACGGGCGTGTGCTCCTGAAGGTCGCCAAGCCGCATGGACTCCGATTCACTCACGGTTGCATTCCTCCCGGGATGGTTGCCTTGTGCGTCGCGGATGCCCGGTCTAGGCCACGCGATCGCCGCAGGCAATCGCTGCCACCACGATTTCACGCAGGGCTGCATGAGCGATGCGCTCGGCCGCCTTGCCTGGCCGCAGCCAGCGCCGCCGCCGCTTGTCCCGCTCCGGCCAATTCCGCTTCGCCTCGCGGACCCGCATTCGATAAACGACGACTTCGTGCAGTTTTCCCAGTTTCACGAATTCGTACACTCCGAGCGGACGCGGCTTGACTCGCCCCACGAGTCCGGCCTCCTCCCAGGCCTCCCGGGCGGCTGTCTCCCGGAGGTCGCAGCCGCTCTGGAGGTTTCCTTTGGGAACGAGCCACCGCTTCCCGCTGCTGCTGGTGATGAGGCATACTCGGCCATTCCGAACCGCAACCACGGCCGCCTGGCTGATCCGAGCCATGGATTCATTCATTGCGATCGTTCTCCCGTGACGGGGCTGCGCGTCCCCCGGCAGGATTGGTCGGCTCGCCGACGGGCTGGAGATTCATCAAATACGATTCAAGAGTGGGGCCACGGCGGCCGAAACCCCGGTTTTCTACGCGGGGCGACCGCAGGGGGTTCGGTCGCCCCGATGAGCGTTTGGTGAGTCCGAGGATGCGCTTGAGCCGTCGTGGGCGGGAAGCATACTCACCCTACGCGGCCCGGCCCGGCCGCGACGATTCCGGAGCCTTCGCCGATGACGCCTTCTGATCATTCGCCTGCACTCGCGCGATACGAAGTCGGCAGCATCCGGTTTCCGGACAGCGACTATTACGACCGGCACCTCGTGCTCGACCACGTCGTGCTGCCGGATGACGTGTCGGTCCGCGAGCGATTCGAATCCGTGGCCCGGACGCTGCGGGACGTGCTCGCCCAGCGGTGGGTGCTGACACAAGCGGAGTACGACCGCAAAAACCCCAAGCAGGTCTACTACCTCTCACTGGAATTTCTGATCGGGCGGATGCTCGAGAACAACATTCTCAACCTCGGCCTCGAGGAGTTCGTGCGACGAGACCTTCGCTCGGACGGGGCCCGCGACTGGCAGGCGATCGTCGAGAGTGAGCCCGATGCCGGGCTGGGAAACGGAGGCCTGGGAAGGCTCGCGGCCTGCTTCATCGACTCGATGGCCACCCTCGGCCTGCCGGCGATCGGATACGGGTTGCGATACGACTTTGGCATCTTCCGCCAGGGGATCGAGCACGGCCGCCAGGTCGAATTGGCTGACAACTGGCTGGCCTATCCCGATCCCTGGGAAGTGGTTCGTCCGAGCCGGGCCGTGACGGTGACGCTCGGGAGCAGTTTCGAGCTTCGGGGGGGCGAGATCATCACGGTCCCCGGCCAGGAACTCCAGCTGTCAGGCGTGCCGTACGATCGACCGGTCGTCGGCTACGGCGGCCGTACGATCAACACCCTGCGGCTCTGGAAGGCGGCTACCGCCGATGTCTTCCACTTCAGCCAGTTTTCGGGTGGAGACTTCTTCGGCGCGGTGGCCGACCGCGTGATCGCCGAGACGGTGACTCGGGTGCTCTATCCCGACGACTCGACGCCCCGCGGTCGTTCCCTGCGATTCATCCAGGAGTTTTTCCTCGTCCGCTGCTCGCTGGCGGACATCGTTCGCCGGTTTCGCCACCGTGGCAACGAGTGGAGTCAGTTGCCCGAGAAGGTCGCCATCCAGCTGAACGACACCCATCCCGCGATGGCCGTCGCCGAACTGATGCGGATCCTGTTGGACGAGGCTGGACTCGGCTGGGACGAGAGTTGGGATCTCACCGTTCGGACCCTCGCCTACACCAACCACACGCTCCTGCCCGAAGCGCTCGAACAGTGGCCCGTGGCGTTGTTCGCGACGCTCCTGCCCCGGCATCTCGACCTCATTTATGAGATCAACCGCCGGTTCCTCGATACGGTGCGGGCCCGGTATCCCGGCGACGAGGGGCGGATTCGCAGCATGAGCTTGATCGCCGAAGACGGGCAGCGGCGGGTGCGGATGGCGAACCTGGCGATCGTCGGCAGCCACAGCACCAACGGCGTGGCCGCGATCCACACGCGGCTCCTGCGGGAGACGACCGTTCGGGACTTTGCCGACATGTTTCCGGAACGGTTCAGCAACAAGACCAACGGCATCACGCCGCGGCGCTGGCTCCTGCTGGCCAACCCGCCGCTGGCGAACCTGATCAGCGAAGCGATCGGCACCGGCTGGATCACCGACCTGTCGCAACTCGAGCGGTTGCTTCCCCTGGCGAAGGACGCCGGCTTCCGCCAGAGGTTTCTCAACGCGAAACGTGAGGCGAAGCGTCTGTTTGTCGACTGGCTGGCGGA
>CAMDDJ010000143.1 GCA_945891385.1 Candidatus Kuenenia stuttgartensis | reverse complement strand
GTATCGATCACGGCCGCATCGAACCGGGACGGCTCCCAGACGCCCGTCTGCCAGTTGCCGATCTCCTCGTAACGGCTGGTGCCGTTGGCATTGGTGAATCGCAGCGGGATCGTGGCGGGGATGGCACCGACCTCGTTGAGGTATTCCGTTACGTTCAGGTACTTGTCGTTGTCGTAGTCGTACCAGGCGTCGGCCGGGTCGTACGGATCGAGCCCCATCTGGATCTCCCAGGTGTTGGGCATGCCGTCGCGGTCGGTGTCGTAGCCGGCCGGCCGCGTCACCGTGGGCGTCGCAAGGAGCGCGGCGAGTTCCGCCGGATTGGGAGCGGTCGGGCCGATCGTGGTCGGGCCGGTGTTGGTCACCACGCCGTCGATCACCCGGGTGTCGATCGGGTCGCGGTTCCACCAGGAGTTCCCCGCATAGTCGATCACCTGCCGGTAGGCGGCGGATGCCGTCTGGGGCACCGTGGTGGCGGGAAAGGCCGGAGCCGTCAGCTTGACGAGCGTCTGGTCGCCGCCAGAAGAACTAACCGTGAACATGCTCCAGCCCGTGTTGACCGCGTTGGGCGTGCCATCGGGGTTGATTCCGCCGTCCGCGTCGATCGCATTCCCGCTCTGGTACGCGGCGACGTCGACGTTGCGGTCGATCGTGAAAGCGGTGGAGCGGCTGCCCACCGTGCCCGGGCCGGCAATCAGCATGTTGCCCACGTAGTTGAGGTCGACGTATTCCTGTTCAGGGTCGCTGCTGCCGCCGGCATACCCCGCCCGATCACGCCAGTTCGAGACCACATTGTTGACGAAGTCCATCGTCAGGGTGGCCGCGTTGTAGGTGCCGAGTCGTGGCTGCCGGCTGGCGTTGTTCGCGTAGAGATTGTGGTGGAAGGTGACGGAGGCATCGACCTGCGGTCGGATCAGCGATGCGTAGGCGTGGTTGTTGGTGAGCGCGTCCGAGATGATCGAGTATTGAACGGTGACGTTCGTATTATTGTTCGCCACCGACAGATTCTCGTCCTCCGCCCACGACGCAGAGACATGGTCGAGAATCATGTTGGTGGCGATCGATCCGGTGCCGCTGCCTCCGGAAAATGTGATCGCGTCTTCGCCGTCGCCGCTGCCCTTGCGGAAGGTCATGTAGCGAAGGACGACGTTCTGGGTGACGGTGTTGCTGCTCTTCGTGATCTGGGTCGTATTGCCGTAGACCGTGACGGGGGTCGGAGCCGTCTGCCCGGCCACGTAGATTCCGTCGACGTTCTTGATGTCGAGCGGACCCTGCGTGAGCTGAAACACGCCTCCCACGTCGAACACGACGACGCGATTGGCGACGCCCTGCTTCGGCTGGCTCGGGTTGGCGTAGTTCCAGAACGCACCGCGGAGCGTGCCCTGAACCGGTCGACCGCTCGAATCAACGAGATCGTCGACGGTGGTCACGTGGTAGACCGAACCGCCCGAAAACCAGCCGGCAGCGGGCATCGTGCCGGCAAAGCGGCCGCCGAACCCCTCCGCTCCGGGAAACGAAGGCATCTGGCCGACGCCGACTCCGCCCGACACCATCGCAGCCAACAGTCCGGCTGCGACGGCCCGCCACAGATTCGGCGACTGCTCCGAAAGCCGGATCATGTCGACCCCTGCCTGAAACCCCGGCGGCGGGATTTCCAGGCCAAGGCCGCAGTGGCGAGTGAGAGGGACAGGCCGAGCACCGCCGGTTCCGGCACCGCGGCCACGCCTCCGGTCGCCGAGGGAGCGGCCGGGAAGTAGTTGCCCCGGCCGTACGCGCCGGCGGTGTTGATCCCCACCAGATCGAACACGTTCGTAGAGCCGTCGTAATTGAAGTCGCCCTGGTTCCAGACCGCGGCCGCGCCGGTGCCATACTTGCCGCCGCTGTTGATCGAGACCAGGTCGAAGACGTCTACCTGGCCATTGAGGTTCACGTCGCCGGAGGCCGCGAAGGACACCGTGGCCGTTCCGTCGGCGGCCACCACATAGCCGACGGCCCGGGTGCCCCCGGCCGCGGCAGCGGTGCTCGAAATGATCCCGTTCGTGCCGTTCCAGGCCCCGCCGTTGCGGCCGGCGATCAGGTCGGCCCGCAGGTCGGCGGCCGAGATCCCTCCGGATGCCACGGTGACCTGACCGGCGCCCACGTCGAGCCGGCCGCCGCTCCCGGCTTGGTCGATCGAGAGACCGCCGACTCCGATGCTCACCCGGGCGTCCTGCACGAGCGCCATCTGGCCGCCGCCGTCGATTGTCACCGTGGGCGCCCCGGCGATCGTGCCGGCGTTGACCGACAGCGCGGCGATCCCGGTGCTGGTGTTGACGGCGAGGGTGGAGGCCGAGAGGGTGCCGCCGTCGACGATCACGCCTGGGGTTCGGGGCGTCGCGAACGACGCGACCGAGAGCGTGGCCCCGGTGTCGACTGTGACGGTTGTCGCCTGGAGGGCATCGCCCGAGGTGACCTCCAGCGTGCCTGCCGACACGGTGGTGGGGCCGGTGTAGGTGTTGAAGCCGTCGTACACAAGCGTGCCGCCGCCGGTCTTTTGCACGGCCGGAGCTTCGGCGTCGCTGATGGCAAAGTAACCGAGCTCGGCCTGGGTCTGGGTCAGGCCGGTCGGCACATCGAGCACCAGCGGACCGGGAGGGGCGGCGCCGATCGCCGAGACCGTGATCGAGTTGATCGTCAGCGGCACCGTGCCATTGCTCGTCCCCTTGTAGACATAGCCGATCGCGAGGCTGTCAAAGCTGCTCGTGAGGAAGGTGTCGGGGCCAGTCGACCGCGACAGGTTGAAGAGTTCCGTGCCGAGCGTGTCGACGCCGTCGTACAGCGTCGTGGTGAGCCGGAGGGTCGCGACATCGGTGAGCTCGAGAAGGTAGCTCAGGGTGTAGGGCTGGGCGGGCGTGAGCGACAGTCCGCCGGTGCCGCCGAGGGAAGTGCCCGTCGGATTGTCAAAGGCACCGCTGCCGTTGTTGTTGAAGAGCAGCTCTTGATTCTGGGAGGAGGTTGTGGGCCCGGTCTGCGCCGGCCGGGTGAGGAACTGTGAGGAGCCCGATGCAATTCCGTCGGAATACATCACCCGCGACACATAGCCCTGCCAGAGTTGGGTGCCCCCGGTGGCATACTCGCTGCCCTCGGTTGCGGTCAGTCCCGAGCTCGCGAGCGTGGTGTAGGGCCTCACGCCGCCGGAGTTGTAGAGCCCGGTGTACAGGCCCGATCCCGTACCGATCACGGCGAGGTCGCTCGAGAGGATGTTGTTGGCCGCCGTGAAGGTGTATTGCAGCCGGATGCGGTCGCCGACCGCAGCGAGCGAAATCGGCGCCGAACTGAAGATCGCCTGCGCCTCGAAGAAGCCGGAGCTGGTACCGGGAATCTGCAAGGTCATCGTGCCGGCGACCGGATCGATTGCGCTGGCGGTCGCATTTTTCGTCGAGGCGACGTCGTAGCTCGTGAAGCTCGCCTCGGGTGTTCCGCCGGGAACGCTGTCGGCGTTGAGCGTGCTTCCGGTGGTGAAATCGTCGTGAAAAATGACCGCTTCCTGGGCCGATGCGGCCGTCCAGCCGC
>CAMDDJ010000142.1 GCA_945891385.1 Candidatus Kuenenia stuttgartensis | reverse complement strand
CCATGGAGGACTGGAAGCTGCCGTTTGTCGCCGGTAGCTACCGGGCCGACTCGCCGCAGTATTTTCTCGACATCGACCGCGACAAGATTCGCGGGCTCGGCATCCCGCTCTCGTCGGTCTTCACCGCCCTGCAGTTGGACGTGGGCTCGTTGACCGTTAACACCTTCAGCCGCTTCGGCCGCACCTGGCAGGTAAAGGTGATGGCCGACGAGAGCTTTCGCCGCACCCTCGAGGATCTCCGTGAGTTGAAGGTGGTGGCCCGCGACGGCGGCATGGTACCCCTGGCTTCGGTGCTCGAGGTTCGCCAGGCGATGGGGCCGGCGATCATGATGCGATACAACCTCTACCCGGCGGCGCCGATCGTAGGGATTCCCAATCCGTTCGAGGGCGGGTCGGTGCTGATCGACCGCGTGGCCTCCGCGACCCGCGAGGAACTGCCGGAGAACTTCTCCTATGAATGGACGGAGGTGTTTCTCCTGCAGATTGCCGCGGGCAACACGGCGGGGCTCTTGTTGGGGCTGGGCGTGATCCTCGTGTTCCTCGTCCTGGCGGCGCTCTACGAGAGCTGGACTCAGCCCTTGGCGGTGATTCTGGTGGTGCCCCTGTGCCTGCTGGCAGCCGTGGTGGGCCTGCTGATCTCGTTCCTGCCGATCGACATCCTCGCCCAGGTGGGGCTCGTCGTGCTGGTGGGGCTGGCCTGCAAGAACGCGATCCTGATCGTAGAATTTGCCCGTCAACTGCATGCCGAGGGGCACGACGCCCGCTCCGCGGCGATCACCGCCAGCCGGCTGCGGCTGCGGCCGATCCTGATGACCTCGCTGGCCTTCATTCTCGGGGTGGTGCCGCTGGTGATGGCCCGGGGGGCGGGGGCCGAACTCCGCTGGTCGCTGGGGGTCACCGTGTTTGCGGGTATGATCGGCGTGACGCTGTTCGGCATCTTCCTGACCCCGGTGTTCTACGAGAAGCTGACGTCGCTCGGCGATCGCTGGCAAGCCCGCGAGCCCAACGCGGAGGCGACGCGGCCATGATCGCGGGCTTTTTCATCGAGCGGCCGATCTTCGCGTCGGTGATCTCCATCGTGCTGGTGCTCTGCGGCGGTGTCGCGGCGGTGACGCTGCCGACCACCCAGTATCCCGATATCACGCCGCCCACCATCGAGGTCTCGACGGTCTACCCCGGGGCGAATGCGGAGCTCGTCCGCGACACGATCGCCGCGCCGATCGAGCAGCAGGTGAGCGGCGTGGAAAACGCCCTCTCGCTCAGCTCCCAGTGCACCAACGACGGCCGCTACCGCCTCACCGTCACCTTCGCCCCGGGCACCGATCTCAACATGGCCCAAGTGCTCACCCAGGTGCGGGTCACGCTGGCGATGCCCAGCCTGCCTGACCTCGTGCAGCGGGAAGGGGTGGCGGTGCTGAAGAAGTCGCCGGCGGCGATGATGATCGTCAACTTCACCGCCGCCAAGGATGCCGCGGGCAAGCCCCTCTACGACGAAATCTTCCTCTCCAACTACGCCACGATCCAGATTCGCGACGAGCTGCTGCGGGTCGAGGGCATCGGCGACATCGACTTCATCGGGCAGCGGGACTACAGCATGCGGGTCTGGCTCGATCCGGAGCGGATGGCCGCGGTCGGCCTCTCGGCGGGCGACGTCCGCACCGCTCTCGAAAACCAGAACTATCAGATCACGGCCGGCAGCGTCGGCCAGCAGCCGGCCCCCCGGGGGCAGGCCTTCCAGATTCCGCTCTCGGCCGTGGGTCGGCTAGTGACGGTGCAGGAGTTTGGGAACGTGATCGTCAAGGAGACGCCGGCCGAAGCTGGCGACGTGGCGGCCGTGATCGTGCGGCTGCGGGACGTCGCCCGGGTCGAGCTCGGAGCCCAATTCTACGACCAGATCTGCCGGCTCGATGGCGAGCCGAGCGTGGGCATGAACATCTACCAGCTGCCCGGATCCAACGCGATCGCGGCCGCCGTAGCCGTGCGGGCCAAGCTGGCATCTCTCGGCGAGCGGTTTCCCAAGGGGCTCGAAGCCCGGGTGGTCTACGACACCACGCCTTTCATCGAAGAGTCGAAGGCGGAGGTGCTCAAGACGCTTCGTGATGCCACGATCCTGGTGGCCTTGGTCGTGCTCCTCTTCCTGCAGAACTGGCGGGCCACCCTGATCCCGCTGATCGCGGTGCCGGTGGCCATCGTCGGCACCTTCGCCTTCATGGCCGCGCTGGGCTTCAGCCTCAACAATCTCTCGCTGTTCGGGCTCGTGCTGGCGATCGGCATCGTGGTCGACGATGCAATCGTCGTGGTCGAAAACGTGGAACGCTGGATCGAGCGCGGGCTCTCCCCGCGGGAGGCGTCGTTCAAGGCGATGCAGGAGGTCACGGGGCCGGTGATCGGCGTAGCGCTAGTGCTCTGCGCCGTGTTCGTGCCCTGCAGCTTCATCACCGGGATCGTCGGCCAGTTTTTCCGACAGTTTGCCCTGACAATTGCGGTCTCGACGCTGCTCTCGGCGGTCAACTCCCTCACGCTGTCACCGGCGCTTGCCGCGATTCTCTTGCGTCCGCATGGGGCGGCCCCCGACCCCGTCGATCGCGTCCTGCGATTTACTTGCGGCTGGATCTTCCGCGGCTTCAACGCCGGGTTTGCCCTTCTGACTCGGGGCTACGCCTGGGCCGTGCGGGGCTCGCTCCGGCTGGCGGGCCTGATCCTCCTGGCCTTTGCCGTCCTGCTCGTGCTCACGTGGGTCTTGTTCACGCAGACGCCGGTCGGCTTCATTCCTGAGCAGGACAAGGGCTACTTGATCGCCGACGTGGTGCTCCCGGAGGGGGCGAGCGTGCAGCGGACCGCGGAGGTGATGGCGGCGCTCGAGCGGCGGGCGCTCGATGAGCCGGGCGTGGCCCATGCCGTGTCGGTGGCCGGGCGGTCGGTGGTGCTCGGGGCCAACTCCCCGAACTGGGGCGCGATGTACGTCATGCTCGAAGACTTCGCCGAGCGGCGGGCCGCGGATGCGTCGGCGGAGCGAATCGCCGCCCGGCTTCGCCACGACTGGCAGGCCACGGTGGACGACGCCCGCGTGGAGGTCTTCGGCCCGCCGCCGGTGGATGGCCTCGGCACGGTGGCGGGCTTCAAACTCGCGCTCGAGGACCGGGGCGACTATGGCGCTGCCCAGCTGGAGGAGGCGACCGCGGCCTTGATCGCGGAGTGCCGGGAGGACCAACGCCTCACGGGCCTGTTCACCAACTATTCGGCCAGTGCACCGTGGCTGTTTCTCGACATCGACCGCGACAAAGCGACGGCGGTGGGCGTGCGGCTGACAGATCTCTTCGAAACGCTGCAGGTGCAATTGGGCTCATACTACATCAACAACTTCAACCGCTTCGGCCGGTCGTGGCAGGTGAACGTGCAGGCCGACGCCCGCCACCGGGGCGACATCCGCCAGGCCATCGACGAGCTCAAGGTGCCAGGCCTCGATGGACGGGCGGTGCCCCTGGCGACGCTCGTGCAGGTAAAGGATCGCGTCGGCCCGTCGCTCATGATGCGCTACAACCTCTATCCGACGGCGGCCGTCTACGG
>CAMDDJ010000141.1 GCA_945891385.1 Candidatus Kuenenia stuttgartensis | reverse complement strand
GGATTTCGTTTGCCGCCCCGGCCACGTCGATCGTGGGCGACTGGCGTGCTCGCTCCAGCCACACTTGCGCTCATGGCGATCGTGGTCCTGACAGGCTGTCGAAAGCCGGCGCCATCCCCCGCGGCCGCGGCCCCTGCGGCGGCCGACGTGGTGGTCACCACGCCGCGCGCGGTCCGGGTGCCTGAATACCTGGAGGTCACCGGCCGCATCGACGCCGAAAGCGTGGTGGACATCCGCAGCCGGGTCAGCGGCTATCTCACCAAGGTGGCGTTTCGGGATGGCCAGTTCGTGGCAAAGGGGGATCCGCTCTATGAGATCGACGACCGCCCGGCCAGGGCCAAGCTCGCTGAAGCGGTCGGCGTCATCGAGCAACTCCTGGGCGAGCAGCGGTTCCTGAAGGTCCAGGTGGATCGCTATGAGACGCTCGTCGCCAAGGGGGCGGCGAGCCGGCAGGATTTCGACAGCTACACGGCGAAGCTCGAGGAGAACGCCGGCGCCCTGATCGCGGCCCGGGCCCAGCACGAGTCCGCTCGGCTGAATGTCGAGTTCTGCTCCATCGCGGCACCGATCACCGGCCAGATCGGCCGCACGCAGTTGCAGGTCGGCAACCTGATCACGCAAGACACGACCACGCTCACCACGATCGTGTCGGTCGATCCGATCTTCGTCTATTTCAATGTGGACGAGCCGACGTTTCTCCGGCTGATGGGCCGGGCGCGGCAATCCGGCCAGGGTCCGGGGATCGGGCCTCGGGCGACGGTGGCGGATGTCGGGCTGGTGGACGATGTCGGCCGCAGCTATCCGTACCCGAGCGAGATCGAGTTTCTCAACAACCAGGTCGACACGAAAACGGCCACGATCACCATGCGGGGCCGGCTCGCCAATCCCTACTCGGCCGACCCGGCCGCCCCCCGACCGCCGCTGTTTCGCCCCGGCATGTTCGCCCGCGTGCGGCTGCCTCTGGGCGACGCCGTGGAGCGGCTGTTCGTGCCCGAGGCGGCCATCGGCAGCATCCAAGACAGGAAGATCGTCTGGCTGGTCGGGGCCGATGATCTGGTCTCGGCCAGCGAAGTGACCCTCGGGCAGAAACTCGGCAGCTGGATCGCCGTGGCGGCGGCCGATCCGGCCCGGCCTCTCACGGCCGCCGATCGGATCGTGGTTCGTGGCCTGCAGCGGTGCCGGGAAGGCAAGCCGGTCAGCCCGAGTCTGGCCGCTGAGAGCAGCCTCGATCTGGCGAGCCTGGTCGTGCCGGCGGCTTCCCGCGAGCGCGTCATCGAGCCGTCGGCCACAGCGGTCCCTGCCGTCAAGCCCACCCCAGAGCCGCAGCCGGCCGCAGCCCTGCCGGATGCCCCCGCGCCCCGGCCCTCGTCTGCCGTGGAGTCGCTGCCCCCGCCGGGCAACGGATCGCCGTGATCTCGCGATTTTTCATCCGGCGGCCGATCTTCGCGGCGGTGATCTCGATCGTGATTACGCTGGCCGGCGGGGTGAGCCTGCTCTCGCTGCCGATATCCCTTTTTCCTCCGGTCGCGCCGCCGATCGTACAGGTCTACTGCGCGTATCCGGGGGCGAATGCGGCGGTCGTGACCGACACGATCGCCGCGCCGATCGAGCAGCAGGTCAACGGCGTCGACAACCTGCTCTACATGCAGTCGCAGGCCACCAATGACGGCACCTACGTGCTCCAGCTCACCTTCGAGGTGGGCGCCGACGCCAACCTGGCTCTCGTGCAGACCCAGAATCGCGTCCAGCTCGCGATGCCGCTCCTGCCTCCTGTCGTGCAGATTCAGGGCGTGAGCGTCAAGAAGCGGTCGCCCGACATCCTGATGACGGTCGATCTCGTGTCGCCCGATGGGCGGTACGACGACGTCTTTTTGAGCAACTACGCCACGGTCCAACTGCGGGATGAACTGCTCCGCTGCCCCGGCGTCGGCGACATTCTCCTGCTGGGGCAACGAGACTATTCGCTCCGGGTTTGGCTCGATCCCGAGCAGCTCGCCGCCCGAGGGCTGACCTCCCAGGAAGCCCGCGACGCGATCAAGGCACAGAATGTGCAGGTGCTCGGGGGCGTCAGCGGCCAGTCCCCCACCGACGACGACCAGCAACTGCAGCTGGCAGTCGCCGCGGTCGGGCTGCTCTCCACGCCCGAGGAATTCGGGGCGATCGTGCTCCGCGCCGATCCAACCGTGCCCGGCACGCCGCTGGTGCGGCTGCGAGACGTCGCCCGGATCGAACTGGGCGCAGCCAGCTACGACCAGACCTGTCGATACAACGGGCAAATGGTGGTGGGGCTGGCCGTGTTCCAGCTGCCCGAAGCCAACGCGCTCGAAACCTCCTGGGCGATCCAGGCGAAGATGAAGGAACTGTCCGCTCGGTTTCCGACCGGGCTCGACTACGTCATCGCCTACGATACGACCCCGTTCATCACCGAGTCGATCGTGGAGGTGGTGAAGACGCTCCGCGATGCGATCCTGCTGGTCGGGCTCGTTGTGCTGCTGTTTCTCCAGAGCTGGCGGGCCACGCTGATTCCGCTCGTGGCGGTGCCGGTGGCGATCGTGGGCACGTTCGCCGCGATGGCGGCCATGGGCTTCAGCCTCAACACGCTCTCGCTCTTCGGCCTGGTGCTGGCGATCGGCATCGTGGTCGACGACGCGATCGTGGTGGTGGAAAACGTCGAACGCTGGATCGGTCAGGGGCTCGATCCGTACGCCGCGGCGGAGCGGGCGATGACGGAGGTCACCGGCCCGGTGATCGGCGTGGCGGCCGTCCTCTCTTCGGTGTTCGTGCCCTGCGCGTTCATCGGCGGCGTGACCGGCCTCTTCTTCCGGCAGTTCGCCCTGACAATCGCGGTCTCGACGATTCTCTCGGCGGTCAACTCGCTCACCCTGAGCCCGGCGCTCGCGGCGATCCTGCTGCGGCCTCACGCCGCTCCCCCCGATCCCCTGGAGCGGCTCCTGGGCTGGGTGCTGGGGCCGGTGTTCTGGGTCTTCAACCGGTTCTTCGAGGCGCTCACCACCGGCTATGCCCGAGGGGTGGCGGCCGTCGTCCGGCACGGCCGGCTGGTGCTCGCCGCCTACCTGTTCCTGGTGTTCATCACCTGGCGGTTGTTCGCCGTGTATCCGCAAGGCTTCGTGCCGCTGCAGGATCAGGGGTATCTGGTGGCCACGGTGGAACTGCCCGACGGATCCTCCGTGCAACGCACGAGCGAGGTGCTCGAGCGGGTCGATGCCCTGGCCCACGCCGTGCCCGGGATCGCCGACACCTTCACCGTGGCCGGAATGTCGCTCATCTACAACGCCAATGGGCCGCACTGGGGCTCGCTCTTCCTCATGCTCGACGAGTATGAACACCGGCGCACCCCCGAGACCTCGAGCCTGGGCATCATTCGGGAAATGCGGGAGCGGTGCCGTCGGGAAATTCTCGACGCGGAAGTGGGCATCTATCCGCCGCCACCGGTCAAGGGGATGGGCATGGCCGGGGGGTTCAAGTTCTACCTGCAGGATCGTGGCAGCCTGGGGCCCCAGGTGATGCAGGAAGCGACCCAGAAACTCGTGGCCACCATGGAGGACTGGAAGCTGCCGTTTGTCGCCGGTAGCTACCGGGCCGACTCGCCGCAGTATTTTCTCGACATCGACCGCGACAAGAT
>CAMDDJ010000140.1 GCA_945891385.1 Candidatus Kuenenia stuttgartensis | reverse complement strand
GTGGGATTGTTGATTCGGTCATGCGCAGCCGGGAACCTGTCCTGCCGGGCGCTCGCGTAGTTATGGAGCGACAAGCCGATCTGCTTGGCGCGGTTGGTGCAACTGGACCGATTGGCCGCCTCGCGCGCCGACTGCACGGCGGGAAGAAGCAGGCCGATGAGTGTCGCGATGATCGCGATCACCACCAGAAGTTCGACGAGGGTAAACCCGCGTCGGTGCGTCGAAAGGGTACGAGCCATCTGAGAGACCTCCGGTCTTGCAGGCTGAAATGACAGTAATGAACGAATAAACCTGGAAAAAAACCCCACGAAGACAGAATCAGCCCACGGTCGACCAGATTGTCGAACTTGGTGCGGTTCTCCCCCGCGGCGTCCAAATTGTATTTCAGTACGATGCCTGTGGTCAACCATCCGGTCCCTTCATGCCAGCGTTGTCCGCCGATCCCGCTGCTGCCCGTGCATTTGCCGCGGAGATCGTGCGTCGGTTGCGGGAGGCGGGGCACGAGGCCTACTGGGCCGGGGGGTGCGTGCGGGACGAGCTTTTGGGCCGAATTCCCGCAGATTACGACGTCGCGACGGCGGCGCATCCCGAGATTGTCAGAAGTTTGTTTGGCCGCAAAAAAACTCTGGCCGTCGGGGCGGCCTTCGGCGTGATCACCGTGCTCGGCCCCAAGCCGGCCGGGCAGGTCGAGGTGGCCACCTTCCGGGCCGATGCCGACTACACCGACGGCCGCCACCCGGCCGGCGTCACCTTCTGCTCGGCTCGGGAAGACGCCGCCCGCCGCGACTTCACGATCAACGGGATGTTTCTCGATCCCCTGTCAGGGGAGGTGCACGACTTTGTTGGCGGCCGCGAGGACCTGGCGGCAGGCGTGATCCGGGCGATCGGGGTGCCGGCCCAGCGGTTTGCCGAGGACCACCTGCGGATGCTGCGGGCCGTGCGGTTTGCGGCCGGCTTCGACTTCGTGCTCGACCACGACACCCGCGCAGCGATCGAGCGGATGACGCATCTCGTGGTGAGCGTGAGCCCCGAACGGATCGCGGCCGAATTACGAGCGATGGTTTCGCGGCCGGGCCGCGGCCGGGCGCTCGCCCTGCTCGAAGAGACCGGCCTCGCCCGCGAGGTGCTGCCCGAGGTCGCGCCGGCCGCGGGCGCTGCCGCCGGGCGGGCGGCCTGGGATCGGGCGGCTGCGGTCGTGGCGGCGCTCGACGAACCGACGCTCCCGCAGGCGATCGCGGCCCTGTGCGAGGCTGCTCGAGTCGAGCGGCCCGCGTCGATCGCCACCCGGCTGCGGCTCTCGAACCACGAGGCCAAGGCGATCGCCTGGCTGCATGCGGGGCTGCGCGAATTGGGAGAGCGCGAGCGGCTCGACTCGCTGCCTTGGTCGCGGCTTCAGCCGTGGGTGGCTCATCCGCAGGCCGCGGACTTCGCCGACCTGCTCCGGGCCCGTGCCGCCCAGGGCCTGGGAAATGCGGAGGCCGCGGCCTGGTTCACCGCGCAGACGAATCGGCCCCGGGCCGAGATTGATCCGCCGCCCCTGGTCACCGGCGCCGATTTGATCGCGGCAGGCATCGTGGCGGGGCCGGCGATGGGCGACGCGCTCGCGCGAATTCGCGATCAGCAGCTCGACGGCGCGATCACGTCGGCGGCCGAGGCGATTGCGCTGGCGCGCGAGTGTGCGGACCGCTCGTGACGGCCGCCGTTGCTCGCCGCAGCCGCTCACCGCGGTGGTTCGTCGGGCCGGGGCAGGTCGGCCAGGCTTTCGAGCTTGAACACGTCGAGGAACTTCGGCGTCGTCACGTAGACGGGTGGCTCATCGGGCTCCGCCGGCTTCTCCAGGGCGAGCAATCCACGGCGGACGAGGGCTCGCAGCGTGGCCGGCGAGGCATCGCAGCCGAGTTCCACGAGCTTGTCGCGGGGCACCGGCTGGTTCCAGGCGACGACCGCCAGCACGTCGAGCGAGTCGGCGTCGAGCCGCACCTGCCGTGCCTTCTGAGCGAGCACCGTGCCGAACTGGACAAACTCCGGCCGCAGCCTGAGCAGCCAGCCGTCGGTCCGCGACACGACTTCATAGGGGCAGTTGTTGGCCCGGTAGTACTCCGCCAACTCAGCCGCGAGGTCGTCGATCTCGTGCGGCTCGACGCCCCGCATCAGTCCCGCGATCTCGCGGCTCGACATTGGCTTGCCGCCCGGCCGGCCGACGAACAGGACCGCCTCGAGGATCGACCGCGGGCTGACCGGGCCACCTTCGCCTTCGGCCCCGGCATCGAGATCGGGTGAGGCGTCGACCTCGACCACGGTCGCCGGCGTCGGCGCGGCCGCCTCGGGCTCGGCCTCGCCCATCATCGCGGCGAACGCCTGGGCGAGCCGGTCGATCGACAGGCCGCCATCGGCCGGCGGAGCGGTAAAGCCGGTCGCCTCTGGTTTCTGCTTGCGGGCCATGAACTCACCTCCGAGGGCCGGCGATCACCGCGGGGCGGATCGGGGCTTGCGGCCGGGCTTCTTCGGCTTGGCGGATTCAGCTTCGGGGGTTTTCAGCCGCCGGCCTGCCTGCGTGGCCGGCACGCTCTTGAGCGGCTCAGGGGCGCCGTCGAGCGGCTGGCCGAGCTCGATCACCGCAAGCCGCTCGCGAACCCGCGCGGCATAGGCCTCCGAGAGCTCGAAGCCGAGAAACTCGCGGCCGAGCTTCTTGGCGACCGCGAGCGTGGTGCCGCTGCCGGCGAAGGGGTCGAGCACGGTGTCGCCCGGGTTGCTGCAGGCCCGGATGATCCGGCCGAGGAGCTGCTCGGGCATCTGGCAGCCGTGCCAGCCCGATCGCTCCTTGAAGGTGCCGCAGACACGGGGGAAATACCAGGTGTTTTCCTCGGGGCCGAAGCCCTCCGGCAGATCCTGTGGCCGGAGGATCCAGGTGTCGTCGGGGAGCCGGCCCTTCGAGTTGGCCCGCTTGTCGGCGTAGACGAGTTCGCGGGCGCTCGGCACCCGAATCGCGTCGAGGTTGAAGGTGAACGTCGACGGATCCTTGACGAACTGGAAGAGGTGGGCGTGGGAGCGGCTGAACTTATATTTGCAGTTCACGCCGAAGGTGTAATACCACACGACCCAGCTGCGGCAGGTGAGCCCGAGCGTCCGGGTGGCCATCACTTTGAGCTCTGCGGCATATTCGTCACCGATCGCCAGCCAGAAGGTGCCGTCGGGCCGCAGCACCCGCGCGATCTCGCCCATCCAGCGCTCTGACCACGCCAGATAGTCGTCGGCCGAGCGGGTGTCGTCGTAGGTGTCGTAGTCGTAGCCGATGTTGAACGGGGGATCAGCGAACGCGAGATGCACGCTCCCCGACTCCATCCGTCCGAGGAGTTCCAGGCAGTCGCCCTGATGCACGTCACCCAGCTCGGGCGGCAGTCTCAGGCGAGCAAAGAGTGGAAGATCCATGAACGCAGAGTGTAGAGCTACGCCTCCGCGGTCGCCAGCCGAAGCGCCACCTGGCAGGCCCGCTCGTAGGCGGCGAGGTCGAGCCGTTCGTTCGTGGTGTGGATCTCCATCTGGCCGCAGCCGAGCGTGACGGTGGGGATCCCGTTGGCGGCCATCCAGTTGGCGTCGAGGCCGCCATTGGAGATATCGAAGCGGGGTTCGAGGCCCTCGGCCA
>CAMDDJ010000139.1 GCA_945891385.1 Candidatus Kuenenia stuttgartensis | reverse complement strand
GGGCCGCGGAACTCGCGAAGGCCGCCCCAGTCGGCCGGGATGCCGGCCCACGTGAGGTCGAGCACGCCCCAGGGACGGTCGATTCCGGTGGCGATCCGATCCTCGACCAGGCCCGCCACGATCACGTTGGTGCTCGTGCCGATCAGCGTGCAGAGGCCCCCGAGCACCACCGCCGTGTTCATCGGCATCAGGAGCTTCGAGACGCTGAGCCGGTTCTTGCGGGCCCATTCCCGGATCGCCGGCACGAGCAGGGCCACCACGGGCGTGTTGTTCATGAAGGCCGAGAGGAGGCCCGGGCCGACCATCGTCCGGAGCTGGGCCTGGGCGAGCGACCGCGGGCGGCCGAGCACCCGTTCGACGAGCACGGCCAGGGCCCCGGTGCGTTCCACGCCGGCCGCCACCACGAACAGCGCCGCTACCGCGATCATGCCCTCGTTGGCCATGCCCTTGAGCGCCTCGGCCGGCCCGAGCACCCCCGTGATCAGGAGCACCACCACCCCTCCGAGCATGATCATGTCGGGGGCCCGCTGGATGAACAGCAGGCCGCAGAGCGTGGCCACCACCACGGCGGCCGTCAGCACGGCCTGCCAGTGTTCGAGGAGGTGGTCGAAGGGCATCCTGTGGCTCCGGGAAAGGGGCGGTGTTCGCCCCGTGGCAGCCTGCACTTTGCTCGCGTCTGGGAGGGGATGCAAGGCCAAAGCAGGGCGGCTGACGGTCAGGCAAGAACTCGGTAGCCTGAAGGGGGAATTCCCCAGGGAGATACCGCCGATGACCGATTCAACCGCTGAGGCACGTTTTTCCGACTACTACGCCGCCACGCCGCGACCCCCGTGGGACATCGGTCGGCCCCAGGCGGCCTTTGTGGCGTCGGCCGAGCGGATCGGGCCGCGGGTGCTCGACATCGGCTGCGGCACAGGCGACCTGGCGATCTGGCTGGCGGGCCAGGGGCGGGCCGTGACGGGCGTCGACTTTTTGTCAGAGCCGATCGAGCGGGCGCGGGCAAAGGCTGCGGCAGCCGCCGTCGAGGCCACCTTCCTGCAGATGGATGCCCTGGCGGTGGGCGAGATTCCCGAGCGGTTCGATGCCGTCGCCGACTGCGGGCTGTTCCATACGTTCGACGACGCCGGCCGGGCGGCATACGTCGCCGCGCTCGCGAAGCTGCTCGAGCCCGGAGCTCGGGCCTTCCTCCTCTGTTTCTCCACGGCCGAGCCGGGCGACCATGGCCCGCGGCGGGTGAGCGAGGCGGAGATCCGTGCTGCCTTCAACGTTGGCTGGGAGATTGAGTCGATCGAGCCGGCCCGATTCGAGGTGGTGCCGGGCATTCCCGGTGCCGAGTTCTCCCCCGGCGGGGCACAGGCCTGGTTCACCCAGGTGAGGCGGGTGTGAGGCGGCGAATGTCAGCCGCTCAGGCCACCCGCCGGCGGACGTAGACAAGCCACGCGGCAGCCGACAGGCCCACGAACGTCAGGGTTCCAGGCTCGGGCACGATCGTGGCGATCCAGGCTGAGTTCGCGGGAACCGACGAGGAAAAGCTGAAGGCGGGCTGGTTGCCGGGCGTGGGATTCGTGTAGGTCCAGGTATTCGGCGCGGTCAGGGAATACAGGCCGCCCTTATCGAAGATCGCAGCGTTGAACCCGCTGCCCGTGTTGGTGGTGTTGAAGGGTGTCTGCACGGCATAGTTGATCCCGGCCAGCTTCCAGACACCCCCTTCTTGCATGAAGACAGGGCCACCCGAGTCGCCGACCGAGAGGATGCCTTCGTCGGTCCCAGTCCCGTTGTAATCGAAGTCGTAGGCGATCTGTGGGCCGCCGGTCGGATCACTGATAATCTGATTGAAACTGTTCGTGCCCCAGCTGCGGCTGCTCGTTCCGCTGCCCCAGGTCCAGCCCTTGGCCTCCGTCCCCGACGGGAAGGCGTTGCCTACCACGTCGGTCGTCGTCCGCGGGACGCCTCGGCCGAAGACGTACATCGACTGGCCGGAGCTGAACGAGCCGGAATACATCGGCACGATCTTGTCGCTCGGAAACGTGCCGGAGATCTGATAGATGGCGAGGTCGCTGGCGGGATCGAAGAAACTGGCAGTCGTGACGTAGGAAGACGAGTCAGGAAACGTAATCGACTGCCCCGTGAGATTTCCCAAATGCTTGGCCGACAGGAAATACTGGGATGCGATCGGTGTGCCCATGTAGGCACTGAAGTTGCCAACCTGATCCCACCGCGTCGCCAGGGCTGGATCGGTCGGCGCCGAAGTGTTGCCGGAGGCATCTCGGGTGATGATCACGGCCCGGGCTGGTGTCGCGGCTCCGAGCAGGAAGCAAGCGACCAACGACGATGCCAAGGCCAGCGGCTGCTTCGACACGGGGAAGAGGAGAGGCATGGAGAAATCCCTGTACCGGGAACGGCACAACCCTGATCGAGCCCCGTCGGATATATCCTACGATCCTCCGTCGTGACCGCAAAACTTCTGGCACGACGATTCTGTCTGGGCTGGCTGCGAACGGAATCAAGGGGGGCCGGCCAGACGGGGGGAGACGCTTGCGAGTGATCGCATAGGCAATTCCCATGGCCATGTCGTCCCCGGACAAAGAGAGCCTTCGCGTGCGCCTGTTTCCCTCCGACCGCTACCCGCTGCCGCTGCCGGAGGGGCATCGGTTTCCAGCGGCTAAATACGCCGCGTTGCGGCTGCGGCTGGCGCGATTGCGAGCGGACGGGGTGGGATTCGAATTCGTCGAACCGCATGCGGCGACCGACGACGAGTTGCTCCGGGTGCATGACCGGGCCTACGTGGGCCGGGTGCTCGCCGGCACGCTCACCCCGGCCGAGGTTCGCCGGATCGGGTTTCCCTGGAGCGACGCTCTGGTGGAGCGGTCGCTGCGGAGCACCGGGGCGGCCGTGGATGCCGCGGCGGCGGCGCTGGAAGACGGGATCGCCGCGAGCCTCGCCGGCGGCACGCATCATGCCGGCCCCGACTGGGGCGAAGGTTTCTGTGTGTTCAACGACACCGCCGTAGCCGCTCGCGAGATGCAGGCCCGGGGGCTCGTCCGTCGGGTGGTGATCCTCGACTGCGACGTGCATCAGGGCAACGGCACGGCGGCGATCTTCGCCGGCGACGAGAGCGTGTTCACGATGTCGATCCATGGCGCGAAGAACTTCCCTCTGCGGAAGCACGCCAGTTCCCTCGACGTTCCGCTCGACGACGGCGTGGGCGACGAGGCGTATCTCGCAGCCCTGGGGCCTGCGGTCGCCGAGTCGTTGGACCGCGGCCGGCCCGATCTCGTGCTCTACATCGCCGGCGCCGATCCCTACGAGGGGGATCGGCTCGGCCGACTCGCGGTCTCGAAGCAAGGACTGCTGGCTCGCGACCGGCTCGTCCTTGAAGCCGCCCGCCGGGCAGGTGTGCCAGTGGCGATCGTCTGCGGCGGCGGCTACTGCGCGGAAATCGAGTCGATCGTCGACATCCACGCCGCCACCATGCTCCTGGCTGCGGGGATGGTGGGGGCCGGGAGCGCCCGAGAGTTGCCGGGTTCCAGTTGACCCGTGGGGGTAGGCTTGCAGCCTGCCCGATGCGGCGTGCATTGCCGAAGGCTTCGTGGCCGAGGCGACGTCAACGCTGGGTCGGGGTTGCCCGTGCCCCGTCGCCGGACGTTCGCTGCGGGCATCCTGCCCTCCGCTCTCTCGATGCTGGCTGCGCTTCGCCATCCTGGCTTCGCTGGCCAGCAACGCCGTCTCGATTGGCACGGGCAGCCCCTGCGGTTGAGCGGTTGGACGGGCAGTCTTCATGTCTTGCGTCCGTGCATGGGCAGGTCGGACT
>CAMDDJ010000138.1 GCA_945891385.1 Candidatus Kuenenia stuttgartensis | reverse complement strand
CCGGGCTGGAACCTCGCCGCCCTCGTCCGCGGCCGCGACGCCGCCCAGCTCGCCGGCGTCCGCTGCCGGTTCTTCACAAGTCTGGCCGGGCCGCGCCCCGCCGATGAAGCCTGGACACTCCCGTTCTCCGATGGCTCGCTCGATCCCGCCCTGCTCGCCGACGCCGACCTCTGCTGCGGCCAGCCGCAGCCGGCCGTGCCCGTCTGCCAGACCACGACCGCCGTGCTCGCCTGGGCGATCCTCGTCGAGAGCGCGCTGCTCGACCAGCGGCTCGGCGACGACATGCGCACCGCCGCGAGCACCCGCGGCCAGGGCGGTTTGGTCGCCTGCCTGGCCGGCCCCTACTACGGCCCCGATCCGTCGCCCGAGGCCCGGGCCGCCTTCGCCGACTATGTCCGCACCCGCTGGCCGGTCCGCGTCTTCGCCCTCGACCCGGCGATCGAGGAGCAGAATGTCGACGAATCCTATTCCCGCCGCCGCGAACTCCAGATCGCGATGGCGTTGGCCGCAGCCAGCGGTCGGCTCAACGCCCAGGCCCTCACCCGCTACACCCGGCGGCTGGAGATGGATCTGGCCACCACCTCGCTCAACCGCACGATCGTCGGCTTCTCGCACGGCTCCGACACCTTCGGTTGGCGGTTCTACCCCCGGGTGCAATCGCCTCCGACCCGTGGCACGCTCGCGACCGTCTCCGAGACGCTCCGCGGCGGCCCGACGACCGACGGCGATCTCGCGCAGCGGCAACTCGAGCCGGGCATGCGGGAGTGTTCCGCGATCGTGGTGATGCCCTCGTTCGTGCCGGCCGTGCGACTCGACACGCAGGCCGCCTGGTTTTCGCTCGCGCACCCGCAGGCGATCGTGCCCGACGCCCGCGAGGCCCTCCGGCTCGGCCAGGCCGTCGATGCGATTCGTCAGGCCGACGCCTGCTGCCCGGTCTGTCGCCCGGCAACGAGCGCGGCCCGCACCGCCGAATTGCACCGCAAGGTCGACATGCTGGAGCGTCGGCTGCCGACCCAGGCGCTGACCGCGCTCGTGCCCTTCGAGAACACCTCGGGCGGCTTCGAACTCTTCCAGACCGGAATCACCGACCTCGCCCCCGAGCTCCTTGGATGGTATGGCGCGGCGGGTGTCGATCCCGATGCCACCACCTCGCTCTTTCTGATGGGCAAGGGCTTCAGCGTGCACGACACGAGGGTGATCGCCGGCGGCAAGCCGGTGCGGATCCTCTCGCTCAGCCGCGACCTCATCGAGGTTGCGATTCCCGGCGGAGTGCAGACGATTCCCGCGGCCCCGATCCAGCTCGAGGGCACGGCCTGCCGCGGCAGCTCGGGCCGCATCCGTCTCGCCTCCGCCGCCGAGCCCCTGCCCCCGCCAGCCCGGCAGTCGGTGCTGGCCGCTCCCAGAGGGTCGGCCATCGGAGACCACTGCGACGACGGCTGCCACATCACCTGCCACCACCGCGAAGTCGTCGAAATCCATCTGGCGACGCCCTACGGCGTGAGCGGCAGCCTGCTTGTGCCGGTGATCCGCCAGGGGACTTCGAGCGGCAGTAGCCCACGGTTCGTGCCCGGCTGCGGCTTCGCCCTCTCCTTCACGACCGCCAAAACCGCAGGCAGCGAGGTGCCAAACGCCAAGGTCGATGAGTTCTACGGCGGCTCCTGCGCCGCGCTCGAGATCGCCGTACCCGATTCATTCATCCCGCCACCTAAGGCCGAACTGCGGCTCGTGCTTCGCGACGACGCCCGAGCCGCGACCGCCGCCACCTTCTCCTTCGCCGATCCCTTCTTCGATGCCCGCCGCAATCGCTACGTGATCGCCGGCGGCGACCTGCGAAACTTCCTCGGCGACACCTCGCGGCCCGCCACCGACAAGACGCTCCGCGGCGCCGTGAAGCCGTATCTCGACAGCCTCCTGGCCGCCGGTGACCTGGCTACCGATGGCGACTCCGTCGCCCTCACGCTCACCGCCGAGATCGTGGCCGGCGAGCAGGCTGTGCCCGTGGGCGGCAGCGTGCCCGTCACAGCCACCCGCCGCGGCAAGACGCTCACCGAACCGGCCGAGCTGCCCGCGGCTCCATACCAGGCGCCGTGATACAATCGAGCAGTCGAGAGGCTTCTCGCGCTGGCGACGATCAGGCTTCTGATGAGCACCGCTCCCCGATAACTGCCGCGGTATACGGCTGCCGATCACGCAGCCTGGGAGGGCGACTGAGAGTGAGTCGACGGCGTGGCGGTGGCGATGACACCCAGCCCGTTCGGCCCGCATGCCGAAAAGCTCTCCCGCCTGGCGGCCATCCTCTGGAATGCGATCGATGCCACACGCTGCCATGCGACCGTCTTGGCCGCGCTCGATTGGATCGTCGCCGCCGACACGCGTCGCCCCGAGCAGGCAATGCCGGCTCAGGGTCGCGGTCTACGCCAGGATCTCCGTGACCACGCGGGTGCCGGGCTTCGTCAGGTTCGTGAGCCGTTGGCTGGCCCCCATGAAGGGATACGTCAGCTGGAGGTGGTCGAAGCCGAGGAGATGCAGCAGCGTGGCGTGGAGGTCGTGCACGCTCACGGGATCCGTGACCGCCGCGTAGCCGAGGTCGTCGGTCGCCCCGTGGCAGTGGCCCGGCTTCACCCCGGCCCCGGCCAGCCAGATCGTGAACGCCCCGGGGTTGTGGTCGCGACCGATGAAGGCCATTTCCCTGCCGCCGCGGTTTTCCTGCATCGGCGTGCGGCCGAATTCGCCGGTCCAGACCACGAGCGTGTCGGCGAGCAGGCCGCGGCCCGCGAGATCGGAGAGCAACGCCATCAGCGGCCGGTCGATCGAGTCGCACTTGGCCTTGAAGCCCTCGTTGAGCGCCTCGCTCGCCGCGGCCCCGTGGCTGTCCCAGCCCCAGTCGAAGAGCTGCACGAACCGCACGCCCCGCTCCACCAGCCGGCGAGCCAAGAGACAGTTGTTGGCAAACGACTCCTTGCCGGGCTGCGTGCCGTAAAGGGCGTGGGTTTCGACCGTCTCCTGGGCGATGTCGAAGGCCTCGGCCGCCTCGGTCTGCATCCGGAAGGCGAGCTCGTATTGGGCGACCCGCGTCACCGTCTCGGGATCGCCAAACTCCGCGGCTGTGTCCCGGTTGATCGCCTCGATCGCGTCGAGCATCGACCGGCGGAGGTCGCGGCTCACGCCGGCGGGATTCGTGAGGAACAAGACCGGATCGCCCTCCGAGCGGCACTGCACGCCTTGAAACACCGAGGGCAGGTAGCCGCTGCCCCAGACCGTCTTCCCGGCGTCGGGCAGCTTGCCGCCGCTGGTAAGCACGATGAACCCCGGGAGGTTTTGATTCGGCGAGCCGAGGCCGTAGGTGACCCAGGCCCCGGCGGCGGGCAGGCCGGGATTCTGGCTGCCGGTGTGCATCAAGAGCTGGGCCGGCCCGTGGTTGAACTGGTCGGTCACCATCGACTTGATGAAGCAGAGCCGGTCGGCCTGCGTGGCCAGCTGCGGCAGCCGGTCGGAAAACCACTGCCCGCTTTCGCCCTGTTGGGCGAAGGGATAGACCGGACCGAGCAGCCGCGGCACCCCCTGGATGAAGGCAAACCGTTTGCCCTCGAGGAGTGAGGCCGGCGTCTCCTGCCCGTCGAACCGGGCTAGCTCCGGCTTGTAGTCGAAGAGCTCGAGCTGGCTCGGCGCCCCGGCCATGTGGAGGTGGATCACATTCCGCACCTTCGGGCCAAAGTGCGGCTCCCGCGGGGCAAGCGGCCGCGCCGGATCGATCGCCAGCGGCTGGGAGGAAGCCTGCCCCTCCTGCCCGGCCAGCCACAGGCTCCCGAGCAGTCCCGCACCGCCGGCAAGAAACTGCCGCCGGGTGTTCAACAAGGCCCGTTCACGAAAAAGGGTTTCAGGGAAGCGAATCATGCACCAAGACCTCTCTGCAGGTCAGACGGGGGATTCTCGAAACACCCTATCCAAGCCCCGGACGCGAGTCCGGGGGCACCGGGGCGTTGGGCGAGACCGGCCAAGATCACCGAACGGCGGAAGCCGCTCCTGCGTTCGGCGGCATGGACAACGGAATCCGCAGCCACGCGGAGCCCCCCGACTCGCGTCGGGGGCTTGTATTCCACAACCCACCGCTCGATTCCCCCGCCGAACAGACTCCATCCAAGCTCCGCAGCGAACGTCCGGCGAGACGGCATAGGCAACCCCGGCTTTCACGGATCGTCGCTCCATCAGCGCACCAGGGCCGCATCGAGGTTG
>CAMDDJ010000137.1 GCA_945891385.1 Candidatus Kuenenia stuttgartensis | reverse complement strand
AGATGCTGCGGGAGTTCCTGCTACTGGAAAACGCCTGAGCCGCCCCGTATCTTGTGCGGGCAACGGATTGCATCTGCCACTCCAGGGAAAGGAGGCATCATGCATCGGGTGGATCGTTCCCCGAGTTGGTGTCGTGTTCGTTCGTTCTGCCGTCGCCCGCCGCTGCGGTCGGCTTCCAGGCCCTCGGCTCGAACCAAGGACGAGTCGGACGGCCGCGGATCTGCCGCAACCAAACGCTCCCGGGTTTCCGTGTCGAACGATGCGGTTTCCGCGGTGAAGCTCGCACGAAACACGTCGCGGCCGGTAAAGCCCCGAAAAACTCCGGCCAAGACCGCGATCGAGCAGCCGGTCGAGGTCGTCCACTCCGTCGAGATTCGCCCGTCGGGTCGGGTTATCAGCCGGCGGACGCCCGTGCGGCGGGCGCCGATTCATCATCTCCCGCACCACCCAGTCGTCTCCTTTGCGCCGCCGGCCTGGATGCTCGAAGAGTGCCAGATCGCCCCCGCCCGGGCGGGGGAGCAGAGCGAGATTCTGCAGCTCCTCTCCGGGCTGCCCACCGCCCCGACCAGGGCGGAGTTTCATGCCGCAGTCGACCATCCGGAGCATGACTCGGCCAACCGGCTGGTGGCCCGGCTGGGAGGCCGGATTGTCGGGCATGCCGAGGTGGTGCCACGGGAGTTCACGATCGGCTCGACGGCCATCCGGGGCGCTGTCATTGATCGCGTTGCCGTGCTTCCCGAGTGCCGCGGCGCGGGCCATGGCCAGCGGCTCGTGAAGGCCGGCGAAGATCGGATGCGGCACAGCGGCGCGGTTGTCGGCTTTTCGAGGACGCGGATCGCCCCCTCATTCCACGAACTCGGCTGGAGTGTGCTTGGCCGTGATTGCGCCACCCCCGGTCGCCCGACCGAAATCCTGGCGCGATTGCTCGAGGGACCACGTCGCGATGGCGCCGCCGTCACGATGCGGCAGTGGCGGCATGTCGAGTTACCCGCGATCCTGCGAATCTACGCGCAGAACTCTCAGCGGTTCGTGGGGCCGATCACCCGCGACGAGAATTACGGGCGCTGGCTTGTCAGCCGCGGAGCCTTCGACTCGATCCTGGTCGCGCTCGTCGGTCAGGACCGATACGAACTCCACGAGTCGAGTGCGCGGATCGTCGGCTATTGCATCCAGGCGGGCAATCGGGTGCTCGAGATCATGGCCGACCCGGAGTTCGCCGGGCTCGAGCGGGAGATCCTCGCCCGGGTCTGTGCCGAAGCGATAGAAAACGACCGGCAGGAGATCGTCTACGAGTCGAGTGCCTGCGATCCGTTGCACGCGGCCGTTGCCGGTGGCGGCGGGGCTGTCACGCAAGGCGATCGGATGATCGTTGCGAAGGTCTTTCAACCCCAGTCGCTGCTCGAGGCAGTCGCTCCGGGCGTGGCCGGCCGGGTAGTGGAAGCCGGAATTCGGGAAACGGTCGAACTAGGACTCGACGCGCCGGCGTTTCGGGGATCGGTGATCGTGGCCGAGTCGAAGGGTTCCGAGCCACGGCAGGCCAGCGTGCATCCGGGCCGGATCGGACGCAGCTATCTGCGGCTCACCGACGACGAGCTGGCCCGGCTGCTGCTCGGCCAGTGTGATCCCTTGGAGGCGGTGGCTGCCGGCCGGATGGAGCCTTCAACCCAGATGGCCCAGAAGCTCGCCGGGCAACTCTTCCCTCGCCAGGCCCTCTGGTGTCCGATGTGGGACGACCTCCCAGCGTGATGGTGAAGCCGGGCGTTTGAAAGGGCGGAGGCGGCGTCGGTTGGTGGGTCGGGGTTGCCCGTGCCCCGTCGCCGGACGTTCGCTGCGCCCATCCTGGGCTCCGCTCACTCGGAGAGAACTGCGCTCCGCCATCCATGGCTTCGCTGGTTCTCTACGCCGGCTCTCGGAGCACGGGCAACCCCGCCCTGAAGACCGTTTTCGAAGTGCTCAGTGGGCCTGCGTACCATTTGGACTGTGGCCGCGGGCGCCGGCCAGCCATTCGTCGGCCCAGGTGCGGACGGCGGCCACGCTCTTGCGGTGGCAGAAGTCGCCCAGGGTTTCACCCGACCTGCGTTCGGTCTTGTAGCAGGTCAGCACGGCCGTGATCTCGCGGCAGAGATCTTCGAAGGGGACGACGTCTTTGTATTGCTCGTTGAGGCGATCACCGAGGAGCCGGCCGCCGAGAAATACCGAGTACTTGCCGGCGGTTCGCCCCACGATACCGATGTCCGCGTTGTAGGGACGGGCACAGGCATTGGGGCAGCCGGTCATCCTGACGGTGAAGGCGTCGTGGGAGAGTCCCAGCTTCGCCACCTCCGGCTCGAGTGAATCGATCAGGTCGGGGAGCACCCGCTCGCTCTCGGCCACGGCCAGACTGCACGTCGGCAGGGCCACGCAGGCCATGCTCCAGCGGCGGAGCGTGCTGACTTCCTCCGAGGTCTTCACGCCGTGGGCATGGAGGATCTCGGCGATCCGCTCCCGGTCAGTGACGGCCAGATCGGTGAACAGGATGCTCTGATGGGCGGTGAGCCGCACTCCCGGGCGAATGTCGCGGAGGATTCGCCGCAGGGCGGTCTTGAGCCGGAAGTCACCGCTGTCGTGGACCCGGCCGTTTTCGACGTTGAAGCCGTAGAAATACTTCCCGTCGCCCTGCTCGTGCCAGCCGATGTGATCGTCGAAGCCGTGCACGTCGGCCGGGTGGCAGGGAGCCAGCGGCTTGCCAAAATACTCTTCGACCTTCGCCCGGAAGGTCTCGAGGCCCATCGTGTGGATCGTGTACTTGAGCCGGGCCACCTTGCGGTCGGAGCGGTTGCCGAAATCCCGTTGTACTTTCACGACCGCCTCGGCGATCGCGAGCACGTCTTCCGGGGGCACGAAGCCCAGCCGCTTGGCGAGCGCCGGAAAGGTCTTGGCGGCGCTCGGGGTCACACCCAGGCCGCCGCCGGCGAGCACGTTGTAGCCGAGGATCTTCCCCTGCTCATGAACGGTGAGAAAGCCGAGGTCGTTGGTGTAGATGTCGACGCAGTTGTCTTCCGGCAGGGCGAAGGCCGTCTTAAACTTCCGCGGCAGGTAGGTGCGGCCGTAGATCGGCTCCACCTCCGCATCCTTCGAGCCGCCGGCGGCGAGGGTCTTCTCGCCGGTCTCGGGATCGGTGAGCCAGAGCTCGTAGTAGGCGCGGGTGCGGGGAGCGAGGTGGCGGGCGAGTTCATCCGCCTTGGCCTGCATGGCGTCCCGCACGCCGTCGCCGTGGAGCGGCGCCGGGCAGCACATGATGTTCCGTTCCACGTCGCCGCAGGCGGCGAGCGTGGTCAATTGATTGGCATGCACCTGCTGCATGAAACTCTTGAGGTCGCCCTTGACCACGCCATGGTGTTGGATGGCCTGCCGGGTGGTGAGCCGGATCGTGCCGTTGCCCAGTTCGTCTCCCATGTCGATGGCGGCGAGGAGCTGCTCAGCAGTGAGCTTTCCGCCCGGCACACAGGTGCGGATCATGAACGAGATCTGACGCTCACTCTTCTTGCCGTCGGCTGACTTCTTTCTCGTCTCGCGGTCGTCCTGCTGGTAGGTGCCATGGTTCTTGAGGAGCTGCACGCTCGGCTTGCTGAACCCCGGCGATCCGTCGACGAGCTCCTGCGGCATGTCGCCCAGCAGGTAGTTGCTCGCCTGCTTGGCTAATTCCACGGCGGAAGGCTTCGAGGCGGGCAGCGCGGCCTGGTCGGCTGCGTCTTCGGGAGCGGGGCGGGATGAATCGGCCATGAATGATCCAGCGGAAGGAAGGGGCCAGGGAAACCCAATGGCCCAGGATAGGCGGCAGGGCTCGGGCCGAAAACCAGACTTTTTCACCCGCCGCAGGTTCGCGCTACAATTGGGGTTTTTCCGGGGGAATCGATGGGATACGCCTGGTTTTTTCTCGCCGTCCTCGCTGCCTGCCTGCTCTGGACGGCCACCCTTACCGCCGCGGCGGCCCGCACCCGCCCTGGGTGGCTGCGGCGGCTGCTCCTCGCGGCAGGCGTGGTCGTGCCAGCGGTGTCGCTTCTGCCCTGGGTCGCCGTCGCTCGCTACCTCGCCTTCGACCTGCGGCTTGAGACCAACTGGTTTGCCCCCACGCTCACGGTGGCGATCGCGGCCGCGGTGGGGGCCGTATGGATCGCCCGGGCCGGCCAGAGCGGGCAGCCTCCTGCGGCGGCAGCCTGGCCGTTGATCGGCCTGGCGGCGATGTTCGTGATGGCCAAGCTCGTGGCCGGGGGCACGCTCCTGTTCATCGACAACGCGGTCATTGCCGAGGCCCGAGCCGCCCAGGCGGAGGCCACGGCGATGATGCTCGCCAATCTTCCTCCGGTACCCAGC
>CAMDDJ010000136.1 GCA_945891385.1 Candidatus Kuenenia stuttgartensis | reverse complement strand
AACGAGAAGAAGAAGTAGCAGCGACGTCCTGCCTGATCGTGTGCAACGTCGGCTGGGTGAGGCGGTGAAGTGCTCGGTGGGCGGGCAACCCCGACCTGGCAACCCTTTTCGACGTGTTCGGTGCCCAGCCGCTTCCGCTAGCCGACCTCATCGAGCATCTGTTCGATGGTCGTGGCGGCGGCATCGGGCGGGATGTCAACTGTGCGATCCGCGTGGGACGCCAGCCATCGGTCGGGCTTTTCATCCGCCGCGACCAGCAGCAGGCGGCACTCCGCGCGGTGTGAGAACCGTCGATTCGGTCCGTTGACTGCGATCTCGACTTCGCAGTCGCCGCCCGGTGCCGCCACGCGGCAGCCTGCGAGGCAGGCGAGCACGTGCCGGCCGAGGGGCGAGGCTGCGATGTCCCGTGGCAGGCCCCAGAGGATGTCGGAGCGGCCGCGGGCCACGAGGCCCCGGCGGCAGGCCGTGAGCCTGCCCCGGCGTTCGAAGTAGCCCACGTTGACGCCGTCCCGCCAGCGGCTGGTGGCGGTCGGATCCGTCGGGTGCCAGACGTGCAAGGAACAGGTGGCATCGAGGATCGACGCCAACCGCACGCCCGCGGCCCGGAGCCGCAGGCCGAGGTCGTCGTCTTCCTGGCCCCAGCCTTCGAACCGTTCGTCGAAGCCGTTGACCCGGGTGAAGTCGGACCGCCAGACACCGAAATCCCCGCCGGCCAGCCGGGGTTTCGTCGGGTGACGAATCATCCCATGCCAGACGGCCCGCCGATGCCGCCGAGCCAGCAGGCGGGCCTCATCGCCGGTCACGAGGCCGGCGAGGTTCACGCCCGTCAGCCCCTGCTCGATGAGCAACTGGCTGTCCGCTTCCTCGAGTCGGGCGCAATACCCGAGGAGTGCCGCTCCTGCCCGCCGTCGCTGCCAGTGGGCTGCCAGGTGATGGCTGGGCAGCACGCAGTCGCCATCGAGAAACAGGAGATAGCGGCCCTGCGCGAGCCGGGCGGCGTTGTTTCGCACGCGGGCGAGCCGGAAGCCCGCATGGGGCTGGCTCGTGAATCGCACGGGCACGTCGGACCGGGCGGCGAAGGCTGCCACGACGTCGGCTGTCTGGTCCTCCGAACCGTCGTCGCTGACGACGATCTCGAAGGTCCGCGGCACATCCTGCTGGGCGGCGATCGATTCGAGCACAAGCTCCAGATGCCGCGGCCGACGAAACGTCGTCACCAGCACCGAGGTGTCGATGTCGGCGGGGCTCATGCGGGCTTCGCTCCACCACGCAGGGTCAGGGTCAGGGTCAGGAGGTGCCGCAGGGGCTCTGGATCAGTCAGCGGTTCGAGCGCGACCTCCACCGCGACCAGCGGTGCAAGACGTTTGCCATCCTCTGCCAGCCGGACGAGATCCTTGAGGGTGGTGACGACCAGATCCGCATCGCCCGTCGCCGCCTCGGCCGCCAGAGAGTCGAGGTCGGCGTTCGAGTAATGATGATGGTCGGCGAAGCTGCGGAAACCCACGAGTTCGGCGCCGAGGCCGGAGAGCGTGTGGCGAAAGGCGGCGGGGTTGCCGATGCCGCAGAAAGCGAGCACCCGTCGGCCCGCCAATGATTCGAGTGGGGCCACGGCTCCGCCGAAGGATCGGAGGCCGACCGGCGCGTGCGTCGCCTCAACCCAGGCGGCCGGCGGCCGCCCCCGCCGAGCCCGCGCGACCGTGGCACGGATCGCCGCCCGGCCATCGGCGTCGAGGCGATCGGCGCGGGAGAGCACGATCGCATCAGAGCGGGCCAGCCCGGCGAGCGGTTCGCGGAGGAGTCCGCGGGGGAAGAGCCGGTTGCAGCCGAAGGGGTCGGTGGCGTCGATCGTGAGGATGTCGAGATTCCGCTGCAGCCGCCGGTGCTGGAAGCCGTCGTCGAGCAGGACGACGTCGGCCCCGAGGCCGGCGGCCCGCTCCGCCGCAGCCGCGCGATCCCGATCGGCCACGTGGGGGACTCCGGGCAGGAGGAGCGCCAGTTCCGCCGCCTCGTCGCTGGTCTGGTCCGGCCGCGCGGCATAGCCACGGCTGACCACGGCCGGGCGTCGCCCCAGGGCGATGAGTTCCCGCGCCAGCCAGGCGACCAGGGGCGTCTTGCCGGTTCCGCCGAGCGTCAGGTTGCCGACCGACACCACGGGGATCGTTGCTGCTCGCTGCGGCAGGAGTCTGCGATCGTAGAGCACGTTGCGGACCGAGACCGCGGCCGCGTATGGAACGGCCAAGGCTGACAGAACGCTGCGGAGAGAGGCTGGTCCCAGGCCGGAAAGCGAGCCGTCAGCCAGCCGCCTGAAGGTTTCCGCGTCCGGCAGGATCGACATGACCAAACGTCCTTCCCGCGGCTCCTTGGTCGACCGCCTCGGCACGATAGGAGGCTTGTGCGGCTTCCGTCAACGCGGGCAGCCCGGGGGCGATCCTGGCCGATATACTTGCTAGACGCGGAGCGAGCGGACCGGTCGGGCGGAGTTTCGGTGCTCGTCGTTCGAGTTCCGAGAGCGGCTGCCGGCCAGTCGCGGAGAGGTGCCATGGCCACGGGAACCCATCCCCCCAGCGATCCACTGATCGTCGCCCCCTGGCGCGAGGCCGATACGGCGGAGTCAAAGTCGGAGCAGTATTTGGCCCGCCGATTCGCCGCGGCCAGTTCCGAGTACCGGTCGGAGGCCCTGGTCACCTTTTTCATGGGACTCGGACTCGGGGCCCTGACCTGGGTCCTCGCCGGCGTGCTCCTGGAGCATTGGATCGTGCCCGGGGGCTTGCCCAGGTGGGGGCGGTGGGCCTGGTTCGGTGCCGGTGGATTCGCCGCGGTCCTCGCGACCATCCGCTGGGGTGTGCCTCCTCTCTTCAGGCGAGTCAACGTCGTGTACGCCGCCCGGGCCTTCGAACGCGAGCACCCGGAGCTCCACAACGACCTCGTCAACGCCGTGCTCGTGAAGGACCACGGCCAGGATCTGCCCGAGCCGGTCGTGAAGACGATCCGGCGGCGGGCGGCGCGGCAGCTGTCGCGGGTGCCGGATGGGCTCGCCATTCACGGGCTGGCCTCGGTCCTGGCGTGGGTGATGGCCGCCTTGGTGGGCTTCGCCTGCCTCTACCAGATCTTCGCTCCCAAAAGCCTGATCACCTCGGCCGCGCGGCTGATCGCTCCCTGGACCCAGATCGCCGCACCGTCGCGGGTGCAGATCGAACCGCCGCGGCTCTCATGGCGGATGCCCGAGGAGGGCGCAGCAGGTATCGATCGAGATGACCGCAGGCTCGCCGTGGTCGGCGGCGCAGTGGAGTTTGTGCGGGGCCGACAGTTGGTCGTCGCCTCGGCGATCGAGGGGCTCAACGGAGGCGAGAAGCCCGTGCTCGTCGTGACGCCGCTTCGCGACGATGGCCGCTCCGATCCGGCCGCGGCGGCCTGGAGAATGCCGCTCGTTCCGGCGGGGTCGGGCCGCCCCTTCGTGGTGGTTCCGGATGAATCCCGGGGGCTCGATCAGAGCGTCTCGCTGGTCATCGCCGCGGGCGATGCCCGCAGCGAACCGATCCGGGTGCGGGTGGTCGATGCGCCGATGCTGCTCGTTCGGGAGCTCCGCTACCAATATCCGGCCTACACCGGGCGGGAGCCTGAAACGATTCCCTGGCAGGGAGACATCCGCGGGCTCGAGGGAACGAAGGTGACGGTGGTTGCCGAGGCCAATCGCGGCCTCGAGGCAGCCGCCATCGACTTGGGCTGCGACGGCCGCCGGGATGTGGCGTTGCCGCTGACGCGGCCGGAGGCGGTTCGGGGCTCGGGCTCATTCACACTCCGGCTGCTGCCCGACCGCAGCGGGCCCGAGTTTTCCGCCTACCGATTTATGTACAGGCCGCAGGTTCCGGCGGGCGCTGCTTCGGAGTCCGACACCGTCGGCCAGTTGGAACACCGCATCGAGGTGATTCCCGATCTCGCGCCAGAGGTGGCGATCGAGAGTCCTGAACGAAACGTGGAACGGGTGCCTCCTGATGCGCCGGTCACGGTCCGTGTGCGAGCCACCGATCCTGACTTCGCCGTGGCGAGTGTTCGGGTCGATACCCGCCTCCGCGGCCGGGAGGACGTGCGGCGGGGCGAGTCGCTGTTGGTCGGGCAACCGCGGCAGCGGTTTCGCGGAGCGGCTACGTTGATTCCCCGGGACCTGGGGGCAGGGGCCGGCAGCGTGCTCGAGTATCGGGCGGTCGCGACCGACAACCGTCCTGATCCGCCGAACGAGTCGGCGACGGAGTGGCGTGCGCTCGAGATCGATGCTGCTGCGCCACCCCAGCCGAGTCCGCCGCCGGAGCAACCCGATCAGCGTGATCCACAGGATCAGCCAGAGGGTGGTGGCCGGCAGGACGGAGGCCGCGAGAACGACCCGCAGCAGTCGTCCGAATCGAACCCGAGCGATCAAGGTGAATCGGCTCGCAACGACCGCCGTCAGGACGAGCCCACGCCCCAGGGCGACCAGGGTGGAAAGCAAGAAGGCGATCAACAGGGAGAGCAGGAGAGCCAACAGGGCGCCGAAGGCGGAAAGCAGGGTGGACGGCCCGGTGAGCGGCAGCCCGACCAGTCGGGCCAGGAGAAGCCCGGCTCACAGGAACCCGGAGACCAGCAGGGCAATCAGGGCGGCGGCAACCAACAAGGGACACAGCAAGGAGAGCAGCAGGGCGGACAGGCCGGCGGCCAGCA
>CAMDDJ010000135.1 GCA_945891385.1 Candidatus Kuenenia stuttgartensis | reverse complement strand
ACGAACGAACACGACACCAACTCGGGGAACGATCCACCCGATGCATGATGCCTCCTTTCCCTGGAGTGGCAGATGCAATCCGTTGCCCGCACAAGATACGGGGCGGCTCAGGCGTTTTCCAGTAGCAGGAACTCCCGCAGCATCTTTTCGGGGAAAAAACACCACGGATGCGTCCGTGACCAGAGCACCTTTCGGGCTCGCTCGGCGGCTTCGAGCGGAGCGATTCGGGCCTCGAGCTCGGCGGTTTTCGACCGGGCGTGCCCGGCGAGGGTCTGGTTGGCGGCGCGGATCTCACGGCATCGCCGCCGCGCGAGCGCCGGCGTGGGCACCGTCTCGATCCAGCGCCACTTCGACGCAACGAGTTCCTGGATGCCGTCGGGTAGCGATGAGGCTTCGAGATGCCGTTCGGGGTGGTATGCGATATCTCGGAGCGTGCGGGTCACCGCCGCCCGCTCGGCGACGGGATCGGCCGATTCGATGCCGGGAAACACCCGCTCGAGCGGCAGCCGGAGCGTGCCCGACACCACCGCATGCCGCGGCGGATCCGAACCAATCAGCCGCCGCACGATCGCGTCGGTGATCGAGTCGTAAGCGGCTCCGCCGATGCCATGCACGAAGACATCGGCCACCAACAGCCGGGCGATGAGCGTGGTGATCAGCGCCCGCGGACGCAGCCGTACGCCATGCTCTTCCATGCGGGAGAGGGCGTCGATCCATTTGGAAGGCGAGGTGTCGCTGGCGATCGGCAACTCGACCCGCACCGTCTCGAGATCCGAGAGCGTCATGCCTCCGGGGAGCGTCGACGAGGCGAACACCCGCCGGCGCCGAGGATCGTCCTTCGACCAGAGCCACCAGGGCAGCTCGAGCCACTCCTCCCCACCGTCGTGGAGCACGGCCAGGTCGGGCATCGGGCGGCCTCGACCGCGGACTCGACGGGCCCGGCGATGGTCGGCAAGCGCTGCGTTGTAGGCTTCGTGGAGCGGGCGGGCATGGGCCAAGAGCCAGCCCACGAAGACCATCACGGTGGGCAGCCGAACGAGCTCTGCCACAGGCAGTTCGAGCGTCTCGAGTCCGAATCGCTCCTCGAGCATGTGCCGCGCCTGGGCGATCCCGAGCCCGAGCCGGTGGCTCGCCGCGGCGCGGTCCACCACCAGGGGCCACCACCGGCGGACGATCGCATCGGGCACGAGCGGCACGAGGAGATCCGCCGCGCGAGTGCCAAAGGAGGCGAGGCACTCCCGATCCATCACGCCCCGCTCTTCCCAGGCCTGCTCGGCCGCGGGAGCGTCGAACTCGAGGTGTTCGTAATGCGCGGCTTCCGGCGTGCCCACTGGCACGCCCACGCTCGCGCGTCCGCAGCGATCGCTGTCGACGACGAGGTTCACCGCCGTGCCGCCCACCCGTCGCGCGTAGGCATCGAGCACCGAGTTCTTGAGCCACACCCCCGGATGGAAGAGCTCCGGCTGGTGACCTCCCATGATCAGCGGGCGGGCAATCCAGTCAGCCGTGTCGGAAGGGCGGAAGACGTTCCGGTAGGAGCCGGTGTATTCGGCGGCCACCATCAGCACCTCACGGCGAGTGGCGGCAACGAGCTCCCAGAGCCGCATGTCGCCGATCCGCACGTCGAGCGCCGCCCGGAGGAGTTTGTTGTTGTCCACGAGCGCCTCGATCGAACCGGTGCCGGGCGACGGCACGATCGGAGGCTCGACGAGCCGTCCGCCCGAGGCTTCGGGGGGCTCATGGATGCGACGGCGAACGGTCATCGGCGGGGAGACGGCCTCGGGACGGAACGTGGCTGGGCAACGAACCAAAGACGCCACCCGGCCGCGGACGGTAGCACACGCCCGTCCCCCCAGGCCATGCCGCCTTGCTCAGGAATCGGTCGCCCGTCCCGCCGCCACGGCCACTTCGGCCGCATCCAGCACCCTCCGATAATAGGCGAGCCGGGTGGCGGCATCGTCGAGGGCCCCGCCAAAACTCCGGGTTTCATCGAGGTAGAGCAGGGGCACGGGCAGTTCGACGATCCTGACCTCGGCAGCCGCGGCCTGCACCCAGACCTCCAGCGGCATCGCGTAGCCGGTCTCCCGCGGATGGAGTGCCCCGAGGGCATGCCGAGAATAGGCCTTGAAGCCACAAAAGGCATCGGTCAATGCGAGCCCGAGCCGGTGGTTGATCTCGGCGGTGATTTCTTCGTTGACCCGCCGCCGGGCCTCGGGGGGCTGGCTGTCGCCGGGGAATCGCTCGAGGTAACGGCTGCCGCTCACGATCCCAGCCCCGGGCTCCGAGGCGGCCAGGACGAAGGCTGGAATCAGGCGGGGCTGGTGCTGGCCGTCGCAATCGATCGTCACGAGCCCGTCCCAGGGGCCCGCGAGGGCCTCTCGAAACGCCGTCGCCACGGCCGCCCCGTAGCCCTGGTTGGCCGCATGCCGCACGACGCGAACGTCGCCCTTGGCCCGAACACGGTCGGCCAGCAGTTCGCCCGTGCCGTCGGTCGAACCGTCGTCGACCACGAGCACGTCGGGGGTGATCTTCACCACCTCGTCGAGCACCCGCGCGACATGCGCCACCTCGTTGAAGACCGGCAGGGCGGTGAGAAACCGAGGCATGGCATGCGTGCTCGAACGACGGGAAACCCGAGAAGTCTACGTCGTTCGGAAGGCTGATTCAAAAACGGGCCCCGGACCTGCCATGGACGTCGCACCAGGGATCGCCAACCCTCGAGTGCGTTCGTTGGAGCGACCGGAGAAAAACTCAGAGGCGAGGGGGTCGGCGAACGCTCGCGGAGCATGGGGGCGTCTCCTCGCCCGCGACGCGACTTGTGCCGCCCCCGAGCCGGCGACCTCAGAGCCAGCCGATCGGATCGCGGTCGTCATCCGCGGGGAGGAGCTCGAGGTCTGGGAGCAGGGCCGCAAGCCGCCGGCCGAGTTCGACCACGGCGAAGTGCTCGCTCGCGTGATGCCCGACGGCGATCACGGCCAGTCCGGCAGCCCGGGCCTCGACGGCTTGATGGAGCTTGATCTCGCCGGTGACGAGCGTCGTGCAGCCGGCGGCGGCCACCTGGCCGACGAGGTCGCCACCGCTGCCGCAGACAATGCCCACCCGCCCCGCGTCCCGCTCTCGATCGCCCACGATCTGCACCGCCGGCGGCTCGAGCGCCGCAGAGAGCCGCTGCGCCACCCCGGAGACCGTCACGCCGGCCGCCGCGGACGCCTGTCGGCCAAACCCCACGCGGGCATCGACTCCGTCGGGCTCGATCGGCGAGGCGGCCTCCAGGCCGATGATCGCGGCGAGTTGGTCGTTGATGCCGCCGGCGGCCGAGTCCCAGGCGGTGTGGCTGCTCCAGACGCCGACACCGGCCCCGACGAGTTCGAGGAGCACCCGGCCGGCCACGGTGTCGGGGGTGATCCGCGCAACCGGCCGGAAGGGCAGCGGATGGTGGCTGATCACGAGATCGACCCGCCTTCGCACCGCTTCGGCCGCCACCTCCGGAGTGAGCGTCAGGCAGGTGAGGATTCGATCAAGCGTGGGCCGCCGGGGTGCCACGAGCAGACCGACCGCATCCCAGTCGGCAGCCAGCCGGAGAGGGGCGATTGCTTCGAGCGCGGCGATGACCTCTGGGAGGCTCGACATTCCTGGAGGATACTGTTTCTGGCCTCCGTTCTGGAACGCTGGAGCCAGTCTGATGGAAACCTCCCGGTTGAGCGTGCCGGCAGCCGCCCTGGCCGCCGACTTCCGCAAGGCCCTCCGTGCCGCCCGCGATCTCGGCGTCGGCGGCATCGAACTCGACGCTCGCAGTGGCCTCGATCCGACCCAGGTCACCCAGACGGGACTCCGGCAGATTCGCAAGTGGCTCGGCGACGAGGGGCTCGTGGTCTCGGCGATCGCCTTCCGAACCCGCGGCGGGTATGCCGATCCCGATCGGCTCGAGGGCCGCATCGCCGCCACGAAAGCCGCTCTGAAGCTGGCCTTCGACTTGGGCGCGAGCGTCGTGCTCAATCACATCGGGGAGATTCCGGCGTCGGAGCAGACCGCGGAGTGGCGACTGCTCGTCGACGTGCTCACCGACATCGGCTCGGTCGGCCAGCACGTGGGCGCCACGCTCTGCGCCGAAGTAGGCCGCTCCGCTCCGGCCGACCTAGCACGCCTTCTCAAGGCCTTGCCCGAAGGCTCGCTCACCTGCGACATCGTGACCGGCGGGCTCGTCGTCCACGGCCACGACCCGGCCCAGGCCGTGGCGGACCTCGGCGGACACATCGGCAGCTTCCACGCCACCGACGCCGTGGCCGGCCCGTTCGCGGGCCGGGGCCGCGCCGTCGTGCTGGGGACAGGACAGGTCGAGCTGGCACCGGTGCTCGCAGCCCTCGAGGAGCGGAGCTACCAGGGCTGGATCGGGCTCGAGCCCGTCGAGGCCCGCGATGCCCGCGAAGAACTGGCCGACGCCGTCGATTTTCTGCGTGCGATCTGAGCGACGGGGGCTGCTGTGTCCGCCCCGGTTCAGCGACTATATTCATGTGATTCATGGACCGCTGCCCTGGCTCCCGCCGTGCGATTGCCTGGGTGATGCTCGCCCTCTACGGGCTCATCGCCTCCGGCCTACCGTTGCCGCTCGACGGATTCTCCAGCGATGCCCAGACGACGGGCACGTTGGCCGCCAAAGATCGCTCCCGGCCGTTCCCCTGCATGAACAAGCCGTGCGGCTGTCGTTCCGCACGGCAGTGCTTCACGAGTTGCTGCTGCCACACCCCCGCCGAGACCCTGGCCTGGGCCAAGGCCCG
>CAMDDJ010000134.1 GCA_945891385.1 Candidatus Kuenenia stuttgartensis | reverse complement strand
GGTGTCGTGTGAGCGGGGCCTTGCGGCCGCGGCCGGGCCCGACCCAGTTGGCCGCCTTATGCCGCGGCAGCGCGTAGCGGATGCGAGCGATCCGGCCGCCAGCACCGCGGCTCACGGAGAGCCGCTCGAGCGCAAAGGGCGGACGTGCGTAGTATCTCAGGAGATGTTCGAGACTCTGAAAATAGCTCGGCACGTCGCGGTCTATTGAGCGTGATCCGGACACTCGCATCGATGGAAAACCCGCTGTTCTCCCAGGTGAGTATGTCGGCGGGGTCGGCGGCGGCGAGCAGCCGCTGCATGCGGAACCACCGGATCACGCGGCGCCGCACCCGCTCGGTGAGGGCGGCCAGATCGGCCTAGTTGATCGGTCGGGCCGACAGGAACGCCGGCGGGACGTCACGCTCTGCGTCATCGGCAGCCGGTCGTTGACCAGACATGTGCCGACGACCACGGTGCCGTGCGACCGCGAGCCCACACGCGCCGATCACGACCCAGGCCGCATAGCCGGCGGGCTCGGAGACGGCAACAAAGTCGTCGGTCACGCCGAGCGAGCCGCTGGCAAGTTGATGGGCCAGCGTCGCACCATCTGAATCGCCGACCTGATCACCGCGTCATCGCCCGGCTCTCCGCCCGCCGCGGCATGCAGCAAGAACGCCGACGAGCCCGACCGCCACCACCGCCCCGCCCGGCTCAGGGACGGCCGTGATGCTGCCGGAACCCGAGCCCGTGCCGAGATAGCTGCCGGCGTTGTACGTCCCGGCGGAATTGATCGACACGAGATCGAAGACGTTGGTGAAGCCGTCGTAGTTCGTGTCGCCCGAGCTCCAGTCGGCCACGACGCCGGAGTTGTAGCGGCCGCCCGAGTTGATTCCCACGAGGTCGAAGACGTCGACCTGGCCGTTGAGATTCACGTCGCCGACCGCGGCATAGGCCATGACCGCCGTGCCGTCGGCGGCGACGGTGTACCCGACCGCCCGCGACTGTGGGCTGGCGGCCGCGGCCGACGAGCCGATCCCGGTCGAACCGGTCCACGTGCCGCCTGCCCGGCCGGCGAGAATGCCGGCCCGCAGGTCGGCGGCCGTGATCCCGCCCGGCGCGATCTCGATCCCACTGACACCGAGATCGATCCGTCCGGCCTCGTTCGGGAGGAGTGACAGGATCCCGGCCAGCCGCCTCACCGGCACCCAGCTTGATCCTGGGCCCGCCAGCCTGGCCTGGCCTCCGGCGGCCACCGTGAGTGCCGGACTGCCTGCCAGGCTACCGCCCAAGATCTCGAGCGTCCCGCCGGCTTCAACCACCACGGAATCACTGACGGCGAGCGTTCCAGCGGCGATTCGGAGTTCCGCCAGGGCAGACGAGTTTCCACCTATGCGGAGCGTACCTGCGTGTTGGCCGACGCTGTCGACCGTCACCGTGCCGGCCCGAATCTCAACGTCATCGAATCGGGACGGCTGCCAACCGGTGTTCCACGTCGATGGAAGGGCATAGCGGGCCACGGTGCCGGTGAAGACCGCCGGCGCCGGAGCCGGCCAGGCGGCGACCTCAAACAGATATTCCTCCAGATCCGTGTAGCCGTCGGCGTCGAAGTCGCCCTGGTGATTGGCAACCAACGGGTCGAGTCCGAGCGCCCGTTCCCATGCGTCCGGCATGCCGTCGCTGTCGGTATCCCAGCCCGCTGGCCGAGTCTGGAGCGGGGCGTTCTTCAGGGCATTCCACTCGGCTCCATCGGAGGGGTCGGAGGGATTGTCAGCCCAGGCGACGATTCGCCCCGTCCCGGTGCGGGTCTCGTGGATGATCCGCTCGTCCACGGTGTCGATCGCACCGTCGCGGGTCCACCAAGTGGCGCCGACGTAGTTCAACACCCGATCAAATGCCGCCGCAGCAGTGTCGGTCACCCCCACGTACCCGGCGTCGTATGGCGTCGCGACGATCGTCGAGGAACTGAAGCTGGAACTCGTGGCCGCGGAGCCATCGAGCGGATCGCCGTCCTTGTTCGTGTCCTTGAGGTTGCCGGCCTGATAGACGCGGGTGCCGCTGGCGTTGTTGCCCGAGAAAATCCCCGTGCCTCCGGCCGTCGTGGCGATCGCCGTGCTCGAGCCGCCGACCGGATTCTCGCCCCCCGGCCCTGCCAGGAAGAAGTTCCCGACGAAGTTGTTGAAGCTCGGCTGCCCACTGCCCCCGGTGCCCGCGGTGCCTAGCCAGTTGTAGAAGACGTTGTTGCGAAAGTCGTTGATCGCGCCGCTGCCCACCGAACTCCCCACCCGCGGCATCCGGCCCTTCTGGTGGGCATAGAGATTGTGATGGACGCTGAGCGTGGCCCCGCTGCCCATTTGGAAGAGCGAACCGAAGGCGTGGCCGGTGTAGCTGCCGTTGGTGTCGAGGTTGGGATAGTTCTGCCCCTGCGAGATGTTCGTGTACTGCACCGTCACCTTATCGGCCACCTCGTTCGCACTGACATGCTCGTCACTCGCGAAGAAGGTCGAGCAGTGGTCGATGATGATGTTCCGCCCGCTGATGTCGAAGGCGTCGTAGACATAGCTATCGGGCATGCCATCGGCCCCGATGCCGCGATTGCCGTAGCCGGGAGCCACGGTGAGGTTGCGGATGATCGAGTTTGAGCCGCTTACCTTGATCACCCCGCCGATGATCGTGATCCCGCCGGGGGCCGTCTCGCCGGCAATGGTGAGGTTGCTGCCGACGTTGAGGCGGCATTGGGTGTCCCAACTGCCGAGGTCGATCGTGCCACCGACATCGAACACGATCGTCCGCGGCTGCACGGCGCCATTGACCGTGAAATTGGCGTCGGAGAGGCCGTAGGCGAGCGTGCCCGGGGCCGAGCGGTTGGGATCGTTGTAGCGGCCGGCCAGGCTCGTGACGTGGTAGACGACGCCGCCCCGGCCACCCGTCGCGAGGCGGCCCGCGCCATCCGCGCCGGGGAAGGCGACCAACTGGCCATGCACCGCCCCGGAGACGCACAGCACCACGCACGTCACCACGCCCAACGCCGATGACCTGGGTCGCCGCGTCATCGCCAGGCTCTCCGCCCGCCGCGGCATGCAGCAAGAACCCCAAAGAGCCCGACTGCCATCGAGAGGCCACCCGGTTCAGGGACGGCCGTCAGGCTGCCGGAGGCCGAGCCCGTGGCCAGATAGCTGCCGGCGTTGTACGTCCCGGCGGAATTGACCGACACGAGATCGAAAACGTTGGTAACTCCGTCGTAGTTCGTGTCGCCCGTGCTCCAGTCGGCCACGACGCCGGAGTTATAGCGGCCGCCGGAGTTGATCCCCACGAGGTCGAAGACGTCGACCTGGCCGTTGAGATTCACGTCGCCGACCGCGGCATAGGCCATGACCGCCGTGCCGTCAGCGGCTACGGTGTACCCGACCGCCCGAGACTGTGGGCTGGCGGCCGCGGCCGACGAGCCGATCCCGGTCGAACCGGTCCACGTGCCGCCCGCCCGGCCGGCGAGAATGCCGGCCCGCAGGTCGGCGGCCGTGATCCCGCCAGGCGCGATCGTCAGGCGACCCGTGCCGAGATCGACCCTCCCCCCTTCGAGCACGAGGCCCGCGGCAGTCGCCTGGGTGCCACCCGTGAGCGACAGCCTCGCCCCTGACTCCATCACGACCGTTGCCCCGCCAAGTCCTGCGGCGCTCGCCACCTCGACCGTCCCGCCGCGAACGAAGAGCGAACCAGCGAGCGCATTGACCGCGCTGAGAATGAGCGTGCCCGAGCCCATCTTGATCACGTCCGACTGGCTGGTGATCGTCGGTTGGCCCGCCGCCGCCTGGGAATGGCGGCCCGAGGCGATCGTGAGCGAGAGCGGCCCGGGCCGAGCGGCGTCGAGCATAAGCCGCGGGGCGTAGGTGCCCGCCGCCGCCGTCGCGGTGCCATCCTGGAGGTTCGTCGCCTCCGACGAGGCGAAGCGGAACTGACCGCTGCCGGTGTCTTCGCGGACGAACAGCAGCGTGGCCAGCCCGGCCGACGCCGTGCCCTCGAAGGACGAGGCAAGGTTGAGAAACACGGCGAGGTTGGGGTTGTCGAAGCCAATCGTCTGGCCCTGGAGTTCGCCGCGGGTCGTGAAGGTGCCGAGCGAGAGCAGGCTGTCGGCCACGAGGCCCGGCGTGCCACTGGTGCCGTCGAAGGCAAGGCCGGGCGCCGAGGCGAACGAAATGCCCGCCTCGGTCCAATCGAAGCCGGCGGCGTCGTGCTCGAGCCCGTAGACACGAATCCGCTGGCCTGCCTCCAGCGTGCGAAAGGCGGTGAGTTCGAGCCGCGCGTCGCGAATCGTACCGGGGGCGACTCCGGTCAGGTCGAACCTCACGAGCCCCACCTCGTTGCGGGTGCCGCTTCCGCCCGTCCAGCGCACGTCGATCGCCGGACTGATTCCTGAGCCTCCGCTGGTGGAAGCGGTGCCTCCATTCTCACTCACCACCGCATCCGCGCCGCGACCGGCTGCCGCAGAGAGCGTGATCGGCCCCGTGCCTTGCGGGCTGAAGGATGCGGCCGCCGCCGACCGCGAGTGGAGGTAGTTTTCCAGCCAGGTGTAGCCGTTGGCGGCGACGACGGTGCCGCTCTTGACGGCCGGATCCAGACCGTTGGCAATCGCGTACCAATCGGGCAGCCCGTCGCGGCTGGTATCGACCGTGGCCGAGCCTGTCGCCAAGAGGGGCCAGCCGCCCACCTCGGCCTGGGAGTCGATGTGGTCGCCGGTCTGGTTCAGAACGTTCCGCACGACCCGCCGATCAACGGGGTCGCGGGCATAGTTGGCTCCGGCCCGGCTGAGCACCTGGATGTAGGCCTGCCGGGCGTCGGTCGCCTGCACGGCCGGCAGGGCAA
>CAMDDJ010000133.1 GCA_945891385.1 Candidatus Kuenenia stuttgartensis | reverse complement strand
AGCGCAGCAAGGATGGCGAAGCGATGGTTTCCTCCGAGTGAGCGAAGGGCACGATGCCCGAAGCGAACGTCCGGAGACAGGGCATGGGCAATCACGACACACCTGAAAACGCCAACTCCGACCCGCCATACGCCTGACAACGTCCGGCGACAGGGCATGGGCAATCCCGACCCATCGGAAAACGTCGCCTCCGCCCCGCCATGCGGCCACCACAGGCCGGAGCCGGGGCGACAGGACTCAGAGTGACGCGGCAAGGTTTGAGTCGATCGCGGCCAGGAAGTCTTGCGTCGTGAGCCAGCCCTGGTCGGGGCCGATCAGGATCGCCAGGTCCTTCGTCATCTTGCCCGACTCGACCGTCTCGATGCAGACCCGCTCGAGCGTTTCGGCAAACCGGGCGACGTCCGGCGTGCCGTCGAGTTTTCCACGATGGATCAGGCCGCGGGTCCAGGCGAAGATCGACGCGATCGGATTGGTGCTCGTGGCCTTGCCCTGCTGGTGTTGGCGGTAGTGTCGGGTGACCGTGCCGTGCGCCGCCTCGGCCTCGACCGTCTGGCCGTCGGGCGTCATCAGCACGCTCGTCATCAGTCCGAGAGACCCGAAGCCCTGGGCCACGATGTCGCTCTGCACGTCGCCGTCGTAGTTTTTGCAGGCCCAGACATAGCCCCCTTCCCACTTGATCGCCGAGGCGACCATGTCGTCGATCAGCCGGTGCTCATAGGTCAGGCCCTTGGCCTTGAAGTCGTCCTTGAACTCGGCGTCGAACACTTCCTGGAAGAGATCCTTGAACCGGCCGTCGTAGACCTTGAGGATCGTGTTCTTCGTCGAGAGATAGACCGGGTAGTTCCGGGCAAGGCCGTAGCGGAAGCTGGCGCGGGCGAAGTCACGGATCGAGTCGTCGCGGTTGTACATCGCCAGAGCGACGCCGGGAGACGGGAAGTCGTAAACCTGCATCTCCATCGGGGCCGAGCCGTCGGCCGGTGTGAAGGTGAGGGTGAGCTGACCCTTCCCGGGAATCTTCACGTCGGTGGCCCGGTATTGGTCTCCGAAGGCGTGGCGGCCCACGACGATCGGCTTGGTCCAGCCCGGCACGAGCCGCGGGATGTTGGAGATGATGATCGGCTCGCGGAAGATCACGCCGCCAAGGATGTTGCGGATCGTGCCGTTGGGACTCTTCCACATCTTCTTGAGGCCAAACTCCTCGACGCGCGCCTCGTCAGGCGTGATCGTGGCGCACTTCACGCCCACGCCGCACTCCTTGATCGCATTGGCGGCATCGACCGTCACCTGATCATCGGTGGCGTCGCGGTTTTGGATCGAGAGGTCGTAGGATCGCAACTCGACGTCGAGATAGGGCAGGATCAGCCTGTCCTTGATGAACTGCCAGATGATCCGCGTCATCTCGTCGCCATCGAGCTCGACGACCGGGCCCGTCACCTTGATCCTGCCTGCCATGGGTCCTGGATGCTCCTGCACGCACGTGTCTCGGCGGCCGCCAGCGGGCCGCTGGCGATGTTGTACCAGCACCGCAGAGCCGCTTACACCGGTCAGCCGGACACGGCTGCCACGAGGATGTCCACCGCGCACGCGAGCTCGTCGAGATCGATCCATTCGTCGGCCGTATGGGCCTGCGCGATCGAGCCGGGGCCGAAGACCACGCTGGGAACCCCCGCGGCGGCATAGACACCGGCGTTGGTGCCGTAACGGGCGGCCGTTCGTCGGCCGCGACCGGTGCGGGCGGCCGCCGCGGCCAGAGCCTCGACCCATGGGGCCGCCTGCGAAGCGGCCGTGCCATCCGGCAGTCCGTAGGCGTCGTTGAACGGCGGCTCGTGCTCGATCCTCACGTGCGGGCAGGCGGCCGCGATGCGGGCGATCACCTCCGCACGGGCCGCGGCGGCCGACTCACCAGGCAGGAGCCGGCGCTCGAGTTCGAGCACGGCCAGATCCGGCACGAGGTTGACACCCGTGCCACCGTGGAGCGTGCCGAGGCTGAGGGTGGGAGGACCGCAGGGATGCTCGGGATTCCGGCCGAGCAGCTCGCCGGCAAGCGACTCGATCGCCAATGCGGCCCGCGCTGCCGCGTAGAGCGCGTTCTCTCCCTGCTCGGGGAATGCCCCATGGCAGGCTCGGCCCTGCACCCGCACCCGCCACTTGAGTGAACCCTTGTGGGCCACCACGAGGTCGAGTCCGGTCGGCTCGGCCACGAACGCGACGTCGGGCCGACGCGTCACCAGGGCGCGAACAGCCGGATCGACAGGTGCCACGTCCTCGGTGCCCCAGAGCCGGCTCAAAGCGAGCGCGCCTGAAAAGCCGAATTCCTCGTTGACCGTGGCGGCCAGCACCACGGTCGCTCGGCGATCTGGAACCCGTGCGAGCCGTTCGAGGGCCACGGTCATCGCCGCCAGGCCGCCCTTCACGTCGCAGGTGCCGCGGCCATACATTCGCCCATCCCGAACGAGCGGAACGAACGGCTCGATCGACATGCCTTCGCCCGGCACGGTGTCTTGGTGGGCGTCCCAGAGAATCACCGGGCTGTCCGGAACCGTGCCCTCCAAGCGGGCGATGACGTTGTCGCGGCCCGGGGCGACCGGCTGCCTGACCCAGGGAATGCCAGCCGTGGCGAACTGCTGGCAGAGAAAGTCCGAAACGCGGCCTTCCAGGTACTGGGGCCCGGAGACGTCCCGACCCATTGGGTTGACACTCGGCCGGCGGACGAGGCCGGCGAGAACCGCGACGTGGTCGGGAAAAGACATTCCTCCCACCCTACCAAACCCCCGGCTTTCTTTCGCTGCCCTGACCGGGAGGGTAAACTTTCGGGCTCGGATGATCGCCTGTTCCACCCGCTGGAAAACTCCATGTCCTTTCTCCGCGCATCCTGCCACATCGTGGATTCCGTCCCCGTCCGATGGCACCGAGGCTCCTGGGTCGCGTCGATGGTCGCGACCGCGGCCGCCTCCCTCGTGAGTCTCGCAACGGCTGCCGACCGTGCCGCGGACGAGTCCGCCATCCGCGCGGCTTCACAGGCCTACGTCGCTGCCTTGGCGAAAGGCGATGCTCAAGCGTTGGCAGCCGCCTGGACGCCCGACGGCGACATCGTCGATGCCGCAGGCAACGTGCTCCCGGGCCGCGCGACGATGGCCCTGGAGAAGGAGGCGGCATCCGAGCGGCCGCAGATCAAAATCCACGAAACAAAGCTCCGCTTTCTCTCGGCCGACGCCGCGATCGAGGACGGCGTGGTGGAAATCGTGCCGCGGTCCGGCGGCCCGCTCACCGGCCGGTTCTCGGCCACCTGGGTCCGGCAGGAAGGCGGCTGGAAACTGGCTGCACTCCGCGAGGCCCGCGGCGCCGAACTCACTGGCCCGGCCGCCCTCGCCGATCTCGAATGGATGGTTGGCGAGTGGAAGGTGATCGACGAGCACCCCGCGGCCGAACACACGGCCGGCGAACCAGTGATCGAGGTTTCGACCAGGTGGAACGAGACCAAGACATTCTTGAACCGCGTGATGACCATTACGCACTCCAAAGACGCCCCGCCGCTGCGAATCACGCAACGAATCGGCTGGGATCCGCTGTCGCGGTCGATTCGCTCGTGGGTCTTCGGCTCCGATGGAAGTTATGGAGAAGCCACCTGGAACCGCGACGGCCAGTCGTGGGTGGCCGAAGCCCGGGCGGTGATGCCCGATGGGCGGCAGACATCGTCGCTCAACATCTACAGTTACGACGGCAAGGATCGCTGTGCCTGGCGGTCCGTGCCCACCCACATCGGCGGCGAGCACGTGCCGCGGGTCGATCTGACGATGATTCGAAAAGAAGCGGCGGCAGTCGGCCAACAGTGAGGAATTTCAAGCATGCGTATGTCTAACCGAGTCTCAGTTTCGATCGCGTCCGTTCTGTTCGCTCTGGTTGCGGGGCAGGCCCGGGCCGCGGAGCCAACCCCGGCTGGCCAGCCGGCGGCCACCACGCCCGCCGGCGGCGATGCGGGCGACGTCTCCCGCAAGGCGGAGATCATGAACGGCGAACAGTGGCGCCGGGCGATTTTTGAACTGAGCGAGTGGCTCTCGTCACAGCAGATCTACTCGCCCCAGGAAGTGAACCGCATCAAGGCCGACTTTAACCGGCGGGTGGCCGGCATGTCGTCGTATGAAGTCGAATATCTTCTTCAGGATCTCGACGCCAAGTTCAAGATCATGGAATCGCCCGAAGCGAAGGACGCCCGGGCCTGGGTGGGCCAATACCTGGCCGCGATGAGCGACTCAAAGCGGGCCGAAGTGCTCAAGGACGTGCCCGACGTCGTCACGATGTCGGCCTCCCAACTCCAGCAGGAGGTCGATCGGATCGAACAGACCAAAGCCTCCCTTCAGCAGCGGCAGCAGGCCTTCGACCAGAGCCGGCAGGTCATGGTGGATCAGGCGGCCGCCGCCCGCCAGGCCACGGCGTCGGCGTCTCGGGCCGCCATGGCCCAGACCCGCGCGGCCCCCTTCTCCCCCTATCACAGTGGCGGCGGAGGCGGTGGTGGTGGTGGCGGCGGGGGCAAGCAGCCCTTCTCCGACGTCCACCAGTCGGGCATGTCGGTCACCGCAGGCCCGTGGGGCGCCTACGTGAGCTTCAACACCGGGTCGTTCTAGTTTCAGCGCTCAGCGGGCCATCCCTGGCCCCGCTGAGCTTGCCGGGCCACCGCCCGGCCGGCCGCCTTCCGGGCGGCCGATGGCGTGAGGCCTGCGCGACGTGGCGGCCCTGTCTGCGCGGATCAGCGTCGAGGCGGGGCGACGCGGATGGCACGCGGCGCGAGGCTGCGCCTCGCTGCGTGCCTAGGGGTGGGAGGCCAGACCGCGCAGAATCGCGGGCACGCGGCGCGAGGCTGCGCCTCGCTGCG
>CAMDDJ010000132.1 GCA_945891385.1 Candidatus Kuenenia stuttgartensis | reverse complement strand
TATGTCAATCCAGGAATTCCGTCAGCGTCCGCCAACCCCCGAGCCTCTGTCTTTGGCCGGTTGAACGATCGTGTACCGTCTGCGATCCGGGAACCGGGAGGGGCTGCCGGTGTCCTCGAGCGTGCTGTGGGAGCAAGCGCGGCCAGGATGGCGAAGCGCAGCGGACACGCCGTGAGCGGAGGCCGGGAGGGCCGACGCGAACGTGAAGCGAGAGGATGCCGGCAGCCCCGACTTCCCTCACCGCGGGTCAACTCTGCTGCACCGGCTCGGGGGCGGCAAAAGTCGCGTCGCGGGCGAAGATACGCCCCGATTGCTCCGCGAGCGTTCGCCGACCCCCGAGCCTACCCCGTTGAGGGTGCCAAGAGCCGCTCCAAGGATCTCAGATCCGCCCTCTTTTTGGCTCCCTGGTATGAAGGCCTACGAATTGATTGCTCGGGTACGCTTGTCGGTTTCGCAAGCAGGCGGCCGGGTGACAGGTTTTCCGCAGCGGGCGAGGTATCTATGAGCGACGCTGACATCAGGTCCGAGTCGTGGTGGTGGCTCGACATCGCCGGGCTCGATGCGATCGTGGCGGCGCTGACGCGAGCCGGGCATCGCGTGGTCGGGCCTCAGGTGGCCGACGGGGCCGTGGTGCTCCGCGATCTCGCGACCCCCCGGGATCTTCCGCTGGGCTGGCTCGACGAGCAGGATGGCGGCCACTACAGGCTCCGGCAGGATGCGGCTGCCGGGGTGTTCGACCACGTGGTCGGGCCTCATTCCCTCAAAAACTTTCTGTTTCCGCCGCGGGAGACGATCGCCCGCTTTACCCGCACGGACGGATCCTGGACGCAGCAGCCGACTGACGAAACGGGGCCGCCGCTGGCGGTGATCGGCGTTCGGGCCTGCGACCTCGAGGCCCTGCGGATCCAAGATCGCGTGTTCATGGGGGGCGACTACGTCGATCCCGGCTACGCTGCCCGCCGGGAGCGGTTGTTTCTCGTCGCCGTGAATTGCCGGCGGGCGGTTGCCACGTGCTTCTGCCATTCGATGGGCTGCGGGCCGGCCGTGACCCATTCGGCCGATCTGGCCCTCACCGAGTGCACCGCCGCCGGCGGTGAGCCGATGTTTGTCTGCGAGGTGGCGTCGCAGCGTGGGGCGGCGATCCTGGCCGCCGCGGCGATCGACGGTCTGGTTGCGTGCTCGGCCGAAGAGATCGAGGCCGCCCGCGGCGTGCCGCAGGATCTGGCTCGGCGCATGCACGAGCGGCAGGCTGAGCCCGGCCAATCTCGCCCGCGGAGCCTCGACACCCACGGCATCCGCGATCTCCTGTTCGACAATCTCGAGCATCCACGGTGGGAGCAGGTCGCCACCCGCTGCCTCTCCTGCACCAACTGCACGCTCGTCTGCCCGACCTGCTTCTGCGCGAGCGTCACGGAGGTGGCCGATCTCTCGGGCGACCATGTCGCTCGTGAGCGACAGTGGCAGAGCTGCTTCACCCTCGACCACGCCCGGATGCACGGCCAGAGTGTCCGCAACTCCACCGCCTCGCGGTATCGGCAGTGGCTCACCCACAAGCTCGCCGGCTGGATCGACCAGTTCGACTCCTCGGGCTGCACGGGCTGCGGTCGGTGCATCACCTGGTGTCCGGTGGGCATCGACATCACCGAGGAGGTGGCCGCCATCCGCGCGTCGCCCAAGGATGGCGGCGGGGAGCAGCGTCCATGATTCGCTCCGCTCCATTGTGCCAGTCGGTCGACGTGGATCCCTGGCGGTCGCATCCGGCCCGCATCCTGCGGATTATGGCCGAAGTGCCGGGCGTCCACACCTACGAACTCGAGTTTCGCGACCCGAAGATCCGTGCGGCCTACCGGTTCGCCGCCGGTCAATTCAACATGCTCTACCTGCCAGGAATCGGCGAGGCGGCGATCTCGATTTCGTCCGCTGTCTCCCGGCCCGAGGTTCTCTCCCACACGGTCCGGGCCGTCGGCAACGTGACCACCGCCCTGGAACGGCTCGCGGTGGGCGACGAGGTACTCCTCCGCGGGCCCTACGGCCGCCCGTGGCCGGTGGCCGAATTAGAGGGGCGGCATGTGGTGATCGTGGGGGGTGGGCTCGGGCTGGCCTCCCAGCGAACGGCGATCGATCAGTTCGCCAGGCATCGGGACCGCTACCGGAGCGTGACGATCCTCCATGGGGCGAAGACGCCCGCCGACCTCTTCTTCACGAGCGAGTATCCAGCCTGGCAGGCGGCCGGCGTCGCTGTCCGGCCCACCGTCGACACCCCCGACGAAGCCTGGACCGGCCGGGTGGGACTCGTCACCTCGCTGTTTGCGGAACTCGAGATCGAGCCGGAGCGGGCGGGCGTGCTCTGCTGCGGCCCCGACCCGATGATGAACGCCGTGGCCCGGGCCGCCGCGAGCGTGGGCATCGCTGCGGCCGACGTCTATGTTTCCTTGGAGCGAAACATGGCCTGTGCCGTGCGGCACTGTGGCCTCTGTCAGTTCGGTCCGACGTTTGTCTGCCAAGACGGCCCCGTCTTTCCCTACGATCGAATCGCCCGATTCATCGCCGTGCCGCACCTGTAGGCCAGACCCGCCCCGTGGGAGATCGTGCCATGCCCGCCGCCTCCGCCCCGCCGCGGCTCGCCGTCTTCAAGTTCGCCTCCTGCGACGGTTGCCAACTCCAGTTGCTCGACGCCGCTGGGCTGCTCGAGATCGCCGAGCGGGTGCAGATCGTCCACTTTCTCGAGGCGACCTCCCGGATCGAGCCGGGTCCCTACGACATCGGACTGGTCGAGGGCTCGATCTCCACGCCTCACGATGCCGAACGCATTCGCGAGGTGCGGAGGCAGTGCCGCTTTCTGATCACGATCGGGGCCTGCGCGACCTCCGGCGGGATCCAGGCCCTGCGAAATTGGGGGCGGCTCGACGAATTCATCGGCGCGGTCTACGCCAGCAAGCCCTATGTCGACTCGCTCGCCACGAGCACCGCGATCGCCGACCATGTGCCGGTGGATTTCGAGCTGCGAGGCTGTCCGATCGACACCGGCCAACTCGTGGAACTGATCACGGCGCTCCTCCTCGGAAGAAAGCCGCGGGTGCCGGCGCATAGCGTCTGTGTGGAGTGCAAGGCCCGGGGGACGGTCTGTGTGGCGGTGGCCAAGGGCGTGCCCTGCCTCGGGCCGGTGACGCAGGCGGGCTGCCACGCGATCTGCCCGGCCCACGACCGGGAGTGCTTCGGCTGCTTCGGGCCGGCCGAGGCGGCGAACCTGGTGAGCCTGACGGGCTTCTACGAGCGGCGGGGCACGCCTGCCGACTCGCTCCTCCGACTCGTCCGCGGGATCAACGGCTACGCACCGGCGTTTCGGGCAGCCGGAGACGAGCTGGAAGCGGCAGGGCGGGGTGACCCATGAGCAGCGACGGCATCCGGAAGATCTCGGTCAATGCCCTGGCCCGGGTGGAAGGGGAGGGGTCGCTCCACGTGCGGCTCTCCGGGGGTCGGGTGGAGATCGCCGAGTTCTCGATCTTCGAGCCCCCCCGATTCTTCGAGAAGTTCATTCGCGGCCGCGAGGTGCGGGAGGTGCCCGACCTCGTCGCCCGGATCTGCGGCATCTGTCCCGTGGCCTACCAGATGACCGGCTGCCTGGCCCTCGAGCGGGCCCTGGGCATTGGGACCACCGCCGGGATCGAGTTGTTGCGACGCCTGCTCTCCTGCGGCGAGTGGATCCAGAGCCATGCTCTCCACATCCACCTCCTCCATGCCCCCGACTTTCTCGGGCACGAGAGCGGCATCACGCTCGCCAAGGTGGCGCCGGAACTCGTCGAGCGGGGGCTGCGGCTCAAGGCGATCGGCAACCGGATCATGGAGGTGGTCGGCGGCCGGGCGGTGCATCCGATCAATGTCGCGGTCGGCGGCTTTCACAAGGCCCCGGCCGTGGCCGATCTCCAGGGGTTGCTACCCGACCTGGAGTGGGCGGCTGCCGCTGCCGAGGAGGTTGTGCGGGAGGTCAGCCGGTTCGACTTCCCCGATTTCGCCCGCGGTTACGAGAGCGTCAGCCTGCGGCACCCGGATGACTATCCGATGAACCAGGGGCGGATCGTCTCCTCCGGCGGGCTTGACATCGACGCGACCGACTACGAATCGCACTTCGAGGAGCGGCAGGTTGCCTGGAGCACGGCGTTGCAGAGCGTGATGCTGCCCGAGGCGAAGCCCTATCTCGTCGGCCCGCTGGCCCGGTTCAACCTCTGCTACGACCAGTTGCCGCCGCGGGCCCGGGCGGCGGCCGAGGCTGCCCGGATAGCCTGGCCGATGACCAATCCCTTCCAGAGCATCATCGCCCGCGCGATCGAGATCGTGGCGGCGTGCGAGGAGGCGATTCGGATCGTGCGGGTGGCCCGCGCGGCGATCTCGCCCTGCCGAATCCCGTTCGAGCTTCGCGAGGCCGAGGGCTCTCACGCCACCGAGGCGCCGCGGGGGCTCATCTACCATCGCTACCGGATCGGGGCCGACGGACTCGTCGCCTTCGGCACGATCGTGCCGCCCACCTCGCAGAACCAGGGGCAGATCGAGGCCGACCTCCGCGACATGCTGCCTGGGATCACGGGCCTCGACGACGCGGCGTTGACGCAGCGATGCGAGCATATGATCCGCAACTACGATCCCTGCATCAGCTGCGCGACGCATTTCCTCGCGCTCACGGTCGAACGGTCGTGAGGGTCTTGGCGAGCCAGCGGAGTGAAGCGGCCTCGGCGGCGTCGTCTGCATGAACGCTGCCGACCCGCCAGCGGGCCGTCGGCGACCGCACTTCGACGACGCGGCCGCCCGGCGAATCGACCGTGGCGATGGAATCGACCTCGGGCGTCGCCACCGTCTCGACGGGAGCCAAGAGCCGACCGAGCCCGGGAATCCAGGCAACGCACCAGGCTCCGGGATACTCCCATGCCGACTGCATAGCCTCGCGATCGACCGTGATGC
>CAMDDJ010000131.1 GCA_945891385.1 Candidatus Kuenenia stuttgartensis | reverse complement strand
CTTCGCCCGCGACGCGACTTTTGCCGTCCCCGAGCCGGCACCTCCGTTTGATCTGAGGCTCGGGGATCGGCGAACGCTCGCGGAGCATCGGGGCGTATCCTCGCCCGCGACGCGACGTTTGCCGTCCCCGAGCCGGTGCAGGAGAGTGGACATGAGGCTCGGTGATCGGCGAACGCTCGCGTCACTGCGGCCAGTGACGCAGCCGGGCGGTAGCCGGGCGGCCCCAGGCCCGGAGCGTGCCGTCCCATGAGGCCGAGAACAGGCCGTGGCCGTCGGCGGTGAACGCGATCCCCCAGACCTGGTCGGAGTGGCCGCGGAGCGTGGCGACCGGTCGGCCGCTGGCGACGTCCCAGAGTTGGACCGTACCGTCGGCCGAACAGGCCGCCAGCCGCGTGCCGCCTGGTGAGAAGGCGAGCTTCCAGATCTGTCGCGCAGGGCCCGCGAGGAGCGTTGGTTGGCCGCCGGCGGTCGGCCAGAGCCGCACCGTGCCGTCGGACGATCCGGAGGCGAGCCGCGAGCCGTCGGGCGCGAATGCGACATGATTCACAGGACCGGTGTGCCCGGCCAGCGTGGCCCCGAGCCCGCCGTCGTCAAGGTTCCAGAGCCGCACGAGTCGGTCCTCGCAGGCCGTGGCGAGCAGTGGCTCGTGCGGATGGAACGCAGCGGAGAAAACGCGGCGGGGATGGTTGAGCGGCTGCCGACGCTCCGTCCCCGTCAGCGGGTCGGTGAGCCGCACGCTGCGGTCTTCACCGGCCGTGGCGAGCAGGGCACCATCGGGCGAAATCGCGACCGAGTAGACACGGCGACGGTGAAGGGCCAGGGATGGGAGCGAACCTCCCTCGGGCAGGCTCCAGCGACGAACCGAGCCGTCGTCGCAGGCCGCCCACAGGGTCGCGCCGTCGGCCGCGAAGACGACGTCGTTGATCCGGCCCGCGGCCGGAGCGTTCAGCTGCATCGGATTCATGGGTTTCTCTGGATCCAGCAAGCAAACACTTCCGTCGGCCAGGCCGACCGCGAGCCGATCACCGGACGGAGAGCGGCCGACGACGAGCCCGCGGTCGGCGAGCGGCAGGACCGGGCCTGCTGCGGATGTGAGATTCCAGACCCGGCAGGATTCATCGGCCGAGCCGGTCGCGGCGAGCGGGCGGCCGTTCGGCATCGCGAGCGCCCAGATTCCAGCGGCATGGCCGCGGCGGGTGGCTTCTATCTCCCCGGTGGCGAGATTCCAGATCCGCACCAGCCCGTCGCCCGAGGCGGTGGCAAGGCAGGCATCACCATCGGCTGAGTGCCTCCGACCGCCGGCATCAAGGCTTCCTCGGTCGCTCTCGGATGCAGTCGCAGGCGCAGGCCCTGGGCCGCTCGGCAGGAACGCCACGGCATTCACTCGCAGCGGATGGTCGAGCTGCATCAGCTGGGCGCCGTCGGCCACCCGCCAGAGCCGTGCCGTGGCGTCTTCCGCCGCGGTGGCGAAGGTCTGGCCGTCGGCCGCGAAGGCTCCGCGGAACACTCGGGTGTCACCATGGCTGACAGCGAGGAGCTGCTGCCGCGTGGCCACATCCCAGAGCCGAGCCGTTCCGTCGCGTGAGGTGCTCAAGAGCGTCGTGCCATCGGGAGAGAAGGTGACCGAAAAGATCGTCGCCTCATGCCCTTCGAGGTGGCTCTGCTCTTCCCAGGCCGCCGTATTCCAGAGCGTCACGGTGCCTGTGCGCGAGCCTGTTGCCAGCAGGCGGCCATCGGGGGCAAAGGCCACCCCATAAAACGCGGCGTCATTGGCCGTCAGGGTGGCCCGGAGGGTGCCGGAGGCGACGTTCGTGATCCGCACCGTACCATCCGCCGACGCCGAGGCGAGGAGCTGATCATCGGGCGAGTACGCAACTGCCCAGACTGGCCCCTCATGCGCGGTGAGCAGGTGGGCCGGTTGGGAGCCGGATCCGAACGAAGCGGGCGAGGCCGCAGGTTGCCAGAGCATGACGTGGCCACCGGCGGTGCCGATGGCCACCCGGTCAGCAGCCGCGGTCCATGCGACGGCCTGAACCGTGCCGTCGCCGCCCGAACACAACGCCAGCGACTCATCGAGCGAGGCGGCCAGGCAGTTGAGTTCCGGCGTTTCGCCCGGTTGGCCAGCGGCGAGCGACTCCGCTTCCGCCAACAGCCGGCGGGCCTCGGAAAGATTGTCGCGATCGCGAGCTTCGGCCGCGAGGAGCACGGTCGAGAGATAGAGCTGGCGGCGGGCTTCCGCGGCCTGGGCATGCGCCTCCCGTCGCTCGGCTTCGGCTACGGCGTGCGCGGTCTCGGCCTGGCCGCGGGCCTGTTCGGCAGCAAGCCGCTGCCGCGCAGCGACCAGCGAAAACCACGAGATCCCGCCGACGGCCGCGAGCAGCGCGGCGAAGGTTGTGACTGCCGCGATCGCCGCCGCCCGATGACGGCGGGCCAGCCGCCTGACTGACTCGGCGAGGGTCGGGGGCCGCGCCCGGATCGGCTCGCCCGCGAGCCAGCGATCGAGATCGGCGTGGAGTTCGCCGGCATCGCAGTAGCGGTTGCTCGGATCGGGTTCGAGGCACTTGGCCAGAATCACGGCCAGTGAGTCCGCCTCGTCTGTGGGCAACTTGCCCCGGAGCCGACGGGCAAGCGGGCGGGGTTCCGAGACCGTCCGCTGCATCAGGATCGCCGTGGCTTCCATCAGCGAGCGGCCCCGCAGTTCGTAGGGCAGCTCGTGGAAGAGGAGTTCGTGGAGCACGAGCCCCAGGGAGTAGACGTCGCTGGGCTGATCGATCGCGGCGGCGTCGAGCCCGAGTTGCTCCGGACTCATGTAGCGGACCGTTCCCACCAGTTCGCCCACCTGGGTGGCGACCGATACAGTCTCCGGCTCCGGGGCCAGGAGTCGGGCCACACCGAAGTCGATGACCCTCAGGCTGCCGGCGGCGCTCACCAGGATGTTGCCCGGCTTGAGGTCGCGGTGGACCACCCCCGACCGATGGGCGTGGGCGACCGCGGCGACGGCCTCGAGAAAGATCGCGATCCGTTGGCGGTAGCCCAGTTGCCGGGCATCGGCGGCTTCCGTGATCGAGGCAGCCCCTTCGATCAGTTCCATGATCAGGTAGGGTGCCTCGCCGGTGGGCGTGGCAGCGATGCCGGCGAGGTGGATCTGGGCGATGGCCGGATGCTGGAGCCGTGCGAGCAAATCGGCTTCGAGCGCAAATCGGCGAAGAATTCCGGAATTCGAGCCAGCGAGCCGGAGCACCTTCACGGCGACCCGCCGAGCAGGCCACTCTTGCGTCGCCTCGTACACGATCCCCATGCCGCCGGCTCCAAGCAACCGGACGACGGTCACTGGGCCAATGCGGTCCCCAGCCCCGAAGGGCAGACTGGAGCCCAGGCCGAATCCAAGGCCGAAAGATTCAGAGTTGCCGGACAACTCCGAAGCCACAAAACTCTCCGGATCGGATGACTTCCGGGGCACATTCCTCATGCGCCGTCAGCGGCAGCGGCCACGATCACCGGCTGATTCGAGACTCTTCTCGGCTGGTATGCGGTACTGACACCGCTCGACTGAGGAGCGAGTCACGGGCCGACACGATCCGCCGCACTTCATCGCTTGGTTGGCTGGCGTTCTTGGCCGTGAGCCTCTGCCGGCGGTGTCCACGCAGCCGGAGTTGCGCGGCAACGATGATCGTGACCGGATCGAGGTCGCCCGGCTCAAGTCCCAGGATCTCCGCCTCGAACGGCCGCCAAGTCAGACGGGGAAGGACATTCGCGTGCATCTGTGACCGCTCCGTGGAGTCGTCTACGGGATAAAGCGAGCGCGGCGGTCCCGAGGGGCAACGATTTCGGGAGGAGGGGATAAAACCCGGCAAAACCCTGCAATACGCCGCGACGAAGACTCGCTCATGGGAGGGGTCTGCGGTCGTGCGAGGCGGGGCTCGGACTCGCTCTATCGACACCCGAGTCCAGCCGCCGCCGAGTGAGATCGGCCGCTCGTCGCCCTGGAAGGCCCAGCCTCGGCCGCCGGCACCGGATGCTACGTGCCCCTGCCACCCTGCCCGCTGAGGCCGCGATCGAGCGTCGCTGACGGCAGTTCCCCAAATCGCTCCCGATAGGCTGCCGCGAAGCGGCTGCGATGCGGGAATCCGGTCGTAACAGCCACGTCTGCCACGGTCGTCGCCTGTGAGGCCGCGGCGAGCATGGCTCGGGCTCGGTCGAGTCGGACGCCGATCAGATAGCCCTGCGGGGTGAAGCCCGCCTTGGCAAAAAGTCGCTGGAGACCACGCATCGAGAGCCCCGCCTGGGTGGCAAGTTCGGTCAACGACCGGTTGTTCGTGGAATTGGCTGCCAGCCAGGCCCTGAGCGTGTCGAGGTCTCGAGCGTCGCTCCCGGCCATGGCGAGTTCTCGCTCGCCGCCCCGCCGGCCTGGCCCCGAGGCAATCAGCGCGACTTCCGTCAGAACCGCCTGTTCCTGCTGCCGCACGTCCGCCGGCATCAGCCGGATGCGGTCCTGGTCACTCCGCGACTGAAGCGCCGGCACACGTCTACTGCGATTCACGGTGGCGACGAGCTGCCGCAGCCGACGCAGCAGGGTCTTGGCCATGCCGCCGTCGAGCAGATGATGGTCGGGCCAGCCACATGGCGGTGGCGACGGCAGCCCGCTGGCCAGCAGTTGCACCGCTGCCACCGGCATGTCGACGAGCAGGCAGCGCGTGGGTGAGGACTCAAACCGATGAACAACTCCCGGGCCGCGGAGCAGCGGATGCGCGGGCGTCGCCCGGAAGCCGCCGCGGTCGGTGTCGATTTCCACCTCACCTGAGAGCGGCGCGACCAGGCAGAACGCAGGGATTGGCTCGAGCGGCCGAACCCGCACGCGGGCGGTGCACCGCACGAACGAAATGCTCACGGCCGCGAGCGTCACACGATTCAGGACGAGCGAGTAGTCCTCAGGTCCGAGGGTCTCGCTCTCGTGCGCGGGCCAGAACTGCGAGGTTGCCTGCCGCGCTTCCGCCAGCCCTGTGGTT
>CAMDDJ010000130.1 GCA_945891385.1 Candidatus Kuenenia stuttgartensis | reverse complement strand
GGCGTAGTCATGGGCCTTCACCGGGCTCTTCACGTACGACACGCCGTCCGCGACCGAAACCTTGGAGGGATCGAGCGTGAAGGGCAGCGCGGCGGCGATGGACTCATAGGCCGTCTGCTGTTTGGCGTTGGCGAGCATGGATGACCCTCTGGGAGGTTGGGAAGACCGCAAGAGTCTTACCGCCCCCCGACAATTCCGCCAGCCGGGCCGGCTGCCGCGGACGTGTGGTGAGGGCTTGCCTAATCGGCATGGTCGCGAGGCCATCCGCGGCAGGCGGCTGCAGAAACCACCCATACCACCCGTACGACCGGCAGCACCGGCAGGTTTCCTCGACCGGGCGTTCGTATGGTGCCGATTCTCCGGCTTTGAGGAGTTCCTCCGATTCCCGCCCCTCTGAGGGAAACCATGCGTCTTTGCAGCCGCCGCCACCGCCCTTCTTCCGCAGCCGGTCTGGCCGCAGGGCTGCTCGTCTTGGCCACTGGCTCGGTCGCCTTCGGCCAGGGCGGCAACTTCGACGGCTTCGGCAACCTGATCGACCCCGAGACCGTCGAGGCACCGGCGGCTACCGGCCCGGCCCCATCCCGCCGCGGCCCGGCGGCCGACCCCTGGGGCCCGGTCGAGACCGACCACCTGTCGCTCGCCAATGCGGCGCCGGTACTCCTGCCCTTCTTCAACAACGGCCCGGTGTATGGACTGCCCGGCACCGTCCTCGGCGGCTTCTGGGATCGCACCCAGATCACCGGCGACTGGGGTGGCCGCCGCACCGACCTCGCCCGGCGCGGCCTGTTCTTCGATGTCTACACCACGAGCGCCTACCAGGATCTCACCTCAGGCGGCCTCGCGCCGGGCGGCTGGTTCGTCCAGAACACGCAGATGGCGATCAACATCGACACCGGCCGGGCCGGCTGGTGGGACGGCGGCCTGATCCACTTCACGACTCAGGCTCGCTACGGAGCGAATCCCGAGCAGACCTTCAACTCGGGGGCCAGCAATCCGATCTACACCGGCCTCCTCGAGCCGGGCCCGCTGAATTACTCGACCACGCTACCGTCGGAATACTTCCTCGTGCAGGGCCTGAGCGAGCACACGAGCTTTCTCGTCGGCAAGATCAGCGACATCTACATCCCTGACCAGACGCTGTTCGGCGACAGCTACAAGTTCTATTTCGCGAACTTCGCCTTCAACAAGAATCCGATCACGATCAACTTCTACAACCCGACCGCCTGGGCCGTGCTCGGCGTCTGGGCCCCGAGCAAACAGCTCGCCTTCGCCGGCGGCGTGCTCGACCCCAACAGTCAGGCGTCGAACCTGGCCACCAACGCGTTCAACCGGGTCAATCTCTACTTCACGGCGGTCGCCTCCTACGACATCGCCGGCCTGCCGGGCCAGTTCTCTCCGGCCTTCAACTGGTCGAATCAGGAACAGCTCGACCTGGAGAATCCGTTTGGCACGCTCTCCTCGCCCCAGCAGATCGAGCAGGCGATCGGGGTTCTGCTCGGCAGCCCCGACGCCCAAGGACTGCCAGTCAACAACTCGTCGAACAGCTGGTTTCTGATCGCCAACGCCTCGCAGTATCTCTACGTGGCCGATCGGCCGCGGGAGATGATGACCAAGTTGAAGGCGGGCGTGCCCCTCCGCGGCATCGGCGTGTTCGGCCGAATTGGCTGGGCTCCGCAGGAGACCAATACGATCACCGGAGACGGCAGCGTGGCCCTGTTCGCCCGCGGCCTGGCCGAATCGCGGGCCTACGACAGCGTGGGTGTGGGCTGGTACATGAACGGCATCAGCCCCGACGTGCAAAACCAGGTCCGCGGGCTCGCGAGCAAACTCGGTGCGAAGATCGACGTCCAGAACGAACAGGGGCTGGAGGTGTTCTACGACTACGCCCTGACGCCAGCCTTCCGCATCATCCCAAGCTACCAGCACATCTGGAATCCGCTCGCCGCAGTCGCCGTCGGCAACGACCACACGGACCTGTGGATGATGCGGTCGACCGTCGTGTTCTAAATAGAGCGGCTTCGCGGCCATCCATGGCCCGCGAAGCCTTGGGCGGTCGGAGGGCGAGCCAAGGTCGCCCTCGACCACCCGCCGGGCTTCCTGCCCGGCTAACCGCAACTCCTACAGCACGCCCCGTATCCGGATGGCCTGTCGCGCACTCGCAGTTGTATGCTCCGCAACCAGTGGGCCGACTGCGGGGCGAGATGTTCCCCGATCGGCCAATCACCCCCTCCACCGTGGAGCTTCATGGTGCCCGCGCTCGAACCTGTGATCCACGGCTCGATGAGTTCGAGGCCGATGCGTCAGCGCCGCCGACGCGGATACCTGACCGTGGCGGCGACACTCGCCAGCGCCGCGGCCATGGTCCTGGTGGCCGCCGTGGCAGCAGCCTGGATCTATTTTCATCCGCCCCATGAGTGGACCCGCGGGATCGTGTACGGCGAGCGGCATGGAACCCCGCTCACGCTCGACGTGGTCCGGCCCGCCCACCCCAACGGACTGGGCGTGATCCTCATCGTCAGCGGCGGCTGGAGGTCGGGTCCGGATTCGTTTCAGCCCTGGCTGGGTGCGCCGCTGCTGCGGCGGGGCTACACGATCTTTCCCATCTATCACCTCTCCCAGCCCAAAGCCTCGGTGAGCGAGATCGTCGCGGATGTGTCGCGGGGCGTGCGGTTCGTCCGTGAGCATGCCCAGGAGTATGGGATCGATCCCGATCGCCTCGGTGTCACGGGCGGCAGCGCCGGGGGCCATCTCGCTCTCATGCTGGCCACACGGGGAGGACCAGGCCCGGCCGATACCGCCGACCCCGTCGATCAAACGAGCAGCTGCGTGCAGTCTGTGGCGATCTTCTATCCCGTGACCGACCTCACCGATCTCCGCGGCTCGACCGAAGACCCCGGCGATGGCGGGCCGCCCAAGAACTTCCGCAAGGCCTTCCGGCAGGAGCCCGTCGACATGGCCCGCTGGAAGGAGACGGCGGCCGATCTGTCACCGATCCTGCATGTGCACGACGAACTGCCTCCCACGCTGATCTACCACGGCAATGCCGACACACTCGTGCCCTTCGACCAGTCGTCCCGCTATGCCGACTGCGTCCGCGAGGCAGGCTGCGAAATCGCGGTCCGTGAAGTGGACCGAGGCGGCCACGGCTGGCTGACGATGCCCCTCGACATCATGGCCTTCGCCGATTGGTTCGACCGCACCCTCGCCAGGAAGCCGGCGGGCGGGCTCTGAGCAGGCTCGAACGAACCCGGCAGCCTCTTCATCCACCTCCCCTCTGACGCCGCCTCTCTGATGCCGCGGCGGCCGGGATCGGCGGGGCCCGGCCTCACTCCGCGCTGACCTCGGGCCAGCCGTCGTCGGTCCAACCGACCGGGCGAATCGCCAGCGTCGGGCGGCCCTCCCGCTCACCGTCGTAGAAGTGCATGCTCGCCATGGTGGCGGCGTCGACCTGAAACAGCCCGATGTGTCCCGGCCCGATGAAACTGCCGGTGGTCTCCAGAACGAGTCGGCCACCGGCTTCCAGCAGCGACCTTCCTTCGTCGTCGAGGTAGGGGCCCGTGATCCCGCGGCTGCGACCCACGACGATCCGGTAGGTGCTGCGGACACCTCGGCAGCACAGGCCGTGATTGACGAACAGGTAATACCACTCTCCGCGGCGATGGAGCGTCGCCGCTTCGATCTCGCGGGCCCAGGCCAACCGCGCGGGTGCGGATGACGGATCGATCCGCAATCCCGTCTCCGGATCGAGTTCGATCAGATAGATGCCCTCCCAGAACGAGCCAAACGCCATCCAGAGCCGCCCCTCATCCATCAGCATCGTGGGATCGATCGCGTTGTAGGGATCGCCGGGCTGGCTCCGAACGACGACCCCACGATCGGTCCATGGTCCGGCAGGTGTAGCGGCCGTCACCAGGCCGATCGCCGAAGTCTGCTTGCCGAATTCAGAGACCGAGTAAGCGAGGAGCAGCCGGTCGCCCACTCGAATCACATCCGGCGCCCAGTAGTGATGCCGGCGGTTCCCCGGCGCAACCTCCGCTGCCCAGGCAGGCGGGCTCACGAGCGGACTCGGCTGCCGCTCCCAGGTAACCAGGTCGGGCGACCGCGCCGCAAGCAGCAGGGACCCGGTGCCAAAGATCCACCAGTCTCCCGCAGAATCCTGGAGCGGTGATGTCGGATCGTGAATCCGCAGATCCCGGCGGGCCGCTGGCGCCGCCGCGACGGCTGCTCGGAACCCGCCCGCGACCGCCACGACCCCGAGGGTAGTCGCCGAAGCCGTGACAAGGCAGACGAGTCGGTGGCGGAGCATGGGGAGCCTCAGAACGGGGCCGCACGGAGACGCATGTGAGCACGAGCTGGCCACACTCGGCCGGCGGGACGTTCGCCGGCGGCGCTCCGCAGACCGAATCCTGGGAAAGTACGACTCGCGTGGTAGTGTATCGACTTCCGGGGAGGTCGCAGCCATTCCATATCAGGCGGTTTCCGACCCGACCGCCGCAAGCGAGGGCTTGAGATGCCGCACGTGATTCCAAGACTCCTGATGGTCGCCCTAGGGCTCGTCGTCCTGCCCGCAATCGGATCGGCCCAGGACTACGTGGTCACTCGGATTACGAATGACATCAACGCCAGCCCGACGGTGGCGATCGATACGCAACTGCACCTGCCCACCGACATCGACTTCGCCCCAGGTGTGGGCCATGTCGCCTTCGTCTCGCAACTCGGCGGGGTGAACTCCGATGGCTCCGATGGCGACGACGTCACGAAGCGGGAGGGCCGGATCGTGTTGATGAACGCGACCACCGGAGAAGTCGATTACAACCGTCCCTTTCTCACCATCGCCGACACCGACCTGCTGGATCCCTATGGCGTGCCCGAGGTAGGCCTATTCTCGACGGCCTTCCACCCCGACTTCGCCACGAACGGAAGGTTTTACGTCAGCGTGGCGGTGGATCATCCAGGCGGCTCGCTCAGCCTGGCCCCCCGCGATCCGCGCACGTCGCCCTTCAAAGTCGCGGTCCGGGAGTACGTCGCCAACCCGGCCAATCTTTCCGCCGGCGCGAGTTTCTCCCGCACGATTCTCGAGGTCAACCAGCCGGCCGCGAATCA
>CAMDDJ010000129.1 GCA_945891385.1 Candidatus Kuenenia stuttgartensis | reverse complement strand
GACCGCGGTGCAGGAGCCTCGAATGGAGTCCGCACTGCCTTCCTCCCTCTGGAGCCTGCCCATGCACCGCCCCCTGTTGCTGACAGCGCTGCTCGCCCTGCTCGCAGGCCCGCGGCCTGCTATCGCCCAGAACAGCTATCAGGCCGCGACCGCTGCCGAACTCGCGGCCAACCTCGCCCAGGCGTTCGCCAACACCGCGGCCAACCCCGCGGCCACCAACACGATCACGCTGACGGCCACCATCTCCGCGACCACGCAGATGGTCGTCAACGCCAACGTGAACATCGTGGGGCAGGGCTTCACGCTCGATATGGGCAACCTCGATCGCGCCTTCTTCATCGCCGGCGGCACGGTGGGCATCAGCGACCTCACGATCCAGAACGGCCGGGCCGCCGGCGGCAGCGGCGGGCTCGGTGGCGGCGGCGGGGCCGGGCTCGGCGGCGGCATCTTCGTGGGCAGCGGCAGTTATTCGGGCTGGACGACCGACGATAATCCGCAGCCGATCGTGGCCGCTCAGGGCGTGAGCGTGCCCACGCTCACGCTCAGCGGGGTGTCCTTCGCAAACAACACGGCGATCGGCGGCGGATCGACGTTCGTATTCGGCGACGGTTTGGCCAGCGGCGGCGGCGGGATGGGAGGCAATGGATCCGACGGCGGCGGTGACAGCGGCGGCGGCGGCGGCGGCGGGTTCGGCACCTCTGCGGCGGCCGGCGGCGGCACTGGCAGCAACGGCGCGGCTGGGGCGTTTGTGAACGTCAGTCCCACCAGCGGCAACACGCTTTCGGCCGGATCCGGAGGAAACGGAGGAGGCAGCGGCGGAGCCGGTGGTGCGAACGGTGGCGGAGGAGGCGGGGGCAGTGATGTCGGCTCCAGCCGTGCGGGCTCGGGCGGAGGCGGCGGCGTGGGCGGCGGCCGCGGCTACTTCACCAATTCCACTCCCCCCAATAACGGCGGCAATGGCGGCTTTGGCGGGGGAGGCGGGGGCAACGACGGGGAGTTCGGCTCCGCCGGCAACGGCGGCTTTGGTGGAGGCGGAGGCGGCTCCATCCAAAGCGGCGGCAACGGGGGCTTCGGCGGCGGCGGCGGCAAGGCCAACGGAGGCAGCCCGGGCACGGGCGGGTTCGGGGCCGCGAGCGCCACACCGACCGGTAGCACCGGCAACGACAGCGCCGCCGGCGGCGGTCTCGGCGCGGGAGGGGCGGTGTTTGTGATGGCCGGGGCGAGCGTCACCGTGACCGGCGGCAGCTTCGCGAGCAACTCCGTCACCGGAGGCAGTGGTGGCAACGGCAACAACGGCTCGGCGTACGGTGCCGACCTGTTCCTCGGCGGCACCGTCACGTTCGACGTACCCACGACGCTCACGGTCGACAGCCTCGGTGGCGCCGGCAACACGAGCGACCCCAACGTAGCGGGCCACACCAGCGACCCGAACGCCCAAGGAGGAGTGGTCAAGACGGGAGCCGGGGCGTTGCTTCTCACGGGCTCGAACTATTTCGTCGGGCCCACGACCGTGCGGTCGGGCACGCTCGCGTTGGCCGTGTCGGCGCTGGAGCAGGGCACGAGTTCCGTGACCGTCGGCCTGAACTCGGGCGATGTCGCCACGCTCACCCTGGGCAGCAGTTCCACGCTCAACCTCGGCGGCTTCACCGGGCCGAGTGGGAGCGATCTACCCGTGATGCTCGCGCAGAACGCGGGCTCGACCGGCACCGTCGTGATCGGCAGCGGCCCGGGCACGAGCGGCGCCGACATCGGCGCCCGGGAGTTCACGGGCGGCGCCGGCACGGCTGCGGTGGTCTTCAGTCAGCAATACGCAGCAGGCTCGACCACAGACGCCACTTATCCGTTTTACACGACACTCACCGGCAGCCTGGCGATCGTGCAGGACGGTGTCGGCATTACCCAACTCGAGCCCCTCTACGGCCCCAACTCCTTCACGGGACCGGCCACCGTCAATGCGGGCACCCTGTCCACCGCCGGGGCCACCGCCGCCCTCGGTGGCGTGAGCGGCATCACGGTGAACACGGGCGGCCTGCTCGCCCTCGGCCAGACGGGCGGCATCAACGACGCCGCGTCGCTCGTGCTCGCCGGCGGCGGCCTGCAGACGGCAGCGAGCCTGACTGAGTCGCTCGGCGGGCTGACCGTCTCCGGCAGTTCGTTGATCGACTTTCTGAGCAACGCCTCGACCCTGAACTTCAGCACCCTCACGCTCTCCGCCCCGCTGGCCGTCTGGAACTACACGGCTGGCTCCGACGCGATCACCGTCGCGAGCGGCACGGCAACGGGGAGCCTCGACCAGGTGACTTTCTACAGCGACGCCGGACAGACGTTACTGGGGACAGGCGGTTTCAGCGGCACGAGCCTGGTGCCGCTGGCCGTACCCGAGCCGGCGGCGCTCGGAGTCGTCGGGGTGGCCCTGCTCGGTGGATCGGTCATGGTTCGCCGGCGCTGGAGAATGCGATCAAAGATGGCTCCAGAGCCGCGAGCCGGCTGAAGCCCACTCGTCGGGCCCCGCGACTCAATCCGCTCGCTTCAGCAGCTTCTGAATGCCGAGCGGGTCGGTGGGATCGAGTTCGGCCAGCCGACGGCAGGTGTCGGCTGCCATCTGCCTGCGGCCCGTCGCGACCAGGCAGTGGACGAGGCCTTTGGCCGCCTCGAAGAAAGGACGGTTGCCGGCGAGGGCATGAGGCAGCGGCCGGGGCGAGCCGGCCGCGTCGAGGGCCTTGAGGCAGAGTTCGTAGGCCCGGCCGAAGTGGCCGCGGGCAAGCTTCGCGTCACCCTCCTCGAGCGCGATCAGGCCGAGGCTCACATGCGCCTCGAGAAAGTCGGGGCATTCCGAGAGCAGCCAGATCAGTTCGTCGCGGGCGATCTCCCCCTCGCCGGCCGCGAGCATCGCCTCGACCTCCTCGATGTCGTCCCGCCGCCGACGGGCACAGCGGGGCTGCACGAGTTCCCAGGCGGACCCGCTCGCTGCGTCCCGCCGGGCAACTGTGATCCGCTCCCGCGCCGCGGATCGGCCCCGCGGTCGCTTGCCGCCGCGAGACGGCTGTCGGGAATCCTGGTCGCCTGGGGGCATGGATGGCACGGGCCTGCGAGACGGTGCGGCGAGCCGGCTACACTGCCGCCGCCGTGAACCTGTTGGAACCTCGTCAAAATGGCTTTGCAAGGGGCAGCCGCCAAACATCGCTCGATCCGCGGGCCCAAGGCCACGCGAGCCGCCGATCCGGCCAAGCCCATGGCGATCGCCCGGCCGCTTCTCGCCTGGTATCGCCGGCACCGCCGTGACCTTCCCTGGCGGATGAATCGCGATCCCTACCGGGTCTGGGTCAGCGAGATCATGCTTCAGCAGACCCAGGTGGAAAGGGTCAAGGACTTCTTCGTCCGCTTCATCGACCGCTTTCCCGCGGTCGAGTCGCTGGCCGCGGCGTCGGAGCGGCAGGTGCTGCGGCTCTGGGAGGGTCTCGGCTACTACCGCCGCGCCCGGCAACTCCATGCGGCGGCGAAGCGGGTCGTGGCCGACCATGCCGGGAGCTTTCCTGACACCGCCGCGGCCCTCCGAGAGTTGCCCGGCATCGGCCGCTACACCGCCGGCGCGATCGCCTCGATCGCGTTTGGCCGGCGGGAGCCGATCCTCGAGGCCAACAGCCGCCGCGTCTTCGCCCGGCTCGTCGGCCACGACCGCCCGGTCGGAGGCGCGGCCGACGAGCCGCTCTGGCAGGTGGCCGCCGCGTTCGTGCCGGTCCGCGACCCGGGTCTGTTCAACCAGGCGATCATGGATCTCGGGGCGATCATCTGCACGCCGACGCAGCCGCAGTGCGACCGCTGCCCGCTCGCAGGTCTGTGCGTGGCCCGTGCGACCGGCCGCATCGCCGAGATTCCGGCTCCGACGCCCCGCCGCGCCGCGACACTCGTCCGCGAGACGGCGGTGGTCATCCGCCAGGGCGACCGCGTGCTCGTGGAACGTCGGCCGGCCGGCGCCTGGTGGGAGGGGCTCTGGGACTTTCCGCTCGCTGCCGCGGATGACAAAGTCGCCCGAGGCGACCGCCGGCTGGCGAGTATCTCCTACACCGTCACCCACCATCGGATCACCCGCCGGGTGGTCGTCCGACGGGTGGCGACGGCTCCTCCGGCAGGGCGAACGAAGCGGTTCGTGGCCATTGCCGAGCTCGACCGGCTCGCGATGACCGCCCCCGGCCGGCGGATCGCCCGGCTGCTCGACGCGAACGGCTGATTTGCCCGGGCGACGCGGCGATGCGACCCTTGTGACACTGAACGCTTTTCCCCTGCGGTGTTCCGGAGGTTTCTCATGGTGGCTTCGCGTGTGACTCGTCTCGTTCTCACGGCCGCCTGCGGCCTGGTCGCCTGGTCTTCCGTCGCCCGCGCCGCGGAGCCCGCCCCGACCGAGCTGCCGCTCGAGAAGGTGGTGCTCTTCACCTCGGGCGTGGGCTTCTTTCGCCACGCCGGGAAGGTGACGGGCGACGCCAGCGTGGAAATGAGCTTCAAGAGCGAGACGATCAACGATCTGCTCAAGAGCATGGTCGTCGAGGATCTCGGTGGCGGCACCGTCTCGGCGGTGAGCTACGCCTCGCGGGACCCAATCACCAAGACGCTCGAGACCTTCGCGGTCAACCTCACCGACAACCCGTCGGTCGGTCAGCTGCTCGCCCGCCTGCGGGGGGCTCGGATCGAGATCGAAGCCGCGGCCGCGACGAGCGGCACGATCGTGGGCGTCGAGAAGCGGCCGGTGCCGGCCGGCGACAAGCAGCCGATCGAAAAGGAATTCCTCACACTGCTCACGGCCGAGGGCCTGGTGACGCTGCCGCTCGACTCGATCACCCGAATCCGACTGGCCGACGAGCGGCTCCAGCACGAACTCGAACAGGCCCTGGCAGTGCTTGCCCTCGGCCACGACAACGAGAAGAAGTCGGTCTCGCTCTCCTTTGCTGGTGAGGGCGAGCGGGCGGTGCGGGTCGGCTACGTGCAGGAGGCGCCGGCCTGGAAGACGAGCTACCGGCTCGTGCTCGACGACGGACTGCCGGCGACCGGCCGGGGCAAGGCCCTGCTCCAGGGCTGGGCGATCGTGGAGAACACGACTGACCGCGACTGGACCGACGTGCGGATGTCGCTCGTGAGCGGCCGGCCGATCTCGTTCGTGATGGACCTCTACCAGCCGCTGTTCGTGCCGCGGCCGGTCGTGCAGCCCGAACTCTTCGCCTCGCT
>CAMDDJ010000128.1 GCA_945891385.1 Candidatus Kuenenia stuttgartensis | reverse complement strand
GTGCCCGTGCTGAAGCTCGTGGCCTTCGCGATGCCCGCCCTGGCGGCCTGCCACATCTTCTCGAGCAGCCTCCGCGGCGCCGGCGACACCCGCTGGCCGCTCGTATTCACCACCGTCGGCTTCTTCACCGTGCGGCTGCCGCTCACCTTTCTCCTGTGCGAGCCGGAGGTGCGGCTCCCCTGGGGCCAGGTGATCCCCGGGCTCGACCTGGGTCTCTACGGCTGCTGGATGGCCATGCAGGCCGACCTCTGGTTTCGCGGCGGGCTCTTCTTCTGGCGATTCCTCTCCGGCCGCTGGCAGAAAACGCGGGTGTGACGCCACGCCAGGCTCGGAGTGAGCGTGGGCCGCGTATCGGGATGGGATCCCATGCGGCTATCCTTCCTTGGCTCCGACTGAACTCGGAGAGATGCAGACGGCGCATGAATCAAGACACAGTGCGTGCTGTCCGTGGAAACCGTTTGCCGGCATGGTCTCCGGAGTCGAGCCCTCACCACCGATGCTCCACTGGCACTGCCATACCGTCTTCGATCGGATGCCCCCTGCTGCCGCAGCGGGCGGCATCGCGGTCGTGATCGACGTGCTCCGGGCCTCGACGACGATGATCACCGCCCTCGCGCACGGGGCCCGGCGGATCGTGCCCGTGGCCGACCTCGACGAGGCCCGTCGGCTCGCCGCAGACCTCGAGCCCCCAGTGCTCCTCGGCGGTGAACGCGGCGGAATCCGCCTGCCCGACTTCGATCTCGGCAATTCGCCGCTCGATTACACGCCCGACCGCGTCGCAGGCCAGACGCTCGTGATCACCACCACCAACGGCACGGCCGCCCTTCACGCCGCGCGGGCCGCCCGGGAGATCCTGATCGGGGCGATCATCAACCGCTCGGCCGTCGCCGCCGCGATCCGGTCGCTGGCCCGCGACGGCGACGACGTGCATCTGGTCTGCGCAGGCACCGACGGGCTCGTGACCGCCGAAGACCTGCTCGCCGCCGGCGCGATCTTGGATGCGGCCGGTGCCGACGCGACGGGCGACAGTCTCGATCCCGCCGCCCGCGAGGCGCTCGCCCTGTTTCGCCACGCTGCCGCCGGCGACGACCTACCCGAGGCGCTCGTGGCCGAGTTTCGCCGGTCGCCCGGCGGCGCGAATCTCGTCGACCTCGGCATGGCGGCCGACCTTCCCGTCGCCGCCGCGATCGACACGCTCCCGGTCGTGCCCCGCTTCAACGCCGCAACCGCGGATCTCAGGTAGCTCGAACGGCCCGTCGGCACCCTGACCCCGGAGGCTCGGGGGGCGGCGGCAGCTTGCGGAGCCTTCGCAGCTTGCGGAATCTGCCACTGGCCGGCCGGGCTCAAGGGAATTGATCTGGCGACCCGGTCGGACGCCAGCCGATCCTCCCGCCACGCGTTCCCAGCCGCAGCCTCAACCGGACCCGCCCACCATGATCGCCTCGCGCCACTGCCCGCTGCTTGATCGTCCCGGACCGTCGCGGGAACTCACCGTCGCGCCGGCCCCGTGGCAGGCGCGGCAATGCCTGGAGACGGGCCTCGTCTACCTGGCAAACCCGCCCGCCCAGGAGCAGTATCAGGATGAGTTTGCCTGGGAGGTGACGCACGCCGACGAGTCGGCCCGCCGCCGGCAGGAGGAGCCGCTGCTCCACGCCGCGAGTTCGGCCCTGAAGACCTTCCGCAAGCGGTGGCTCGGCCGCGACAAGCTCGTGGGCATCCTGGCCGGTCTGATCCGCCGCCGCAGCAGTTCGATCCGGCTCGTGGACATCGGCTGCGCCGAAGGTGATCTCTTTCGCCGGCTGGTGAATCAGCTCGAGCCGGCCGAACGAGCGCGGCTCGAGCCGGTTGGGATCGAGATCTCGAGTTATTTGGCCGCCCGGGCCGATCGTCGGCTCAGACTCCACGGCGGCCGCTGCATCCACGCCTCCGGAATCGAAGGGCTCGAGCAACTCGACGCGGCCACGAGCGACATCGTCGTGCTCTCCTGTGTGCTCGAACACGAACTCGATCCCGTGCCGCTGCTGCGGGCCTGCCGCGATCGGCTCGCCGCCACCGGCTCGGTGGTCGTGAAGGTGCCCAACTACGCCTGCCTCGCCCGCCACCTCCGCGGCCGTCGCTGGTGTGGCTACCGCTGGCCCGACCACGTCAACTACTTCACGCCCAGGTCGCTGGCCGCCACGGCCGAGCGGGCCGGGCTGCGAGTCACGCGGATGGGCCTGCTCGATGCCTCGCCCTTGAGCGACTCGCTCTACGCGGTGTTTGGCCGGCCGGCCACCTGATCTTCCAAGGGCGACGAAGCCGCCTGGCCGTTGCCGCGACCGCCCTGCCGGGCCACAATCTCTACGTCGCAGGCGACAGCCACGGGGATCGCTGCCGCCGCGATCTCTCCCCGGTAGGCTCGACCATGCTCCACGACCACGTTTCCGCGCCGGTGATCTCCCGGCGCCGCTTCGCCGGCGGCCTCACCGCCGCCGCCCTCGCCCTGCCCGGCCTGGCCCGCGCGGCCCGGCTCTCGCCCGGCGAGACGATCGTCGGCGAGGGTGAGCATCGGTTTCGGGTCAACCATCGCTTTCCGCAACTGCCCGATCGTTTCTCCTGGCAGACCACCCACGGCGTCTCCGTCGATGCGGCGGGGAATCTCTATGTGATCCACGAGGGCAAAAAGCAGCTCAAGGATCATCCCTCGATCTTCGTGTTCGATCCCGACGGCAGGTTCATCCGGGCCTTCGGCAGCGAGTTCCAGGGGGGTGGCCACGGCATCGAGGTCCGCCGGGAAGGCGACGAGGAGTTTCTCTACGTCTGCGCCTACCAGGGGGTGAAGTGCGTGGCCAAGCTCACGCCCACGGGCGACATCGTCTGGTTTCGCAAGGCCCCGGCCGAGGCGGGCTGCTATGCGGCCGGCGAGGAGATCTCCACCAAGCCCAACTGGAGCCGCCAGGGGTTCCTCCCCACGAACGTGGCCTTCCTCGACGACGGCGGCTTTCTCCTGGCCGACGGCTACGGCTCGTTTCGCATCCACCGCTACGACAAGAACGCGGCCTGGGTGTCGTCGTTTGGCGGCGAGGGCAAGGGCGAGGGCAGCTTCAACACGCCCCACGGCCTCTGGATCGATCGCCGCCCAGGCCGCGAGCCCACGATCGTGGTCTGCGACCGGGCCCACCACACGCTCCAACGCTTCTCGCTCGACGGCACCTACCAGGAAACGCTCACCGGCTTCGGCCTGCCCGCCAACATCGACACCTGGCAGGGCCTGATGCTGGTGCCGGAGCTCAAGGCCTGCGTGACGATCCTCGGCCCCGACAACACCCCCGTGGCCCGACTCGGTCGGGCCGTCGAGCGGCTCGATGAGATCAAGGACCTGCGGAAGCAGCCCGACAAGTGGCTCGACGGCCAGTTCGTGCACCCGCACGACGCCTGCTTCACCGCCGAGGGCGACATCATTGTGGCCGAATGGGTCGAAGGCGGCCGAGTGACGAAACTCGAACGTGTCTGACCGCCGTGGACGAGCCCTGCCGGGGCCGATCCGCCCGCGAACCCTCGGCCTCGAACCCCCGTAGAATGCCCCGCGGGTCTCGTCCGCTTCCCTGCGATCACCGCGGGGCCGCCGTTCGTCAGCCTCGGAGGTGCCTCATGCGTTCCGTCCGTCTCCTGCTACTGGCCGGCATCGTCTCCGCCGGCGGCCTCGCCGCCACCGAGGCCCGGGCCGTGAGCCCCCGCAATCCCTATCGCTCCTTCAACCTCTCGGGCATCAACTACGGCTCGATGCAATGGGAACGGGCCCAGCGGCAGGGCAAGCGGGTCTGGCCCTACTACAACACCCCGTCCCGCTCCTACTCCCGCAGCAGCGGGGCGGTGGTCGGCGGTACGACGGGCGGCGGCGTGATCATGCAAAGCGGCTCGTCGCAGCGCCGGTATCGCCGGCGGTGAGATAGCCCCCACATGGTTGGCCGGAGGCGAGGGGGTCGGCGAACGCTCGCGGAGCATGAGGGCGTATCCTCGCCCGCGACGCGACTTTTGCCGCCCCCGAGCCGGTGGTGTTTGCTTGGCCGGAGGCGAGGGGGTCGGCGAACGCTCGCGGAGCATGGGGGCGTATCCTCGCCCGCGACGCGACTTTTGCCGCCCCCGAGCCGGTGATGCTTGCTTGGCCGGAGGCGAGGGGGTCGGCGAACGCTCGCGGAGCATGGGGGCGTATCCTCGCCCACGACGCGACTTTTGCCGCCCCCGAGCCGGTGGTGCATGGCATCCGAATGGGCCAGCAGGTCAGGCCGCAACTTTTCCGGTCCGTGGCCGGTTGAAGAGTTCGTGGAGCGGATCGTAGGCTCCTGACTCCCGACTTTTCCCGGAGATTCCCGCATGTTTCGCCCGATCTGCGCCGTCGCTCTGCTCGCCGCCTCCCTCGTGGCCAACCAGGCCTGGGCCCAGCCCGAAGGCGGCCGAGGGGCCGGCATGTGGGGCATGATCTCCCGCGGCATGCTCCTGCGGCAGGAGGCAGTGCAGAGCGAGCTCGGCATCACCGCCGAGCAGCGGGAGAAGTTTCGCGCCGAGGTTGGCGATCGACTCCGCGACGCAGCCGCCGGCGCCGGTGGGTTTCGTGATCTCTCGCCCGAAGAACGACGGCAGCGGATGGAGGAACGACGGGCCCAGGTGGCCGAGGAAGACGGCAAGATCGCCGGCATCCTCACCGATGCCCAGAAGGCTCGGCTCGAGCAGATTCGGGTGCAGGTCCTCGGGGCTGGAATCCTGATGGATCCGACGATCTCGGAGCAACTTGGAATCACCGCCGACCAACGGGAGGAGTTTCGCTCGCTCTTCCAGGAGATGCGAGACGAGGGGCAGTCTGGCGACTCGGATCCGGCCAACCGCCGTGAGCGGATGACCGCCAAGGCGATGGAGATCCTCACACCCGACCAGAAGAGCAAGCTCGAGGCCCTTCGCGGCCCGGCCTTCGACGTCTCCTCGCTCCAGCTTCGCGGCCGGCGGCGGGCTGCGGCCAACTGACCGGCAGCCCTGCCGCCGCACCCGTGCGGCTCACTTCGCGAGGGAGTCGCGAATCTCCCGAAGCAGGAGGATGTCCTCCGGCGGTGCCGCCGGGGGCTCCTGCGCCTTCTGGGCGTCGAACCTCTCCTTGGCGGTGTTGATGATCTTGATCACGGCGAACAGGGCGATTGCCACGAGCAGGAAGTCGATGACGGACTGGATGAACGGCCCGTAATTCAGGATCGGGTAGTTCTGAAAGACCATCTCCGGCTTGCCGTCGGCCATCACCATCGTGCCGTCGGGGTTGAGCTTCGGGGCCTCCGTCTTGATCTTGAGCGCGAGGTCGTTGAAGTTCACCCCATACTTGCTCGTGAGCAGGTTGAGCGGTGGCATGATGATGTTGGCCACGAGCGAACTGATGATCTTGCCGAA
>CAMDDJ010000127.1 GCA_945891385.1 Candidatus Kuenenia stuttgartensis | reverse complement strand
TCCACCGCGGGCCACTCGAGGCCCAGGCTGCGGATGGTGCCGGCCAACACCGCGGCCACGGCCGCCCGGCTTACCCACTTCCGATCGGCCGGGATCACATACCACGGGGCGTGGTCGGTGCTCGTGGCGGCGATCGCGGCCTGATAGGCCTCCATGTAGTCGTCCCAGTGCTCCCGCTCGGCGATGTCCGACGCCGAAAACTTCCAGTGCTTGTCGGGCTCGTCGATCCGATCGAGAAACCGCTTTCGCTGCTCCTTCCGCGAGATGTTGAGAAAGAACTTCACGATCGCGGTGCCGTTGCGGGCCAGATGCCGCTCGAAGGCGTTGATGTCGTCGAACCGGTCTTCCCAGGTCTGTTTGCCGGGAGCGACGTTCGGGATTCGCTGGGCGGAGAGCAGATGCGGATGCACCCGCACGATCAGCACCTCCTCGTAGTAGGAGCGGTTGAAGATTCCGATCCGCCCCCGCTCCGGCAGTTGCTTCATGCACCGCCAGAGGAACGTGTGGTCGAGCTCCTCGGCCGATGGGTGCTTGAAACTCGTCACCTCCACGCCCTGCGGATTGACGCCGCTCATCACGTGCTTGATCGCCCCGTCCTTTCCGGCGGCATCCATCGCCTGGAAGATCACGAGCATGCTCCAGGTGTCGGCGGCGTAGAGCAACTCCTGGGAGGTGGTCAGTTCCGCGCGGCTCTCCTCCAGAATCTCCTTGCTCCAGGCCTTCCGCTTCGCCTCGGGGATCTCCTCGTCGCCGGCCCAGGCGGGGTCGTGGTCGGCGAGCCGAAAGTTCTTGCCCGGCTTCACGCGGAACAGCCGGTCGGCGAGCGAGTAATCGAAAGGCATGAGACTCTCCGAATCGAAAAAACTGGCTGCGGCTGCTCAGCCGCCGAAGCCAACCCGCGATTTCCGCCGCGCCGCCTTGGGGGCGAGGTAGCGACCGCGATCGACGGCCGTCTGCCACCGCCCAGACTCGGCGATATCCAGCAACTGATCCTGCGTGAACGATCCCCCGTGTTCGAGCACGGCCCGTCGCACCACTTCCTTCACGTCGGCCCCGCTGGCTCCCTCGAGCGCCTCGGCCACGGCGGCGTAGTCGATCCCAAGACCGAGCTGTCCGAGATGCCGCTCGAGGATTCGGGCCCGCAGATCGGCGTCGGGCATCGGCAGCGTGATCACCGTGTCGAACCGGCTCGACCGCTGGGCGGCCGGGTCGAGCGACTCGGGATCGTTCGTGGTGGCGATCGTGAGGATGTCCTGCCGCTGACGCACGCCGTCGAGCGCCGAAAGAAAGTCGGCCAGTGAGTTGTTGTGGCCCGAACCGTCGCGGTGGCCGAGCACGAGGTCGATGTCGTCGAGCACCACGAGCGTGGGCCCGAAGTTGCCGCTCTCGGCGTAGAGATCGGCGATCGCATGCCGCATCGAATTGGCGTCGGCGAGGATCGTGGTGAAGCCACCAGCGAGTTCCGCGGCGATCACCCGAACGAGATGGGTCTTGCCCACGCCCGGCGGGCCGGCCACGAGCATGCCGCGGTTGGTGCCGAGGCCGAGCGTACGAAGGAGTTCGCGACGGCTGGTGGCAGCGGCCAGAAAAATGTCGATCTCCGCCCAGAGCGAGTCGGGCAGGATCAGGCCACTGCGGTCGGCCGCGAGTTCGGCGGTCACCCCGATCCGCATCGCCCCGTCATCGACACGGGCCTCGAGCACCCGGCCGCGAAGCGGATTGAGTTCCGACTTCATCCGGTTGCGGAAGACCGTCATCAATCCTTCGGCGACGCTCTTTGCCGGAGCCGGGGAGAGGATGGCGAAGTCACGCTCCCACTGCCGGTCGTCGATCGAGATGCAGAGCGGCGGCTCGGCGAGCGTACCCGCCGGAAAGAAGGCGACGAGCCGGCCGGGCACGGGCAACTGCACCCCGGGCCCCAGGTCGAGTTGCGACCAGGTCGGCGGCTCACCGTCGCCGGGCGACCCGATCACGACCTGGTCGGCGTGCCGATCGATCTCGAGCCGGAGGAGATGCCCAAGCACCGCCAGCGATGTCGTGGGGCCGACGTAGCGGGTGCTCGCCAGGCTCGACGGATCGACGCCGATGTGGCGTGCGGCGAACTGCGTGGCCGACAGATTCCAGGACGGCTCGTTGCCCAGGAGTTCCCCGAGCACGCGAAGCGTGTCGCGGGCCTGGTCGCTCGCTGCAGCCAGAATCGAGTCGATCGTGGCGCCGGGGGCATGGGCGGGAGGCCGTGGCTGTGGTGGCGTGGGGTTCATGCGTGAAACCGTCTTCCTTCGTCGTTGAGTGGCAGCCAGCGCCGTCCTCGGGAGCACGGGACACGCCGCCAAACCCGCAGTCTACGCCCCCGCCGCCCGGCGGGTGAGCAAGCCGAGCCCGATCGCGGTCAGAGCTGTCACCAGACAGCCGAGTCCAGCCGCGAGGATGGCGGCCGTGACGGTTGTCGTGTCGAAGCGGGCCCGGCCGGCGAGGGTCTGTTCGATCGCGTAGATCAGCAACAGGCCCGTGCCGACCACGGCGACTGCCACGACCCGAAGCCTGGCTCGTTCCCCCAGCCCGGCCCACCGGGCCGCCCACGCGATCGCCGGCAGCCACTGGATGGCGTGGATCACCATCCCGTGGGGAAACTTCGGCACTCCGGCCATTCCATACCGCTCTGGCTCGAGCCCGGCAGCCACCTGCTGATCACCGTGCACACTCACCCACACACCGAGCCCGCAGGAGACGACGAGCAGCACCATCCCCGCCCGGGCGGCGAGCAGCATGTCGGGCGGTAGGGAAACGCCCCCGCGGAACAGCCGCACCGTGAGATCGACGATCACGAGCGACACGAAGATGATCAGCACGCCCATCGCGTCGTAGAGCGCCGCGTCGAGCGGCGTCGCCCGATTGAAGTGGCTGGCCACTCCCCGCCACCGCTGGAGATCGATCAGGAAGACCTCGACAAACAGCGCGCAGGCCGTCGCCGCGGCCAGCCAGGCATCGCCCCGCCGCCCGGGGAGCTTCGACCAGACCCAGGCGAGCGACAGGCTCGTTAACCCCCCCGACATCCCGAACAGAATCGGCTTCCGCCAGGTCACCGCCCCCTCCCACGGCCCGCCGAGCACGGCCCAGACGGCGACGTGGGCCACCCCACTGAGAAGCAGGGCGAGTCCTATGAGAGCGAGGCTCCGCGATCGCGGCCCGGTGAGCGATAGCAGGTTGGTGACAGCGCGCGAGACCATCACGGCAGTGTAGACACGGAACCGCGTCCGACGGTTGGCCTCTCCCCGCTCCACCCTTCACGCAAACACCCTTGCACAAGGAACCTTGGGCCAGGGCATCGCGTTGGAATGCAGGGCTCGAGCTTCGCTCGAGCCCCGGTCAGGCGGCGTGCCGCCCGTTCCGCCGCCGCATCCAGCCCGCGGCCAGGGCTGCCGTGGCCAGGCCGGCCAGACCGAAGGTAACCGGCTCGGGAACGGCCGTGACGGCGAACTGACCGGTGGACTCAGTGAACGAGAAATTGAGGCCCGCATCGGTCCCCGTCCACACGCCCCCTGAGTTCGAGAGCGTCGAGGTGTAACTGCCGCCCAGCACGACATTGGAGAACGACCCGGCCTGGGTGCCACCCGAGAAACTGAACAGGCTGTAGGTCGCGCCGGGAGTGGCCGTGCCGCTGAGCGTGAGGCCGAGGTCGCCGCCATAGGTCAGCGTGCCAGACGAGGCGACGATCGCGCCGTAGTCGCTGCCGGCGGTCGGCGAGGGAACGCCCGACATGGTGAAACCGTTGGTGCCGGCCATCGTGAAATCGCTGGCAGTGGTCAGGATGCCGGCTTCGACGACGGTCCCGCCGGTGTAGGTGTTCCCTGCGGACGAAAGACTAAGGTTTCCGGCCCCCACTTTGAAGAGGCTTCCGGCTCCGGTGACTGCTCCGGCAAGCGTGAGATTTGTGGATCCGCCGAATCGGCCTGTGCCGGTCAGATTCACGTTGGGAGATAGCGAACGATCACCTCCCGACGGACTGATCGTGCCGCCACTTACCGTCATGCTGGCCACCCCGCCGAGCGCCGCGTCGTTGGCGATGTTCAGGGATCCCGCCGCTACCGTAAAACTGCCCGTACCGAGATTGAACGCGTTGGCTCCCGAAAGCGTCACGGTTGGGCCGTTGACGCGAAAGCCAAACGGATTCGAGCCACTGCCGCTGATGGCTCCACCGATGGAAATTGTCCCGCCACCGCTCAACTGCAAGGTCTTGTTGTTTGCCTGGGCAAACAGGGGAGAGTTAATTGTCAGCGTTCTGCCCGCTCCAACATCGAACGTCTGGATCGAATTGGAGCCGCCGGCAAAACGCAGTCCGGAAGTGCCCGCATTAAACGTCAGATCTTGAGTCGCTGCCGACATGTCAATCAGCGTGCTCGTGGCGGACGAGGTTGTGCCGAGTGTTGTCACGCTGCTGCTACGAAAAGTAAGCGTCACCGGGCCGCCAGGATCTGCGATGCGAATGCCAGCAAAGGTCGGATTCGTGCCACCATTTGTGTTTCGCACCGTGTTGGCCCCGGTCACTGTGCTATCCCAGACCGCGATGTCTCCCGACCCAGGCGCCACGCCGCCAACCCAAGAAGAGCCCACAATCAAGTCGGTCGTATTGTTCGCCTTCACGACGTCAGCCGCAGTCACAGGCTTCACAGCCGAGAAACTGATGACTGCTCCCACGGCTAGCAGCTTTGCGACGCCGCCCGCACGCCCCCAGCGTACAACTCCTCGGGAGTGGGCTTGCGAAAAAGTCGAAAGAATTGGGAAATCAAACTGCTTTGACGAAAAACCCATAAAAACCCCCTGTTTCTTGACGACCCCAGCCGCGACTGTCCGCAAATTCACCCCTGCCCGCACCGTCCATCCTCAATCTGACGTTTTTTTACGGGTATTGCAACCTTCTACAATGACAAGTTCTTGTCAGTTGCCGTAGAGTTCGGGTCCGCTCGCGACGATTCCGCCTGTCTTTCACCCAGCCGCACGGCATAAGGCCAGATTTCCCCCATGCAAGTTCTCCTGCTCGTGCTCGCGTCGGTCGCCCTGCTCGTCGGCGCCTACTTCACCTACGGCCACTGGCTCGCTCGGAAGGTGTTCGGACTCTGCCCGAAGGCGACGGTGCCGAGCGTGGAACTCCGCGACGACGTCGACTATGTGCCCACGCCGCCGGCGATCGTGTTTGGCCACCACTTCACGAGCATCGCCGGCACTGGGCCGATCGTGGGGCCGGCGCTCGCGATCATGTGGGGCTGGGGGCCGGCCGTGGTCTGGGTGCTCCTGGGCTCGATCTTCATCGGTGCCATGCACGACATGGCCGCGCTCGTGGTGAGCCTTCGCAACCGGGGCATGACGGTGGGCGAGGTGGCCGGCCGGCTGCTCAACCGCCGGGTACGGCTGCTGTTCCTCGTGCTCCTCCTCTTCGCGCTCTGGGTGGTGCTCGCCATCTTCGGCTGGGTGATCGCCAGCGTGTTCGTGCAGTTTCCCGAATCGACGCTGCCGGTCTTCCTGCAGATCCCGATCGCCGTCTGGATCGGCGTCAAGGTGCACCGGGCCGGAAAGAACCTCTTCTGGCCCAGCCTCGCCGCCCTCGCCATCATGTTCGCCACTGTCTGGCTCGGCGCCGGCTGTCCGGGCCTCGAGTGGACCGGCGGCAGCCTGGGGGCGGCCATCCAAGGGTTCAACGCGACGGTCGCGGCCTGGCCGGTGTGGGCCTGGGTGGCCGTGCTCCTGGCATATTGCTATGTGGCGAGCGTGCTGCCGGTGTGGATGCTGCTCCAACCACGCGACTACATCAACAGCCTCCAGCTCGTGGCAAGCCTCGGGCTGATCATGCTCGGGCTCGCAGCCGCCGCCTGCTTCGGCGGCCCGGCGATCGGCGGGGCCCCGCGGCA
>CAMDDJ010000126.1 GCA_945891385.1 Candidatus Kuenenia stuttgartensis | reverse complement strand
AGCCCTCTGCGGCATCCTCTTTCCCGCGACCCTGATCGCCCGGATCGCGTCGCTGCCGGCCCATCCTGTCACAGCCCCACCTTCTTCCAGCCCGTCCTGACGGCCTTCTTCGTCGCGGCGTCAAACCGGTCGCCTGCGATCTGCGCTGTGATCTTGGCCAGATCGGCAAACTGACTCGTCCGCGAGAGCTGGAACATCGCCTCGTACCAGATCTCGCCGGCCGTCTCCCATGCGTTGCCGCCGAGGGCCTTGGCCACGATCACGAACACGCGATTGGGAATCCCTGAGTTGATGTGCACGCCGCCGGAGTCGGCCGGCCCCTTGTAGATCCGGTCCATGTGGTCGGGCTGGGGGTCGGTGCCGAGATAGGGATCGTTGCGGTAGGCGTCGCCGGGATGCTCCATGTCGCGGATGCCGCGGCGGGTGGGGGCCGGCACGAGCACCTCGTGGCCCACGATCCAGGAGGCCTGGTCGGCCGATTCGCCCCGCCGCCATTGCCGCACGAGCACCCCGAACACGTCGGCAAAGTGTTCGTTGAGCGCCCCCGACTGACCGCGATACAAGAGGTTGCTGGAAAACGATTCGACGCCGTGGGTGAGTTCGTGGGCCACCACGTCGAGCGACCGCGTGAAGCCCTCGAACACCACCCCGTCGCCGTCGCCGTAGGCCATCTGGCTGCCGTCCCAGAAGGCGTTGTTCATCGGCTGGTAGCGGTCGCGACCGTCGGCCTCGCCCACGTGCACGCTTGAGACGAGCGACATTCCGGCGTCGTCGAGCGAATTGCGGCCGAAGATCGTGTGGTAGAAGTCGAAGGTGTCGCCGGAGTAGTCGTAGGCCTCGTTGACGGCCGGGTCACTCGTTTTCGATTCCCCTTCACTCCGCGCGAGTTTGCCCGGCAGCGAGTCCTTGCCGCGGGCGTCGTAGACGAGCCGGTGCCGTCGGCCGGAGGGCGACGGGGCCACCATCATCGCCGGCATCTGCTGGGCGAAGGCCCGCACCGCCCGCACAGCGGCGCAGTGGGCCAGGGCCACGAGCGCCCGCTCGCGGATGAGCGGATCGGCCAGCCGAGCCATGTACTCCACCATGTACGGCGGCACGATGCAGTGCACCGGATTGCGGTGGCAGCAGGGCCGCCGCGTGCGATGCCAAGCTGAAGTCATCTCCCCCTCCTGTCTCCCGAAGGGGGGATTATCCACTCATGTAGGCAGTTTCCGCAACGTCCTAGTGGCTGGCATCGACTGGGGACTGGCGGGGGCGGATCGGGATCTGGACTTCCGCCACCTTGACGAGGTTCGGCACGAACGGGCTGTTGTAGTTGAAGGTTCGCGGCACGCCGGCCGGCTCCCATTCGGGATGCGCGGCGAGCCAGGCCTCGAGCTGCTCGTGGCCCTCGGCAAAGTGCTTCCGGTCATAGGCACCCCGCATCGCGATCGAGACGACCTGCATCGGGGGAATGTCTTCGACCACCACGCGGCCGTCGGCCGGATCAGCGCCCTGCTCGCCCCACTCGGGCTCGCCATAGAGGAAGGCCATCGCGGCCGGCTTGGCGGCGGGCTCGCCGGCAGCCTCATCGGGCCAGGCCATCTCGACCGGCGCCGTCATCTCGATCTTGTTTCGCTTGATGTGGTTGAAGAGCACCATGAACATCCCATCGGCCCCCTTGTCGCCCTCGACGCGGGCGAGCCGGTAGGCCGGATACTGCTTCACGATCACCTGATCGACTGGACCCGCGGGGGGGAAACCCTCCGGCAGGCCGGCCTCGGAGATCATCCAGGGCTTGGCCGGCGGGGCGGGCTGCTCGCCGGCGGCCTCGGCCCCGCGGGCACCTGCCAGGGGCGCGAATACTGCGACGGCCAGGCCGCCACAACGGGCGAGGAAGCGGATCATGGAGCACCTCGGGGGAAGGTTTCAATCAGCCAGGCGGGAACACTCGGTGGGGAGATAATGCCGGCATGGTACCCGGGAGGCCGGAATCGGATCGAACCAACTGCGTGAGGAATGGTGGCAGAGGTTGTTGACCGGGGTAGACGGAGCCCCGGCGATTTGTGGCGTGGTGAACGGGATCCGCCACAACGCGGTGTCCCCCGACTCGCGTCGGGGGCTTCTATGGAGGCCCGGCGGAACGCCAACGCATACAAGCCCCGGATGCAAATCCGGGGACTCCGGGCCGTTGGGCTTTCCCGGGATCCGCCACAACGCGGTGTCCCCCGACTCGCGTCGGGGGCTTCTATTGGGTCGAGACGGCCCGACCGGCAGCCCTCAACGCCCCCACACGGCTCCGGTAGCGACGCCGGCGGCGGTGAGCGCCTCACGGACGGCGCGGGCGAACCCAACCGGATCGGGGCCGTCGCCGTGCAGGCAGAGCGTGTCGGGCCAGAACTCGAGCAGGGTGCCGTCGTTCGCCTCCACGACACCGTCGCGGGCCAGCCGCACGGCCCGGGCGGCCGCCTGCCCGGCGTCGGCGATCACGGCCCCGGGCTCGCTCCGCGGCACGAGCCCGCTGTCGGGCCGGTAGGCCCGGTCGAGAAACGCCTCGCAGGCCACCGGCTGCCCTCGCTCCCGCGCGACCTCCACGAGCTGGCTACCAGCGGCCGCGATGATCGTGGTTTCGGGAAAGCGGCCTTTCATCGTGGCGACGAACGCCGCCGCCAGATCGCGGTCGCGGGCCACCTGGTGATAGAGGCCGCCGTGGAGCTTCACATGGTGCGGCAGCTCACCGATCGCTGCGACCAGCGCCGCCACCTGACTGTTGAGCAGGGCCTCGAGACCGGCGGGCGTGATCGGCAGCTCCCGGCGGCCGAAGTGCTCCCGATCGAAGTGGCCCGGATGGGCCCCGATCGCCACGCCGTGCTGCCGGGCCAGGCGCACCGCCCAGGCAATCGAGTCGGCATCGCCCGCATGGCCGCCGCAGGCGATGTTCACCGACGACACAAGCGGCATGAGCGCCGCATCGTGCCCGCCCCCCTCGCCGAGATCGCAGTTGAGATCGATCGTGTCGCGGCCCTGCGGCGTCATGCCCCCTGCCCTCCGGCAAACCCCGCCACCGCGGCCTGCTGCTCCCGAACCGCCGCCTGGGCCTCGGTAAGCGAGACCGGCTCCCAGCAGACCTCATCGCCCGGCCGCAGCTGCGCCGCTACGGGCAGGTCGGCTGTGATCACATGGCCAAAGACGGGATAGCCGCCGATCGTCTGGGCATCGGCTAGGAGGATGATCGGCCCGCCGTCGGGCGGCACCTGCACCGTGCCCGGAAAGACGGGGATGCTCCGGAGGCTGCTTGCCGCCGCGCGGTCCACGCCCGCGGCCGCAGCGAGCGGCTGCCCCTCGAGCCTCACTCCCATCCGGTTTGAGCGGCTGCTCGTGCGAAAGGTCTCCCCCCAGGCCGCATCGCTAAACCACTCGGCATGCTCGCCGGGCACGACGCGGAGCACGCGAGGCCGGCGGAGTGTGTCGAGCACCAGCGGCAGGCCGCCGGATGCGGTCACCGCTCCCGCCTCCCCCACTGCTAGCCGATCGCCAGCCCGCAGCACCCGACCGGCGAAGCCCCCGAGCCCTGCCGGCACAAACGTGCTGCGGCTACCGAGCACCTCCGGCACGTCGATCCCGCCGGCCACGGCGAGATACCCCCGGCAACCTGCCGTGACATGGCCGAGGGCAAGTTCTGTGCCCGCAGTCACCCGGATCGCCCGGCCCGACGGCAGCCCGGGAAACGCCGCCCCCGCCAGGGCCACCGTCGCGGCCGTGTCGAATCGCAGCGTCGGGCCCAAGAGCGTGCACTCGATCGCCGCCGCCCCCGGAGGATTGCCCACGAGCGAATTCGCGACCGCCAGCGACACCCGATCCGCCGCGCCCGAGAGCGGCACGCCGCTAGACCGATAGCCGGGCCGGCCGAGATCCTGGATCGTGGTGAAGAGGCCCGGCTGGAGAATCGTGATCGCGGCAGCACCAGCAGGAACGAGGGGAACGGCCTGATCTCGACCAGCGGCCACCTCACTGGCGTCGTCCTCCGGAATCTCCGCCGCAGTCACCGCATGAAACCGCACCCGATCCCCCACGGCCAGGATCGCCGGCTGCGGCAGCGTCAGGTCGAAGAGTCGCACCGGCGACCGGCCGATCAGATGCCAGCCGCCCGGGCTCGCACAGGGATACACACCCGTCTGGCTGCCGCCAATGCCGACCGAGCCGGCCGGCACGACAAGCCGGGGCGTGGCCCGCCGCGGGGTCACCAGCCGCTCAGGGAGCCCGCTGAGATAGCCGAAGCCTGGCATGAAGCCGACCGCTTCGACCGTGTAGGCGGCCTCCGTGTGGAGGGCGATGAGCTCGTCTCGATCCAGCCCGTGCAACCCGCACACCTCCGCCAGGTCGGGTCCGTCGTAGACAACGGGAAGCGTGTGGGTTACGGGGTCGAGCCCGTGATCCGAGGCCGCCCCTGCTGCCGCCTCGCGCAGGGCCGCCTCGAAGCCCGCCAGATCAGCGACGGCCAGCGGATCGTAGCCCACGGCCACCCGCTCGGCTGCGGCCACGATATCAACCACCCCGGGAACCCTGGCCGCCTGCACGGCTGCCACCACCGCCCGCACGCGGCTGAGGAGGTCGGCCCCGTCGCCCTCAGGGAGGAGCGCAATCGCAGCATCGCCTACCGGCATGAATTTCATGGGACAGCCTGTGATTCACGCGGTTGAAACCCGAGAACGCCGCGCGCCTCGCGCCACCGAACGGCGAACTCCCACGAGGTGCCCAGCCGCCTTTTCATGCTGTCAACGCTCACGCGCTGCAAGGGCCAACGCTGCAAACGAGGCGAGCCAGTGTTCGCCGACATAGTCGCCCCCGACGGTATGCGGCAGGCCGGCCTCCAGGTTGGCCTCCGCGGCCGTCCGCAAGGCCGCCGCCTGGGGATGCCCGGCTGGCAAGGCCGCCGCGATCCGCTCCAGACACCAGGCCCGCGAGAGGGAGAGCCCGTCGAGGTGGGCGATCTGCGGGTCGCTGCGGTCGGCCACCACCGGCGGCCGAGCCAACGGCCCGGGCCCCGTCGGCAGAAAGGCCTCATACCACTCGAGGAACTCCGACCGCGGCAAGACCTCGGCCATCAGGGCCGCCTCGCAGAGGATCGGCGACAAGAAATCGGTCTGCGACGGCTCATAGGCGGGATCGGCCGCGCGGTCGCCGCCGTACCAGCGGTGGGCAGCCTGGGCGATCGCCGCCGCCAGATCGGCGTCGCCTCCTTCCCGAGCAAACTCAGCCGCAAGCAGACAGGCAAACGCGGTGTTCGTGTGCGTGCCGGCGCGGATCGGATACGACGCAGTTCGCACGAAGGCCGCCATCCGGCCGGCGAGTTCCCGCGCGAGCGGTTCGACCGCCGCGCCCCACTGAGCAGCCCGCGGATCGGTCGCCCGCAGCCGCCCGAGTTCGGCCCGCAGCATCAACAGCCAGGCCCAGCCGTAGGGTCGCTCGAAGGTCTTGCCCGACGGCCCGAGAAAATACGCCAGTTCCTTCTCGAGAGCCGTTCGCGTGAGCTGCCGGTCGAGCACCGCACCAGCCCCGGTCGCCGCGTCGATGCCCGGATGCAGCCGGAGCACCCGCACGAGCAGCCAGTGCATGTGCACGGCCGAATGCCAGTCGTAGCTGCCGCAGAAGACAGGATGCCGGGCCACGTGGTCGGCCCGCTCTCCCGGCTCCACCGTGAGGTGGTCTTCCTTATAAGGATACCGCCGCTCGATATTTGCGATCGCCACCCGGGCGAAGGCCGTGGCCAGTCCCTGCTCGAACTTCACGTGCCACGTCTCCCTGGCTTAGAGCCCGCTGGCTGTCACGGCGTCGGTCCGCTTCACATAGCTCGCAGCCCGCCAGGCGACCAGATCGACCGCATCGGCCACGAACCGCACCGCGCCGTCGCCCATCAGGGTCTGGACGCCGTTTGGATGCCGGCTGCGGGCCGCCTGATGGATCGCGCCGCCCGCTGGATTCTGGAGGCAGGGCATATTCAACTCCGGGCGGCTCGCACTCGGCCCGCAGAGCTC
>CAMDDJ010000125.1 GCA_945891385.1 Candidatus Kuenenia stuttgartensis | reverse complement strand
TTCCTCCGAGTGAGCGTAGGGCATGGATGCCCGTAGCGAACGTCCGGCTCTCGGGGCACGGGCAACCCCGACCCACCACAAGACGACGCCTCCGCCTCTTCATACGGCAGCGTCCGGCGCGAACCCACCATCCGACGTCGCCGTGGTTCCTCGACGTCGGGCTTTGCGGTAGAGTGTCGGCCGCTCGAGAGTTCCCAGGGGAGCGTTTCCATGTCGCCGCGGCTGGTTTGTGTGTTCGCAGCGCTGGCTATCCTGCCCGGTGCCGGCCCAGCGTTTGGCCAGCGTCCGGAGCGGCCGAATCCCACGGTCGGCTCGGTCGAGCGGCTCGATCCCCGGCTCGATGCGATCATCCCGCCCGGAGCGGAGATCGAGGTGCTGGCGATGGGATTCCTCTGGAGCGAGGGGCCGGTCTGGGTGGCCACCGATGAAGGCGGGCTCCCCAAAGGCTGCCTGCTGTTCTCCGATCTGCCGAGAAACCGGGTCAACCGCTGGCAGCCTGGTACGGGAATCGAGGTGTTCCTAGAGCCGGCCGGGTTCACCGGTCCGGCGAGCTACGGCCGAGAGCCGGGATCCAACGGGCTCGCCATCGACCATCAGGGTCGGCTGCTGCTCTGCGAACATGGCGACCGCCGCCTCTCGCGGCTCGAGCCGGGCGGCGGCAAGCGGACGCTGGTCGACTCCTATCAGGGCAAGCGGCTCAACAGCCCCAATGATCTTGTCGTGCATTCTTCGGCCGCGATCTACTTCACCGACCCGCCCTACGGGCTGCCGAAGAACTGGGACGATCCGCTCCGCGAACTCGACTTCTGCGGTGTGTACCGCCTGGCCGCCGATGGCGGGCTGTCGCTCGAGTGCCGCACGATGACCCGTCCCAACGGGATCGGCCTGTCGCCCGATGAGAAGACGCTCTACGTCGCCCAGTCGGATCCGGCCGCCCCGATCTGGCGGGCCTTCTCGGTGCGCGACGACGGCAGCCTCGACGAGGGGCGGGTGTTCTTCGACGGGGCGACCCTGCCCAAGGGGCGGCCCGGGCTGCCTGACGGCCTGACGGTGGACGCAGCCGGCCACGTGTTCGCGACCGGACCGGGCGGCGTGCTCGTCTTCACGCCGGACGGCACCCACCTCGGCACGCTGCTCACGGGCCGGCCGACAGCCAATTGCACGCTCGGAGAGGATGGAAAAACCCTGTTCATCACGGCCGATTCCCTCCTCTGCCGGGTCAGACTGGCCCGCTGAGTCCGCTTTCAGGCCACGTGGAGCAACCGGCTCGGGGTCGGCAAAAGTCTCGTCGCGGGCGAAGATACGCCCCTGTGCTCCTCGAGCGTTCGCCGTCCCCTCGCCTCCTCTCGCAGTTTGCCACCTCGTCGCTGCGGCAATCTGAATTGCGACCCAAGCGCAACTGGCAGGAGTTTCCGTCTCATGCAACTCGGATTCGTGTCGGCGATCCTGCCGGAGTACTCGCTCGACGAGGTGCTGGCGTTCGCCGCGACGGAAGGCTTCGCCTGCGTCGAGGCGATGTGCTGGCCGGTGGGGAAGGCGGAGCGGAAGTATGCCGGGGTCACGCATGTCGACGTGACCGACTTCACGCAGGCCAAAGCCGACGACGTGCTCGCCTGCTGCGACCGCCATCGGGTATCGCTCAGCGGGCTCGGGTATTACCCCAATCCGCTCGATCCCGACCCGGCCGTGGCCGAACCGGCGATCGCCCACCTCCGGAACGTGATCGCCGCGGCACCGCGGCTCGGCCTGCAGACGGTCACCACCTTCGCCGGCCGCGACTGGCGAAAGACCGTGGATGACAACTGGCAGCGGTTCCTCGAGGTCTGGCGGCCGCTCGTCGGCCTGGCCGAAGACCACGGCGTGCGGATTGCGATCGAGAACTGCCCGATGCTGTTCACCGCGGACGAGTGGCCGGGCGGCAAGAACCTGTTCACCACGCCCGCGATCTGGCGGCGGGCCTTCGCCGAGATCGGCTCACCCGCCCTGGGGCTCAACTACGATCCCTCCCACTTCGTGCTCCAGGGGATGAACCCGCTCTCCCCGTTGGAACCGTTCCGCGACCGGCTCTTCCACCTCCACATGAAGGACGTGCGGCTCGATCCGCGGGCGGTCGACGAGGTGGGGCGGTTCGACTTCCCCTCTCGCTGGCACCAGCCGCGGATTCCCGGCTTCGGCGACATCGACTGCGGCCGTTTCCTGGCGGAGGTTCGCCGGGTGGGCTACGACGGCCCGATCTGCATCGAGGTGGAAGACGAGACCTTCGGGAAGAGTCTCGCCGGCCGGACCGCCGCCATCCGCACGGCCCGCAACGTGCTGGCGCCGTTCTTCGGCTAGACCGCCCTTCGAAGAGCAGGAGCGACGACCTGGCAGAAACGTCGGCTCGGCGAGGGAGTCGGCGAACGCTCACGGAGCATGGGGCGTATCCTCGCTCGCGACGCGACTTTTGCCGCCTCCGAGCCGGTGCCACACATGCCCCGAAGCCGCTCCGACGCTCAATCGGGCAGGCTGATCTCCCAGCCGCCCGGCTTGACCTCGGGGGTCTGGCCGTCCGCCGGAAAGGTCGCCGCCACGGCCTGCCGAAGCGTCGCCGAGAGTTCGGCGATCGTGGCGGCCTGGGCGGCCACGTCGGCCAGGTTCGTGAGTTCCCCGGGGTCCGCGTCGTGGTCGTAGAGTTCCCGGCCGGCTCGCCCCTCGTCCCACTCCGTGTATCGCCAGCGTGCCGTTCGGAGCGAATAGCCAAAGAACCGCGCCTTGTTTCGGCTGCGGGTGACCTGGGTGACCGCCCAGCCGCGGCCGGACTCCGTCGGATCCTCGAGCAGCGGGACGAGGCTCTGGCCCTGAAGGTTCTCCGGGGCGGCAACCTCGCAGAGTTCCGCCAGGGTGGGAAAGAGATCGACCTGCGAGACCGGCGCCGCGGCCACGCTCCCGGCCTGCTTCACCCCCGGTCCCGCGATCACCAGCGGAACCCGCGTGCTCTGCTCGAAGAGGCTCATTTTCTGCCACAGGCCGTGCTCGCCCATGTGGTAGCCGTGGTCGCTCGTGAACACCACGATCGTCTCGTCGGCGAGGCCGAGCCGATCGAGGGCCGCGAGCACCCGGCCCACCTGGGCGTCCATGAAGCTGATGCTGGCGTTGTAGGCCTGGCGGAACTTCCGCCGCTGGTCGTCGGTGAGGGCTCGCTCCTCTTTGTGCAGACTGTCGAGTGCGGGCGGAGGCAGGTCGGCCTGATCGGCCTCGATCCCCGTCACGACCGGCATCGTCTCCTCTTTGTGCCAGCGGAAGTAGGGAGTCTCGGGAGCCACATACGGTGTGTGGGGCCTGAAGAACCCGACTGCCAGAAAGAACGGCCGACTCCGGTCACGGCCGCACCGCTCGAGCACCCACTCGGCGTCGGCGGCGAGCATGCCGTCGGTGTGCCGGGCGTCGGGCTGCGGCGAGGCATACCAGCTCAGGGTGGCGCCGAATTGACCGGGTCGGAGCGATACGATCTCTGACTGCTCTTCCAGCCGGTCCACCCCGGCCGGATTGAGTTCCAGCTCCCACGAGGCGGGATCGTCGTGGCCGTTCGTGCCGATCGAACGTGGCACGCTGTAGTGGTAGAGCTTGCCGATCCGGGCCACGAAGTAGCCGGCGCGACGAAACGCCTGGGGCATGCTCACCTGCCTAGGAATCGACTGCCGGAAGATCTGAGCGTTGGCCAGGATGCCGGTCGCGTTGGGATGGAGCCCGGTCAGAAACGAGTTTCGGCTCGGACCGCAGAGTGGAAAACTGCAGTAGGCCCGCTCGAACCGCACGCCTCGGGAGGCGAGCTGGTCGATGGCCGGCGTCTTGGCGAGAGCATCGCCGTAGCAGCCGAGCATCGTGTTCAAGTCGTCCGACACGATGAACAACACGTTCGGTCGGCGGGCTACCTCTGCCGCTGCTGGCTCATGCAAGAGACCTGCCACGGCCACGGCCACCACCCAGGTAGAACGCCCGCGGCAAACGTTCATCGGCCTGCCCTCAGCCATCCTGATAGATCCGATACTTCTTGGTCACCAGCGCCCCGCCCCGCTCGAGCGTCCGCTTCGACAGGTGGTTGCTCTCGAGCACCCAGGAGAACTCCGCCTCCTCCATGCCCCAGTCGAGCACCGGCTGCACGAGCGCGGCGGTGAGCACAAGCCCCACCCCCCAGGCCTGGTATTCGGGCACGACGTTCGTGCTGATCGCCCGCATCCGCTTGATCCCCCGCTTGTTCCAGAGCAGCCGGATGAAGCCGAACGGAAACAGCCGGCCCCCGATCGCCTTGATCCGAGGGTTGTAGTCGAGCAGGCAGAAGACCGTGCCGATGGGCTTGCCATCCACTTCGGCCACGAGGGCGAGTTCCGGCACGATCAGGTGCTTGAGGCTCGCCGCCATGTGCGTCACCTCACCCGGGGTGAGCGGCACAAACCCCCAGGTGCCGCCGAGGCTCGAGTTGTACACCTCGAGGAACATCCGCACCTCGTCGTCGAACCGACTGCGGTCGAGCGGCCGAACGGTGACCCCGAAGCGTTCCTTCACGCCCGCAACCATCATGCCGAGCTTCGAGTCGAGCGAGGAGAGCATCGAGGTCTTGCCCCAGAAGGCGTAGAGGTCCTCGATTTTCGTCAGGCCGTTGGCCTCGACCAGGCCAGCGTAGTAGGGCCGGTTGTGGGTCATCATGAAGAATGGCGGCGTCTCGAAGCCCTCGATCAACAGGCCGCATTCGTAATTCAGCGAGGGGTTCACCGGCCCGCGGACGGTCTCCATCCCTTGGGCGTGAAGCCAGTCGATGGCCGCGCCGAACAGGGCCCGGGCCGCCGCAGGATCGTCGTCGCATTCAAAGAAGCCGAAGAAGCCCCGCTGCTCCCCATACCGCTCGATGTGACCGGCATTCACGATTCCCGTGATCCGGCCCACGTCGCGGCCACCCCGCCGGGCGAGGAACGAGCGGCTCTTCGACCTCTCGTAGAAGGGATGCCGGCGAAAGCCGAGCAGCTCTTCCTGGGAGTGCAGCAGCGGCGGCATCCAGCAGGGATCGTCGGCATAGATTCGCCACGGAAGCCGCAGAAACCGCTTCTGCTGGCTCCGGCTTTCGACCGGTTCAACGACGACCTCAGCCACGTGTCCTCCTTCGGCCGCCAAGGCCCTGGAGGCGGCCAGCGACTCGTAACTCCTTGTCTCCACACGACTTTCGCGAGCGGCCAGGCCATCTTGGAGGGATTGCAGCGGGTCCGTCAACCGCGCCGTCGCCGGGAGGCGGTATCAAAGTCGCCCCACCCCCCCGGCCGACATAAAATCGACGCTGGGTTCGTGCGATGGATCGATCGACCCGGCGTGGCGGTGACAGGCACCCCGGAGAGAGGCTGATTCGATGATCGCACCGCGGCGATTCGATCTTTCCGGCACATGCCTCGTCACCGGGGCGACCGGTCTGGTCGGCAACAACGTCGTTCGCCAACTGCTCGGCCGAAACCTGGCCGTCCGGGTGCTGGTTCGCTCAGAGAGTTCCGTCGGCGACACCGCCCTGGCCGGGCTCCCCGTCGAGCGGATCACCGGAGGGCTCGGAGACGACCAGGCCCTGGATCGCGCGCTCGACGGCGTCGGCTGCGTGATTCATGCGGCGGCCTTCGTCCACTGCGGCTGGCGTCACGGCGCCGAGATGCGGATGGTCAACGTCGAGGGCACCCGCCGGCTCGCCCAGGCGGCTCGCCGGGCGGGGGCCCGGCTCGTGCACGTCTCGAGCGTGGACGCGATCGGCCTGCGAGCCGATGGCCGGCCAGCCGACGAGGAGACGCCGCCCGGCGGGATGCCCGAGTGCCCCTACGTCGTCACGAAGCGGGAGGCCGAAGCGGCCCTCCACCTGGAAATCGATCGGGGACTCGCTGCCACGATCGTCAATCCCGTCTATATGCTCGGCCCCTGGGACTGGAAGCCGTCGAGCGGCCGAATGCTCCTGGAAGTCGGTGCCGGCAAGGGACTGTTCGCGCCCCCCGGTGGCAACGACTTCGTCGATGTCCGCGACGTGGCCGCCGGAATTCTCTC
>CAMDDJ010000124.1 GCA_945891385.1 Candidatus Kuenenia stuttgartensis | reverse complement strand
GGCGGCTGGCCCTGGTTCCCCGGCGGCACCACCTGCGACTCGGTCACGCTCGGGATCATCGCGGGCTTCGGCCGGCTGCGGGCGGCGGGGGTAGCGATCGACGTCGAGCCGGCCGTGGCCGCGATTCCCTGGCTCGACGGGCGGCTCGTTGAAGAGCAGCGTCGAGCACTCGACCGCTGGCCGAAGAAGCAGGACGAGATCGTGCTCACGCCGATCGGCTGCTATGCCCTCTACGCCCGGAGTTTCTTCACGGCCGACGCTCCCCCGGAGGACGATGCGGCCGAGGCGATCCGCTGGGCCTTCGACGTGGGCCGACGCAACTGGATGAAGCTCGAGGCCCGCCGTTCCCAGGGACATCTGGCGATCGCGCTCAAACGGTCTGGCGACGCAGCCACGGCCCGCTCGATCGTCGACAGTCTGAAGCAGCGGGCGGTGGGCGGCGACGTCGCGCGGGGCCAAGAGCCCGAGGCCTGGCAGGGGATGTGGTGGCGCGACGAACACCCTGGCTGGTGGAGCTGGGCCTCCGCTCCGATCGCCACCCAGGCGATCATGATCGAGGCCTTCGATGAGGTGGCCGGCGATGCCGAGGCCGTGGAAGCACTCAAGGTCTGGCTCCTGTCGCAGAAGCGAACGAGCCGCTGGCCCGGCAGCCGGGCGACGGCCGACGCCGTCGGGGCGCTCCTCGGCCGGGGCGACGATCTGCTCGGCTCGAAAGCACTCGTGCAGGTGCGAGTGGGCAGCGAGAACATCTCACCGGCCGAAGCGGAAGCCGGCACCGGCTTCTTCGAGACCCGCTTCATACGGCGCGAGATCACGCCCGGCCTGGCCCGGATCACGCTCACCAAGCCCGACGCCGGCCTGGCCTTCGGCGGCATCCATTGGCAATACCTCGACGACATCGCCAACGTGCCGGCGGCCGACCGTGAAGAGCTCGCGATTGAGAAACAGCTGTTCGTCAAGCGGCATACCAAGGCCGGGCCGGAACTCGTACCGGTGGCGGAGGCCGGCGTCACGATCGGCGACGAACTCGTGGTGCGGCTGACCGTCACGAGCGATCGCGACTACGAGTTCCTGGAACTGGCCGACCATCGGCCCAGCTTCACCGAGCCGGTGGACGTGCTCTCCGGCTGGCGGTTCGGCGACGGCGTGGGCTGGTATGCGGCGATCCGCGATGCCGCAACGCAGCTCTTTTTCGAGCGGCTGCCCCGCGGCACGCATGTCTTCGAGTATTCGCTCCGGGCCGCCCATCGCGGCCAGGCCTCGAGCGGCTTCGCCCGAATCCAGAGCCGCTACGCCCCCGAATTCTCGGCCCACTCAGCCAGCATCCCGGTCGACGTGCGGTGAAGGCCGCGGATCACTTGGTCGAGATGTCGATGTCGTAGACGTTGTCCTTCCCCGACACGACCTCATATTCGAGTTCGCCACCCCGGAAATACTTCGGCGGGATCTTGGCCGCGGTGGGGTCGTCGATATCAGCCATCAGCTTGACGGCGTACTTCCCGGTTCTGATCCCCGTCTTGTTGCCCGGCCCGAGACGCCGCACGACGTAGGCTCCCTGCCTGTCGGTCGTGGCGACACCCCGCGGGCCGTCCGGCTCGACCGGATCGAACATCACCACGACTCCGCCGCTCGGTTTGCCGTCCACCTGGACCGTGCCCGTCACTTCCATCACCGGCCGACAGCCACCGGCACACGCGATGGCCAGCACGACGAGGACGCAGGTCCAGGAGCGATCTGACCCACGCGGCTCGACGGCTCTGGGTGCCCGTCTCGTCATGGTCGCATGCATCAGGTTCATGGGCTTGAAGTGCATGGCGGCCATCAGCTGGGCCGGTCGGGCGTGCCTTCGGGAATGATCGGGTCAGGCAGACCCTCGTCGCGCTTGCCCATCTTCATCAGCACCGCCTGGTCGATGTTTTCGGACACGAACTCGACGGAGCCGTCGCCGAAGGCGAATTGCACACCCCCCTGGTGGAAGCTATTGAAGCCCTTGCCGTGGTTGCCACTCAGAAAGTCATTGATAAAAAAGCCGGTCCGGCCGTAGCAGCGGCCGGCGCCCGAAGTGCTCGTGCCTGAACCCGTCCGCCCGTTGCCGGCCCAGACGGCGGCAAACGTGCCCGTGCCAGTCTGCGTCTGGCTCGCATCAAGGGCTCCGCATCGCTCGCCGATCAGGATCGTCTTCGACATCCCGTCGGGAATCTGCCGCACGCCGATTCCGACGATGCCGTCCATCCCGAAGAAGGCGCCGTCCGGAGGAGCCCGGCCGGCGATGCACTTGTCGGTCTTGAAGGTGCTGCAGTTCTCCTCCGGCGCATTCACGCCCGAGCAGGCCACGTAGTTGGACGTCGGCAGCCCCGGGTCGGATCCTGTGGCGCAGGCCAGGACGGGATTGGAGGCACCGCCGCCGGTGCCGCCGAAGTTGATCAGGGTATTCAAAGCCGGGCTCGGATCGCTGGCGCAGCGATAGGTCGCGATCCGGGCACCCAGGGCCGCGCCCAGCGGCGTCGAGGCGCCTGACGAACTGCGGTAGATGTTGCAGGCGGTCTGGAGCGTGCGGGTGGCAGGCTCGAGCGGCTCATAGACCTGCTGCTGCTCCATGTAGGGAAGGATGAAAACCCCCCAGCCCCAGGCCGGCCCGTTCGAAGTCACATATTTGTGGCCTGGGGGCAACTTTTTTTTTGCGCTCTCGTGCGTGAGGATCCCGAGGCCCACCTGCCGCAGGTTGTTGCCGCAGCTCATTCGCCGGGCTGCCTCGCGGGCGCTCTGCACCGCAGGCAGGAGGATCCCAATCAGCGTGGCGATGATCGCGATCACGACGAGGAGTTCCACGAGAGTGAAACCCCGCCACACGCGGCGGGGCCACCGACCCGGGCGACCCAACGACCGGAGGGCCGCGGCGATCGCGATGCCGCCGCCCACCAGCCCGAGTCCGCCCGGCTCCGGTACCGCGGCGACACTGCCCATGTCGCCCACCGAAGGCGTGGCGGGGAAGTAGTTGCCCTGGCCGTAGATGGCAGCCGTATTGATGCCGACCAGGTCGAAGACGTTCGTCACGCCGTCGTAATTGAAGTCGCCCTGGCTCCAGACGCTCGACTGGCCGGTGCCATACTTGCCGGAACTATTGATACTCACGAGATCGAACACGTTTACCTGGCCACTCAGATCGACGTCGCCCGCAGCCGCGAACGACACGGTCGCGGCACCATTCCCCGCCACCACATAGCCCACCGCCCTGGTTCCGCCGGAGGAGGCTGCCGTGCTCGAGGTGATTCCCGCCGTGCCGTTCCACGCCCCGCCGTTGCGGCCGGCAATGATGTCGGCCCGGAGATCGGCCGCCGAGATCCCCCCGGCCGCGATCACGACCTGCCCGGCACCCAGGTCGAGTCGGCCGCCGCCCCCAGCCTGATCGACCGAAAGCCCACCGATGCCCACCGACACCCGGGCATCCTGCACGAGCGACATCTGGCCGCCGGACGTGATCGTCACCACGGGCGACCCGGCGATCGTGCCGGCGTTGATCGCGAGCGACGCGATCCCGGTCGAATTGTTGACGGCCAGAGCCGCGGCCGAGAGCGTGCCGCCGTCCACGATCACCGTCGGGGCCTTGAGCGTGGTGCCCGAGGCGACCGCCAGCGTGGCGGACGTGTCCACTGTGACATTGGTCGCCGCGAGCGCTCCGGCATTCGCCGCCTCCAGCGTGCCGGCGGAGATCGTCGTCGGCCCGCTATAGGCATTCGCCGCATCGAACACGACCGTGCCGAGGCCGGTCTTCGTGACCGAGGCCGCCGAACCAATCGTGGGATAGCCGGCCTGAGCCTGGGTCTGCGAGCCGGAGGGCACGTTGATCACGATCTCCTGCGGACCGCTGCCCGGAGCAAACACAAGGTTGAGATCGTTCCCCGAGACAGCGACGCTGAACGTGCCGCCGCCGAGATCGTTGGCGAAACCGGGGCTTCCGCCCGCCGCCACCGTGTTGATCACGAAAGCATCAGCGGCGAATCCAGTGATTCCACCGGTCGCCCGGGCGATCGTCCAGGTGCCGGCCTGGCTGGCATTGAAGTCGGCGACCGGTCCGTTCAGATCGGGATTGGTCGAGGCCAGGCTCCAGAGATTGATCTTGAAGGGATCGCTCGCCGCGGCCGTGACCGAGAGGGCGCCCGGCGTCGTGACCGTGTCCCAGCCGATGCCGGCCGTGCCCGCAGCCGAAACCATCTGCCAGTCGTAGTTGCCACCCGCCCCGAACACGAGGCCCTGGCTGATCACGAGCGCCCCGGGGCTTTGGCCGGGGGCGAGCGTGCCGCCCCCCGCCACGGTGACGCTCCCGAGCACCGTGCCCGCTCCGCCGAGCACCTGCGTTGATGGCACCGAGTAGGGACCGCCGGCTGTCAGGTCGAGCGTAGACCCTGCGGACGTCGTGAGCCCGCTGGCCGAACTGACCGATCCCCCCGGACCGACGACGAGCGTCCCTTGCTCGACCGCGTAGGTGCCCGCGAAGGTGTTGGCCGCCGAGAGTGTCACCGTGCCCGCACCCACCTTGGCAAGCCTGCCCGCCGCGCCGCTGATCACACCCTGCAGGTCGATCGCCCCCGCGCCGCCGACGCCGCCGGCATCGGTCACGTCGATAGTCCCACTCCAGGCTGCGGGCGACGCAACGCTGGAATTGATCAACTGGGGTCGCCCGTAGGTGCCCTCGAGGGTCAGGGCCTCGCCAGAGACCGAGAAGCCGTTGAGGTCGAGCGTGCCCGGATTGACGCCCGGGATCGCCCGAATCAACGGCTCCGTTTCAGTGCCAGCGTTTTCCAGGGCGACGTTGAGGAACGTGCCTGCCGAGGTTTCACCCAGGGCGAGGCTATTGCCGATCCGGAGCGTGCCTGCGCTGATCCGAGTGGCTCCATTGTAAAAGTTGGAATTGTTGAGCACGAGCGTGCCGTTCTGAGGCACCGTCTGCCCCGCAAGCGCCGTCTGCAGCACACCGAAGGGATTCGAACCAGAACCGGAAATCACGCCGTTGATCTCGACCTCGCCGGCGCTGAACGAGCGAAGAAACCGCTCGCGCGTGGACGATCCGGCCGTGACGTCGCCGTTGAGCACCACCTTGGCCCGCTGCTCGACCTGGAGCGTCTTGTCGGCGGTGCCGCCGAGCACGCTCTCGCCGGCTACCTCGAGCGAGACGGTGCCACCGCCGCTGGTCGTCACCTTGAGGTTCGACCCGAACCGGCTGATCCCGGCCATCGGATAGCTGCCCGGCGCGACGAGGTCGAGCGTGGCGGAACTGGCGGAGTTGCTCCAGGCCAGGTTGCCGGCCGGCAGAGCCGACTGATCGATGACTCTCACGGTGCCGGCGAGGATGTCGAGCGTACCGGTGTAGGTATTCGCACCCGTGAGCGTGACCGTCCCCTCGCCATACTTGGCGAGGCCATTGCCGCTGACCGAGCCCGAGATCGTGATGTTTCCCGCCCCGCCGATGCCGGTGGTCGCCGAGCCGAGCGTGACCGATCCGGCCCACGAGGCGGCCGTCGCGGTGTCGCTGTTGATCAGCGCGCCACTCGTCGAAATGCCATTGCCTGAAAGCGTCAGTGGCTCGACGCCGATCGACTGGCCGCTGAGATCGAGCACACTCAAGGTGGCCACGGTCGTGCCGAGATCGGTGCCTCCGAGGGCCGTATTGCTGCCGAGCACGAGCCGTCCGGCGGTCACGGCGACCGGCCCGGCGAAGCTGCCATTGCCGCCGGCGAGCGTCACGGTCCCGCTCCCCGTCTTGGTCAGCGTGCCGAAGCCGCTCATGGCACCGTTCAGCACCTGGCCGCCGGTGCCTGACACGACGAGTTCGCCGTCTACACCGATCGGCCCCGCATAGCTTCCCTCGGGGCCGAGTGGGGTCGCGCCGGCGATCTCGAGCACGCTGCCGGCCGCCACCGAAAGGCTGCCGGCATAGTCGCCGCCCCCGGCCAGCGTCAGCCGCCCGGTGCCCGACTGGCTCAGGCTGCCGCTGCCTGAAAGGCTCGCGGCAAGCGTCTGATCCGTGCTGCTCACATAGGCGACGACCGCGTTGTTCACCATGCTCGAACCCGACAGCGTGCCGGCCCCCGTGACGGCGAGCGTGCCTGCCTGAACG
>CAMDDJ010000123.1 GCA_945891385.1 Candidatus Kuenenia stuttgartensis | reverse complement strand
GGGCGGTGCACCGCACGAACGAAATGCTCACGGCCGCGAGCGTCACACGATTCAGGACGAGCGAGTAGTCCTCAGGTCCGAGGGTCTCGCTCTCGTGCGCGGGCCAGAACTGCGAGGTTGCCTGCCGCGCTTCCGCCAGCCCTGTGGTTGCCAGCAGGGGAAAGCGATCGAGGAGGTCGGTGCTTGCCATGCGTCGACCAAGGGGAAGGTGAGCCAGCCGGGCGCGTGCCAGACGGCATCGCCCCGGTCGGAATATCGTCTCGGATGCGATCTTCGCAACGCTGACCGCCCGACTGGAGCGAATCGCACCACTCGGCCTGGAGCGAATCGCTCCACCCTGGAGTGAATCGCTCCACCCCCTCCGATGACTGATCGGTGCCGACAGCCGCGGGTTTCCCGGACAAAAGCCGACATCGCGGAGGCGGAAATGCCGTCTGTCGCATTTCGGCTCATGGCACGCGGTTTGCACCTTTAAAGGAAATCGGTTTCGTCCGAAACCGATCCCCAGTCGCCAGCTGCCGCTGGTTTCACCACATTCCGCTGACCTCGTGAAGGAGCCTCTGACCGTGCGCATGAAAACCCCAGCCAAACTGGTTCGCGTTGGTACGACGGCGGGCCGGCGGATGGCCCCTTGGCTCGTGGTTGGACGATGCCTCGCCGTCGTCACCGCGCTGGCCGTAGGGACGGCAGGCCGGTCCCACGCGGGAACGGTGTTGATCTCCGACTTCACGTCCGGTGCGATCACGCCGTTCGGCGGCTCTTGGACCTGGAACTCAGGCCAACGCACGTTAACCGTGGGCGGAAGCAATACCTCCAACGACTACTTGCAACTCCTGAGCATTATCCCGGCAATCGATATCACAGGCGGCACGGCGCTGCGGCTCACCGGGAGTTGGGCTCCCCTTGGCGATTCCGGCTCCTTTCTGCTCGATCTCCTGAATAACGGCAACCTCGTCACGCGAGCGACCTTTACCTTTGACCAGTTCGCCAGCGGCCCGAAGACGATCGAGGCCGCGCTCACGACGTTGCAGGGCAGTTCGATCAACCAGTGGCAACTCGTCGGGGATGGCAACTCAGCCACGGCGTTCGGAGATTTCCAGCTCACCGAGATGACCGTCGTGACAGTCCCCGAACCGGCTACGGACCTGTTGGTTCTCGCCGTCCTGGCCGGTGGTGGTTCTCTCGTAGGCCGGCAGCGGTGGCGGGACTTGTGAGGGGGTGAAGAATAGGGGGCGGAGCCACCAGTTCTTGTGGTGTAGGCTAGGCTGACGGCCATCCGGGGCAAGCACCGAGAACGACGGCAGTTGCGACTACCCATGGCACCACACACCGCACTCGAAGCCGAAGGCTCCGACAGCTCGGAGATCGCGCTCTGGCTCGAGCGGCTGGCGGCCGGCGACCTGACGGCCCGGGATCGGATCATCGAGATCACCAGCGGCCGATTGCGGGTGCTCGCCAGCCGAATGCTGTCGCGGTTTCCCCAGGTGCGCCGCTGGGATGACACCGACGACGTGTTTCAGAATGCGATCATGCGGCTCCATCGGGCACTCGCCGAGGTGCAGCCCGATTCGCCGCGGGCGATCATGGCCCTGGCCGCGACTCAGCTCCATCGGGAGCTCATCGACCTCGCTCGGCGGTACCGCGGGCCGATGTCGTTTGAGGCCAACCATGCCACGCAGGTTCCAGCGCCAGCGGACGTCTCCCAGCCAATGCCGAGTCCAGTGGATCGGGCGTCGACAGCCGATGAATCCCTCGATCGCTGGAGCGTCTTTCACGACGTGATCGCGGGCCTGCCGACCGAGCAGCGGGAAGTGTTTCACCTCGTCTGGTATCTCGGAGCGGATCAGAAGACGATCGCGCGGCTGCTCGAATGCTCCGAGCGGACGGTGAAAAACCGTTGGCGGGCGGCCCGAGAGGCCGTGCGGGCGGCGCTCGACGGCGAATCACCGCAATGACGTGCATGCTGGGAGCCGGGGGCTGGATCAGGCCTGGTCGTCGTTCGCGTCGAGGTCGCGGAGCACGGCGACCGCGTCGTCGAGCGAAGGCGTGTCGTAGCCCTTCACCCGTCCCCGCCGGTCGGCCTCGGCGAGCAGGAGCGCGTCGAGAAAGTCAGGGTGGGCTTCCAGCCGGCGGCGGGCCCGATGGCCGAGGATTTTTTCGGAGTAGGCCCGGGCCACCGGCAAGGATTCGATGAGCCAGCGGGTGCGGGGGGTGACGAGGTCGCCCACCGCGGCGAGTGTGGCGGCCACGCTGTCGCGGCGGTCGATCGCCCGCCCCACATCGTGCACCAGGGCGGCCGTCAGCAGTTCCTCGTCGTAGGGCTGCTCCTGACGAACGAGATCGAACACCTGCAGGGAGTGTTCGAGGCAATCGCCCTCGGGGTGCCACTCCGGGTTTTGCTTGACCGTCGCCAGCACCGCCACCATGGCGGCCAAGGCATCGAACCGGTCGCCGGTGAGGTGGGCCAGCGACGCGGCGGGATCGATCCGCCTGAGGGCCTCCTCTCCGACCTCGGAAGCCGCGGGAATCTGATCCTCCGGCACCCAGTCGCGGGCGACGCGACGGGCCGCCCGAAAGGTCGCTCGCCGGGCGTCGCTGCCCCGCACGACGCCGCGGCCGGCTTCGCGGGCGATTCGGCGGCGGACCGGATTGTCGGCCGGGGGCAGGGCGGTGGGGTCGGGTTCGGTCATGGGGCGTTGACGGCCTGAGCGTTTCTGGCTGAGAGTCAGCGTGTCGCCGGAGCGGCGGGTTCACCGGTTGCCACAGGCTTCCACGAGAGTCGGCGGAATTCCGCCTCGGTCGCGTAGGTGGCGATCCCGAGCGGCAGCGACGGGGCGACTTCGCTGCGGATCGAGAGCGTGTGGCCGGCGAGCGGCTGTTCGATGATCCGCTTGCCGTCGAGGAAGCACTCGATCTGGTCGGGGGTCACCCGCACCCGCACGGCATACCAGCGGCCGTTCTCGAACGACATGATCTGGGTCGTGGCGTTGTTGGCGGCGTCGTTGCCGTCGATGCTCGACAGCCCCACCAGGCCGCCCCCCCAGCCTCCCAGGATCAGACTGAGGTGCGAGTCGGCGACCGGAAAGGTGAGCCCGCAGAAGAAGTCGTGACCATCGACGCGGCGGGCCTCGAGGGCGATCTCATACTCCTGCGTCGGAAACTCACCCTGCCAGGTGATGCCGCTCATGTCCGAGCCGCGTTCGATTCGGATCACGCCGTCCTTGACCGAGACAGTGCCCTCGCCACCGAAGGGCGTCGGCTCCCAGTCGCCGAGCGACTCGCCATCGAAGAGCGGCCGCGGAGCAGCGGCGGCGGCCGGCCCCACCGCCGGCAGCGGCGTGCCGTCGAGGAGCCAGGCGAGGTTGAAGCTCGCGACCTGGACTGCGGCATGGCTCCCCTGAGGCCCGCCCTCGTAGGCGAGGTAGATCCGGCCGGCGCTCGGCGTGCCGCTGCGGCCCACGCCGAGGTTTGAGTAGCCGCTGGGGCCGTCGAACACGAGCCGCTTGACCGGCCAGGTCTGCCCGCCGTCGAAGCTCGCCAAGACCGTGATCTTCTCGCGGCCACCTCCGATCGAGCCACCGACTTGGCCCGGCATCGCGCCGGCGTCGGTGTCGGCGTTGCTCGCCAGCAGGATGTCGCGGCCGGCGATCGGCAATCGGATCATGCCCCCCATCAGGCCGTAGGAACTGCCGCGGGGGCCATCCGGCAGATCCGGGCTCCGTCGAGCCTCGATCCACAGCCGTCCCCCGTCGTAACTCGTTGCGAAGAAGCGATTGCCGCGGCTCATGTGCTCCCGCGAGTTGTAGAGCAGCCGGCCGTCGGAAAGCTCCGCGATCGCGCCCTCGCCGGTGCCCATCACCGGAAAGGGATCGCTTGTCTGCCAGGTCTGGCCGTGGTCGTCGCTATACATCGCCGACGAATAGTGGTAAGGCCGCCACCGCACGTCGTTGGAGTTCGTCGGCCCCATGATCCGGGCCGGGCTCACGAGCCGGCCCCGGTGCGGCCCGAAGGCCAGGGTGATGCCGCACTGCATCGCGGCTGCGCCCTCGATCCCCGGAACCCGTCCGTTGCCGTCGGGCAGAACCTCGATCGTCTCGCGGGCCCAGGTGACCCCGGAGTCGCGGCTGCGGTAGAGCCACCGCTCCTGCGGGTTCACGAACAGGAGGTCGCCGGTCTTCTCGTCGACCAGCGCGTTTCCGCCGTTGGCCGCGTCTCGATCGCCTGACGGATCGATCACGATCGGCGCATCCCAGGTCGTGCCGCCGTCGCGGCTCCGCCGCACTTCGCCGCCGCCGGGGGAGCGGAAGACGACGACCGTGCCGTCGGGAGTTGAGAGCACGCCCCCCCAGCCGCCACGGCCCTCCCAGAGTTCATGGGGCGGCACGAAGACAGGCTCCCCGAGAAACTCCTCGATCCGGGCCGAGGTGGCGAAGGCTCCGGTCGCCCCGGCCTTTGCCGGAGCCTCTGCGGCGTTGACGGCCGAGCCTGCCACGGCCCAGAGTCCGATCACGACAGAGATCCCAACAGCCCAGGTTGCCATGCCGAGATTCCCCGAGGATGAATACCGCAGCCGATGCCGAAGGCAGGATAGCCCGCGCGATGGAGCCCCGGCAAACAGGCTCTGTTTGCCGGGCGATCGTGACCGAGGTAAGCGCTGTCGATGGTGCCTCGGCTCGTACGGTTATCCTGGCACGAGCGGCAGGCTGCCGAGTGTCGGGAGTGAGTCGCCGACTCTGACGGGAGATTTCGATGACGGTTGATCTGGCGTTCACGGAGACGGGAGGCGACGAGCCGGGCGGCGGTCTGCCACTGGTCATCCTGCCGGGGCTCTTCGGTTCGAAGCGGAACTGGTCGGCGATCGCCCGGGAACTCGGTCGGCATCGGGGGGTCGTCACGGCCGATCTTCGCAACCACGGTGAGAGCCCCTGGACCGATCGGCATGACTTTCCCGGGCTCGCCGCCGACGTGGCCCGGCTGATCGAGGTCCATGCCGGCGGCAGGGCCAGCGTGCTCGGCCACAGCATGGGGGGCAAGGCGGCGATGATGCTCGCCCTCACGCGGCCCGAACTCGTCGAGCGGCTCGTGGTGGTGGACATCGCGCCGGTGGTCTCGACGGGCACGCCGATCGAATACGTCCGGGCGATGCGGGCCTTGCCGCTGGCGCGCTACAGCCGGCGGTCGGAGGTGGCCGATGCGCTCGCCGAGGCGATTCCCGACCGCGGCGTCAGAAACTTTCTTTCGCTCAACGCCGTGGACGGCCCGGCTGGCCTCGAGTGGCGGCTGAACCTCGCGGCCCTGGAACGCGACTTCCCGGCGATCCTCGGGTTTCCGGAGATCGAGCCGGGGCGGGCGTTTCCCGGGTCAGCGTTGTTCCTGACCGGCGGCCGGTCGCCCTACGTCAGGCCCGAGCATCGGCCCGAGATCGAGCGGCTGTTTCCCGCGGCCGTGTTCGAGACGATCCCCGATGCGGGCCACTGGGTGCATGCCGACGCGCCGGCCGACTTCGTGGCGGCGGTCAACCGGTTCCTGGCATAGGTGGCGGGGAGTCGTACGGATCCGAACCGGACCGCGACCTTTCGCTTGTGAGGTTCCGACCGCATGGGTAGCGTACGCCGGACGCGGTTCGTGCGACGTGAAACGACACCAGTCACCGAGGCCGGCGATCATGAAGAGTTTTCCGCAGTGGTGTGGCCGGTCGCGACGTCGAGGCCTGGGCGTTGCGGCGATATCGCTGACGCTCGTGCTTGCCGGTGGGCAGGGCGTCGTGTTCGCCCAGACCACGCCGATTCAGAACCTCGCGGCGTTCCGGGCGGCGGCCGCGCTGACGAATCGGTCGTATCACTGGGACGCGGTCGTGTCGGGGCAGCCGCAGGTGGCCACGACGGCGCGGAGCCCGTTGCCCGCGACGACCCTGACAACCGTGTCGTGGGATCCCCTCCTCCCCGAACTCTTTCAAGAGAAGGTCATCGATTCGATTCCGGTGCCATGCACGCTCGTGGCCACGTTCACCGGTGCCTTCGACACCTGGACTGCGCCGGCTGGGACGGTGACCGACCTGACCTTCTCCGTGGGTGGTACGACGCACTTCATCATGCCGTTCGTCACGTGGGGCGGTGACCTGCGGCAGTACCTGCGGACGACCTACTTCACCGCCGACAGCATTCCGGCGCCGGCCCTGGTGCAGACCCGAATCCAGCAGGCGCTCGGGCTCGCGCCCACCGAAGCCACGACGCACGGCCTGGCGTTCTTCTGGGTGCCACTGGCGAACCTCGCGCGGCCGGCCTATTCAGCCGACATCGCCGCGCAGCTTCCCACTTCGCTGCCGACGTTTTCCGACGGCAGTTTTCAGGCCCTCGATGCCACCGGGCCGGCGGGCTTTACCTACCTCGACATCGACGACTCCACGGTGACATATTCCACCCTGGGCGAGTACGTCGAGTGGAACCAGGCCCAGACCACCTATCCCTGGACGGCCATGGGCTACACCTTCAACTGGAATTCGCTCCAGGATGGGTTTGACCCGAGCTACGGCGTCGACCCGCTGGCTCCGGCGTTTT
>CAMDDJ010000122.1 GCA_945891385.1 Candidatus Kuenenia stuttgartensis | reverse complement strand
CGCGGTTATTGCCGCTGTCGGCCACCGCCAGAAGCATGCGGTCGCCCGCGGCGTGCAGATGGATGCCGTAGGGCCAGCAGAGCGAGTCGGGGGTGACCGCACGCCAGCGGTTTTCGCCGCTCCCGTCGAAGGTGTCTTGGCCGAGCACGAAAGTCGCCGCGGTCCCGACCCGTCCGGCCGTCGGCCAGAATAGCACCCGGTTGTTCGCTGTGTCGGCCACGGCGAGAAGCTCGTCGGTGGCTGAGAGGCCGTAGGGAAACCGGAGGCGGGCCGGTCCCTGGGGTCGATGGGGCAGTTCGGTGGCCGAGGCGAAGTCGGGCTGGCCGAGCACCAGATCGGCAGGCCGGTCTGCTTCCAAGCGACCGTGCCAGCCGAGCACGCGGTGGTTGCCCGCGTCGGCCACGAAGAGCGTGCCGCGGCTTGCGGCGATGGCGTGCGGCCAGCGAAACGATGCGGCGTGAGGCGGCCCGCCGCGGTTCTCGGCGTTGCTCGTGAAGTCGGGCTGACCGAGCACGAGGTCGGCCGGGCGGTCGCACTCGGGCAGGCCGTCCCAGGCGAGCACCCGGCGGTTCCCGGTGTCGGCGACACAGAGCCGGCCGTCGAGCCAGGCCAGGCCATAGGGCCAGTAGAGCGAGTCGGCGGCGGGGCCGCCGCCGCGGTTGACGGCGGTCTCGCGCACGGATCGTTGCCCCAGGCACCAGTCGGGCGGCGTGTCGCTGGCCGTCGGGATCCGATTCCAGACGAGGATGCGGTGATGCCAGGCGTCGGCGACGAGGAGCCGCTCACCGCCGGCCACGGGCACGACGATCGCTGCAGTGGGAAGGTGGAGCCCGTTCTCCGGGCCGCGACCGCGGGCGGCCGGGCCTTCAGCCTCGAAGGAGACCTGGCCGAGCACCACCTGCGCGGGGGCGTGATCGGCGCGCGGCAGCCCATCCCAGATGAGCACGCGGTGGTTGCCCGAGTCGCAGACGACGAGCCGGCGGCCGTCGAGCCACACGCCCCGCGGGCCGTAGAACTGGCTCGCCGTCGGCTGGGCCGCCGGCAGAGCGAGCCCGCCCGGGGCCGGGGCTCCGAGCCAGCGAAGCGGCTCCCAGCCGGCGGTGATGTCGATGAGATCCGCCACGCAGCAGTCCTTGCCGACTGTGAAACAACTATGCCGCCGCACGATGCGGCGAACGGCGATCCGGCAGACCAGTTCAATCGTCCAGGGGGTGCCGCCAACGGAGCCCCGGAAACCGCGAGTAGTCTCGATCGGTGGTGACCCACTCCGATCCTGTCTCGAGAGCCAGAGCCGCGTGATAGGCGTCAGCCACGAGATTCCCACGTGCCTGGCTGCGCCGGCAGAGATCCAGAAAAATCGGCCAGTGACGCGGGCCTGGTGCAAGGACGACCAGCCGATCGTGCTCTCGAAGCTCGTCGATGTAGGCGATGGCCTGCTTCAAGGGAGTGGGAGGGTCAAAGATCCGGGGGTGGGTGATGATTCGCAGGCAGCCGCTGAGGGCCAGGTCTGAAACCGCACACCCGAGTGGAGCGTCGAGCGTCTTCTCCAGCCAGTTGCGGTACTCCCGATGGCGCTCCGTCTCCTCTCGATGTGCATAGACGAGCACATTGACGTCGAGCAGGATCACCGCTGCTCCATTGCATCGAGCAGATTGACGGAACTGTCCAGATCGATCCCCGGGAGAACGCCTCGGCCACGGAACGTGGTCAGCCGGGTTGGCCCAGACCGGTGGGCTGATCGCGGATGGGCAAATGCCTTTTGCAGCGAGTCTTGCACGACTTCGCTCAGGGTGCAGGAACGCTCAGCGGCAACCTGTTTGGCCTTTCGCAGGAGATCATCGGGAAGCGAGATCGTCGTTCTCATGCATCAAAATGTATTGTCTTTGCATCTTGATGTCAAAAGGAGCGGGTGGTCACCGCTCGGTGGGGGCGGCCGGGCGAGATCCGGCAGAGCGGGCATGGTCGCCCCTCGGGGTCACTGCGGCCTCACCCAGACGATGCCGTCCTGCTCGCGGAGTGGGAAGGGCTCGAGCCGGCAGGCGGGCGAGGAGAAGCAGCCGCCGGTGTCGGTGTCGAACGTAAACCCATGCCAGGGGCAGGTGAGCGTGCCGGCCTCGAGGTCGCAGGCCGCCCGGTCGAGCGGCAGGCCGACGTGGCCGCAGGCGTTGCGAAAGGCCCGCAGGCCCTCCTTCGATCGCACCACGATCACCTTCGTCTCGCCCACCTCGAAGGCGACCGGCTTCTCGGCCGTGATTCCAGCGACCGGCGGCCCTGCCACCCAGCCGGCTCCCTCGGCGGCCGATCCGCCCCCGGTGGCTGCCGCCGCCCCGGGTAGCGCGATCTGGAAGACTGCCGGCTCGACCGCTGGCTCGGGCTCCGTCGGCACCACCTCCACGCCTTCGATCTCGGGCACGTGCTCGCGGAGCGACTCCTCGACCGTGTCGCGGAGGGTAGCGGCCGACATCGAGCAGCCCTGGCAGCTGCCCGAGAGTTGCACGAAGGCCTTGGCATCGCGGACCTCGACGAGCGTCACGTCGCCGCCGTGCGACTGCATGTAGGGCCGCACCATCTCGATCACCCGCGCCACCCGCGTGGTGAGGTCGGCCCGCACGATCCCGTGCATCGAAAAGAGCGCGTGCACATGCGGCTCATCCACGAGTTCGAAGAGGAGCTCCTTGCCCCGCGGATCGGCCTTGAGCCGCTTTACGATCGTGGTCAGCCCACCCTTGTGAAAGGCCTCGATCGCCGTCTTGACTGCGAGCGCCTTGGCCCGCATCGCGGGCTCGAGTGCCATGATCTCGGCCACCGCCCGATCGACGGCCTCGGCCAGGTGCGAGAGTTCCTCGGGCGAGTTCGGGGTTTCAGCGGTCGGGCTGTCGGCCTGGCTCATGGGCAATGCCTCACACGGATTGATAACCGGAGTGCTGTTCGAGGAGTTCCTCGGTCTTGGTGACCAAGAGGTCGCCGAAGAGTCGCTTGGCCAGATCGAGGAGCAGGGCTTCGACGGAGTCGGCCGAGGAGATCTGCCCCGGCCTGCGGCGGGCGAGCGACTCGAGTACGAAGCAGGCCCCAGAGACGTTGTCGAGGAGAAAGTCGGCGAAGATCGCCTCGACGAAGGGACCGGATTCGGCGGCCGGGGCTTCCCGGAGCCGGGCCAGGGCCGCATCGGGGCCGCGATACCGTTCCTCGAGCCGGGCGGCCAGCCGCTCGGCCGCCGTCTGGAGGAGGAAATCAAATTGCTGCCGCTGGTGGAGGTCCATGCGTTCAGCCTACCGTGGCCGGTCCGGGGCGGTCGGGGTGACGGAGCTCGTCCTGGCGAGCCTCGATCTCGGCGAGCAGGTCGCGGGCGGCGGCGGCCTCGTCGTCGTGGCCATACCAGGAGAGCAGCTTCATCGACTCGGCGAGCTTTTCGATCGCGGGCTTGAAGATGCCAAGATGGGCCAGGGCGTTGGCCTGGTTCAAAAGCACGCGGCCGTGGGCCACCGGATCGCGGGCCTTGGTGCGGACCTGCAGCACCTCCTCGTAGGCCTCGACGGCCTGGGCCAGATTCTCGGCCGGGTGCGACGAGGGGAGATACTGAAGCGAGCTGGCGAGATTCATCTGCACGCTCGCCCAGGTTTCGGGGTCCTGCTCCCGGTCGCAGACCCGCAAGGCCTCGCGGAACGACTGCACGGCGATCCCGGTCCGGAGCTGGTCGCTTGCCTCGCGGGTCGGCGTGGCGAGGTAGGCGAGGCCGAGGTTGTTCTGGAGCTGACCGTAGGCCGCGGCCGCGGTCTCTGCCGTCAGTCCTTCGGCGATCGCCTGCTGGTAGCACTTGATCGCCTCGATCAGCAGCCGGCGGTCGCCGCCGCTGCCGCTCCGCTGCAGCGCGATGCCGAGCTTCATCCAGATCTCGGCCCGAAGCAGCGGCAGGCGAGTGCCGGCTGTCAGGTCGAGCGCACGCCGAAGGAGCGTAGCAGGATCTCGATCAGCGTTTTCGGCCGTGGTCGCATCGGCCAGGGCGGTGGTCGTGTCGGAGAGTTGCACGATCGCCAGGGCTTCGAGCAGGGGACTCTTTCCGGCGGCAGCCATCACGGCTGACTCCAGCGCGGCTGCCGCCTCGGCGAGCGCGTCTCGCTCGATCCGGGCCGCTGCCACCGTCAGCAGAACGAACGCCCGCAGTTCTCCGTCGAGCTGCGGGCAATCACTCGCGTCGTCGACGAGGCCGTGGGCGAAGGCCGCTGCTCGGGCCAGGGCGGCGAGGGTCGGGTTCGGGCCGGCGCCGATGGCCGTGAGTTGCTCGGCGGAGGGCTGAAGCACGAACTGGTTGAATGCCATCAGCGGGTCGTCTCCGGCAAGGCAAGCGACCGCGGCCACAGTCTCGCCCCGGGCCGCGGCGGCGAAGAACCGCCATTCGTCGGGCACCTCGCAGTCGAAGTCGCCGGATAAGAACGAACTCAGGGCGTGGGCCGCCCGCGGGTCGTCGCTCATGGGCACAAGCAGGTGCGAGGCCGGAAAGGGAGCGAGCCCCACCGGCTGAGGCCGGAGCAACGCTCGAGCGGCGGGGGTCATGATCGGCTCTCCGCGGCTTCTGGTCCAGCCAGCCGAGCCAGCATCAGATCGGCCAGGCGATCGACCGCGGCATCGACCGCCGGTGAGAGCGGCTCGCCGACCTCGAACCGCTCGCCTTCGATCAGGTAGGCCGTCACCTTGGACGGATACTCGTCCTTGAGCAGCCAGCGGCCGAAGGCGATCGCATGGTCCCAGCGGAAGGCGTGGAGGTTGATCCCGGTGAGTGGCGGAAGCTCCGCGACCTCGTCGCCCGGCAGTTCGAACAAGCTGCCCGGCTCGCTCTCCGAACGACAGGCGTCGACGAGGATCACTTCAGGCACTCCTCGCATCTGAAAGGCCACGTCCATGCCGCCCGTGCCGCCGTCGGCACAGAGCACCCCCGGCGGCAGCCCCCGCTCCCAGAGGCGACGCACGAGGATGGGGCCGGCCGCATCGTCACCCCGGAGGATGTTGCCGCAGCCGATCACGAGCACCCGCGTGGCCGTCATCCCGTCTCGCCGATCCGAAACTTCGCCAGTTCCGTGCCGGTCTTGCCGTCGTAGGCATGCACCGTGCAGACGAGGCAGGAGTCGAACGAGCGGGCGACGTGGCCCATCTCGACGGGGTCGGTCGGATCCTTGATCGGCGCGCCGAGGAAGGCCTGCTCCATCGGACCATGGACGTTGTGGCCATCCTGCGGGCCGATGTTCCAGGCGGTGGGCGTGATCACCTGGTAGTTGGCGATCTTCCCCTCTTCGATCACGATCCAGTCGGAGAGCGACCCGCGGGCCGCCTCGGTCGAGCCAAAGCCCTTGCCTGAGGAGTGCTCGACGGGCTTCGTATAAAACTTGTCGTGCAGGTCCATCTCGGCGAGCCACTTCTGGGCCAGCTGGTAATACTTGCAGGCCTCGTGCATCCGCGCCATCACGCGGACCAGGATGCTCGGCCCCACGGTCCGAATCGCATCCAGAAACAATGGATCGTGGTCCTGGTGTTTGCCGGCACCGCCGCGGCCGGCGATCACCTGCCGGGCGAGCGGGCCCGCCTCGAGTGGCATCGGGCCCTTGCCCGGCACCTCATACCGCGGGCTCTTGGCCCAGGAATACTTGCCCTGCTTGTGGCCCTCGGCTGGGTCGATCGGCTCGGTGCGGCCCTCCCAGGGATGGAGGTAGGTGTCGCCCTGGTAGAAGGAGTGGGCCGTGCTCTCGCGAACGTGGAGGTGGTCGAAGTCGTGGTAGCCGGCGCCGTCGTAGACACCCGAGCGGTTGATCAGGGCGGCATTGCGGCCTTCGATCGTCGGCCGCTCGTAGAGCTCCGGCTGGAAGTAGGTGCCAGTGGCCAGGTAGGCGCCGCAGCCGGCCCCATACTGGTCGAGGCCGGCGCGGAGGGCAAACCGGAGGAACAGGCCGCAGTCGCTGTTTCGCTGCGCGTCGTTCTCGTCGGCCCAGGCCAGGACGTCGTTCCAGGTCTTGTTTTCCATCCAGCGATCGATCGAGCAGCCGAGCCACTCCTTCTCGAGCCACTCCCGCTTCCAGTAGTCGAGGATCGCCACGGAGCGGGTGACATCGGAGAGCGTCGGCCCGCACATCACGCCGCCGGGAATCATGAAGCTCGAATGGGGCCACTGGCCGCCGAAGATCGCGTAGACCTCGACCGGCTTGCCCGAGAGCGTCACGCCCTTCTCGTAGCCGGTGCCCGTGAAGGGGGCGAACCGTCGGCAGACCTCGTCATACTCCGTCAGGTGGGCGTAGTTTTTGTGGGTGAGATCGATGGCGAAGAGGGCGTAGAACCAGCGCGGAATCGACTGGAGCGTCTCGCAGCACTGGGCCAGGTTTCGCACGAGGGTGGCGTTTTGCGGCACGTGCGTTCGCCAGGCGGTGTCGAGAGCGTAGGCCGCCTTGTAGAGGTGGCTGCCGCCGCAGATGCCACAGATCCGGGGCGTGACGATCAGGCCGGCCTGCGGATCCTTGCCCTTGAGGATGATCTCGAAGCCGCGAAACATGCTGGCTTCGGTCCAGGCGTCGGTGACGACGCCGTCGGTGACCTCGATGCGAAGGTCGAGATCGCCCTCGACCCGGCCCAACGGGCTGATGCGCATCGGCTTCGTGGAGGATTCGGTGACGGTGGCCATGGGGGCTCCTTTGCGCGGGACGATGCTCTGGTCTCTGGTCAGACTGGAAATGACGTCAACTGGTAACTCGGGGTTGCCCGTGCCGTG
>CAMDDJ010000121.1 GCA_945891385.1 Candidatus Kuenenia stuttgartensis | reverse complement strand
CGGTCAAGAAGTGCCCGAAGGAGCACCAATCGCGACTCTCAGGCACGCAGCGGGCGCCGCCCGCGCCGCGTGCCCGCCCCTTCTCAGGCACGCAGCGGGCGCCGCCCGCGCCGCGTGCCATCCGGGTCGCCCCGCCTCGACGCCTATCCGCGCAGACAGGGCCGCCACACCGCACAGGCCGCACGCCATCGGCCGCCCGGAAGGCGGCCGGCGGCCGGAGGGCCGCAAAGCCCGCCGGGGCCAGGGATGGCCCGGCGGGCGCTGAAGTCAGTCCTCGGGAAGCGGTCGGCCCTTGGTTTCGGGAAGGAAGGCGAGGGCGACGAGGCCGAGGAGGAAGATCACGCTCATGTAGGAACAGGCGTTGCGGAAGGCGGCGAGCTTCGCGTCGGGCGTCGTAGCGCCGGCCTTGAGAGCGGCCTGGAGGGCTCCCATCGTGAAGGGGCCTGTAGCCGCCAGGAAGCGACCGACGTTGTAGCAGAAGCTGGTGCCGGTGCTCCGCAGGCTCGTGGGGAAGAGTTCGGGGAGGTAGATCGCGAAGCCGGCGAACAGGGCGAGCTGGCAGCCGCCCATGATCGCGCTCATCCAGATGTCGCCCCGGCCGTTGAAGAGCTGGAAGTAGGCCACTGTCGCGACGAGCGCGGCCACGTAGCCGATGGCGAAGGCCGCTTTCCGCCCCATGCCCTGGGCCATGCGGGTGAAGAGCAGCATGCCGAAGAAGGCGCCGAGGTTCTGCACGATCGAATTGATGCCGATCCAATATTGCTGGCGGCCTGCGATCTCCGCTTCGGGAACGCCTTCCTTGATGAGCGAGGCCTTGATCACGTCGCCGACGAGTTCGGGGCTGAAGAAGCCGATGCCCCAGAGGCCGATCACACCCGAGACGCACAGGAGCATGCCCAACAGCGCGGAGCTCCGCCAGCGGGCGTCGCCGAGCAGGGCGGAGTAGGAGCCGAATTTCACGCCCGCCGCCCGCCCGACCTCGCGGGCCTTGACCCACTTCTCCGGTTCCTTGAGCCGCAGCTGGATGAAGACGCAGAGGAACGCCGGGATGGCTCCCACCAGGAACATGTAGGTCCAGCCCTTGCCGGCCGGAATCGCGCCGCGGGATTCGAGGCTGCCGATGAACATGCTCACGAGTCCGGCCGTGACGTTGCCCACCGCTGAGAGGGCCTGGAGCATGCCGAGCGCGCCGGTCCGCGAACGGTCGGGGAGCGTGTCGGCCACGAGGGCCACGGCCAAGCCGAAGACACCTCCCACGCCCAGACCGGTCAGGAACCGGTACGACGCGAAATCGATCCAGCCCGTCGAGAAGGCGGAGAGCCCGGTGCAGACGGAATAGATCAGGACCGTGAGCGTGAGCATCTTGGCGCGGCCAAAGCGGTCGCCGAGCGAGCCGAAGATCAGTCCCCCCATCGCCCAGCCGGCCACGAAGATGCTCGTGGCATAGCCGCCGTAGAGCTTGGGATCCCAGCCGGCCGGAAGCAGGGCTTCCATCGCCTTGCCCCGGGCGAGGATGAAGAGCTGCTGGTCGAGGCAGTCGAACAGCCAGGCCAGTGAGGCGACGAGAAACACAAACCAGTGGTAGCTGGTGAGGTCTCGATACCAGGGAACGTTGGCCTGGGCGGCGTCGGATGGCATGGTCATGGTGCTGCTCCTGTGGTTTCCAGAGTTCCCCGGGCCGCAGCCCCTTCGCTCGTCGTCAGGCCAAGTCGGCCTCGATCCGGCGCATGTAGTCGATGCTCTCCCGCGCCAGCCGTTCGGGCCCGGCGGCGTAGTCGAACACCTCCACGCTGATCCAGCCGGCGTAGCTGATCTCGTCGAGCGCCCGGAAGATTGGCAGGAAGTCCACCGCTCCGAAGCCCGGTCCCTGGAGGTTTTCGTCGTTGGCGTGGAAGTGTTCCAGGTAGGGGGCCGAGGCCACGATGATCTCGGGGGTCGGCGTCGGCTCGGCAGCCATCGCCTTCACGTCGAGGTGAAGCCGCACGTGGGGCGAGCCGATCGCGTCGATCAGCCGGCAGGTCTCGGCCGCGGTGGTGAGCACGTCGGTTTCGACCGGCGCGAGGGGCTCGAGCGCCACGACCGTATCGGTCGTTTCGAGTACGGGCACGAGCCGGGTGAAGACCTCACGGATGTGCTCGAGCGCCTGCTCGGGCGAGACGCCGGGCAGCAGGCTCCGCTGCTTTGGCGAGCCGAAGACGAGCACCCGGCCGCCGAGATCGTGACACAGCCGGGCGAGGTCCCCGAGATACTCGACCGTCCGCTGGCGGACGAGTGCTTCCGGATGGGCCACGTGAAAGCCTTCGGTCTTGGCGAGCAGCCAGTGGAGGCCGACGCAATCCAGGCCCGCCCGGGCGATCGTGCGGCGGATGTCGCTCCGCGCGGCGGCGGAGACGTCGGTGGCCAGCGACGCGAGCGTGAACGGGGCGATTTCGACTCCGGTGTAGCCGCACTCGGCTGCCAGGTCGCAGGCCTGCTCGAGTGGCTGTTCGCCGAAGGTCTCGTTGCAGATCGCGTAGCGGAATGGTGCATGCATGAGTGGCTCGTCAGCGGAGGATCGAGGGCCGGGCCGCCCGGCGATAGTTCTGCAGGGAGTGGCCGGTCGGCCGCGTCATCGGCCGTCTTCGACCCTGGCAGCCTTGCCGGTGCGGGCACTTTTGTAGCAGGCTTCGACGATCGCCACGGCCTTGCGGCCCTCCAGGCCGTCGAGCGGGGGTTTCTGGCCGGCCCGGATTGCCGCGAGAAACTCCGCGAAGTTCCGCGTGTGGCAGGCGTAGTTGATGGCCATCGGGTCGGCCGCGCCGCCTGAGGTGCCGCTGGCTCCTCCGAACTCGGCCCGGGTGGCCTCGTCGGCCGCCGACTCCGCGCGAAACCGCCAGCGAACCAACTGTTCCTCGAGGATCTCGGCCGTGCCGTCCCGGCCACCGACAAGTAGCCGCCGGAGGCTGCCCGGAAACAGGCTCGTGGCGGCGAGCAGTTGGCCCAGGGCTCCATTCTTGAACCGGAGCACGGCGACGCAACTGTCTTCGACCTCGAGTCGGGCGGGGTCGTGCGCCCGCACGGCGGTGAAGGCCACGACGCTTTCCACCGGGTTCTCGGCCGGCGCGAGGTCGGGCATCGTCGCCCCGGCGATCCACTGCAGGGCATCGACCCCGTGGATCGACTGGTTCATGAGCGCCCCGCCGCCGTCGAGTGCCTTGGTGCCCTGCCAGCGGCCGGGGCCGTAGTAGGCGTCGTCCCGCCACCAGGGCACGTAGCTGGCCGCGACGGCCAGTTGGCCGAACCGGCCGGCGGCGGCGGCGGCGTGAACCGTCTGGATCACCGGATTGAATCGCTGGGGAAAGATCGCCCCGAGCGGCACGCCCGCCTTGGCGGCGGCGGTGATCATTCGGTCGATCCGCTTGAGGGTGATCTCGAGCGGCTTCTCGCAGATGACGGGCACACCCTTGCGGATGGCCGCAAGGGCGGCGTCGAGGTGGGCTCCGGAGGGCGTGGCCACCGTCACGAAATCCGGCTTCTCCTTGCGGAGCATCGCCGCAGCGTCGCCGTGCCACGCGCAGCCGAATTCGGCGGCGAAGGCCCGCCCCTTCTCCTCGGTACGGCAGCAGGCGGCGACGAGCGCGACGCCCGGGATGTCGGCCAGGGCCCGGGCATGAAGCCGGGCGATTGCTCCGATGCCGATGATCGCCGCCCGCATCTCGTGCTCCTGGTGGTAGTGTGCTGGAGTCAGTCGCCCGGCCGGCTGCCAGCGTGGAGTGCACAGTCTGCCGGGCAGCCAGACCAGCCACAAGCCGCCTGCGGTATGATGGTGTCGACCCACGACCGCTGCCGCGGATCGTGGGGCCGTTCCCTCGTCGACGCACGCGCCCATGGCACCGCTCGCTCTGCCCGCGTCCGACCGTTTCCTCGCGGGCATGGAGACCAGCGGCCGGCGGCTCGTGCTCGTCGCAGCCGGAGGAGGCTCGACCGCAATCTCGCACCTGGCCACCACGCCTGGCGGCAGCGAGATTCTGCTCGAGGCGACGGTGGCCTCGGCCCGGCCAGCCGTGAACGGCCTGCTCGGCGGGCCGCAGGAATCGTATTGCTCGTCCCGCACGGCCAGGCGACTGGCGGTGGCGGCGTGGGAGCGGGCCAGTCGGCTCATGCAGGCGGAGGGCGTCGAGCCTGCCGCGGCAAGCTGCCGGGCCGTGGGCGTGGCGGTGACGGCGGGGCTGGCGACCCGGCGGCCCAAGCGGGGCGATCATCGGGCGATCGTGGCGGTGCAGACCAGGCAGGCCACTCGCGTCGCGGAACTTGTTCTCGAGAAGGCTGCGCGATCGCGGGCGGAGGAAGAAATGATCTCCGCCTGGCTCGTCCTCGCCGAAACGGCGGCGGCCTGCGGTGTGACCTCGTGCGCGACCGACCCGCCGCTGCGGGATGCCGATCGGATCCATCGCGACTGCCATGAGCCGCCGCAGGAGTGGCAGGAACTCTTCGCCGGCGAACGAATCGCAGTGGCGGCCGGGGGCGGGGCGGCCGCGGTGCCGGCCGAGGGCGGCCTGGTGTTTCCCGGTTCCTTCGATCCGCTCCACGAGGGGCATCTCCTGATGGCCCGGATCGCCGAGGAGATCGCCGAGCGGCCGCTCGCCTACGAGATCTCGATTCGCAACGTCGACAAGCCGCCGCTCGACTTCATCGAATTGAGGAATCGGGCCGCCCAATTCGCCGACCGGCCGCTCTGGTTCACGCGGGCGGCGACGTTTCTGGAGAAGCTCGACGTCTTTCCCACGACCACTTTCGTGCTGGGGGCCGACACCTACGCCCGCCTCCCCGATCCCCGTTACTACGGCGGGTTGGCGACGGCCGCCACCCGGGCGGTGAAGGCGATCGCGTCGCGGTCGGGCGGGCTGATCGTGTTCGGCCGGCTGGTGAACGGCGTGTTCCATGATGCCGCGTCGATCGAGGTGCCCCAGGTGCTCCGCGACGTCACTTATTTCGTGGCCCAGCGGGAGTTTCGGCTCGACCTTTCGAGCACCGATCTGCGGCGGCAGGCCAGCGCGGGAGCCGAGGGATGAACGGGCCGATCGCGCGGCTCTCACTGGTGCTGCTGGCCGCGCTCGCCTCCGAGGCTGCGCGGGCCGATGCCCTCGCCGATGCGCTCTCGGCCTACGAGGGTCGGCAGCTCGACGTGGTCGAGCTGGCCACGGGCAAGCGGTTCGTGCGGCCCCTCCTTCAGAAGCTGCTCGTTCGGGACGGCACGACGCAGTCGCTGCGGCTCGTCGAGGAGGGGCAGGCGCGGCCCGTCACTCTTCAATTGCGGAGCATCACCGAGATCGTGGCCGGACGGGAGACGGTCTACGAGGCCGAGATCAGAGGACGCAGTTCCGCCCAGGTGCGGGAACGGGCGGCCCGTGAGCGGCAGGAGCGGGATCGGGCGGCGTCGATGGCCCGGATGCAGGAACACGGCGTCGAGCCCTGGCCCGAGCTCTCGGCCGAGGAGCATGCGGCCGAGGTGACGAGCCTCGAGGCCTACGTGGAGCAGGTGCGGGGCGTGTTCCCGGATCTCCGGCTGGCTGAAACCCACGAGTTCATCGTAGCCAGCGACATCCCGCCGGCCGAACTCCAGCCGTTTCTCGCCAGCCTCGACACGATGCACGATCTGCTCTGCGACCTCTATGGCATCCCCCGGGGCGAACCGGTCTGGAAGGGGAAGTGCCTGGTGATCGCCTTTCGCGACCTGGCCGCCTTCAAGGCCTTCGAGAGTCGGTTCATGAACACCGAGGTGCCGGACCGGACCCACGGCCTGTGCCATCAGTCGAGCGACGGCCGGGTGGTGATGGCCTGCCACCGCGGCGGCACCGCCGATGCCTTCGCCCACATGCTCGTCCATGAGACGAGCCACGGCTTCAACCACCGCTGGCTCTCCCCGCGGCGGCTCCCCAACTGGCTCAACGAGGGCCTCGCCGAGTGGGTTGGCACGCAGGTGGTGCCCCGCTCGCGGCAGGTACCGCTCAAGGAGGCCGAGGCCCGGGCCTTCATGCAGTCGACCGGCACGCTCGGCCCGAATTTCTTCACCGCCGAACACATCCAGCCTGTGCAGTACGGAATCGCCTCTCAACTCGTGCGGTTTCTCGTGGCCCGCGACCGGAGGAAGTTCGCCGACTTCGTGCGGGGCATCAAGGAGGGGCTCTCCGTCGAGGAGAGCTTCGAAGCCGCCTTCCAGGCGTCGCTCGCCGACCTCGTGGCCGCCTTCGGCCGAGCGCTTAACCTCCCCGGCCTCACGCCGTGACGCTCGCCCGTGCGACATGAGCATGGAGTGGAGGAGTTGCCCGTGCCGATCGAGCGGCGTAGGAAACCGAGCGCAGTCACGAAGGCGAAGCGAGGTTTCCTCCGAGAGAGCGAAAGGCCAGGATGGCCGTCGCGAACGTCCGGCGAGATGGCATGGGCAACTCCGGCGAGGAGGGACAGAGGCCCAGAACCACCTCGCGACGCGACTTGTGTCGCCACCGAGCCGGTGTTTGAAATAGCCGGAATCCGCCCTAACGGCGGACGCGGCGGGCCAGGCCGGCGGCGAGGCGGTCGAGGGTCTGGCTACGATCGTCGAGGCCGATCTGGACGCGGATGATGTTCATCGCCTGCTCGTCGGCGAGCGCGGCCGTGAGGGCCTCGTCGAATTCCCCCTCGGTCCGCACGTTCCAGCCGGTGCCGCCGCCGAGCACCTCGGGCAGCCGCTGATACTGCCACGGGTTGATGTCGTTGAAAGAGCCTTCGAGCAGGAGCCGCTCGGTGCCGTAGCCCTTGTTGTCGAGCACGATCACGGTCACCGCCAGGCCGCGGCGGACGATTGTGGAGAGCTCCATGCCGGTCATCTGAAAGGCGCCGTCGCCCACCAGGGCGATCACTCGCAGGTCGGGCCGGGCCGTCTTCGCTCCGAGCGCCGCGGGCACTGCGAAGCCCATCGATGTGTAGTACGCCGGGGCGATGTATTCGGTCTGGCCGCGGATCACGAGGTCGCTCGAGGCAAAGAGCGCGTCGCCCACGTCGGCCACCACGATCGTGCGGTCGTCGAGCGACTCGTCGAGCCGGCGGACAAGCCGGGTCGTCGTGATCGCCGCGTCGGCCGCCAGCACGA
>CAMDDJ010000120.1 GCA_945891385.1 Candidatus Kuenenia stuttgartensis | reverse complement strand
GGACGTTGATGGCGGGAAACTGCGACTTGATGTCCCGCAGAAGGTCCTCGTACCACTCGAGCGGCAGCGTCGGGTGCATGCCGCCCTGAAGCAGAATCTGGTCGCCTCCCAGGGCTACTGTCTCTTCGATCTTCCGCAGAAGGACATCGCGATCGAGTACGTACCCTTCCGGATCTTTGGGACCACGGTAGAAGGCACAGAAATCACAGACGGCCGAACAAATGTTCGTGTAGTTGATGTTCCGGTCGATGTTGTACGTGCGATAGGACTCCGGGTGGAGCCTCCGGGTGACGGCATCGGCTGCCCGTCCGATCGCTGCGAGTTCCCGAGATTCAAGCAGGGCGATGGCCTCGGCCCCAGTCAGCCGCCGGCCGGCAACGACGTCTTCGAGCGTGTCTTTGATGGTGATCGTCATGGGAGAGGGCTCTGGCAAACGGCCTGCTCGACAGGACGAGGTGCGAGTCCTAACCGGACCGCATGACTGCGGAACAGCCGGACCGCCTCGAGTTCGCGGGCGCCGAGATCATAATGCAGATTGTCGCGAAGGTAGGCCAGGCACTGGGATGTGGTCAGGCCGTGAGCGGCCGCCTCGGCCGCGGCGATCGCCGGGAGGTGGGCCCGACCCCGGTCACGAGCCGCCTCCAGACGCGTTACGAGTTCCGCAGAATCAGCCCCCGGTCGCGCCGCCCAGACGGCGAACACGAACGGCAAACCAGTCCAGCGGCACCATTCGTCACCGAGGTCCCAGATCAGCTGAAATGCGCCACCCCCGGTGGCCGGACCGAGCGCTCGGTCGCCGATCAGGAGGATCGCGTCCGCCCGGGTATCGCCGCTGCCCGATCCGATCGGAAGGGTCTCGATCCGCGGTGCGATTCCGTGCATCTCACGAAGGAGGATCCGAGCCAGGGCAGCACTCGTCCTCGAACCCTCGTCGACGGCAAGCGTTCGCACCTTGCTCGGGGAGACGCGAAACAGGAGTTTGACGCTCATCACGGGCCCCCGGCACCCAATGCACGCGTCCGAGACAATGCGAAAATCGGGGTGGCGAAAGACCTCGATCAAGGGCACCAGAGCCACGTCGAGCCTGCCCGCGGCGAGCCGATCGGCCAGGCGACTCGGAAGATCGAAGGACAAGGCAAGATCGGCCGCTGCCAGGCCGAATACGAGGGGCCGTGTGTTGAGGTATTGGACCGCCCCCACGCGGATCGGCGGGAGCGGGCTGGCGGGGTCGAAGGGGTCGGCTGAGCGGATCATGGTGGATTTCCGGGGGCCGGGATCTTCCCGGGAGCCTGCCTCCTCTGCAACCGCAGAAGGCGGGCATTCCTAACGCGGCCGGTCGCCAACCGGCGGTCAGGCCTCCAATTTGCGGAAGGCCCGGAGTCCCAGAGCCAGCGGAACGACGGTGGCCGCGATTCCGGCCAGGCCGACAACCGCCAGGCTCGCGGCTGTGCCCCATGGCCCCCCAGCCACCGCCAAGAGTCCATCGGTAGCCACCAGGGCGGGCCCGAGGGTTCGCGACAGAAGAAACAGATGGGTGGGCACGGCCGCCGTGACGACCACGAGCATGATGAACAGGGAACTGAGCACCAGGCAGAGCGTACCCCCGAAGCCCGACGAGATCTTCGCCGGCGACGACTCCCGCAGATCGGGCATCCGTGCGCCCAGCCCGACGGCGATGCCCGAGAGGCCCGCGCAGAGCAGAAGGCAGCAGAATTCGTGGATGGCGATCAGGCTCCAGGGAAGCCCGAGCATGCAGTCGCTGAGGAAGACCAGCAGCGAACAGGGCACGACTCCGCCGACGAACGAGAACAAGAACTTCGACCAGACGATTTGATCGCGGTCCACAGGCAACAGCCCGAGGATCCAGAATCGCCGGCCCTCGAGGCTGATCATCGGGTAGACGAACCGGGTGGTGAATGTCGAAAGGATCAGTCCTACCACGGCGAGGTTGAGAAAGCCGATCATCGACGCGTACGTGTTGTGATAGTTGAACGACCGAAGGTTGACGAAGTAGAGGCCGAGCAGCCCGAAGAAGATCAGGAACTGCGACCACTGCGAGATATCCCGGCGGAAGATCCGGAGGTCCTTGACCAACAGGAGGCGAAGCGGTCGGCCGGGCGAGGCCGCGGTGCCGACCAGGAGTCGGTCGAACCAGCCGGGCCGCCTTCGTCGTCTGGCCGGCACTTCGCCGGCCAGATGGCTCGCGCCTCGACGGTACGCCACCCGGGCCAACCATCCGGCCACAACCTGAAGCATCAGGGCGTTGGCGACGAGCAGCGAAAGAAACTTGACCGCTTCGGCGAGCGCCGTGCCGTCGACTCCACCGGTGCGGCTCGTCTGAGCCGCCTCCAGGAGGCCGCTGGCCAGCCACCAGCTCGGCAACAGTTTCTGCTCCGTGATCCGCAGCCGTGCGAAGGCTCGTTCGAACCACGCAGCCGACATCGCATCTGCCTTGGGCTCCGTCAACAGCGTCCAGCCAAACCAGAGCACGGCCAGGCAGGCGAGCGTCACGCCGGCGGTCAACAGATGGAGCCGCAGCCGTGGCAGCCAGCCCACCAGGAGCATGCAACAGATTCCGCCGACGGCCGCCGGAATCACGACGAACGCGAGCATGAAGGGCAGGAGCAGCAGGTAGAAAGGCCAGGCCGCTCCGCGGATCACGCCGTAGGCGACGAGCATCGGGCTCCCCAGGAGTACGAAACCCCAGCTCGAAAACCACATCGCCTCGCGAAACTTGTGGCCGAAGATCGTCTCCGCTCGCACCGGGAGGGTGAGAAGCAGCCGCGACTCGGGCGAGCAATAGAGACCGGCGTACAGGAGGATGCCGGTGGAAAAGATCAGCATCACCATCAGCGAGGAGAAGAAGGCGTTGAAAAGCAGCGGAATCACGTCGGCATGGAGCACGTCGAGGAAATTGAACGCCTCGTGGAACAGTCCGTACAACGCGGCCCAGAACAAGCCGCTGAGCATGGCCACGAGCGAGAGCCGCAGCCGGCTCCCGGTGACCATCGCTCGCACCGCCTGCCAGACGAGGGCGATGCGGAGCCGGAGGAAGAGCCGGGATTCCTCGTCGAGGGAAATGAGTCGCACGGATTCGCCCACCGGGACCGGGCGATTCATGAATCGACTCCCGCGGCACTGGTGAGTTCGAGATAGAGCTGCTCCAGCGATGTCGCTTCGAGCGCGACCTGCTCCCGCAACTCCATCACGGTGCCGAGAAAACGGAGCCGGCCGCGAACCATGATGCCGACCCGATCGGCCATCTCCTCGGCCATGGCCAGCGTGTGAGTCGACATGAACACGGTCATGCCGTCGCGGGTGCGAGCGGCGAGGAGGTCCTTGACGATCCGGACACTCCGCGGGTCGAGCCCCACCATCGGCTCGTCGAGCACCAGCACATCGGGATCATGGAGCAGCGAGGCGGCGAAGACCAGCCGTTGCTTCATGCCGAGTGAATAGCTCTCGGACAGGTCGTCGGCGAACTCCGCCAGTTCGAAGGAGGCGATCTCACGGTCGATTCGGCTGCCCGCCAGATGGCGAGGCATGCCGAACATGTCGGCGATGAACCAGAGGAACTCACGGCCGGTGAGTTTGTCGTAGAGGCAGGGCTCGTCCGGCACGTAGCCAACGTGGAGATGCGCCTCGCGGGGATTCGTCACGACGTCGTGACCGCAGATTCGGAGCGAGCCCTTCGAGGGGTGGAGCAGCCCCACGAGCATCTTGATGCTCGTGGTCTTTCCCGCCCCGTTCGGGCCGAGCAACGCGAACAATTCGCCCCGCGGGATTGCCAGCGAAAGATCGGCAACCGCCGTCTTCGGGCCATACGTGCGGGTGACATGGTCGAATTCGATCATCGGACGAACGGCTCCCTCGCCTCGGGCGAATCACCGCCGGCTGGATCCTCTCCCAGACCGTCACTGGCGGCCAGGCGGGCCGCCTCGGCGTCGGGCTTTCGGACGAACGCGACCCTGGCTCCAAGGATAGCCGCCTCCTGCCGCAGAACCCTGCCACGGCGATCGACCCAGAGCCGACAGCGGGGCTCCCGGTCACTCGTCGGATCCTCGCGGTAGACCACGATATGGGCGGGAACGAGTCCGTCCTCCCAATACAACGTCTCCTCGCCGGTCACCTCGGCATGCAGAATCTCAATCGGAGCCTGGCCCGGCCGCAGCGGGCTGTAGACCGGCACCGTCCAGTGACGCCCCTCGGTCAGGCCCGGGATCGTGGCCTGAGGAGAGAGTTCGTCACCCAGGGCCAGGTTGGTCGGAAGGTGCCTGGTTGTCTCGTAGTGAAGGTCGCCGGCCGCCACCTGCACCGTCACTTCCCCCTCACGCACAAGCCCCGTCAGGATCAGCGGGTCATCCGCGCCTGGCAGGGTCACGAACGAGGAAAAGCGTTGGAGTTCGCCTCGCTCGTCGATCGACATGCTGCCACGGGCGTCGAAGGCCGTCGTGTCGCCCTCGCCGATCACCCGTTGCACGAGCAGCGAAGCCCAGCTCGGCAGCATGTCCTGCCACGGCACCTCGTCGAAGTGGAGGTGGCTGTCGACGATCAACCCGCCGCGGTCCACCTCGATCGTGCGGGTGACGGCCCAGCCGACGGGCTGTTCATTGCAGAAGACCGTCCAGGCGACGGGAAGGAGTTGGTTGTCGGTCGTGTAAAGCGATTGGTAGCCCGGCGGGCTGCCAGGCCGCCAGGCCGGGATCACCTTCGCCAGCAACAGCCAGCCCATGGTGACGCACCAAAAGCCGACGACGACTGGAGTGAAGAACGGCCGAGCGATCATCGGGCCGGCATCCCGGTGAGGGTTCGGGTGGAAACCGCCGCGTGGCATCCCGATTCTATCGGTTCGGCGGGCCACGGAGAATCCTCCGCCTCCCCGTCGGCGAGGCGGGGAGCGGGGCGATTTCGTCGAATTCTCATCCGGAGGTCGATTGCCAGTCGGGGGGGTAACGCGTATATTCCGATCCCGGGCGGGAATTCGGGTGAGGTTTTATCCTCGCACGGTCAGCCGCTCGCGATTCACGAGGCAGCCCGATGTCCCACGACGTGTACTACCATCAGCACTGCCCAGTCTGCGGCCGGCTGCTGCAGATTCGGGTAAACCTCCTCGGGATGCGTGTCTATTGCCAGCACTGCGGCGGAGGCTTTCGTGCCCTCGACGAGCAGATGCAACTCGGCACCGGCGAGCCGAGCCTTTCGGCGGCTGATCGCGCCGATGAATTGCTTCGCCAGGCTGCGCTCATGCTCGAGCGGGCCGACTCAGCCGAGCCCGTCGGCTGAGTCGCCGACGAGGCCGGAGGTGTTGGCGAACCCGCGCGGAGCATGGGGGCGTATCCTCGCCCGCGACGTGACTTTTGCCGCACCCGAGCCGGAGCTGCCAGACTTGACCGAAGGCGAGGGGGTCGGCGAAAGCTCGCGGAGCATGGGGGCGTATCCTGGCCCGCGACGCGACTTTTGCCGCACCCGAGCCGGAGCTGCCAGACTTGACCGATTCCGGATTATGGTGCTCGAAGCGGCGCGGCTGAGTTCGCTTGCGCGGCAAAGTCGGGGCCGAGTCTGGCCAGCCCTCCCAGCTGGATCCAGTAGGCGGGAAAGGTCTTGCCGACGCAGACCGGATCCTCGATCTCTACGCCGGCCTGCTGCAGCCCGGCCAATGCGAGACTCATCGCCATCCGGTGGTCGTCGTAGGTGGCGACTCGTGCGGGGCGGAGCGGGGCTGGTCCGGTCGGCCAGACGGTCAGCCCATCCTCGCGCTCGTCGACCTCGGCGCCGAGCCGGCGGAGTTCCCGCACGAGATCACTGATCCGGTCAGTCTCCTTGTCGCGGACATGGGCGACGTTTCGGATCGCGGTCGGTCCCGCTGCGAAGAGGGCGACGACCGCCAGGGTCGGAACGGTGTCGCTGATGGCGTTCATGTCGATCTCGATGCCGTGGGATGCCCGCCCCGCGACGGTCACGGCGTCGTGCTCCCAGACCACGTCGCAGCCCATCCGAGCGAGGGCATCGCAGAAGGCGACGTCGCCTTGGAGGCTGTCGCGGCCGAGGCCTTCAATGCGAACGCGACCGCCGGTGATCGCGGCTGCGGCCGTGAAGTAACTCGCCGCGGAGGCGTCGGGCTCGATCGCATACGCGCGGCCCTCGTAGCCAGTCGGAGGAATCCGCCACCGGCGTTCATCGACTGCGGTGCATTCGCCCCCAAACGCCTCGATCACCCGCCGCGTCATTTCCAAATACGGGAGCGACACGAGCCGGCCCTCGAAGGCGAGTTCCAGGCCCTGAGGCATGCAGGGAGCCGCCAAGGCGAGCCCGCTGGCAAATTGGCTCGACGTTGTCCCGCGAACCCGGGCCGTGCGGGCCCGAATCCCGGCGCCGCGGATCAGCACGGGCGGGCAGTCTCCGGGGCTCTCGGCGACCGCGTCGATGCCGAGTTCGCGGAGCGCGTCGAGCAGATCACCGATCGGCCGCTTCCGCATCCGTGGTGTGCCGTCGAGTCGGAACGTTCCCTGCCCGAGACCGCAGACGGCCGACAGGAACCTCATCGTCGTGCCGCTGGCGGCGCAGTCGAGGGTGGCCTCGTGAACCGGGATGCGGCCGCCCACGCCGCCCACGTGGACGACGCCGCCGCACCAATCGGGAGCGACGGAGGCTCCAAGCCGGGCCAGACCGTCCGCCATCACGCGAGTGTCGTCGCTGTCGAGCACGCCAGTGAGCGTGCTCTCACCGCGAGCCAGCGCCGCGCATACGAACGCCCGATTCGTGATGCTCTTCGAGCCAGGAGGCCGGATACTCCCGCAGACGGGCGCTGTTACAGGAGGAATAACGAGCGAGGCTGTCATCGACTCAGCATGGTCCGCGGAACGACAGGTCACGGGCGAGCGCGGACGGGCAGCCCTGAACCGCCGACGCCTCTGTCGGCGTTCATCGGTAGCCCTATCGTATCACCGTTTGGCGACAGGTACGCGACTGAAGAAGGGAGGCTCGGGGGTCGGCGAACGCTCGCGGAGCATGGGGGCGTATCCTCGCCCGCGACGCGACTTTTGCCGCACCCGAGCCGGTGCGGCGGAGTTGACCTGAGGCTCGGGGGTCGGCGAATGCTCGCGGAGCATGGGGGCGT
>CAMDDJ010000119.1 GCA_945891385.1 Candidatus Kuenenia stuttgartensis | reverse complement strand
TTCGCCATCCCTGGCTTCGCTTGCCAGCAAGGCCGCCTCCACGGCACGGGCAACCCCTCGCCGCAGAGTCGAACCATGCTCACACGACGAACATGTCTTCTTTGGTCCATTGGGGGGCGGCGAGCTTGGCGGCCGCCGCGTGCGCCAAGTAGGTGAGTGTTCCGGTGCCGGTCTGGTGATCCTTGGGGATGACGCCGGCGATCTTCTGGGTCTTGAAGACGGTGCCGGGCATCAGGTCGTAGAAGGGAAACTCGGGCTCGGTGCAGCCGGTGCAGGGCATGCCCGCCCGGGTCTTCGACGACTGGCGGTTCCAGAGGATCCGATTGCAGGGAGAATGGGTCATCGGGCCGCGGCAGCCAAACTCGTAGAACAGGCAGCCGGTGCGCGTGCCCTGGCCGAATTCATGGGTGTGCTGCTTGTATTCGTAGAACTGCACCCGGGTGCAGCCGGTCTGGGTGAAGGTCTTGAAGAAGGTGGCCGGCCGCTGGAGATCATCGAGGGCGATGTCTTTGGCCCGGCCGCTGGCGATCGCCACCAGGATCTGCGTCACCCAGTCGGGGTGGCAGGGGCAGCCCGGAATGTTGATCACCGGCAGACCCCACTTGCTCTTGAAGTTGGGGCCGAGATAGCCCCCCTTGGTCTTCTTGAGATATTGAAGCCCAACCGAGTCGGAGGGATTCGGGGCGGTCGCGGGGATCCCGCCCCAGCAGGCGCAGTCACCGAGGGCCACGACGGCGTTGGCCACGCCGGCGAGTTCGGCCACCCAGTCTTTCATGGGGCGGTCGGCGAACATGTTCCAGCGGCCCGTGCCATGCGGGGCCCGGATCACCGTGCCTTCGAAGACGAAGATGTCGAGCGGCTTGCGACCCGAGATGAGGTCGTCGAGCTTGGCCTTGACCTGGTCGCCGAGTTCCACACCCAGCGACGGATGCCAGACGACGTCGATGCCGAAGTCGGTCACGAGGTCGCAGGCGCTCGGCTCCTCGGCGTTGAGGAACGACATCGTGTTGCCGCTGCAGGCACCGCCCTGCAGCCAAAGAAGCGTGGCCATGACGTGTCTCCTGAGTGATCCCCGTTCCTGAGACGTCGCGATCTCATTCGCAGCCGTGTGCCTCAAGCCCCCTGCGGCACCCGTAGTCTACGCCCGGCCCGGCCGCCGAGGGAAGCGCGGGGCACGCTCTCTTCCTCATGCACCGGCTCGGGGGCGGCAAAAGTCGCGTCGCGGGCGAGGATACGCCCCAATTGCTCCGCGAGCGTTCGCCGACCCCTGAGCCTCCCCGGTTCAGTTTGACGAATCGTCGCTCGCTGACGCCTGACACTCGACTGAAAACCGGCGTGCGGTTGTGGTCGGTGGAGACCGTTTGATGCCACAATACTGGGATATTCTCGTTGTCGTTCGCAGCCTTCTCGGCAGGATCATCTCCGATGCACGAACTCTCGATCGCGACGAGCATCGTGGAGACGGTCCGGGAGCATGTGGCCGGGGCTGGCGGCGGGGAGGTGCGGCGGGTGACGCTGCGAATCGGCCGGCTGGCGGGGGTTCACGAGGATGCGCTCCGGTTCAGTTTTGACATCGTCAGAGAGGGCACGCCGCTGGCGGCTGCGGAGCTGGCAGTGATCGACGTGCCGGTGAGGATCTGGTGTCCGACCTGCGAAATCGAGGTCGAGTTGCCCAGCGTCCAGTCGTTTGCCTGCCCGGCCTGTGGCACCCGGAGCGGCGATATTCGGGCTGGGCGGGAGCTCGATCTCGAGTCGATCGAACTCGCCGAGAGCGTGGAGGAAGCGAAGCCATGACGACCACCCCGCGGATCCTGGAAGTTCGCACCCGGATTCTCAAGAAGAACGACGAACTCGCCCGCGAACTCCGCGGCCGCTTCGAGCGGGCTGGCGTGCTCGTGGTGAACATGGTGTCGAGCCCAGGCACCGGCAAGACGGCCTTTCTCGAGGAGACGCTGACGCGGCTGGCGGCCCGCGGCGAGCCCGTGGCGGCGGTGGTGGGGGATCTCGAGACCGACAACGACGCCCGGCGGCTGGCCCGCAGCGGCGTGCCGGTGAGGCAGATTCAGACCCACGGCCTCTGCCACCTCGAGGCCGACATGATCGCGGCCCAGCTCGAAGGCTGGGATCTCGCGCAACTCCACTATCTCTTCATCGAGAACGTGGGCAACCTCGTCTGCCCCACGAGCTGGGATCTCGGTGAGTCGGTCAGGCTCGCGCTCCTCTCTGTGACGGAGGGGGAAGACAAGCCGCTCAAGTATCCCGGGCTCTTCAACACCGCCGACGTGGCCGCGATTACGAAGATCGACCTGGCAGCTGCCTGCGAATTCGACCGCGACCTGGCCCGGGCCAATATCGACGCCGTCCGCCCCGGGATGCGGATCCTCGAAACCTCGGCGAAGACCGGCGCTGGCCTCGACGAATGGCTCGCCTATCTGGGCAAACGCCGGGCCGAGTTGACGAAAGACTGACCAGCCCAGCCTTGCTGCGGCACAATCGTGCTCAGATCAGGACTTCGGGATCCAGAAGTGGTTCTGCTTCATGTCCTTGGCAGGGCACTTCGCGGTTCGCAGCTGCCCGGGAAGAAAGTCGCCCTGATACTGCTGGTGGCAGAAGTTGCACTCCCAGAGTTTGGTGGCGGCGAACACCACCCCGGCGTATGACACGACACTCAGCGCCACGGCCGAGACGATGACGAAACCACGAACACACGATCGACGGCTCATCCGCATGGCAGAATCTCCCACAGGAAACGAACGGCGCGGCGGAGTGCCGGCGGCTCGTTCCTGGGGATGATACCACCCACCAGGGTGTTCATGTAGCCGCTCGGAGCCCGCTCCGATTAGCCGACGAACAGCCCCCGGGTGCCCGTGGCGCCGAGCTTTGGCTGGGTGACCGGCTCGACCGACCAGGCCAGGCTCTTGAACGCCAGGATTCGCAGTGTCGGCGACACCCCCTGGGGTGACACGATCGCCACGCGGCCGGCCCGGGCGGCGATCCGCGGCCCCTGGGCGAAGGCGGTGCCGACGCCCGGCAGCGTGTTCAGGTTCACGCTCGAGATCACGCTGCCGGAGAGTCCATCGACCACGCTCAGGATCGGCCGGCCGTTGAAGGAGGCGACGATCTCGGCCTTGCCGTCGCCAGTCATGTCGGCGGCAGCGACGAAGGCACCGTTGCCGGTCCAGGCTCCGCCCGGCGTCGCCGAAAGGGCGAAGGCCGCGATCCGGGCCGAGGTGGCGGCCTGGGTGATGAGAAGACCCGAGTAGACCTCGGCCCGCGGCTTGATGCCCACGCCCGAGGCCACGATCACCTCGGCGAAGCCGTCGCCGTTGACGTCGCCGCCGGCGACACGGGCGGCCACCACCACCGGCTTGCCGTTTCCGAACGGCATGAACCGCCCGAGCACCTCGCCCCGTCGGCCGCTCACGACCATCACCTGCGCGGCCCGTTGTCCCTGGGTGCCGACGATCACGTCCGCGAAGCCGTCGCGGTTGATGTCGCCGGTGGCGACGAACACGCCGCCCCCCTGAGGGATGTCGTTGAAGGCCCGGAATCGCTGGTATTCCGCGTTGGTGCGGCCGTCGATCACGATCACGATGTCGCTGCCGCCCGGGCCGGCCCCGTAGACGTAATCGGCCACACCGTCGCCGGTCACATCACCCGTGGCGGTCCGCCATTCGCCCGTGTAGCCGAGCACAAGCTGGGCGGGGGAGGCCTTGACGGTCGCCTCGGAGCCACGGTACTCCACGACGGTCTGACCGAACGAGCCGCCCCCGGACACGGAAAACAGGTCGCGGCTGGTGGCCGAAGAGGCCAAGGTCACGACGGGATAGTCGAGCGTGAAGATGTGGGGATCCAGCGGCGGCAGATCCTCCGGGCGGAATCGCGACTGCATGTCGCCGCCGCCTGCTCCACCGATGAAGACCCGGGTGGTGCCGGCGGCGTTCTCGTCGGTCGCCAGCGCGTACTGGGTGAAGGTTCCAGCCGACGGCACGTTGCCCGTGGTGGTCGTCGAGAGCAGCGTGGCCTTGCCCGTCTGCATGTCGCGGAGGAAGACGCCGCCCTTGAAGCCGCGGTCATTGATGCCGTAGGCGATGTTGTTGGCCGTCGTGGAGAACATCACGAATCGGCCGGTCTCACTCACGTTGGCCAGCAGGTCGCGACTGCCCGGCAACACCTCGGCAGCGAGGGTCTCACGGTTGCCCGACTGGCGATTGGCCCAGCCGACCGAGATGAGCGTGGTCGTGGCCTGATCGACCTGCCGGCTCCAGAGATTCTGGAAGCCGCCGAGGATGAAGTTCGGCGGCAGCGGGCCGGTGGCGAAGGGGGGAAATGGCGGACTGGTGAAGGCCGGATTGTAGAAATTGTTGGCGGCGGTGCCGAACAGGAAGGTCGAGCCGTCGGCCGACATCCCGCCGAAGGTGGCCAGACGGTTGGTGTTCGCCAGGCCATTGGGCGTGTTGACGAGAAACGCCGTCCGCGAATCGGGGCGAACGGCGTAGATGTCGGTGGCGGACTGCTGCCGGGTCAGGATGGTGCCGCTGCCGAGAGCTCCGATGTAGCCATACGGTCGAAACTCGACGTTGTTGTCCACCAGACCGGCCACGAGATTGCCTGCCGAGGAGGTGACGGCGATCGTGCGGCCATCGCGGCTGACCGAATGGTTTCGGGAGTCGAAGAATTCGAGCACCGGGGCGGGCGCATTGGGCTGCGGCACGGGGAAGGGCATCTGGCCGGCGCCGGCGGCGACCGTCGGCTTGCCGGCCTCGGTCGTGACCAGGATGTTCGCGTCGCCATCGACGTCGTAGGCAAACACGTCGAGTGAGAAGTCGGCGTCGGTCGTCTGGGGCACGATCGTCCCGGAGGGCACGCGGGTGCTGTAGACCACCCGGTTCCCCTGACTCGAGAGCTGGAGATATTCGGGGTAGAACGCGTTCGAGGGCACGTTGCCCTGCTGGCCCCACGGGATTTGGTTCTCGTAACTCCCGAGCGCCCGGGGGCTGCCGGCGTCGTCGTACTTCGTGGCGGTGAGCGTCCGGCCCGAGGCTTCGAGGGCGGCGGCCGACACGGCCTGGGAACCCTCGACGACGAAGCCGTCGACGCTCCAGCCCTGGCCGACGAGCGGGTCGATGTCGTCGGCGATCACCGGGCTCGTAGTGACGGTATCGAGCCACGGAGCGGGCACGTTCGTGGCATACAGAATCCGCCCACCGTCGTCGGAGAGGCCATGATTCGTGGTGGTCGGAGGCGTTGGCTCCAACTGCTGAAACGCCGGGTTGAAGCCCAGCGCCGGCTGCTCGGGAAAGACGCCGGTCAGCATCGGCTTGGAAGCGTCGGGCAGCGGTAGGCCGAATTGCACCGCCTGGTCGACTGCGGCCTGCTTGCCGGCGGCATTGAGCAGGCTGACCGCCGTCAGATTGTTACCCGGATCGGCCGCCGACGCATGCCAGACGAACACGTCGGCCGAGCCGAAGCCCTCGACCGTGAGGGTCTGCGGCGGCTGACCGGGAAAGAGCGTGACCACGACCCGGGCGTTCGACGGTTGGTCGTTCGCGGCAGGCACCGTGGCATCGAAGGTGTTGGCATTGATCCAGGAGTCGAAGAGCACCGTCTGGCCATCGCCGCTTAAGTCGGCGGTGCCGGGAATGAAGGGATCGACGAGCCCGGTGCCGATGCCCGTGTAGCCCGCGGAGATGGTGGTGCTGCCGGCGATGTGGGTCACGAGCCGAATCACTGGTTCGGAACCCGACGAGAGATCCATCCAGAAGAGATTGCCCACGGCTCCTTCGAGGAACGGCACCGTCTGCTGGCCGACCACGATGTTCGGGTCGGGGCTCGAGAAAATCAGCTGCTGGCCCGAGTCGCTGACGTCGATGAGCGTCGCGCCGGCGGGGATCGGATGTGCCGGTTGGGCGGGGAATCCGGGAGCCTCCGGTCGCACCGCGGCGATCGAGAGCAGGTCGGCCGCGAGCGGCAGCCGGGCCTCGAGCCGTTCGACGCCGCAGGCCGCTTGCCGCCGCCGGGGCTGCCGCCGCGGCTGAAACAGACGAGTCATGAGGGACGGCAGGCGGGAGCGGATCGGCATCGGTTGTCTCCGAGGATGCTGCACAAGGATTCCCAATTCTAGCATTCACTTGGATACCCATACCGTCTCGCCCGATCCATGCCCCGGGGCACACCCCGACCCGGAAACGAGCGGAACCTGGCGGCGGCCCAATTGCTCTGCGGGCGTTCGCCGCCCCGCTCGCCTGCCTACCCGTCGCTCCAGCCGAGAGCCGCTCTAGTCTTTGGCGAGCGATTCGAAATCGTCGGTTGTCAGGCCTGCGGCGCGAATGAGGCTGCGGAGCGTCCCCTTCGCGAGCTCCTTGTGGTCGGGAACGGAAAGGGTCGCCAGATGACCATCCTTCACGAGGATCACATGACTGCCCCGCTGGCGGTCGATCGTCCAGCCGGCCTTCTCAAAGACCTTGACCGCCTCGGCTCCGCTCACGACGGGGAGCCTGGCCATCAGATGGTGACCTCGACCTGCTGCGTCTCGACGGTGAGCGGCATACCCCGCTCCGCCCGGACCTCGAGACAGGCCGCGATCGCTTCGCGGATGTTGGTGATCGCTTCGTCGCGGGACTGGCCCTGCGAGACGCAGCCAGGGATGCTCGGGCACTCCGCGACCCAGATGCGGTCTTCGTCCTGTGCGATCGTGACGAGAAACTTCATGGCAGAATCCGATCGAAGGTCAGCGAGCGACTGGTTGCAGGTTCAAGGCAATGTTGAGTCCGACCGACTGTTATTGATTTACAAATCTTCCTGAGTCTACGACACGTCCGGGCCATCAGCAAAACAACCCGCAGGCCGCTTGCACGCCGCCCGGCAGGAGGACGGCAAGACCGGGGATAGAGACCGGCAACGATCGACGACACGGCGCCATGGATCCATCGAGGCGCCCGAGCGATGGAGAGGGCACTGGTCGCCGCAATCAGTGCCTCTCGATGGCCTCGCCGCCGGCTGGTGTGACGGAGGCACGGAACAGTTCGGCGTCGATGTCGGGAGGTAGGCCTCGCACGCTGCCGTCGAAGAATCCGCCCAGGACACCGCCGCTCCTTGGATCCGGCTGGCCGAATCCGGCGAGCGGTTCGTCGGGATCGAACGGGTGATCCTCCGGTTTGGTCCAGGGCACGGCCTTGTTCGGCAT
>CAMDDJ010000118.1 GCA_945891385.1 Candidatus Kuenenia stuttgartensis | reverse complement strand
ATAAGGCTAACAGGTGGACCCCCTCTGTCAAGAAATCTGGGAAATCTGCGGTGAAAATGCCGGTTTCGTGATCTTTGCGGGCTGTCGATCCGGCTTGTTCACCTCGGCATCGGCAAAGGTTCCGTCGGGAGCCTGGCGATCGGGCATACTGGGGTGATGTTCAACGCAGCAGTGTGGCGGCAGGCTTGGGGCGATCAGCGGCTTCTTCTCGCGGCCCTGGCGGCACTCTGGGCCGTCTTCCCCTGGATCTACATTTGGCTCCAGTCGCAGGTGCCGATGGGAGACTTCCAACTGCTGCTTCGGCTGATTCCCGAGGACTGGCAGAAACTCTCGGGGGTGCCGATCGCAGAGGTGGCCACCACGGCCGGCCGCGTGGCGCTCGCCTTCGTCGATCCGGTGGTGGTGCTCGGGGCGACGGTCTGGGGCGTGACCCGCGGCAGCGACATCGTGTCAGGGCCTCTCGAGCGCGGCACGATGGAGATGGTGCTCGCAGCCCCGGTTCGCCGGCTGGCCGTCTACGCCAGCCACGCCGCCGCGACGATCCTGGGCGCTGCCCTGCTCTGCGGCATTCTCTATCTCGGCATCTGGACGGCCGTGGCCTGGGGGCCGTGGTCGGGCCAGGTGGAAGCGAGCCGGTTTGCCCCGGCCGTTGGCAACACCTTCGGCCTGATGGTGTGCATGGCCGGAGTGGCCGGACTCTGCTCGGCCGCCGGCAGCCACCGGTCACATGCGATCGGGGCGATGTGCGGCTTCTATGTGATCTCGCTGTTGGCCAAACTCGTGGGCCGGATGAGCGAGCGACTGGCCTGGGTGGGTTGGCTCTCGGTCTTCGGGGCCTACGAACCGCAGCGGCTCGTGGCCGGCACGGCCGAGTCGTGGTGGATTCTGGCCCGCTACGACGCCCTGCTGGTGGGTGTGGGGCTGGCGGCGTATGCCGTCGGGGCGGTGATTTTCGCCCGCCGTGACCTCCCTGCTCCGCTGTAGCCCGCTCCGACCCGAGTACGTCCGCCTTTGAGCCCATGTGGCCCTCACGGGGGTGGTGCCGCATACTATGTGGGATGTTTGGCCGACGGAGCGGGGCCGCCCCTCCCGGCTCTGGGCCCGTTCGTGGGAGGCTGTTTCGTCATGCCGATGCTCCGCCGCGTGTGGTTGGTGGGTCTGCTCCTGTCCGTGGCCTGGGGGCCGCTCGTGGGAGGCGAGGCCGACGAGTCAGGCCGACGGCCGTTCGTCGAGGCCGACGACGCCGCTCCCGCAGACGATCCCTCCGCCCCGACCGCTGCCGCCGCAGCCCCGGCCGCCATCGCCGATCGCCCGGCCACGGCAACCGCCGTGGTCGAAGCCCCGGCCGAGCCGGCCGGCCAGCAGGACCTCAACGACGCGATCGACGCCAAGCTCGAGGTCGACGATCTCGACGACTTCGGCCGGGTGCTCGACCTCTGCCGCCGGGCGATCGACAAGGGGCTCGACGAGGACTCGCGGAAGTTTGCCGAGGATCTCTACACCGGCACGCTCGTCGATAGGGCAGGCATGCTCGTGGAGGCGATCTTCGATTCACCCCAGGTGAATCCGCAGTGGCGGCAGATCCGGGCCTTCGCGATGCGCGACCTCGAAGAGGTGGTGAAGCGGGATCCGACGATGGGCGGGGCCCATCTGATGATCGCCCGGCTGCAGTCGCTGCCGGAGGGCAATCGGGAGCGGGCCGCGAACTCCGCCGCCAAGGCCCTGAGCCTCGTGGGCGATGACAAGCTCAAGCGGGCCGAGGCCACGGTCGTGCTCGCGGAACTCGAGCAAGACCCGGGCGAGCGGCGGGCTCTGTATGACGCGGCGGTGGAGCTCGCCCCGCGTGATGCCGACGTCCGCCGAGCCCGCGGCATGTTCCACCTCGTGGAAGACAATTTCGAGGCCGCCCGCGAGGATCTGGAGGTAGCGGCGGCCGAAACGCCGCGGGATGCCCGGGTGCACGAGGCGCTCGGCCTGGCGTGCATGATGGGTGACCGGATGGAGGAGGCGAGGAGAGCCTTCACCCGCGCAATCGAACTCGAGCCCGATGCAGTCGGGCCGCTCCTGCAGCGGGCCCGCACCTGGGCACTCGAAGGGGACCAGGAAAAGGCCCTGGCTGACATCGACCGGGCGCTCGACATCGAAGACGGCAACGTCGGGGCTCTGCTCTTGCGGGCCCGGATCAATCAGCAGGCCGATGACACCGAAGCCGCCCTGGCCGACGTGGAAAGCGTGTTGGCTGCCCAGCCCGACCTGCCCGCCGCGCTCGAACTACGTGGCCTGATCGCGGCCGAGCGGGAAGACTATCCGGCCGCGATCCGCGACTTCCGCCGGCTGGCCAGCAAGAACGCCGACGACCCGGCGATCCTCGGCCAGCTCGGCATGCTCTACCTCGCCTCGAAGCAGCCCCACGAAGCGATCAAGCGGTTTTCTCGCGCCCTGGAACTCGACCCAGACAACTTCCCCTGCCGCCGCGGTCGCAGCGACGCCGAGATTTCGATCGGCGACCATGCAGCCGCTCTCGACGACCTGGAGAAGGCCCATGCGATCGAGCCCGACGACTCGGGGATCTTGAACAACCTCGCCTGGATTCTAGCCACCTCCCCGGACGACGCAGTCCGCGACGGGAAGCGGGCGGTGGGCCTGGCCAAGCGGGCCTGCGAACTGACCGACTGGGAAGAGGCCCACATCATTTCCACCCTCGCCGCATCGCATGCCGAGGCCGGCGACTTCGAGGCGGCCCGGACCTACAGCCGGCAGGCAGTGGAACAGGGCGGCGACAACGCTGAGATCAAGAGCCAACTCGAGGCCGAACTCGCGAGCTACAAGGCCGACAAGCCCTGGCGAGAGCGGCAGACAGCCGACGATCCGGCCGGCAGCACGCCGCCCGAAGCCGCCGAACCCCGGCGGATCGAGCCTCCGCCGGCCGAGGCCGCCCGGATCGAGCAGGCCGACGAGCCGCCACTGCCGGCCCGCGAACCCAAGCGCCGCCGCCCGTTCGACGACGATTGATCTCTCGGCCCAACCGATGTGGCAGCCCCTTGCCCGGCCCGCGACCGAATACCCATAGCCGCGGTTCACAGTCCAGCGCATGGCCCCAGTTCTGACGCCTGCCGATCGCGTTCATGCCTGAGGTCAACCGGCCAGGGCGGGCGTCTCGAAGGCCGCGGCGATGCCGTCCCAGAGGGCGATTCGCGCCGCGAGGCATTCCCTGGCCGCGGCCGAAGCCTCGGCCCACTTCGCCGGATCGTCGCCGCAGAGCCGGGCCACGATCCGCCGGCAGATCGGGCCGTGGTGATCACCATCGGCCTCGATGTGCCTGTCGAGGTAGTAGCGGAAGCTGCTCCACGAATCCGGATCGCTCTCGGCGAGCGTGGCCACGAGATTCGTGAACATGTCGGGAATCACGTCTTCGCGACCGTAGGTGAAGGCGGCGGCGATCGCGGGCGTGGAGCCCGACTCGATCACGGCAAACGACCTCCGCACGAATTCCGCCGCCTCAGGCGGGCAGCCGCAGGTGGCCAGGGCCTCGGCGAAGGGCGTTCCCTGCTGGAGGTCCCCGAGCAGCCGCTCGATCGGCCCCGTGTCAGCCCCGGCCTGCCGCATGCAGCCAAGGTAGAGTTCGAAGTGCGAGGAATAGCTCCCCTCGGGCAGCGCGTCGGACTCCTCGTCGAGCACCACCTCGTTGATCAGCCGCCGGGCCTCCGCATCGGCCGTGGGGAACCAGGGCACGTTCGTGCAGGTGAGCCGCTGCTGGAGCGCTTTGAGCAGGCTCATGAAATCCCAGACGGCGAAGACGTGCGTCTCCATGAACCGCCGCACCCGCTCGGGCCCGTCGACGATTCGATAGATCGGGTGGGCGACGAGCCTGTCCCGGAGATCGGCGAGGTCGACAGCGGCGGGACCAGGGTCAGATGCCATGATGAAGGTGGGCAGTGCAGGGACAGAGATCCGTCATCGTTATTGTTTGTAGGACCGCCGGATCTGGTGGCAAGTCCGAGCCGGGTTTTTGCCCTTCACACTGGGCAAAAAGTTATGGCCTCGGCCGACTGCCGTCGAACGCATCTCGGCTTGCTGGAGACCGCCGACTCGGCAACCGGAGTCACTACCCCAACGCACTGCAGTGCGGCTTAGAGGTCACCTTCGCTCAGCACATACCCCTGGATCCAACTCACCACTGGGGGGGAATTGCCGCCGCCCTGGGAATTTGGCGTCAGCAACTGACCGTAAACCTTCGCATCGATGGAATCCCGAAGGAACGCAACGTGCCCGTCGCAGTAGGCAGAGACGACACCGCCAGGATGGTTCGACGATGGAAGGGCATCTGCGTTCTCGGCTCCGACCGGAGGATTGATGGTCCGCTGGGGCGGAGTGGCCACGTTGAAACCGAAGCCTGGATAGGCCACCTGGTAGGGAGACGTGGGCAACACGTTCCAGGTTCCCTGGGCGGTGACGGACGCACCTGAACGCTCGGAAAAAAGCAGCGTGGTCGCCGTGCCGTCGCCCCCCGAGATGAAATCGAGGTTTGTTCGAGAAACGGTCGCGTCCTGCATCACGCCGTCGGCTCGAAGATTTGCCGCCGAGATCGTGGTGCCCGAAGCGGCGAGCGGGGCAGAGCCCACGTTGCCGACATAGGCCAAAACCGGCTGACTGCCGTCATTCGCGGGTGACGTGGGGCAGGTGAAGATATTGACGGAGATGGTTGGCACCGTGGCGGACGTCTCAAAGAGTTTGTAGATGTCACGTCGCTCGAGAAACGGCAGCAGCATGACTGGCCACGACGGCGTATTCTGCGGTACCGAGACGGCAGGCGGGTTGTTGGCAGGATTTGGACTCTTGTTCCGCCACCCTGGAATCGACTGCTGCTGGCTTTCACAGTTCAGCATGGCCTTCCCCAGTTGATTCAGATGGTTCATGCAGGAGTTTCTGCGGCCCGATTCTCGTGCGCTCTGGACGGCAGGAAGCAACAAGCCCATCAAGGTGGCGATGATCGAGATCACCACGAGCAACTCAACGAGCGTAAAACCGCTTCGGCGCGAATGAGACATGACGTTGACTTTCTATACCGATCGCAGAACCCAGAGCAAAACGAAAGAGTTCCCACCGAGTCCCCCCGCACCGCCTCGACCCGGGGCTACTCCCTACCGTGCATAAGTATCTGGCGTGCCATTGAGAAAGTCCAGTAACGACGCTCCCTGGGCTGTTTCAATGCGGAACAAACGTGTGCCGGACGGTGACCTGCCGAACCTGCCGACTCGTCGGCTCGTAGCAGCGGATCCGGACTTCGACGCCACGGAGCGGATAGGGATACGGAGCCGAGGTCTCCCGCTCGCCGGCGTCATCGACGACACCATCGAGCGATGGCTGCGAGTCGAGGCCATCCGTGCCCTGATCCACGGTGCCTTCGTTGTCTTGGTCGATCCCGTCGGCCTCGTAGCCGAGGCTCCAGGTGTCGTAAACCCTCGCCGTATCGGTCGTGAGTTGGCTCTTCACCTGACCGAGGCCCGAAAACAGAGCGTTCGGAAGCCCATTCGGGCCCGGCAACCCGCCGCCGTTCCCGAGATCGATATAGGCACCGTACGCCCCGGCGGTCGAAAGCGGCACGGCATCGCCCGGCGCAAGCACGTCCGTGTTGCTGGCAGTCGGCTGGAGCGGAGCCGAGGGGTCAAAAACACGCACATCGAAACTGATCACGTTCGTGAGCACAACGTCTTCGCCGCGGCGGACCGAGGTCGTATCGAAGATGAGGCCGGCAAGCGCGGGTGGCAACTGGTCGCCTGACGGCGACACTGACGGCTGCAGGTGTGGCAGGGGCAACTGCTGCGCGAATCCAACGAACGGATACGGGAAAAACCCGGTGCCTCCTGTCGTGTCTCCCGTTGGATTATGCAGAAATCGGAATTCGCGCCGGGTAAGGTCCACTAAGGAATTGGGCACGAGCGTGTCGGACGTTACGTCCTTCCGCCGCGACACCGAGACGTCGTAGGTTTCGTAGAACAGCGGAAATGGCTGAGTGGGAATCCGGTTTTGGCCTGTCTGTTCGAACTGACCAGCGCCGACGTATCCCAACACCAACAGTTGCTTGCGATAGAGCGTGTACGTCCTGGGAATCGTGGCTGGCACCGTCTCCCGAGCGAACCAGGCGACCTCCGCAACGTCACTCTCGATCGTGCCAGTTTCAAACTTCCCCCGGAAGGGCACTCCGGTCGAGCGGGTCGTGAACAGCAAGACATCGTCGACGTCGGCTACGAGTTCATTCGAGTTCGCGACCGCTGCAGTGTCGTATCTCGGCCCTTCGATCAGCTCGAAGTATCCCAGTCCGTCTGCAGGGTCGAGCGGCGGCAGCGTGGGGGCCGTCGCTCCGGCGAGGTCTTGCCGGAGCCGCCAGGCCACCGATCGCATCCGTCCGGCGGTGTCGAGAGCGGAGCGGCTCCCTGAGATTCCCTTGCCGAAGATCGAAAATGCCTGGGCGACAGCCGCCATCAGCATGAGCGTGGCGGCCATGGCCACGAGCATCTCGATCAGTGTCATCCCCGACCTGCCCGATCGAACAGGCACTGGCCGCACGCACGCGAAGGCCGCGCTGCTTGGATGGCCGCGTTTCATGGCAGCACCCGCTTGAGGAGGATGCCGTCGGCCACGTTGTGGTTTCGGCCTGGCTCAAACCCCACCGGCTTGGAGCGGTCGTAGAGCACGAACATTCGGGAATATTTGACCGTGTCCAGGTCGGGCTGGCTGCCGACCTTCTCCACCGTCCGCACGGTCAGCCAGATGCCGAACACATGCGACCGATTGGTGGCGGTGTTCGCGAGCCGCGTCGCCGTATGCAGGCGGTGCCAGGGATTGTCATCGACGTCGGCGATGTCCGCCTTGTCGTCCTCGTAGGGCGGATTGCCCGGGTTTCCACCCTCGATTGCAAGAACGTCGGCCATTGTTTCAGCCGGGGTAGCCGCAAAGTCGGCCGTGCCGCGGTCGCGGACCTTCGGCTTTTGCCCCACGCCTCCGAGCCCGCCCTGGACGACGCTTTTCCAGATCGCATCGCTCGCGATCGTGTTGACGTTCACGAGCCCCGGCTCGCGGGCCAAGTCGATCTGATTCGTCGAACGAAGCGACTCATAGACGCCGATCGACTCGAGTGAACTGCGGGCCGCCGCATCAGCCGGGGTTGCGAATGACAGCCGCGTGCCCGCGAATCGCGACGGCACTCTCACCACTTCGAGCAAACGGAGATCGG
>CAMDDJ010000117.1 GCA_945891385.1 Candidatus Kuenenia stuttgartensis | reverse complement strand
GAACTCGTGAACGTCTCGGGCACCCGCTACCGGCTGCGAAACGCCTCCTGGACCGCGGCCATCGCGGCCGGAGGCTCGGTAAGCTTCAGCTTCAACGCCGCCGGTCTGTCTACGGCCGAGATGACGAACATCGTCTTCAACGGACTACCAGTGGCCTAGCCTCGCCGCGAAAAGGTGCACCGGCTCGTGGGCGGCACAAGTCGCGTCGCGGGCGAGGATACGCCCCAACTGCTCCGCGAGCGTTCGCCGACCCCCGAGCCTCGCCTGCTCAGAGTTGCACGTCGTTGCCGCTCAGCCGAGGCGGGCTTCCCAGCGGGCGGTGTCGCGGGGCTCGTAGGTGATCGGCTCGAAGCTGTCGCGGACGACGCGGCGAAGGGCCCGGAGATCGACCGTGCCGCCCCGGGCCAGGAGCTGCACGAGCAGGTTGCCGATCGCCGTCGCCTCGACCGGGCCGGCGATCACCGGGCGGCCGGTGGCGTCGGCGATCATCTGGCAGAGGAGCCGATTCTGCACGCCGCCCCCCACGACATGCACCCTGCTCACCCGGCGGCCGAGCAGGCCGTCGAGTTCCCCAAGCGTCCGCCGCACCGCCGCGGCCACGCTCTCGAGCGCTGCCCGCACCGTGGCCGCCGTCGACTCCGGCACCGGCTCGCCGGCCGCCTTGGCCAGCGCCCGGATGGCCCCCGGCATGTCGACCGGGGCCACGAGCGAGGGATCGTTCGGGTCGATGAGGGTGACCAGCGGCGGGGCCTCCGCGGCCAGCGCCGTGAGTTGTTCCCAGGTCCATTCCTGGCCGACCCGCTGCCAGGCGGCGCGGCATTGCTGCACGAGCCACAGACCGCAGACGTTCTTGAGGAGCCGGGTGGTGCCACCCACGCCCGCTTCATTCGTGAAGTTGCGAGCGAGGCACTCTGGTGTGACCAGCGGCCGGTCGAGTTCCGCCCCTACCAGGGCCCAGGTGCCGAGGCTCACGTAGCACCAGTCGGGTCGGCTGCTCGGCGGATCGTCGGCCGGCACCGCCGCCACCGCACTGGCCGTGTCGTGGGTGCCGGGCAGGATCACTCGCGCCTTCCCAAGCCCGGTGGCTGCGGACACGTCGGGGCGAAGCGGGCCGAGGTCGGTGCCCGGCTGGGTGATCGGGCCGAACACCCGCCGCGGCAGGCCGAGCTTCTCCAGCAGCGGAAAGGCCCAGTCGCCGGCCTGCGGATTGAAGCACTGCGTGGTGCTGGCGTTGGTTCGCTCGTTGACGGCAGCTCCGCAGAGCAGCCAGTGGAACAAGTCCGGGATCATGAGCAGCCGGTCGGCGGCCGTCAGCACGCTCGAGGAGCCGCGGCTCAGAGCCAGCAGTTGATACAGCGAATTGAGCTCCATGAATTGGAGGCCCGTGGCCGCGAAGATCTCCGCCCGTGGCGCGACCGCCTCGGCGGCGGCGAGCATCCCTTGGGTGCGGGCATCCCGGTAGCAGACCGGGTTGGCCAGCAGGTCCCCGTCGGGACCAAGAAACGAAAAATCGACGCCCCAGGTATCGACGCCCACGCTGGCGATGGCCGTGCCGTGCCGGGCGGCGGCCGCCCTCAGCCCGGCGAGAACCTCGTGCCACAGCCGCGGCAAATCCCATATCAAATGCCCGGCCATCGGCACCGGGCCATTCTCGAAACGGTGGAGCTCCTCGAGTTCCAAGAGCCGCCCATCGAATGCTCCCGAAACGACCCTGCCACTCGATGCGCCGAGATCGACTGCCAACGCCACCTGCCGTGCCATGATCCGCTCGCCGTCCTGCGCCCGGCACCCGCAGCCCCCTCGAGGGACGTTCGCTAGGCACGCCGCTAGGCCCTTCAGGATACGGTCACCCGCCGGGCGGGGCGAAAAACGCGGCAACCAAGCTGAGTCTGCGGGTCAGTCGGAGTTGGGTCGTGGTTGACCCGGTCACTGGACGATCCCACAATGCCGAAGCCCAAAAATACGACAATCTTGACCAGAATTGTAATGATTGGACAGCCTGGCATGGAGTCAACGCTGGAAACACCGGCTTCGAAGGCGATCGGGCTCGAACCCACACCCGCGGTTCGAGAGGAACTCGCCCGGGCAAGTCGCGCGCTCGAGGCAGCGACTCCTGCGGAGATCATCGCTTGGGCCGCCGAACGCTTCGGCGCACGTCTGACAATGGCCACGGCCTTCGGCCCCGAAGGCTGCCTGATCCTCCACTGGATTGCGACGGTCGCGCCGAACACGTTCGTCTTCAATCTCGATACCGGCTATCAGTTTTCCGAGACGCTCGTTCTCCGGGATAGGATCGCTGCTCGATACGGGATCGAGGTGTCGCTCGAGCGGCCGGAGACGACCGTCGAAGAGTACGAGCGACTCCACGGCCGCCCCATCTACCGCACAACGCCGGATCAATGCTGCGGCGATCGCAAACTCGCGGTGATCCGCCGAGTCCTGGCCCGTTTCGACGCCTGGATGAGCGGGATCCGTCGCGACCAGAGCCCAGACCGCGCGGCGGCACCGATCGTGGGCTGGGATCACAAATTCGGCGTGGTGAAGGTGTCGCCGCTGGCGAACTGGACCAAGGCCATGGTGTGGGATGCGGTGTTGCGGGAGAACGTGCCGTATAACCCCCTCCACGACCAGGGGTTTGTGAGCATCGGCTGCGCCCCCTGCACCCGCCCTGTCGGCGTGGATGAAGACGAGCGGGCCGGCCGCTGGAGCGGGACCGCCAAGACCGAATGCGGGCTCCACTCGCGGGGCTGAGGCGGTACCGGCTGCGTGGCGGCCAGCGTTCCGCCCTCCGGCAGAAGCCGTCCGGCCCGGAAAAAGGCCCGGCTTGCGGAACTTCCCGGGCGTGGCAGAATTAGGGGCTTTCTCCGCCGTTCCCCCCGTTCTTTCACTCAGGCTCCAGGTTCTCGCATGAGCGACACGCTGCAGGTCACCCTCCGTCCCTCCACCGGCTCCCGCGATGCGCGGCGGCTCCGTCGCACCGGCATGGTGCCGGCGATCCTTTATGGCCACGGCGAGGCGTGTGTCGGGCTGGCCGCCAAGCAGGATGCGGTGCTCGCCGCGATTCGGCACGAGAGCCGGATCGTCAACCTCGAGGGGGCCGTCAAGACAGCCGCCCTGATCCGCGAGTTGCAGTGGGACACCTACGGCAAAGAGCCGATTCATGTCGACTTCATCCGCGTCGACGCCTCGGAACGGATTCGTGTGAAGGTGCCCGTCGACCTCAAGGGCGAGTGCCCCGGCCTGAAGGCCGGCGGCACCATCAACCTCGTGATGCACGAGATCGAACTCGAGTGCACGGCCGACCATGTGCCCGACCGAGTGCACGCGTTGGTTGGGAATCTCGAGTTGGGCCACGCGCTCAAGGTTCGCGATCTCGAACTGCCCGGCGGAGTCCGTGCCATTTCCCACGCCGACGAAAACGTGGTGACCTGCACACTGCCTGGCAAGAAGGCCCACGATGAGGCGGCCGCTCCGGCCGAGCCGGAGGTCGTCGGACGCAAGGCGGAGGAGGGAGAAGCCGCAGCGGGATGAGGACTGCCGGGCGGCTTGGCGGCTGTTCGCTCGCATCCTCGATCTGCACGGCCACGATGTCGTGAAACTGCTCGTCGGACTCGGCAACCCGGGTCATGCCTACCAGGGCACGCGGCACAACGTGGGCTTCGACGTCCTCGAGGTGCTGGCCCGACGGGCCGGCTCGCCGCCGCGGCGAGCTCGGTTTCAGGGTGAACTGGCTCAGGTGAGCATTCGGGGCGTACCCACGCTGCTCCTCTGGCCTCTGACCTGGATGAATCTGAGCGGAACGGCCGTGCTGGCGGCCCGGGACTTCTACAAGATCGCGGATTGTGAGATGCTGGTGGCCTGCGACGATTTCAACCTGCCGCTCGAAAAGCTCCGGCTTCGGCCTGGGGGATCGGCCGGCGGCCAAAACGGTTTGGCAGATATTCTGACGCGGTTGGGCTCAACCAGCGTGCCACGGCTGCGGCTGGGCATTGGTCCGGTGCCTCCCGGCTGGAAGCCTGCCGACTTCGTGTTGGGCAAGTTCGCCAAGGTCGAGCATGAGCGGGTGGCGGTGATGGTGGAGCGGGCGGCTGATGCCGCCGAGGAATTCGCGACCCGCGGCCTCGAGGCCGCGATGAACCGATACAACTAGTTTTTTCAGCACGAACTTCGATCGAGGAGGAGCAATCATGGCGGTGTACGAAGGCATGTTCATTCTGGAGCCGGGTCGGTATTCCCGCGATCCGGGCGCGGTCGCCCAGCAGGTTTCCGACCTGATCACCCAGCACGGCGGCGAGATGCTCGCGGCTCGGTTGTGGGACGAGCGGAAACTCGCCTACCCGATCAAAGGGCACAAGAAGGGCGTCTATTGGTTGACGTATTTCCGGATGCCGGGCGGTGACGGACTCGCCAACCTGGAACGGCAGTGCGAGATCAGCGAAGAGATCCTGCGGAAACTCGTGCTTCGCGTGGACGACCGGATCGCCGAGGCGTTGGTTCAGCATGCCCTGTCGTCGGGCGAGTCGAGCACCCGCAAGCCGGTCGCCGCGGCCCCTGCCACCTGACCGCGAAACCGGGGCTTGATGGCCCGCGGACGAGGGGTTATCCTGGCTGGCATGTTGTACATGCGTTCAGTTTGAAACCACGGAGGCTCGAGCCATGGCCAGTTACAACCGGGTGGTGCTCCTCGGCAATGTGACCCGCGATCCGGAACTGCGGTACATCTCCTCCGGAACCGCCGTGACCGATATCGGCTTGGCGGTCAACGATCGGCGGAAGACCCCCAGCGGCGAGTGGGTCGAAGAAACCACGTTCGTCGATGTGACGCTCTGGGGCCGGACGGCCGAGGTGGCCGGAGAGTATGTGACGAAGGGAGCGCCGATCCTGATCGAGGGCCGGCTGAAACTCGATACCTGGGAAAAAGACGGCAAGAAGAACTCAAAACTTCGCGTCGTGGGCGAGAAAATGCAGCTGCTCGGCTCCCGCGGCGAGGGGGGGAAGGGCGGGAGGCCCCGTGTCGCCGCCGGTCGACCGGGTGCGGCGCCGGGCGAGGGTGAAGATTATGGTGTGGACCAAAGCTATGATGTTCCCTCCGCGGGGAGTACCGGCGGCGGTGACGATGACATTCCGTTTTGACCACCGCGAGCCTGTTTTCAACGATCCCCTGCCATCCATCATCATTTCCAAAGACAACCAAGAAACACTCTGAGGGAGACCACGATGCCAACACAGACAATGCCCATCATCGAGGCGGCTGGAAAGCGGCTGCCACGCGGCGAGCGAGGTGGAATCGAACTGCTTCTCGTCCACAACGTCGAGCACCTCGGCAAGCAGGGAGAGGTGGTGGAGGTGAAGCGTGGCTATGCCATGAACTACCTCCTGCCGCAGGGCCTGGCCACGATCGCCACCGAACATCACAAGCGGATGGTCGAGAAGCACAAGGCAAAGTTGGAAGAGATTGCCCGGGAGCGGCTGGCCGGCCTGCGGAGCGTGTTGGCGGAACTCGTTCGCACGAGCGTCACCATCGAGGCCAACGCCAACGACGAGGGCCATCTCTACGGCTCGGTCGGTGCCCCCGAGATTTCCCGTTCGCTCAAGCAACAGGACCTCGACGTGGCCGTCGATCAGATCATCCTCCAGGGGCCGCTCAAGGAGGTTGGCCTCTACACTGTGAAGGTTCGCCTCGCGGCTGAGGTCGAGGGTGATCTCAAGGTGTGGGTGGTGCCCAGCAGCAGCGAAGGCGGCTCGAAGTAATCCGAGGCAGAGCGTCAGGCGGCTGGGCGGTCGACCGCCTGCAGCCGCGGGCGAGATGGCGCTGGACCGTGTCACCAAGAACGGCCCCGGCAGGCCATTTGGCCCAGTTGGGTTATTGAAGACTCGGCATCGGAGGTGCCCCAAGGATGGCGACTGCGCGGGAAGGGGCTCGTGAGGCATCCTCACGCCGGCGGACCGACCAGGGCCGGCGTGACAAGGGCCGCCGGGATCAGGGCAGTGCTGGGGCTGGCTTCGAAGGCCGGGAACGGCCGGCGAACGTCGATGCCGAACGGGCTGTGCTCGGCAGCATCCTGCTGAAGCCCGACGTGTGCGACGACGTGGCCCTCGTGGTCCGCTCGGAAGATTTTGCCGACGAGGCCCACGAGACGCTCTACCGGCACCTGATCGAACTCCACGACGGCGGCAAGCGGATCGATGCCACGATCGTGCTTGAGCGACTGCGGAACCAGGGAGACCTCGAGAAGGTCGGCGGCGCGGCGATGCTGGCCGAGGTGCTCGAGGCCGTGCCCCACGCGGCTCACGCCACCCATTACGCCCAGATCGTTCGCGACAAGGCATTACTCCGGTCGCTGATCGACGCCGGCACCGACATTCTTCGGGACGCCTACGACTCGGTGGATGAGCCGCGGCAGCTTCTCTCCCGAGCAGAAGAGAAGATCTTCGCCATTCTCGAACGCCGGGCCTCCGCCGATGCCAAGCCGATCGCCTCGGTGCTCGAGGATGTGATGGTGCGGATGGACGCTCGGATGAAGCACGAGCACGCTATTGGCGGCGTGGAAACGGGCTTCACCGACCTCGACACCCTCTGCGGGGGCCTCCACAACTCGGAGCTGATCATCCTGGCGGCCCGGCCCAGCATGGGGAAGACCGCCTTCGCGATGAACATCGCGGAGCACGTCTCGATCGGCCTCCAGAAGTCGGTGCTGTTTGTGAGCCTGGAAATGGCCTGCCTCGAACTTGCCGATCGCCTGCTCTGCTCGGCCGCCCAGGTAAACGGTCATCGGCTCCGCAACGGCACGATCTCCCAGGAAGATCGCCGCCGGCTCGTGCAGAAGTCGGCCGAGATCGGCTCCGCTCCGCTCTACATCGACGACACGCCCGGCCGCACCCTCACCGAGATCGCCGCCGTGGCCCGGCGGCTCAAGCGCAAGCAGGGCCTAGCGCTGGTCGTGATCGACTACCTCCAGCTGATCGAGCCCGACAATCCCCGGGACCCGCGACAGGAGCAGGTGGCCCGGATCGCCCGGCGATTGAAGATGATGTCGCGCGAACTCGACATCCCCGTGCTCTGCCTGGCGCAGCTCAACCGTCAAGCAGAGGCCTCTCGCGACAACCGCCCCCGCCTCAACCACCTCCGAGAGTCCGGCGCCATCGAGCAAGACGCCGACGTGGTGATGTTCGTCCACCGCGAGGAGTACTACCAGAGCAACGACGAGGACAAGGAGCGGGTGAAGGGCCAGGCCGAGATCATCGTGGCCAAGCAGCGCAACGGCCCCACCGACGACATCAAGCTCCTCTGGCAGCAGGACTACACGCGGTTCGTCAACCTCGAGCACCGTCCCTACGACGAGTTCGAGCAGTTCAGCGGGTTTTGATTTTACGGCTGCAGGGCCATCCCTGGCCCCTGCAGCCTAGCCGGGCCTCCGCCCGGCCGGCCGCCTGCGGTTTTCGCGGCTTCGCGACCATCCCTG
>CAMDDJ010000116.1 GCA_945891385.1 Candidatus Kuenenia stuttgartensis | reverse complement strand
CTCAACGACCCTGAGGCGGCCGTCGCCATCCTCCGCACCGGCTGGGATGCGCGGGCGATTCGGGTTCTCTGCGACTACCGGCAGACGGTGCCGCGGCTCGGGATCGCGACCGGAGATCGGATGCTTGCCGAGGGTGCCTGGGAGTGGAGTCTTTCCGTCGACGGCGAGCGACTGGAGCCCGAGGGTCCGTGGAGTGTGGCCTGTTGGGAGCCGGGTGCGAAGGCCTGCTATCTCGAACTCACCGCCCCGCTGCCCGGCGGCCGGCAGTTCGAGCGGAGTCTCGTCCTCCTGCCGCGGGACCGGGTGCTGCTGCTAGCCGACGCCGTGACCACGTCCGCTCCACCGGCGTTGACCGAGGCCGATTCTGACCCGAACACCGGCTGGCTGAAATACACCTCGAGCCTGCCGCTTGCGGCGGGGCTCGACGCAGTCCCTGCGGCCGAGACTCGCGAGATCGTCATCCGAGACGCTGCCGTCCGGTTCATGGCGTGTCCGCTCGCGCTTCAGGAATGGCGGGTGCCGGTTCGCGGAGGATTCACCGCAACGGCCGGGAGCCTCCGGCTCGCCCAGGACTCACCGGGTCGCCGGCTGTATGCCCCGCTCTGGCTCGACCTCGAGCCCGCCCGGATCGGTCGGCCGCTAACCTGGCGGCAGTTGACGGTGGCCGACACACGACAAAACCTCGGCCCCCATCAGGCGGCCGGTTTCCGCGTGCAGGCCGGCCTCGAGCAGTGGCTGGTGTATCGCTCGCTCGACGCCCCGCGAAACCGCACGCTCCTCGGCTGCAACGTGGCCTGCGACTTCCTTCTCGGCCACATCAAGCGGAAGGGCGAAGTCAAACGCACCCTCGAGATCCAGTGATCGGCTCTGACGACGCATCCAGGCCAGTGACCACCGATCCGCGGGTGTGCGAGACGGTGCTCGAGAACGTTGCTGCCGTCCGTGACCGCATGGCGGCGGCCTGCCTCAAGGCCGGCCGCAGGGCCACCGAAGTCACGTTGGTCGCAGTCACCAAATACGTCGATGCCTCCACAACGGCCGCCGTGCTGGCCGCCGGCTGCCACGAACTGGCCGAAAGCCGACCCCAGGCGATCTGGGAGAAGTCGGCCGCCCTCGCCGCCTGCGATCCTCCGCCCCGCTGGCACCTGATCGGTCACCTTCAACGAAACAAGGTCCGCCGTACCCTCCCACTGACGGCCATGATCGAAACGGTCGACAGCCTTCGGCTGCTCGAGGCCATCGAGATCGAGGGCGGCCGCCAGGAGCTTTCGCCATGCGACCTACTCATCGAGGTGAATCTCACGAGCGACCCGAGCCGGTCTGGTGCAGCGGAGGCGGATGTGGCGGCCCTGGTCGCGGCCGCGGCCCGATCCCCGCAGGTCAGGCTCCGCGGGCTGATGGGAATGGCGGGCCACCCGGATACGGCCGACTCCGATCCCCGAAGGGACTTCGCCCGGCTGCGTGAACTCCGCGACAGACTGGCCCCGAATCTGTCGGAGCCGTCCCGCCTTGCTGAGTTGTCGATGGGAATGAGTGGCGACTTCGAAGCCGCCATCCTGGAAGGCGCGACCATCGTCCGGATCGGATCGGCGCTCTTCGAGGGGCTGGGCTAGAGCCTCTCAATCCTCGAATCGGACCTCGAGAATCTCGTACTTGAGCGTGCCGGCCGGCACGTCGATCGAGACCTTCTCTCCGACCTTCCTCCCGAGGAAACCCTGGGCGAGGGGGCTGGCGACGTTGATCCGGCCGGAGTCGAAGTCTTCCTCGCCCGCGCCGACGAGCACGTATTCCTCCTCGTCGCCGAACTTCAGGTCCTTGACGCGAATCGTGGCCCCAAAGACGACCTCACCGGTCGGCTCCTTGGCCCGCTCCACGATCACCGCCCGGGACAGCTTGTCACGAAGCACATTGATCTTGGCCTGGAGCATGCCCTGGCTCTCACGAGCCCCGTGGTATTCGGCATTTTCGCTGAGGTCGCCTTCGCTGCGGGCCGCCGCCACGCGCTGAGCGAGTTTCGGCATCTCGACGGTCTCGAGATCCTCAACCTCGGCCTTGAGCTTGTCGTAGCCGGCCCTGGTCATTGGAATGCGATCGGACATCAATCAACTCCCCTAAGACACATCCAATCCCTAAGACACATTCAATCCTTCAGACACACCCTGAGACACATCGCACGTGTGGATCGATCAGCCTCGTCGAACGAGGCCCGTCACGCCTGGCCCGCGCCGGCCGGCGTGTAGAGCAGGCGGCCGCAACTTCGGCAGATCACGACTCTGCCCGTCAGCAGCTCGGACTGCATGTTGCTTGTGATCTGTTGGTGACAGCCACCGCAGCTGGGACCCTCGGCCTCGGCCATGCCGTCGGCTCCCTTGGCTTTGACGGCCCGGTCATACCGCTCCCGGACGTCGTCGCTCAACTCCTTCTCGGTCGCAGCGAGTTCACCACGGATCCGGGCGACCTCCGTTTCGAGTTGGCCAGCCTCGTCCCGCACACGCAACTCTTCTTCGCTCAGACGCCGCTTGGCAGCGGCGATCGCCGCCTCAGCTGCGGGCACGGCCGGCTTGAGGGCGTCGATCCGCTCTAGGGAATCGAGGATCTCGTCCTCGAGCACCTTTGTGGCCATCTTGTCGGCGGCGATCTGGTCGCCGAGCGTCTGGTACTCGCGATTCGTCTTGCAGGCGTTGAGCTTGCCCTCGAGATCCCGAATCTTCACCTCGGCCGACTTCAGTTCCAACTGCTTCTTGTCAGCCGCCAGCCGGGCACGCTTGAGTGACTCGTGGGCCTGCTGCAGCCCGGATTCAGCAGCCGCAAGGGCCGCTGCGAGCACCGCCAGCCGCCGCGGGCCCGCGGCGAGCCGGCCGGTGAGATCCTCCAGCTGCCGGTGCATCCGATGCAACGTACGAAGCGTTCCAGTGGCGACGGCGACAGACATGATGCTCTCCGGCAGGACGGGGATTTCCGCCCCGCCGGAGAGTGTATCACGCCGGTGTCGTGCGACCACGCCGGGTGGTCAGTTGACCGCATTTTCCATGAAGTTTTCCAGCTGCCGGGAACGGACCGGGTGCTGGAGCTTCTTCACGGCCTTGGCCTCGATCTGCCTGACCCGCTCCCGGGTGACGCGGAAGATTCGGCCGACCTCCTCGAGGGTGTAGGTGTAGCCGTCGGTCAGGCCGTATCGGAGCCGGATGATCTCCCGCTCCCGGTAGGTGAGAGTCTTGAGGAGCGAGTCGATCTTGTCTCGCAGAAGGCCATGGGTCGTGGACTGGGCCGGGCTGGCCACGCCGACATCCTCAACGAACTCACTGAAACTTGCATCTTCGCTCTCACCCACTGGCCGGTCGAGGCTCATCGGCTGCCGCCCCATGTCCATCACGCGGCGGGCCTCCTCGAGCGGCACGTCCGCCGCGGCTGCGATCTCCTCTGCGTTCGGCTCGCGGCCGAGCTCGTGGAGCAGCTTCTTGGCCGTCGTTCGCAGCTTCGAAAGCACGTCGATCATGTGCACCGGAATTCGGATGGTCCGAGCCTGATCCGCGATCGCGCGAGTGATCGCCTGCCGGATCCACCAGGTGGCATAGGTCGAAAACTTGAAGCCCCGTCGATACTCGTACTTGTCGACGGCCCGCATCAAACCCGTGTTCCCCTCCTGGATCAGGTCGAGAAACGAAAGGCCACGGTTGCGGTACTTCTTCGCGATCGACACGACGAGCCGGAGGTTGGAGGCCGAGAGGTTCCGCTTGGCAGCCTCGTACTCCTCACGGAGCTTGTCGAGAGTTCCCACCCGCTCCCGCAGCGACCGCGGGCTTTCGAGGGTGGTCAGCATCAGGTCCCGCAGTTCCTTCCGCATGTCGGCCCGATCGTCGCAACTCCGTTCGCCCGCCTTCATCGCCCTCAGGTCCCGCTGGAGGGCATCCATCCGAGCCGACATGCCACGGAGGATCTTGACGAGGGGCTGCACCCGCCTGGTGCGGAGGCTGAGTTCCTCGACCAACACGAGCAGTTTCGCACGGTGGCGGCGGAACTTCTCCCGGGCAACCCGGGCCTCGGCCGGGACGGTCCGTTGGCTGATGAGTTGCCGAAAGGCCTCACGGCTCTCGGCAAGTAGCCGGTCGAGCGTCGGGAGGTTGTGCGGCATTCGGGCCTGGATCTGCTCCTTGGTGAGTCGCTCGGTGAGCGACACCTTGATCGTGCGATCGAAGGGCAGGTGGCCCTCGTGCACCTTGCGGAGCGTGTCGACCGTAGCCTGCAGCGAGTAGGCGCACCCGAGCACGGCCCGGCGAAACCGCTTCCGCGTCACCTCGATCCGCTTGGCGAGCGAGATCTCCTCACGGCGGGTCAACAGCGGAATCTCCGCCATCTGGGCGAGATACATCCGGATCGGGTCGTTCCCCGCGTTGGACGGAGGCGTGGTGATCGCCTCATCCCGCCGGGGCCGGGCGGGCGTGGCCGGCTCCGGCGTCGCCGGCTCCGGCGGAGCGTCGACCAGTTCGATCCCCTTTTCCTCGAGGGCGACGAGCAGGGCGTCGATCTTTTCCGGGTCGACTGCCTCGTCGGGCAAATACTCGTTGACCTGGTCGAACGTGAGATAGCCGAGCGACGTGCCCAGGGCCACGAGCCGGCCGAGATCGCCGTCGCCCGCTGGCCCCGGAGGCGACAGAGCGCCATCGTTCGCCACGGGAGCGAAGTGGGCCGCGGCGGAAGGGTCGTGGGAGGGTTGCACGAAACGATTCATCTGGGGTTCTCCTTCACCATACCATCGTCACTCGCGCGCCGCCCCCCGGTCCAACGGAGGAGCATCCGTCGGACCGACTGCAACGACGAGTCGGGCACCCTCACCCATCCTTGGGTTCGGACATGCCCTGAGCCGCTCGCCGCTGGGCGACGAGCTGTTCCAAAAGTTCCGCCTCGGCGCGGGAATCGAGCCGAGTTGTCTTGAGTGCGCGGGCGCTCGCGTGCGCCACGCGGCCGGCGGCCCGCCGCCGCAGGGCGTCGGCCAGATGGCCGAGCCGCTCCGTTGGGTCGAGAGGGCCACGGGATGCGTTGGTTTCGTCCACGGCCACCAGCAGACTCTGGATCCGCGGATCGGGCAAGGCCATCAGCAGACCTGAAAGTCCGACGGGGCGGCCCTCGGCGTGCAGCCGGCAGGCGGCCTCCATGACCGTCCGGCCTTCCTGGCTGCCAAGGTCGTTCGGTTGCACCTCCCGCACGACGAGGCCGACGCCCTCCGGCACCCCGACGAGCACCTCGAGCACCTCCCGATCCCAGGCAGGCAGCCGCGGCATGCCCGCTGACTCATCCGGAATGAGCTCGGGTTCGGCCCCACCCCGGCCCCGGCCCCGGAGCGCCTGCAGCCGCTCGAGCAGCACCCCGCGGGAAAGCCCGAACCGGCGGGCCAATCGACCGAGCACCTGATCCTCGCGGAGCCGGTGTTCCGAGGGCGAGAGCGACGATCCGGAGCGGGCGGCGGAGAGGGCGGCGAGCACGCTCTCGACCGCGTTCAGGGCAGCGTCGTCGCCCGCGTCGGCTGGCAGCGAGGCCAAGGCCTCGTCCATCCGGTAGTCGAGCGGGTCGATGGCGGCCGCCAGAATCTCCTCGAAGGCCGCCCCGCCCTCACCCAAGATGAAGTCGCAGGGATCGACCCCGGATGGCAGCCGGGCGATCCGGAGATCGATCGGCTCGGCCAGCAGCACTCCAAGGATCTCGTTGGCCCGCCGCCGGCCGGCGTCGTCGCCGTCGAGAACGAGCACTACTCGGTCGGCATACCGACGGAGCAGTTTCGCGTGTCGTTCCCCAAGGGCGGTGCCGAGCACGGCCACCACGTCGCCGCAGCCGGCCTGCCGGGCGGCCAGACAGTCGGTGTAGCCCTCGACCACGACCGCCCGGCGGGAGTGGGCCATCGCCTCACGGGCGGAGTCGAGCCCGTAGAGTGTGGAACTCTTGGAGAAGAGCGGTGTCTCCGGCGAATTGATGTACTTGGCCATGTCGGGCCGGCCGCCGGGGAGCACCCGGCCGCCGAACGCGATGCATCGTCCCAACGGATCCCGAATCGGAAAGATGACGCGGCCGCGGAACCGGTCGTAGTGGCCGGGCCGATCGTTGCGGGGCACCGCGAGCCCCGTCTTCTCCAGCAGGCTCGTGGCGATGCCTGCCGCAGCCGCCTGCCGCAGGAGCCAATCCCACGATTCTGGCGCGAAGCCGACCTCGAACCTGCCAAGCGTCTCGGGCGTAAGTCCCCGGCCAGCCACATAATCGCGGGCGGCCGCGGCGTCGGGAAGGTGGACGAGGCACTCGCGAAACCGAGCCGCCGCCCAGTCGAGCACACGGCCCAGCTGGGCCCGTTCGTCGCCCCCCAAGCCGCCCCGGCCCCGCGGCAGTTCGATTCCGGCGCGATCGGCCAGCTGCTCGAGCGCCTCGCGAAACTCGAGCTTTTCGATCCGCATCATGAAGTTGAAGACGTCGCCGCCGACGTCGCAGACCCAGCAGCGGAAGGTCTGCCGCTCCGGGTTCACCTGAAGGCTCGGCCGCGCATCTTCGTGCCACGGACAGAGGCCCGTGAAGCCGCGACCCGCCCGCCGCAGCGAGACGTAGGAGCCGACGAGATCGACAATGTCGATCGCGTCGCGAACCCGCTCTTTGACGTCATCGCGATTCGGGGATTGGGACTGCATGGTTCGAGCCAAGGGCGAGGATCGGAACCGGCCAAGAGCGGGCGAAAGCAAGGCAACAAACGGTGACCGGCGCAATCTATGACTGCCCTCCCTGAGGGTCAACGCCAGACTTTGCCCCCGCAAATCACCCAGCTTGCCGGGGCGACGCTTGGCACAAGCCGCTCCACTCCCCCGCCTGCAGTCGAAGATGCCCTACCGGGCGCGGCGGAACCGGGGGTCTTTCTTTTTGCCTCGGGAGAGGGTGTATGCCAGCAGGTCCAGCACCTCTTCCTCGTTGAGCTGATCGAGGAGGCCGGCGGGCATCAGCGAGGTGGGGGATGCCGTGATCGCTTCGATGTCGCCGCGGGCCAGTTCAACGCACTTGGTGGCGTTTTCTGGGTCCACCACGACCGTCACCGACTCGGCAGCTTCGGCCACGATCCGGCCCGTCAGAACCTTGCCGTCCGTGAGTTCAAGAATGCTCGCACGGTATTGGTCCGAGACCGCGCGGCTCGGCTCCACGATCGCCTCGACCATGTCCTTCACCTGAAATCGGCCGCCGGCCTGCGTCAGGTCGGGGCCGGTCGCCCCGCCGTCACCGTCGAACCGATGGCAGACGATGCACCGGGCCGCGGCGAACGCCTGCTTGCCCTTGGCGAAGTTACGGGTGCCCGGAGCGAGCCCCTGTTCGGCGGCAGCCATGACCTCGGCGACCGACCAGGTCCGCCCCGGCCCCTGAGGCTTCGGCAGCGGTGGGGGAACGTAGGGCTCCCGCACACCCGTCGCCTCGAGCGCCAGTCGGTCGTTCTCGGAGAGCCCCGCCAGGCTCTCGTCCTCGATGTTCGTCAGAAACTTTTGGAAGCTGTTCCCGCCGCCCCA
>CAMDDJ010000115.1 GCA_945891385.1 Candidatus Kuenenia stuttgartensis | reverse complement strand
ATAAGGGATAATTCAGGTTCCGCCATTGTGTAGTGGCTAGCACATGAGCCTTTGAAGCTCAGGGTCCAGGATCGATACCTGGTGGCGGAGCCACCAAGTTAAGGGGGTAAGAGATGAGTGAGGTATCACTTGTAATTCTCCTCGCCGCTCGACGACAGCACCTCGCCCGACTGAAACGGGAAGAAGCCCCGCTGGGCCAGCGAGAGGACGGCCTCCTGGTCGCCTGTGAAGGCCGACTCGGCTTTGAGATCGGCGCTCAGGCCGGTCGGCTTCCGCACCACGTCGACAATCGTGAGGTCACCGAGGGCATTCCGCAGATCGTTGAGCTTGGTGCTTGCCAGTTCCTCTCCCTCGCCGAGCGACTTCTCCTCGGCTTCGCCCTTGGGGGAGAATTCCTGCAACGTGACCAGAGACCACTTCGCCTCACGATCGTCGTAGGCCAGTTCGATCAGGCTCCTGCGATCCTGAGAAACAGCCAGCCCGCCGCTCCCGGGATCGACCTCGAACGAACAGGTCGAGTCGTCGACCGTGAGCCGGCGGATGTCCCAGGGAGAGAGTTTCAGGAGGTCTTTCTCGATCCAGTCGTCGAACTTCGTGGTGAATTTCGAGGTGTCGATCTCCACCCGGTAGACGGGATCCTGACCAGCCTTCCGCACGAACCGCAGCGCGCGGCCACCGGCCGCCGCTCCGCCGGGCCGCTTGTCTTCCTTGCCTACGATCAGCCGGGCAAGCTTGTTGCCGGAGGCGTCACGAATTTCCACCAACTGACCGACCCCCGTCGCGCCGACCTCGACCTTCTCGGCATCGGGCTCAATCACGCCGTAGATTTCGTGATCACCAGGAGACGTGCTCACCACGTCGAGGATCGCCCGATCGATCAACTCCGTGGCCGCGGCCGCAAGCTGGTCCTTGGCATCGGCCGGGTAGTTCTGCTGGGCCGGCAGCACCCAGACACCCCCTGCCTTCACGACCTTGAAGGGGATGAGCGTGGCGGTGTCCTCGTCGAAGGACACGATCTCCAGGCTGGCGGCCTTGGAGGCATCGGACAACTCGGGGAACAAGACCTTCGCAGCCGTCGCCTCCGCAACCGGCTCACGGTAGCGAAGCTTCGGCTGCACCTGCAGCCACGCGCCCATGGCGAGCAGCGCAACCCCACCGGCCAGAAACGCCGTGGTTCGGCCCATCGCCGACATGCCGCCGGCGGGCTTTCGACCGCTATCCGTTCGATCCGCACTCATCCCACGCCCTCCTTCACCTGAGTCTCGATGATGCCACGCCTTCGCGCTCCTGGGCGCGCCGGCGGAAAAACACGAAGAAGGCCACCACCAGCGGTGGAATCGGAGGCAAGAGCACTGCCAGCCACTTCTGACGGTCCTGCTCGCGCCGGATCGTGGCGTCGAGTTGCCGCTCCACCGATTCGACCTCGGCATCTCGCCGCCGCCGCAATTGCTCGATTTTGGTGTCGAGCTTCCGCTGCGCGAGCCGCTGGCTGCTGGCCAACTGCTGGATCGCCTGCATGGCCGCCTGCCGATCCCCCCCGCCCTGCTCCTCCATCTTCTTGATCTTGTCCTCGAAGGCCCCGATCTCCTTCTTCATCGCCTCGTTCGCAGTCCGCTCCGCCTCGTCGAACTCGGCGATGAAGGAAGCCCGCTTCCCTTCCGCTTCCGCCCGAGCGTCGGCTACGGCATCTTCGATCCGCTCGAGCGTGCGATGTTTGGGTTTCCGCTTGCGGATCTCCACGAACCGGTCGTCGCCAGCCAGTGAATCGAGCACGTTGAGGGCGAATTCCACATTGTCGAAATCGAGTCCGAACACCTCGTCGGGCCGGGTGCGAAGACCGAAGATCCTCCCATCGAGCAGGTCGATGTCGGCCACGATCACGGCCCGCACCGGCTTGGCGGCTGCAGCCTGCTCCTGATCGCCTCCAGCGGTGGCAGCCGTCTCGGGCTGCTTGTCCTTGGTTCCTTCCACGAGCACGGCGAGCACGAGCGACTTTTCCGCCCGACGCTCGAAGATCTGGAGCTGCCGCATGTCGCCGCGGCCCAGCAACCGCTCGACCTCATCCACCTCGATCGTGCCCGAACGATCGGCCACGGTCCGAACCAGCGGGGTCCAGGTCACGTCGGCCCCATCGATCTTGTCGAGTCCACCGGGAAAGGGAAACAAGACCTCCTGCAGGCCCGCCGTGGCCGGGATCTGCTGATTGAAACCAGGCTCGGCCCCTTCGAGGTTGGCATCGATGAACACGAATTCGGCCGGCAGTTCGAGTTTCAGGTGGGGGTTGTAGTCCTGATAGACGATCGAGGGCGAGGTGCCCATCTGCCCCATCGCAGGGCGGCCACCGACGGCCTCCAGCCGCGTGCCGACCGCCTCCCAGAGCAGATTCAAGTCGCCCTTGGGCTGGCCCTGCTGACCGAACATCGCCATCGGTCCTCCCGGCCCACGCCGCGGCTGCGAGGTGCCCGGCACCCCCTGCATCAGCACCGGCAGCGGATCCTCGAAGATCGCCACGGGCTGCCCAGTCTTGACGGCGTCCACGAAGTGAACCATCTGCTCCGGCCCCAGCGACGACGGCTGCACGGCGAGCAGCACGTCGAATGTCTCTGTGATCGGGGCCGTGGCATCGACCTGCACCACCTCATACTGCTTCTCAAGCTCATCGACGAGCGGCTGCCGAGGACGACCCTGGCCGCTCATCATGTCGAATCCTCCGAACAGTTCCGCGTCGGTCGTGAGCAGCCCGAGCCGCTTCCGCCGCTGCTGCTGGGCCGCGGTGCAGACGGAACGGATCACCTCGTATTCGACGGGCGTGCCCTTATCGAAGAAGGGAACGACCACTTTCTCCAACCCACTGACGAAGGCGCAGCCGAGGAAGATCTCCTCCTCGCGATAGGCCCCGCGAACCCGGGAGAGCACCGTGACCGGCTCGATTCCGAACTGCTGGGAGGCAAGGGCCGCGGCCTCCGTCTTGGGCTCGGTCGGAATCACCTCGACCGCCACCCGGCCCCGGCCGAGCCGCTCCACCTGCCGCAAGGCATTGAGCAGATTGAGCCGGGTCTGGGTGTAGTCCTCGGGCACCGTGGGACTCACGTAGGCCTTCACGGAAACCGGCCGATCCGTTTCCAGGGCCGCGAGCAGCTGGCGGGTTTGCGGGGCCAGCGAACTGATCCGCTCGGCCGACAAATCGGCCCGCACATCCACCGTTCGACAGACGAGCGCCAGACCTGCCGCCCCGGCCGCAAGGCCAGCGGCGCGGGCGAGGTAGTGCAGCCCGAGCCCGGCCCCATCCCGACGGCCAGCCCAATGCCGGCGACCGATCAGCACCATCGCCAGGTAGAGACAGACGGCCGTGATCCCGAGGAAGTAGGCGATCGACGACAGGCTGACGATCCCCCGGCCGAAATCGGCGAAGTGTTCGGCCAGGCTCCATGACTTGACCCAGGCCGCCGGCCCCGGCGCCATGACGGCACTCGCCCGGTCGGCGAGCGCGAGCGGTGCATTGAAGAGGACGCCCAGAATGAAGCCTACCGTGAGGTTGCTCGTGAGAAAGCTGGCCACCATGCCGATGGCGAGCATGGCCAATCCCGTGAACCAGTAGCCCAGGTAGTTGGCGAGAAAAAGTCCGGCGTCGGGGGTTCCCCAGCTCAGCAAGATGATCAGATTGCAGAAGCAGGAGAACAGGAGGGCCACGGTGAAGATCCCGACCGTGGCCAGGTATTTGCCGAACACGACCTCCCAGTCGCTCGCCGGAATCGTCAGCAGGAGTTCATCAGTGCCCTGCCGCCGTTCGTCGGCCCAGACGCTCATCGTGATCGCCGGCACGAACACGAGCAGAATCGAGGGCAAATAGCGGTTGAGTTGGTCGAGGTTCGCAAGATTCGCGTTGAAGAATTCCGGCGGCCAAAATGCCGCCAGCGACCCGAGCAGCACGAACACGCAGATGAAAACGTAGCCCGTGGGATTCGAGAAATAGGCGACGAAATTCCGCTTGAACACCGCGTCCAGAACGTGCCACTTCATCGGTGTGAGTTCCTCGACCAGAAAACCGAGCCAAAAAACGAAAACTTGAACGCTATCGCCGGGATCCGGCCCCGGGCATCCGCCGACCGCACCTCGTTCACGTCGACCGGGTGAGTTCGTGGAACCGGTCGTCGAGGCTGCGGCCATCTCGCCGCAGATCGGCCGGGCTGCCGTCGAACCGGAGCCGCCCGTCGGAGATCAGAATCACCCGGTCGGCCAACGCCTCCACCTCCTGCAAGATGTGGGTCGAGAGCAGAATCGTCTTCCGCTCGCCGAGCCGCCGGATCGTCTCCCGCATCTCCCGGATCTGATTCGGGTCGAGACCGCTGGTCGGCTCGTCCAGGATCAAGACATCGGGCTCGTGGAGCAGCACCTGCGCCATGCCAACCCGCTGGCGATAGCCCTTGGAGAGCTTGCCGATCGCCTTGCCGATCACGCTCCCAAGCTCGCACTGCTTCACCACGGCCTCAACACGCTCCCGCTTGCGGCTGCCAGTCAGCCCTCGAGCGTCGGCAAAGAACTCGAGCAGGCTTCGGGGAGTCATGTCGGGATAGAGCGGGCCGTTCTCCGGCAGATAGCCCAGCCGCTCGGCGCCGGCCAACCGGTCGGTCGCCATGTCGTGGCCGGCGATCAGGGCCCGGCCTTCCGATGGGGCCAGGTAGCCGGTCAGGATCTTCATCGTCGTGCTCTTGCCCGCACCGTTGGGCCCGAGAAACGCGACGATCTCTCCCCGCGGGATGCGGAACGAGATGTCCTGAATGGCAATGAATTCGCCGTAGAACTTCGAGAGGCCATCGGCCTCGATCATCGCCTCGAAGGCGGAGTCCTTGCCGGAATCGGTCATGGAGTCTCGCTGGGGTGCGGGGCGTGACGGAACAAACACCACCATTGTTTCCGGATCGGCCGGAAGCGGCAATCCCCGTTACCCCGCGACGCCTCAGGGCAGCGGGAGCGGACGGACGAGCGGGCCGGGGACTCCCCGCTGCCAGGCCACGTGGGCCACCCACTCCGGACGGGCCATCGGGTGGTCCCCCCGGTGATGGACGCCCCGGGTCTCCTCCCGCTCGATCGCTGCCGCGATCATCAGGCGGGCCACTTGGAGCATGTTCTGGAGCTGCCACCCCTGCGGGTCGGCGAACTGCCGCGGGAGCACGTAGCGGCACCAGCCCTCGACCGCCTCGAGGGCCTCGCGGAGCGACAGGCCGGTTCGCTCCACCCCCACCTGCCGCCACATCAGGGCCCGGAGCGAATTGCGGATGTCGGCCAGGTCGAGCGCATCTTCGCCGCGTGGCTCGTCGGTCCTTGGATTGGCAATCGCCGGCGCACAGAATCGCTCGCCGTCCGGCCCCTCCGCCAGGATTTCAGCCGCCGCGGCCGCGCCCGCCCGGGCACCGTAGACGAGCCCCTCGAGAAGGCTGTTGCTGGCCAGGCGATTCGCGCCGTGCAGTCCGCTCGATGTCACCTCGCCCGCCGCGAACAGACCGGGCAGTCTCGTTCGGCCCGTTGCATCCACCGTCACCCCGCCGATCATGTAGTGCGCCCCCGGACGCACCGGAATCCGATCCCGGGCCAGATCGAGCCCGAACGTCCGGCAGAGTTCCGCCATGCCGGGGAATTTCTGGTGCACCATCGCCGGATCGAGATGCGAGAGATCGAGGTAGACGTTGGCGTGCCGGGTCCGCTGCATCACGACGGTAATCGCCCGCGAGACGACGTCGCGGGGCGCGAGTTCAGCCCGCTCGTCGAACTCGGGCATGAACCGTCGGCCTTCCCGATCCACCAGATGCGCGCCTGCGCCTCGCACGGCCTCCGTGATCAGGCTTCGGGCACCCCCCGCGATGTAGAGCACGGTCGGATGAAACTGCATGAACTCCATGTCCCGCAATTCCGCCCCCGCCCGCCAGGCCAACGCCATTCCGTCACCGCTGGCACCGGGCGGATTGGTCGACTCGCGATAGAGCTGCCCGGCACCGCCGGTGGCCAGGATCGTGCGGCGTGCCCAGACGAGCGTCTTGCCGTGGGCCGGGTTCCAGACGAGCGCTCCCCGGCAGCGGCCCGCATCGGTGACGAGGTCGATCGTGAAGGTGTCGGGCCAGACCTCGAGGTTCGCCGCCTGCTGGGCCCGTTCGATCACAGCCCGCATCACCTCTCGGCCGGTGGCGTCGCCGAGCGCATGCACGATCCGATGGTGGCTGTGGCCTCCTTCCCGGCCGAGTTCAAGGCCGTCGGCGTTCTGATCGAACTGGGTTCCCCAGGCGATGAGTTCACCGATCCTGGCCGGAGCCTCGCGCACGACCGCATCGACGACATCGGGATGGCAGAGGCCTCCACCCGCCGTGAGCGTGTCGGCCACGTGGTTGTCGAATCGATCCTCGGGATCGACGACGCCGGCGATGCCCCCTTGGGCCCATTGGCTCGACGAGGTTCGGAGATCCTCTTTCGTGATCACCGTGACAGAGAGCCGTGGATCGACGGCCAGAGCCGCCCTCAGACCGGCGAGCCCGCCGCCGAGGATCAGCACGTCGGTGAAGCAGTGAGGCACCCGCTTGGGGCCGAACGCCACGAGATAGCGCGGCCCTTCAACGCCGTCGCTCATGGAACGCTCGTGCCCTGCATGAATGCCTTGAACTGCTCGCGATAATCATTCGGCGGCCTCGTCCGGCGACCTTCCGCCTGCCCGCCACGGACGTCGGTCGGCACGTCGCCCGACCGCCGCACGCCTTCGGGCCGCAGGCCGAGGCTGCGAACCGCGCGGTCGAACTCGCCCCGTTGGCCCGGATCCTCGCTCTGGGCCATCCGCTGCATCGCCTCCCAGCGATTCAAGAAAGCCGAAGCCTGTTCACGGGTCCAGCCCAGATCGTGGAGCACGTCATCGCGGCCTTCCTCGAGCGACCGCCGCAGGTGCTCGATCGCGAGGTTCGCGGCGTTCCTCGCCTGCTCGGCCGATTGCTCTCCCCACTCCATCTCGCGTCGTTCGAGCGGCTCGGCCCCCATTTGCTCGCCGCGGCCACCACCAGCGGCTCCGCCAGTACCAACCGAGCCGTCGGCGGCTCCTTCCGCATCCCCAGGCTGAGTCGCACCCTCCTGACCGGCCCCCTCCTGACCTGCACCCTCCTGACCGGCACCCTCCTGACCGGCACCCCCACCAGAGCCTGACAATCCGCTGCCGCCGTTGCAGGTCGAGCAGCCGGGCTTGCCGCAAGGCTGTCCGTCTTTGTTGCACGTGCCCTGGTCGTGCTCGTGCCCGTCTCTGTCTCCCGCGTCGTTCTTCGGCGGGACAGGGTCGCGCCCGTCGTCGTTCGGCTGAGACTGCTCCGAGCCGGCGGCACGCTGCCTGTTCTCCAGGATTCGCTCCATGGCCTCGCCGTCGTTTGTGCCGTCCGCTGCGACCGCGGGCTTGGCGGGCGGGTCGCCTGCCGGCCCGCCAGGCTTGTTCCCATTTGCTTCGGCGCGGCCCTGCTCGTCAGCACTGGGAGTTGCGCCGTCTTGGCCGGGCTCCCGCGGCTCGCCCCCCTCCGGCTTGCCGTCGCTACGAGGATCGTCAGACTGCCGCTCGCCAACGTCTCGACCCTGTTTCCCATCACGACCCGCGTTCCGGTCCGCTCCCGACTCGCCGCCGGCCTCGGTGCCTTGTTGTCCACCCTCTGCCGCAGCGTCGCGCCCGCCTTGCTGACCCCCGCGCTCGCTCCCCTCGTGCTCACCCTGCTGGCCGCCGGCCTGTCCGCCCTGCTGCTCTCCTTGCTGTGTCCCTTGTTGGTTGCCGCCGCCCTGATTGCCCTGCTGGTCTCCGGGTTCCTGTGAGCCGGGCTTCTCCTGGCCCGACTGGTCGGGCTGCCGCTCACCGGGCCGTCC
>CAMDDJ010000114.1 GCA_945891385.1 Candidatus Kuenenia stuttgartensis | reverse complement strand
GGAAAGTCGTGGCGATCGGCCGCGTCGAGCAGCCGCAGCCGACCTTCGATCGACCGCAGCAGCCGGTAGGCCCGCTCGAGAAACTGCCGCCGCTCCTCGGATACGATTCCGGCAGCATGCAGCGCCACGAGCCCCGTGAGCGTCTCGGTTGACCGCACCGCCGGCACCCGGCCGCCATGCACGAGTTGCAGCATCTGCACGATGAACTCGATGTCGACCACGCCCCCCGGCCCCCGCTTGAGGTTCGACCGCTTCGCCCCCTCTTCCATGCGATACCGCATCCGCCGGATGCTTTCGATCTCGGCGGCCGACCAGGCCCGGCCCACCGTGGCCGCCTCGATGATCTGCCTCACCTCAGCGGCCGCAGCCGGTGAACCGATGACGACCCGGGCCTTGAGCAGGGCCTGCCGCTCCCAGACGGCAGCCGGCCCGTCCTCGGCGAAGTAGCGGGCAAACTCGGCGAGTGAGGTGGCCGGCGGCCCACTGCGGCCGGCGGGCCGCAGCCGCGAGTCCATTTCGTAGAGCCGGCCCTGGGGGCCGAACTCGTTCGAAGTCCGCATCGTCCGCTGGGCGAGCTCACCGAAGAAGTGGGCGTTGGTCGTGCCAGCTGCCGATCGCCGCCGCGGCGCGACCAACCCGTCGCGATCGTAGAGAAAGACCACGTCGACGTCGCTCGCGTAGTTCATCTCACGGCCGCCAAACTTCCCCATCGCCAGCACGACCGGGCCGGCGGGCTGACCGTCCGCGGCAACCGGCGGGCCAGCGGTGTCGCCGCCCGCCCGCGGCTCACCGAGCCGCTCGACCAGCCTGCCAAATTCGATCGCCACGATCCGCCGCACGAGTGCCTCGGCGATCGCCGAGAGCGCGGCCGTCGTCGTCTCGGCGTCCTGCCGGCCGAGGATGTCCCGCACGCCCACCCGCAGCAGCTGCGAGGCCTTGAAGGCATGCACGATCGGCGCCACCTCGACCGCGCCCTGGCAGAGCTCGCCGAGTTCCCGCTCGAGGTCGGCGAAGCTCGGCAGCCGTTCGATCAGGAGGCTGTCGAGCAGTTCGTCGACCATGCCCGGATTGGTGATCAACAGCCGGGCGAGAAACGGGCTCGAGGCACAGAGCCTCACCGTCAGTTCGAGCGACGGCGGATTGAAGCTGAAGAGCTCCCAGAGCACGCCCTTGCCCCCGAGCGAGTCGGCGACATTGCCGAGCGTGGTGAGCGTGGCATCGGGATCGGGCGTGTGGCCGACGGCGGCGAGCAGCCGCGGGGCGATCGCCGCCAGGAAATGCCGGCAGCGGCGGGTCGAGAGAAACCGCACCCGCTCCTCGCCCAACGACACAAGGGCCCGGTGGGCGGCGGCAACATCGCGAAAGCCGCGCCGGCCCAAAACATCCCGGATGGTGTCGGAACTCGGCTCGGGGTCGAGCACGAGATCGACCTCCGGCTCCGGCGGGGCGTCGTCGGGGAAGGCGTCGTGCAGCAGGTGGTCGAGGATTCGCCGGTTGACCTCGGTCGCCTCGGCGAGATCCCGCCGCAGCCGGTCGCAGGCCTCGGTGCCGGTGCCGTAGCCGCAGCGGGCGGCGAGCCGGGCCGCCTCGAGGTCGTCCCGCGGCACGACGTGGGTCTGGCGGTCGTAGAGCACCTGAAGCCGATGCTCGACGGTGCGGAGCAGGGTGTAGGTGCGTTCCAGGATCTCCCGCTCCTGATCGGTCAGGCTGCCAGCCGCCGTCAGCCGCCGGATCGCCTCGAGCGTGTTCGCAGTGCGGACGTCGGCCGCCTCGCCGCCGGCGAGCAATTGGAGAAACTGGATCGTGAACTCCACGTCGCGGATACCGCCGTGGCCCTCCTTCACGTTCGTGTCGTCGGTGCCGGCCTGGATCGCCCGCCGCTCGATCCGCCGTTTGAGCGCCTTGATCCCGCTGATGTCGGCCCGCGTGAGCCAGCGGCGGTAGACCCAGGGTTCCAAGTCGGAAAGCAGACGCTCGCCGAGCGCTCCATCGCCGGCGATCCCGCGAGCCTTCACCCAGGCCTGCCGTTCCCAGGTTCGCCCCTGGCTGTCGAAATACTGGAGCATCGCCTCCCGGGAGAGCGACGGAGCGCCGGCCGATCCGTGCGGCCGCAGCCGGAGATCGACCCGGTGGCCCGCCCCCTGCTCTGCCGGCGTCGAGACAAGCCGCACCGTCTCCTGCACGACGCGGTCGAAGAACTCCTGATTCGTGCAGGGTCGCTGACCGGTGACCCGGCCGTCGGCCGAGAACACGAACACGAGGTCGATGTCGCTCGAGTAGTTGAGCTCGCCACCGCCGAGCTTGCCCAGCGCGAGCGCGGCGATCGTGGCCGGACGTCCGTCGGGGCCGCGGGGTGTGCCGCGTTGCCGCTCGACCAAGGCCAGCGCCGTGGCCAGCGCCGCCTCGACCACGCAATCGGCCAGGTGCGAAAGCTGAGCGGTCACGATCTCGAGCCGGTTACCTGCCACGATGTCGCCATAGGCGATTCGCAGGGTCTGCCGCCGCTTGAACCGTCGCAGGGCGGCGAGCACGGCGTCGGGGTCGGTGCTGCCGCCGATCTCGGCCGCAAGCGATGCCGCGAGCGACTCTTTCTTTTCCGGCCGGCCCCGGCCCACCCGCACCTCCTCCCAGGCCACGGGATCGGCGATCACGATCTCCGCCAGGTGGGGACTCGCCGAGAAGATCGCGAGCAACACTCCGAGGCTCTCGGGATCCCGCTCGAAGAGTGTGGCGGTGGCGAGCGGACTGCGGACCGCGGCCACGAAGCGTTCGAGGGACACAAGCACCCGGTCGGGATCGCTCGACTCCGGCAGCAGCCGCGACAACTGGGCGACGATGCCGCCGAGCAGATCGAACGTGATGCCCTGCTGGGCGAGTCCGACGAGCGCCCGGGGAGCGATCGCCGGGTCGGCGAGCCCCGCGTGGCGGCCCCACGCCAGGGCCACCTCGGGATCGGCCAGCAGCTGCTCCACCGCGTCGGTCGGACCGCGGCCGGCCGCGGCCTGTTCGCCGGTCCGCTCCGATGCTCGTGCGGACGGCCGTGGCACGTCAGGCCTCCGGCGTCGGGGCCGTGGAACGGGGCGGGGCCTGCGGCAGGGCGATGTCGTACAGCGGCGTCGCCGACTCACCCGAGAGCGCAAGCTCGTCGAGCGGCACCGCGTCGGCGAGCCCGTCGGCCACGCGGCCGGAGAGCGACCAGGCACCGGCGTCGTCGATGTCGATGTCTACGAGCCGGCCGACGAGCCGCATGGGCGCGTCGAAGACCACGATCCGGTCGCACATCGTGCGGCCGGTCAGCTGGGCCACGCCGTCGGGCCCCACGTCGACCTCCCGTTTCTCGTCGCGGGTGGAGAGCCCCTCGACGAGCACTTCTTGCCGGGTGCCGATGAACCGGCGGTTGCCCGCCAGGCTCACCTCCGCCTGGGCCTCGAGCAGGAGCCGGTTGCGTTCCTTCTTTATTTCTTCGGGCACGTCGTCGGGCAGCCGCTCGTGGGCCTTCGTGCCCGGCCGCGGGCTGTACTTGAAGATGAAGCTGTTCTTGAAGCCAACGGTCCGCACCAGATCGAGCGAGAGCTCGAACTCGGCGTCGGTCTCGCCGCAGAAGCCCACGATGAAGTCGCTCGTGACCGCCGCCTGCGGGATCGCCTCGCGGATGCGGCCGAGCATCTCCATGTATTCGCCGATCGTGTAGCCCCGCTTCATCCGGGCGAGCACGTCGTCGGAGCCGTGCTGGGCCGGCACATGCAGGTAGTGGCTCACCTTCGGCAGGTCGCGGACGGCCGCGATCAGGTCGTCGGTCATGTCCCGCGGGTAGTTCGTGACGAACTTGATCCGGTCGAGTCCCGCGACGGCGTCGAGTCGCACGAGCAGGTCGGCCAGTCGGGTCGTCCTGCCGCCGTTGGCAAACTTGTAGGAGTTCACCGTCTGGCCGATGAGCGTGATCTCGCGGCAGCCCTCAGCGACGAGCTTCTCGGCCTCGGCCAGGATCGTGTCGGGGTCGCGGGCCTGCTCGGGGCCGCGAACGTGGGGCACCACGCAGAAGGCGCAGAACTTGTCGCAGCCGGTCTGGGTGCGGATGAAGGCCTGGAAGGGCGTGGGCCGCATCGCCGGATCGCGGTCGGGATCATAGCTCTCGAACGAGCGGGCGATCGCGTCGCGGGCCGCCCCCTTGCGATCGAGACTCACCTCGAGCCGCGGCCCCCCACCGGCCAAGACGTCGGCCACGAGCGACGGCACCTGGTGGAGCTGCCCGGGCCCCACTACGAGGTCCACCCACGGGGCCCGCTTCCGGATCAGCTCCTGATCCTTCTGGGCCATGCAGCCGAGCACGCCCACCACGAGGTCGGGCTTCTTCTGCTTCTCGAGCCTGACGCGGCCGAGCGCCGAGTAGATCTTGTCTTCGGCATGCTGCCGGACGGAGCAAGTGTTGTAGAAGACGGCGTCGGCCTCGGCGGGCCCGCGGGCCATGTCCCAGCCCTGCCGGCGGAGCGCCGCCACCACGAGCTCGCTATCGAGCACGTTCATCTGGCAGCCGACGGTTTCGATCCAGAGGCGTTTGGGCATGCGTCGCATTGTAGCCCGCCGCTATCCAAGCCGCGTGCCCGGCCGCAGCGGGCTGCCCCGGAGAAACTCAGCCGCCGTCATCGGCCGCTTGCCCTCGGGGACGAGCTGCGTGATCGCCAGGGCGGTGCCGCCGCCGCAGGCCACGACGATCCGGCCCGGTGAGGGCGACTCGTCGGTCGCGAGCACGGTCCCCGGCTCGACCGTCGCCTCCGCCCCGTGACCTGCCACCGCCACATCGGCGAGCACCAGCCGCTGCCGCACGCCATCGGCTCGCGCATAAAAAGTCACGGCCCGAGGCCAGGGTTCCAGCGCCCGTCGCATCCGCTCGATCCGCGCGGCCGGCAGCGACCAATCGACCACGCCGTCGGCCTTGGCCAGCCGCGGGGCACGGGTAGCCTGGGCCGCATCCTGGAGCGTGCCCACCGCCGCCGCCGCTTCCCCCGTGGCCACAGCCGCCTGCAGCCGCTCGATCGCCTCGAGCACGGCTCCCGCGCCGAGTTCGGCGAGTCGCGGTTCGAGGTCGGCCGCCGTGTCGCGCGGGCCGATCACCAGCTCGCGGGCCGTGATTACCCGGCCGGCATCGAGGGCGGCCGTCATACCGATCACGCTCACGCCCGTCGTCGGGTCGCCCTCGAGGATCGCCCACTGGATCGGCGCGGCGCCGCGGTGCCGCGGCAGGAGCGAGCCGTGGAGATTGATCCCGCCCAGCGGTGGGATGCCCAGCACCTCGGCCGAGAGCAACTGGCCGTAGTCACAGACCACGAACAGATCGGCCCCGAAGCTCCGCAGCCGGTCCACTGCTTCCGGCGCATTGACCCTCTCCGGAGCGAAGACGGCCAGGCCGACCGCCCCCGCTGCCTCCCGCATCGGATTCGGCGGCGGCCGCCGGCCCGGCGGGGCATGGTCGGGCCGGGTGACGACCGCCACGATCTCGTGGGGCGAGTCGCCGAGCCCGCGAAACATCGGCACGGCAAACGGCCCCGTGCCCATCACCACGATCTTGAGCGGCGTCAGGCTCGGCATCGGGCCGCTTCCAGCCGCTCGAGGTCGGCGAGCAACACCTCGTCGCCCGGCAGTTCGCCCCGTGACTGCTTGCCGACGAACACGTCGTGCAGACTCTCGAGCGACCGCCGGGCTTCGAGCGCAGCAGCCTCGGGGAGCCGGTCGGTAAACAGCCGGCCATCGAGGTGATCGAACTCGTGCTGCACCACGCGGGCGAAGAGGCCGTCGAGATCGAGATGGATCGGCTCCCCGGCGAGCGACCAGGCATCGACGACGATCTTCGCCGGCCGGCGGACGTCCATCCTCACGCCCGGCAGGCTCAGGCAGCCTTCTTCCTGCACGGCCGTGCCCCGGGGCCGGCTGAGGACAGGATTGATGAATACGTGCTCCTCACCCTGGCCGCGGGCGCCGGCGCAGTTCACCACGAAGATCCGGTAGGGCAGCGCCACCTGATTGGCGGCCAGGCCGATGCCCTGAGCCTCGTACATGATGTCGAACATCTCCGCGACGGCCTCGCGGACGGCCTCATCGAGCCGCACGAGCGGCCGCGTCGGCCGACGAAGGGCGGGATGCGGAAACTCGACCAGCTCCAGCGGGCCGATGGCGGTGGGGTCGACGGTTTCGGGCAGGTCGGACATCGGGCACGCGGAGGGTGGAAGGTCGCACAGGTGGCCGCCCGCGGGCTCACCCGCGGCAGTCCTGCATCATACTCGGCTCGACCATAGGATGGTGGCCCGATGAACGCTCCATCTCGCGAAGGACCGACTCCCTGGACCGATCCGGCCCTGCTCGTCGCCACGTGTGGGGGCGTGGGCCGGGCGCCGGTCGCCCCGGGTACGTTCGGCTCGCTCGTCGGCCTGCCGCTCTCGCTCGCAACCGGTGCCGCCGCGGCGTGGGTGGCGAGTCGACTGCCCGCTGCCGGCCCGCTCGAGGCAAGGCTCATTGAAGCCGGCTTGATCGTCGGGCTGTTTCTGCTCGGCATCCCGCTCTGCTCGCGGGCGGCAGCCCTGCTTGGTAGCAAGGATCCCGGGCCGGTCGTGCTCGACGAGGCAGTGGCCGTGCCGGCGGTGCTCCTCGCGGTGCCGCTTGCCGACCGCGGCCCGGCGGTGCTCGCCGCCGCGTTCGTGCTGTTTCGCATCTTCGACATTCTCAAGCCGCCACCGGTGCGGCAGCTGGAGCGGCTGCCGGCCGGTCTCGGGATCATGGCCGACGACATCGCCGCCGCCGGCTTCGCCGCCGCCTGCCTGGCAGCGGCCCGCTGGCAAGGGTGGATCTGATCGGACCTAGGCAGTTCGCGCGAGCCGGGGAAGATCACACGATGGAGGCGAGGGGGTCGGCATGCGGATCCTGTTGATCGACCACGGCTGCTGCGACCATCCGCACACGCGGGTGCACCGCCTCGCTGCCGGCCTCGCGACCGCGGGCTGCGAGGTGGCGGTCTGCGGTCCCTCGAGCGTGCACGGCCTCGACGAGCAGCCGCCCGGCATGCACGGCATCCATCTCAATGACGTGGCCGCCGCGTCGCGGACGTTTCTGGCGGCGGTCCGGGAGGGTTCGCCCGAGGCGTTTCTCCAGGCGGTCGCCGGAGTTCCCTCGCGGCTGTTGGGCCTGGCCCGCGAGACGGCCCGGCAGATGATCGCCGAGGCGACCGACGCCCTCGATCCCGACGCGATCTTCGTGCTCCACGCCGGCATCCTGACCGATCTGGCCGTCGAGACGGGGGCCCCGGTGGTGGTGCACGTCTCGGCGATTGATCTGGCCGCCACCGCCGACCGCCCCAGCCTCCGGCGGCTCGTGCGGGCCGCCATCGGCTCGAGCGACGGGCTCGTGTCCGCCGACGATGCCGTGGCGGCGAGTTTGAAGACCGCCTGGCTCGACGGCGACCCGGATTACTGCCTCCGCTGTGAGACCTGGCCGGCAGACGCCGCGGACGCCCCGCCGCGGATCGCCGCAGCCTGCCGAGCCGCCATCGCCCGCCGCCGCGGTGAATGACTCGCGGCCGTCGGCGAGACCGGTTCACGTTGGCAAGCGGGAACGGCCTCCACTCGCTGGCCGCCGACTTGCGTCGAGGACCTCCATGGGCCACAAACACGGTCGCGATTCGCTGGAAGACCCCCCTCCGCTGGAGCTCCGCATGACCCGCTCGCCGAAGACCGGCCCCGATCTCGCCGCCGCCCGCCGCACGGTGCTCGACCTGCTCGCCATCCCGGGGGTGTCGGGCCATGAGAAGGCCGTGGCCGAGCATGTCGTCGCCCGGCTCAAGGCGGCCGGCTGCCCGGCCTCGGCGATCATGTTTGACAAGGCAAACACCAAGACGCCGCTCAAGGGCGACTGCGGCAACCTGATCGTGAAGCTGCCCGGCACCGTCAAGGCACCGCGGCGGCTGTTCATGGCCCAC
>CAMDDJ010000113.1 GCA_945891385.1 Candidatus Kuenenia stuttgartensis | reverse complement strand
GGCGTAGGCGTAGGCGTAGGCGTCGGCGTAGGCGTTGGCGTTGGCGTTGGCGTTGGCGTTGGCGTTGGCGTTGGCGTTGGCGTTGGCGTTGGCGTTGGCGTTGGCGTTGGCGTTGGCGTTGGCGTTGGGCCGTTCGTGAGGATCTCGAGCCGATAGGGCTGGGTCTCGCTGAATGTGCCGTAGCGGCTCACGGAAACCTTCACGAAGTACCGGCCTGGATCCCAGTAGTGCCATCGCTGCCCGCTGAGTTCATCCCGGCTGCCGGAGGCGCGGCCGGTCCAGAAGGTCGAGGGGGAGCCGCGGTATTCGTAGAAGAAGTCAATGTCGAAATCACTGGCCAGGTTCGTCAGGCGGATCTCAGGCTTGTCCACCCGCGTGTCGAGCGTGAAGCTCCACCAGTCCACGTCATCGGCTGTGTCGAGGAGTTCCTCGACCACCAGGCCCGCCGGAAGAGTCTTCGCGGTCGCCAGCGTCTCGCCGGCGAAGTCTGGGCGGGCGGGGGTCGTGAACGTCACCGGCATCGACCGCTCGGAGCCCTTGGTGCGGCCCACCGTGGACGCAAACAGCGTGTAGGTGGTCTCGGCCGCCAGCCCGGTCACGACCGCGGAGGTGCCCGGACCGGCCACGAGCGCGGCCGGGTCGCCATTGGCATGCACCAGCCGCACGCCCGTGATCCCCTCCGGCGGCTCGGCGAAGTCCCAGGTCACGGTGGCCCGGCTCCACCAGTCGGCCTCGGCCCGGAGGTTCACGGGAGCAGCCGGCGGCGGCCCCGCCTCGTCGACGACCGCCAAGAGGGCGGCGATCGGATTGACCAGGCCGTGACCGAAATCGTCATCCCGACCGGGTGTTCCCAGGTCTTCGGCGGTTTCGAGCAGGATCCCCGGCACGTTGACGCTCGCCCCGACCTCGGCGGCTCGGGCATGCACGAGCGCCGCGACCGCGGCCACGTGGGGTGTGGCCATGCTCGTGCCGTTGTAGGCGGCGTAGCCGTCGCCCCGCACGGTCGACCAGATGCCCACGCCCGGCGCCGCGATGTCGACCCATTCGTTGCCGGTCGAGAATCTCGCGACGGTGTCATCGGGGGCGGTGGCAGCCACGGCGATGACTCCGTCGTAGGACGACGGATAGGACCGCGGAGAGCCCCACACCCGCGCATTGCCCGCCGCCGCGATCACCGTCACGCCCCGCTCCACCGCGTAGGAGACGGCCAGTTCCATCGCCGGGGAGGGACTCGTGCCGCCGAGGCTCATCGTGACGATCTCGGCGCCGTTGTCGGTCGCCCAGATGATGCCTTCCGCCACGCTGCCGGCCGAGCCCCCGCCGTCATCGCCCAGCACCTTCACCGGCAGGATGCGGACTCCCGGTGCGAGGCCCGCGATGCCGCGGTTATTGCCGACGGTGGCGGCGATCGTGCCGGCCACGTGGGTGCCATGGGAGTGGCCGTCGTTGCGGCCGTCGCCTCGGGCCCCGGAGAAGTCGGCTCCCGGCCCGAACAGGCCGGCCAGATCCTCGTGGTAGGCCACGCCGGTGTCGATCACCGCGACATCCACGCCGACCCCGGTCGTCACCGACCAGGCTGCCTCCGCCCCGAGCCGATCCAATCCCCAGAGGGCCGACCGCAGCGGATCAGCCGTCGCCGGGAGCGGGCCGAGGGGCAGTGGGTCTGCCAGCAGCGTGACCGGCTGATCGAGTTCCAGCGAGATGAGCCGCGGATCGGCCGAGAACCGCTCGATCGCGGTGGCGGCTGCGGCGCGGTCGGCGTGGTTCGTCCGTTCGACGACGGGCCGGCCTTCGATCTCGTACACGGCCACGAGCGCGGCCGGCTGGCGGTCACTCAGGCCGGCGAGCAGGGCCTCGGCTGAAAAGGCAGCGACCTCGCGGATCCCTGCGGCCCATGGGGCGGCCGAGAGCATGGTCCGCGGGTCGAGCCGTTCGACCGTGAGCGGCGCGGCGGAGCGGCGATGCGGCGAGCGGGCCGGGGCAGAGCGAGCGATGGGATGGCGGTGTTTCATGATCAGGCTTTCTCGAGGGAAGGGCAGCATCTCAGCGGCAGTGGCGGAGGGCCGGCGTCGGCCGGTCGACCGGGTCGGTGAACCATTCCTACGTGGATTGACTACGCGACCCGGAGTGAAATCCGATCGCCGGATCCGGACGTCCGCCGACGAGTTCGGCTCGGGCCGAAGACGAAAACCGGGAAACTGCCGAGGATTCCGCGAGTCGGCTCCGGCGGCCGTTCACCGGGCATTCAGGCAGGCTTCAGGCTGCCTTCAGCCCGGCTTCACGAGCCTGTCAGCCGGGCTCGCGCGGCTCTTCGCCGGACACTTGGCCGGCCTGCGATTCCGCAGCCGGCAGGGTCGCCACGAAGGTCGCGCCGCCGCCCGGCGTGGTCTCGAAGACGATGTCACCGCCGTGGCTGCGGAGGATCGTGCGGCAGAGCGCCAGGCCGATCCCGTGGCCGCCCCCAGGCTTGTCGCTCCAGAAGCGGTCGAAGATCCGCGGGGCAAGAGCGGGCGACACACCGTGCCCGTGGTCGATCACGCTGACCTGCGCTGCGGTGGACGTGGATGCGGCACGGACCTCGATGCTGCCGCCGGGGGCCGAGTGTTCCACGGCATTGGCCAGGAGGTTGGCGAAGACCTCACGGAGCAGTTCCGCGTCGCCCCGCGCCATCACGCCGCCGGTCGGGAGGGAGATCGTGATCGACCGGTTCGCCGCCTGCGGGGCGACCTGCTCGGCAGCTTCGGCCAGGATCGGCTCGAGGTCGAGCCGGCGCAGGCGGCGTGGATCGATGGAGGCGGAACGCGCATACGTGAGCAGGGCCTCGCACAGGGCTTCGAGGCGGCGGCCGAGGGTTCCGACGCGGTTCAGGGCAGCGGCAAGATCGGCGGCCGGTCGTGGCTGGGAGGTGGCGACATCGCTCTCCAGGAGGATGCCGTGCACCGGGTTCATGAGTTGGTGGGCGACGTCGGCATTGAACCGGGCCTGCGAGCCCCGGATCGCATCGAGCCGGTCGAGCATCGCGTTGAGGGTCGCGGCCACGTCGGCATATTCCGCGTCGGCCTGGGCGAGATCGATCCGCTCCTCGAAGTGCCCATCGTGAATCCGGCGGGCGGTGGCGGCGATCCCGCGAAGCGGCGCGAGCACGCGACCGAGGAGGAGCCAGGCGATGCCGAGCAGGAGCGGCACCCAGAGAATGAAGGTCGCGGCCTGAAACCAGGCGGCGCGATTTCGGGCGGTCGCCAGGCTGGTCAGGGATGTACCAACCACGAGCAGGCTTCCCTTCGAGCCGTTCATGGCCGCGAGGCGAAACCGGCCGTCAGGCGTGGTCCAGAGTTCTCCAAGACGCCGGGGCAGGGCAGGGTCCCAGCCCACCTGCTCGGGCAGTCGGCGGCTGGCCACCAGGGTCCCGTCGGGCTGCCAGATGCCGGCGAACCAATCGAGCGGGGGCAGGCCGACTGAGAGGCCGCGGAACACGTCGGCGACCGCAGGAGGCGGGGATTCGGCCGGGCGCGATGCGGCGAAGCCCTCTGGCAGTTCCAGACCCGGGTGGTCGAGGTCGCCCGGCGTCGCGCGTTCGACGGCGGCAACTTCACTCATGCGGGTTCGGAGTTCCAGATCGAGTTCGTGGGCCAGCCACCGTGAGGCGGCCTGGTAGTGCAGCGTCCGCAGGCCGACCGCGCCGAATACGAAGGCCAGGCCGAACCAGACGGCGAACCGCCACCGCAAACTGCCGCGGCCGACGTCAGGCATCGACGATGAATCCTTGGCCGCGGCGGGTGGTGATCAGCGACTGCCCGAGCTTCTTCCGCAGCCGCAGCACGATCACATCGATGAGATTGCTCACCTGCTCGGCCGCTAACGCGGAGTCGGTGCCGGCAGTTTCCGGCTTTCGCCGGCCGACCGCCTGCTCCAACAGTTCGCGTGAGACGAGCCGGCCGCGGCGGCGCACCAGCAGGCCCAGCACGGCGAACTCCTGGGCCGTAAGCGGCACCCTTTCGTCACCCCGACGGGCGGTCCGGGAGGGAAAGTCGATCGTGACGTCGCCGACCGTGGCGGTCGAGGTCACCTCGCCCTCGCAGCGGCGGAGGACCGCGCGGATTCGGGCGACGAGTTCACGGATGCCGAACGGCTTCACCAGGTAGTCGTCGGCTCCGAGATTGAGGGCCTCGATGCGGTCATCCTCCTGCCGTTTGGCCGAGACCACGATCACGGGCACCGCGGTGACCTGTCGCAGCTTTTCGAGCACGTGCTCGCCGGCGAGTTTCGGCAGCCGCAGGTCGAGAAGCACGACATCGGGGACGGCCTCGAGCGCCGCCTCCAGACCGGCCACTCCGTCGGCGGCCTCGTCGACCCGGAAGCCTTCCTCGCGGAGCCCCTGCCCGATCGCCCGGCGGGCCGACTCCTCGTCTTCGATCACGAGCACACGAACCGGTTCGGTGGGACGGCTGGCTGGTGTGGATTGCGACATGGTCCCCACGATACCGCAGGCGGAGGCGTCCCGGGGGTTTGGAAACGCCGCCGTAGCCCCCCGCCTCATCCAAGCCCCCGACGTGAGTCGGGGGACTCCGCGTGGCAGCGGATCCCGTTGTCCATGCCACCACGCGACGTGGACCGCCCCCGAGCCGCGGAACCAGAGTCCCCTACAGCCGGGGCCGCTTGCGGCTCTTTTTTGAGGGGCGGCCGCGAGGCTGGGCCGGCCGCCCACGGCCGCTGTTCTTGGCGGGAGCGCGGGGAGACCGGGGCGGCCGTTTGCTCCGGCGGACGCGGCCATCGACGGGCCGGAAGTTGAGCTCGCGGCGGTCGAGATCGACCCGGTCCACGGCCACTCGCAGCCGGTCGCCGAGCCGGTAGCTCTGGCCCGCGCGGCGGCCCGAGAGCGTGTGGCTCGCGCGGTCGTAGCGGTAGGTGTCGTCGGGCAGGGCATCGAGTGGCACGAGCCCCTCGGCGGGCAACGCCAGGCCCTGCACGAAGATCCCGAACGCCTCGACGCCCGTGATCACCGCGTCCATCTCCATCCCGATCCGGGAGGAAAGGAAGAGCAGCAGTTTGAGCTTCACGAGTTCCCGCTCGGCTGCCTCCGCCCGCCGCTCGAGGTCGGAGCACTCGTGGCCGAGCTGGATGAGGTTGTCGGCCGGTGGCCGCTGCCCGCGGGCGAGCGCCTCGATCGCACGGTGGATCGTGAGATCGGGATAGCGACGGATCGGCGAGGTGAAGTGGCAGTAGCAATCGCTCGCCAGGGCGTAGTGGCCGTCTTCCTGAGGGCCGTAGGCGGCCCGCGTCAGGCTGCGGAGCACGGCGTAGTGCACGGCATGCTCCTCCGGCCGGCCGCGGGCCATGTCGAGCAGCCGTTGGAGCTCGAACCGGCTCTCAAGCGAGTCGACCTCGAAGCCGAGTTCGGTGACAAACTCCGTCAACTGCCGCAGCTTTCGCATGTCGGGGGACGGATGAATGCGACGGAGAAACCCCGCGCCGGCCGCCGCCAGGGCCCCGGCCACCGCCTCATTGGCGGAGAGCATGAACTCCTCGATGATCTGGTGGCTCTCCGTATTTTCGGTCACGTGGGCGCCCGTCACCCGGCCGTCGCGATCGAGGTCGATCTTCACTTCGGGCATCTCGAGCTGGAGCGCCCCACGCGCCATCCGTCGGCTCCGGAGGATTCGCGCGAGGTCTCGCATCCGGCCGAGCAGTGACCGCACCTCGTCGGTCATCTCGACCGCGCGGGTGGCGGGATCCGCGAGGAAGACGTCCACCTCCTCGTAGGCGAACCGCCGGCAGCTCTGGATCGCCGAAGGTTCGACCGCCGAGTGGACCGGTGCGCCGTCGGCGGTGAATTCGATCCAGCAGGTCTTGGCGTAGCGAATCCGATCGGGCTGAAGGCTGGCGAGGTTGTTGGAGACGATCTCGGGGATCATCGGGATCACGCGGTCGGGCAGGTAGACGCTCGTGCCCCGCGCCCGGGCCTCCTGGTCGAGAGGCGAGCCCGCGCGGACGAAGTGGGAGACGTCGGCGATGTGCACGCCCAACAGCCAGTGGCCCCGCTCGACCCGCTCGAGCGAGATCGCATCGTCGAAGTCGCGGGCATCGACCGGGTCGATCGTGATGATCGTGCGCTCGGTGAGATCGCGGCGGTCGGCCGGAATCGTCGCGTCGAACAGCTCCGCCTGCCGCCGGGCGTCGTCGAGGGCGGCTTCGGGGAAGGGGCCGGGCAGACCGTATTCGTGGATCACGGTCTGCGTGTCGACGCCGACGTCGCCCGCCTGGCCGAGCACCTCGACCACCACGCCCTCGCCGTCGCGGAGGTGCGAGGGAAACCGCACCACCTCGACGACGACCTTGTCGCCCTCGTGCACGCCCTTGGCCCCAGGATCGCCCACCGAGATCGGCCGGGTGAAGCCCGTGCCATCGACCTGCACCCAGCCTCCCTTGGCCTTCTCGAAGTAGGAGCCGACGAACCGGGTGGTCCGCCGGGTGATCACCTCGACGATCTCGCCTGCCGGCCCCGGCCGGCGGACATCACGGCCGCCGGCGAGCCGCACCCGCACCGTGTCGCCGTTGGCCGCGTCGAGGGCGGCGGCGGCGGCCACGTGAATGTCGCTCGACCGGTCGCCCGGCAGCGTCCCTTCGGGCCGCACGAAGCCATAGCCGCCGGCGGATCGCCGAAAGGTGCCGATCACACCGTCGCCGCCGCGGCGACCGGCAGGCTTCGGCGGCTTGGGCCGCTGGCGGGTCATGGTGAGCGTCCCCGGAAGAACTTGCGGCCGACCGACTGCTGGAACTGCGTCCAGCCGCCTTCGATCGAGGCTTCGTTCCTGAGGAGCTGGATCGTGCCGGCCATCTTGGCGTCGAGGTGGTCGAGATGGTGGAGGGCCACCGCCTCGAGCGTCATGGGAAGCTTGGGTGCACCGAACTCGTAGGCACCATGGTGGCTGGCGATCATGTGCTTCACGCGAATGCCTGTCTCGGCATCGAACGGCCGGCCGGTTGCCGCCTCGATCGCCCGGATCTTGGCGTCGACGATCTCGAGACCGAGCAGCACGTGCCCCAGCAGTTGGCCGGCGTCGGTGTAGGAGAAGCCCTTCTCGCTCTCCAGTTCCACGGTCTTGCCGATGTCGTGCACCAGGACCCCGACAAGCAGAAGGTCGCGGTCCATGTCGGGATAGAGCGGGGCCACGAGGTCGGCCAGCCGCAGCAGGTTGACCACATGATCGAGCAGGCCGCCGGCGTAGGCATGGTGATGCTTCACGCCGGCCGGCGTGCGGGCCAGGGCGGTCATCAAGTCGGTGTCGTCGACGATCGCCGCCACGAGGCCGTCGAGCGGTGGCCGCAGGCCGGCGAGCAGGCCGCGGAGCTCGGCGAACAACCGATCGAGATCGGCCTCGGTGAGCACGCGAAACTCCCGCTCGTCCACCGTGCCCGGGTCGGCCCGCTCGATCGCCGCGATGATGATCTGGGTCGATCCCGAGTAGAGCTGGGTATGCCCCTCCACCCGCACGTAGTCGCCATCCTCGAAGGCGGCGAAGTCGGCGTCGGAGGCGTTCCAGAGCCGCCCCGTGATCATGCCGCTCTTGTCGGCGAGGTCGACCTGGAGATAGAGCTGACCGTTGCGGTTGGGTCGCAGCTGCTTGTGGGTCGCCAGGAAGACCTGGTCCACCTGCGTCTGCGGCGGCAGTTCCGAAATCAAGCGACGGGCCATCGCCGGGGAGTCTACGGCCCCCGGGCCCAACGCCACAAATGCCGAGTCGGTGCCGCGCCAAGGCTCCACCGGCTCGGGGGCGGCAAAAGTCGCGTCGCGGGCGAAGATACGCCCCGATGCTCCGCGAGCGTTCGCCGACCCCCGAGCCTCCCTCCGGTGAGCCGCAGGAAGCGGCGACTGGCGACCAAGGAAACCCTTGGCGTTTCCTGCGGTCGCCCGAGTGGAAAAAGGCCATGGAAGGCAATCCTGTTCGGCACGGAATGTGCCGTCGGGAACTCGGGTGTCTGGCAGCTGGCATTCCAGCAGCAGATGACGTCCAGCGTGGGTCGGGGCTACCCATGCCCCGTCGCCGGTCGTTCGCTCCGCCCATCCTGGGCTTTGCTCACTC
>CAMDDJ010000112.1 GCA_945891385.1 Candidatus Kuenenia stuttgartensis | reverse complement strand
GGTCGGGGTTGCCCGTACCCCGCGAGCCGGCGTAGGAAACCGAGCGCAGCAGGATTGCGGAGCGAAGGTTTCCTCCGAGTGAGCGCAGGACAGGATGTCCGGAGCGAACGTCCGGCGACGGGGTATGGGCAATCCCGACCCACCAGGTGACGCCGCTTCCGCCCCTGCATACGGCACGCCAGCGAACGTCCGACGACGGGGCGTGGGCAATCCTGACCCACCAGATGACGTCGCTTCCGCCCCTCCATGCGACCCGGAGCGAACGTCCGGCGACGGGGCGTGGCCAATCCCGACCCACCAGGTGACGCCGCTTCGGCCCAGCAAATTCAGTTCACGATCCGGCGGTTGTGCAGGGGATGGCCAAGACCTCTAGAATCGTCACTTGAATCGGCGGCGGTGCCGGTCGACGTGACATGTCTCGGAGATTCGGTGCATCATGCGTTGGCAAGGCAGGCGGCAGAGTCGCAATGTCGAGGATCGGCGAAGCGTCGGTCAGCAGGTGGTCGTCGGCGGTGGGCTGTTGACGCTGGCAATCATGGTGGCGGCGATGGCGTTTCCCGACCTCGTGCCGGTGCTGCGGCTCTTTGAAGGCCCTCCGGCCCAGCGCCAGGCGGCGCCAGGGAAGCCGATCAACGATGAGATGGGGGCGTTCCTCCGCACGATCGTGGCCGACAACGAGGACATCTGGGCGAAACTCTTTCCGCCTTCCTTCGGCCGCCCCTTCAAGCCGGCCAGGCTCGTCATCTTCACGGCGCGGGTGCAGAGTCGGTGCGGCATCGCCGACGCCGGGGCAGGTCCCTTCTACTGCCCGCTCGACCAGACGGTGTACATCGACCCGACCTTTTACGAGGAACTGAAGCGGCGGTTCGGCGCTCCCGGTGACTTCGCCCAGGCGTATGTGATCGCCCACGAGTTCGGCCACCACGTGCAAAACCAGCTCGGCATCACCGACCAGGTGCAGGCGCTCCAGACCCGGCTGTCGAAGGCCGACTACAACAAGATGTCGGTGCGGCTCGAACTGCAGGCCGACTTCCTGGCCGGCGTCTGGGCCCACCACATGGCTCGTTACGCCGGGATCCTCGACGAGGAAGACATTCGCGAGGCGGTCAACGCCGCGGCGGCGATCGGCGATGACCGGATTCAGAAGCAGTCACAGGGCTACGTCGTGCCCGATGCCTTCACCCACGGATCGAGCGAGCAGCGGGTGAGGTGGTTTCTGTATGGGCTGAAGGAGGGCGACCCGAAGCTGATGGAGCGGGCCTTCGAGGTCGATTCGCCATGAGACCGCCTTCCATCTCGAGCCCGGCGACGTGACGCATGACCCGGGTTCTCCTGACCGGCGCGACGGGCTATGTCGGGGGAGTGTTGCTGCCGGAACTCGAGCGGCGAGGCCATAGGGTCCGCTGTCTGGCGCGACGGCCGGGGAAACTGACGGGCAAGACGGGGCCTGAGACGGAGGTCATCGCGGGCGACGCCACCGATCCTACCGATCTGGCCCGGGCTTGTGCGGGGATCGACGTCGCCTACTGGCTCGTCCACTCGATGGAGAGCGGGGTGGACTTCGAGCGGGCCGATCGGGCGGCGGCGGAGCAGTTCGCCCTGGCAGCCAAGGCAGCGGGCGTCAGGCGACTCATTTACCTAGGCGGCCTCGGCAACGACGACGACCTGCTCTCCGCTCATCTCCGCAGCCGGCACGAGGTCGGGGCGATTCTCCGGGACAGCGGCCTCGATGTGGTCGAGTTTCGAGCCTCGATCGTCATTGGGGCTGGCAGTTTCTCCTTCGATCTGGTCCGCACGCTCGTGGAGCGGCTACCGGTGATGATCTGCCCGGCCTGGCTCGCCACGCCCACCCAGCCGATCGCGATCGCCGACGTGGTGGCCTATCTCGCCGCGGCGGTCGAACTGCCGGCGGGCGGCCCTCGGATTTTCGAGATCGGCGGCCCAGACAAGGTGTCCTACGGCGCGATCATGCAGGAGTACGCCCGGCAGCGCGGCCTCCGCCGGCTGATGATCCCCGTACCTGTGCTCACGCCCAGGCTCTCGAGCCTGTGGCTCAAACTCGTGACGCCGCGGTATTCGAAGGTCGGCCGCAAACTGATCGACGGCCTCAAGAATCCGACCGTGGTCACGAGCGACGCGGCCCGCCGGGAATTTGCCGTCGTTCCCCGGGGCCTCGCGGACGCCATCCGGGAGGCGGGCGACCAGGAAGACCGTGACTTTGCCGGCCAGCGGTGGGCCGACTTCGCCGACCTCGAGGATCTGCCGCATCGCTACGGCGGCGTGGCGGAGGGCTCGCGACTGGTTGATCACCGCCATGCGGTGGTGGCCGTGACGCCGGAGCGGGCCTTCGCGGCCATCGAACGGATCGGGGGCGAACACGGCTGGTATGCATTTGATTGGCTCTGGCAGCTTCGCGGCTGGATGGACCGGGCGGTCGGCGGACCGGGCATGGGCCGTGGCCGCCGGGATCCCGACCGGCTCGGTACCGGCGACACCCTTGACTGCTGGCGGGTCGATGTCTGTGACCGGCCGCGGCGGCTGCGGCTCGCGGCGGAAATGAAACTGCCCGGCCGCGGCTGGCTGGAGTTCGAGGTCGTGCCCCGCGACGGCGACGTGACGATCCACCAGACGGCGGTGTTCGATCCCCGCGGCCTCGGCGGCCTCGCCTATTGGTACTCGATCTGGCCGCTCCACGAGTTGGTGTTTCGCCGGATGCTCGCGGGCATCGTCCGCCAGGCCGTTCGCTGCGGCTAAATCCCGTGGCGTTCGGGCCGATGCATGCGCGCTCGTTGCGCCACAGCCTGGGCTGACAAGAATTTGTCATTGCCGCCGGCGACCGACGCTGTAGATTGAATCACGTGCTGGGGAGGGTCGCAAACCGGTCGCCGTCCTATCTGGTAGCCGTCGGTCGTCCTTCCCCGTGACGTGTGCTCGTTTCGATCCGTGGCTTGCCGGCCGAGCCGGCCTGGGGAGGGTGATACCCATGCGAATTCGTTCATTCTGCCGCCCTGCGGCGATCGCTGTCCTGCTGCTTTCCTCCGCGGCCCCCGTGCCGGCCGCAACGCAGGTCTGGACGGGTGCCACCGACGCGGTCTGGCAGACCGAAACGAACTGGAACGCGGCCGTGCCCACCGCTGCCGATTCCGCCGTGTTCAACGCCTCATCGACTGCGAACCTCGACGTCACGCTCTCCGCCAATGCGTCGGTCTTGGGTCTCCAGGTCGTCGACCCGGCCGGCCCCGTCTCGATTGCCGGCAATCCGCTGACGATCGGCACCGGGGGTGTCGACCTGTCGGCGGCGACCCAAGATCTCACGTTCAACGGCGGTGTCACGATCGCCAACGGCAAGCAACTCTGGACGGTTCCCGCCGGCCGCGCGGTCACCGCTGCGGCTATCCCGACGAAGCCCGGCCAGCCCACGAACAACGCCGGCATGGTGCAGTTCAGCACCACCGGCACGATCACGCTCGGCTCGACGACGGCCAACATCATCACCGACAACCAGGGCAATCCCTGGGCCACCTACGGCCTCAATGCCTGGGCGGGCGTGAGCGGGGGCGTGGTCGTGCCCTCGACCGTGGTCGACGTCGATGGCACCACGGTGCTGCTCACCAACAACGAGGTGAACAATATCGTCGCGGACTTCACCTATTCGACGAACGCCGTACCCAGCCCGTCGGCCCTGCAATTCGGCTCGGCCTCGCCGGTCAACCTCTCGATCGCCAGCAGCCGCACGATCACGGCTCGCGGCATCCTCGTGACGGCCGACTCCGGCGGTGGCGGGATCCTGAATTCTGGCAGCGGCGGGTTCATTCGTCCGAACCGCTCGACCGTCGCCAACACGTCCTTCCACGTGATCCAGAACAGCGCGAATGACTTCACGATCGGCGCGAGCATCACCAACGGCTCCTCGGGCGCGGCCACGCAACTGGTCAAGTCAGGAACTGGCCGGCTGATCCTGACCAACGGCAACGGCTACACCGGCGGCACCACGATCAACGAGGGCACGATCCAGGTGGGCGACGGCAACACGACCGGCGGCCTGGGCGGCAGCGCCGGAACCGTCACCAACAACGGCCTGCTCGTCTTCAACCGCTCCAACCAGATCGACGTCACGAACAACATCACCGGCTCCGGCGCCGTGCAGCAGATCGGCACCGGTCAATTGACGCTCGGCGGTGCGGCGAGCACCTATTCGGGCGGCACGTCTGTGACCGCGGGCACGCTGAGCTACTCCAGCACGATCGATGCCTTCGGCTCAGGGCCACTGTCGTTCGACAACGCCACGTTCCTCTGGAAGGCGGCCGATGCCGGCAATACCGACCTGTCCGCGAAGGGTGTCTCGTTCGGGGCCGGGGGCCTCATTCTCAACGCCAACGGCAACGCGGTGTCGCTTGCCAGCCCGATCGGTGCGGGCAGCACCGGCGGCCTGACGATCAACGGCACCGGCTCGGTCGCCCTGGCCGCGGCGAACACCTTCAGCGGGCCGACCGCCGTCAGCGGCGGCACGCTCCTGGCGACCAATGCCACGGGCTCGGCGACCGGCACAGGCGACGTCTCGGTGGCAAGCGGAGCCACGCTCGGTGGAACCGGCCGGATCTCAGGCACGGCCACCGTCGATTTCGGGGCCTCACTCTCGCCGGGCACGACCGGCATCGGCACGCTTACGGTCGGCAGCCTGAGCCTTGCGAGCGGCACGTCGCTGCCCTGGAACTTCGGGCCGTCGAACAACGACCTCGTGGTGGTCACCAACTCCGACGGGCTGACGATCAACGGTGGCTCGCTGAACATTTTTGGTCAGACCTCAGCCGATCCTTTCAGCACCAACGGAACCTACAACCTCTTCCAGTATTCAGGTTCCGTCCAGGGGAGCGGCATCGCCGCGCTCACCGTCGCCAACCCGGCGGCGGGGAAGTCGTACACCTTCGGCCAGTCGGCCGGTTATGTCACGATGACGATCGACTGGGCTGGACTCGTCGCCGAGTGGAACGTCGATGCCAGCGGCAACTGGGGCACTGCCTCGAATTGGACGCCGAGCGAGCCCGACGCGGCCACGGCCACCGCCTATTTCGGCCCCAAGATCACCGCCCCACGGACGGTGACCCTCAACGCTCCGAAGACCGTCGGGGCGATGGTGTTCAACAACGCCAATTCGTACACGATCGCCGGGGCCAACACGCTCACGATCGGCGACGGCTCGGCGGCCCAATCGATCCAGGTGTCGAACGGCAGCCACACGATCTCGGCCCCGCTGGCCCTCGCCTCCAACACGACCTTCGAGGTTGCGACCTCCCAAGGCATGACTGTCTCCGGCGCCGTCTCTGGCACGGGTTCGCTCACCAAGACGAGCGGCGGCACGCTCGTGCTCTCGGGTGCCAACTCCTACACCGGCGACACGGCGATCAACGGCGGCGTGCTCCAGTTCACCAACGGCTCGGTTCCGAGCTTCAACCTGTCGCTCAATGCCGGCACGCTCCGCTACGCCACCGGCAACACCGAAGACATCTCCACGAAGTTCGTCACGCTCGGCACCGATGGCGGCACCATCGACACCAACGGCAACAACGTGACCTACGCCAACTCATTCGGCACGGGCGTTGGCGGGCTGACGAAGGCCGGGGCGGGCACGCTCACCCTGGGCGGCTTCAATTCCTACCAGGGTGCCACCACGGTCCAGGCTGGAACGCTCAGCGTCGCGGCTGACTCAGCCCTCGGCGATGCCTCGACCAATGCTCGGATTGTGATGAGCGGCGGTCGGCTGCTCGCCTCCGCCGGCTTCACGACCACCCGCGCCATGGCGGTCTCGAGCGGTTCGACGATCGAGGTGGCCGGCGAAGCGGACACGCTTCAGATCGACGGCGTGATCAGTGGTGCCGGCGGGCTGACCAAGGCCGGCCCCGGCACGCTGCAACTCAATGGCAACAATAGCAGCGTGCTGGACCCATTCAGCGGCGGCATCACGCTGGCTGGCGGCACTGTCACCCTCGGCGGCGGCCAGGACAACGGCTTCCGGGCGATCGGCACCGGCCCGATCACGTTCGAGAACGGCTCGACCCTCAATCTCAACCGCTACAACGTCACGACAAACAGCAACAGCGACGGCACGCTCACCAACACGATCGTGGTGGCCGAGGGCCAGAGCGGCACGATCAACCTCGGCGGCCGCGTGACGATGCCCGGAGCGGTGACCGGGGCCGGCACCCTCAACTACAACGTCGCCTATGTCCGCGACGACATCACAGGCAACTGGGCCGGGTTCACCGGAACCGTCAATCTCGGTGTCAACCGGGCCAGCCCCTTCGGCACCGACGGCGATTTCCGGATGGGGAACGACAACGTTTCCTTCGCCAACGCGAAACTCTTCGTGGGAGCCGACGTCGAGGTGCAACAGAATTACGCCCCGCCTGGCACCGGTTCGCTCGAGACGATCCAGCGGGTGGGAGAACTCACCGGCGACGTGCTCGGCACGCTGTCGGGCAACAACACGGCGGGGCGATTCACCAACTGGACCGTCGGCGGGCTGAACACGAACTCCACCTACGACGGCCGGATCACCGACTGGACCGGAGCCTCTCGATTCACCAAGACCGGCACCGGCACCCTCACGCTCACCAACACGAGCACCTACACCGGTAGCACGGCGGTCAATCAGGGCACACTCCTGCTCACCGGCAACATCTCGACGAGCAGCATGACGACGGTGCTCACCGCCGGGACCCTGGCAGGTACGGGTACGGTCGGTGCACTGACGGTCGACGCCGGCGGGACTCTGTCGCCCGGCGCCGGCATCGGCACCCTGAACGCCACGCTTGACGCGACGCTCGCCCCGGGCGGCAACTACAACTTCGAGATCAGCGACGCGACCGGCACGGCCGGTACCAATTGGGATGTGCTCTCGGCGACCGGTGCCCTGACCGTCACCGCGACGGCCGAGAGCCCGTTCGTCATCAACCTTTGGAGCCGATCCTCGATCGCGCCGACGGTCGACGGCAACATCGCCAACTTCGATCCCGCCCAGAGCTACGCCTGGACGATCGCCCAGGGCTTCGGCGGGATCAATGGCTTCGACCCGTCGCTCTTCTCCGTGGTCACCACCGCCAGCAACGGCACCGGCGGCTTCTCCAACTCCATCGGCGCTGGCGGCTTCAGCGTGGGCGTGTCGGGGACGGATCTGCAACTCCTGTTCAATCCGAGTGCCGGGCCGACCGACATCGTGATCAACGTGCCCAGCGGCTCGCAGACCCAGAGCCAGGCCGGCTACCCGACGATCGCAGCCGCCAATTCCGTAACCAAGATCGGTGCGGGCACCGTGGTGTTCGACGCGGCCAACGCCTACGCCGGCCCGACGACGATCTCGGTCGGCACCCTGGAAGTTGCCAATGCCAACGCCCTGGCAGCCACGACGGTGACGGTGGACACCGGCGCGACGCTCGCGATCGCCTCGGGCACGACCATGCGGTCGCCCGCGGTGATCGTGGACGGCGGCACGCTGTCGGCCTCGGCCGTGGCGGTCAACAACACGACCGGCATTACCTCGCTGGCGATCAACGCCGGCACGATCGCCGGAGCCCCCGCCGTGGCCATCACTGCCGGCGGGCAGATGTCGCTCGTACAAAATGCCCGGGTCACCGTCTCCGTCGGCAGCCTCTCTGTCGAGCAGACGTCGGGCGGTGGACGGCTCGACCTCGGAGCCGGGCGGGTGAACATCGCGGCGGGCGGCATCACCGCGGCCGACCTCCGGGCTGACATCATCGCCGGCCGCAACGGCGGCGCCTGGAACGGCACGAACGGCATCACTTCGAGCACCGCCGCCGCCTCGGGTGGCACGCGGGCAGTGGGCTACGTGATCTCGGGCGACGGCTCGGCCCAGGTGTCCTTCGCCGCCGCCGGCGACGTCGATCTCAGCGGCCAGGTGAACGTGTTCGACCTCGTGGCGATCAACAGCGCCGGCAAGTACGGAACGGGCACCGCGGCCATCTGGAGCCAGGGTGACTTCAACTACGACGGCGTGACGAACGTCTTCGACTTGGTCGGCATCAACACCGCCGCGATCTACGGCCAAGGCAATTACTTCCCGGCCGTGCCCACGGCCTCCGGCCTCGGCAGTGTGGCCGCCGTCCCCGAGCCGACCAGCTGGCTCCTGATCGCCTCGGGCATCGCCGGCCTCACCGTCGCCCACCAGCGGCGGCGTGTGCGGATGGGTGGGGCGACGGGCTGAAGACGACTCGGGACCGCTTTCCGCAGGCTGCACGCCTGCGGCCACGGGCAACTGTTTCAGCGGTGCAGGGGCATCCATGCCGCCTGCACCTCGGCGGCCATCCGGCCGCCGGCCGCACCTCCAGGCGGCCGTGGACGTCCGCGGGAGGGTGGGACGACGAGCTGGCTGCACTGGGCACTTCGATCACGATCCCCAGGGTCGGGGTTGCCCGTGCTCCGAGAGCCGGCCTGGGAAACCAGCGGAGCCAGGATGGCGAAGCGCAGTTTCCTCGGAGTGAGCGAAGGCCTGGAGGGCCGAAGCG
>CAMDDJ010000111.1 GCA_945891385.1 Candidatus Kuenenia stuttgartensis | reverse complement strand
CGTGCTCGGCCAAGACACCTTCGACGGGAGCGGCGAAAACCGCTGGCGTGCGGTCACCCCCGACTCGCTCTGCTGGCCCTACGGCATCCATCTGCACGCCGCGGGCGACCGCATGCTTCTGGCGGTGGCCGACAGCGGCAATAACCGCGTGATGATCTGGCAACGCCGAGTGGGGCCCGACTCGGTGGAGATCGGCCAATGAGCATCTCAGGTTGAGTCACACTCCCCTTCCGCTACTGCCTCTTGAGTGACGCCATGTCGATTGAAAACCGATACTTGACGTCTCCTTTCAGCAACCGCTCGTAGGCTTCATTGACCTGCTGTATCGGGATCACCTCGACATCAGATGTGATGGCGTGCTGTCCGCAGAAGTCGAGCATCTTCTGCGTCTCGGCGATACCGCCGATCATGGAGCCCGAAAGCCGCTTACGCCCGCCGATCAGGCTGAACGCCGAGACTTCGAGTGGCTTCTCTGGTGCCCCGACGAGCGTGAGTTCGCCGTTGTTCGCCAGCATGCTCAGGTACCTGTTGATGTCGTGCTGAGCCGACACGCAGTCAAGTATGAAGTCGAAACTACCCATGTGGGGCTGCATCTCGTCCGGGTTCGTCGAAAGAATCACCTCGTCCGCACCCAGGCGTTTGGCGTCCTCGATCTTGCCCGGTGATGTCGTAAACACGACGACCTCTGCACCCATCGCCCTGGCGATCTTCACACCCATGTGCCCGAGCCCGCCCAGACCGACGATGCCGACCTTTTTGCCGGGGCCCACTCCGGCCCGTTTCAACGGCGAGTAGGTCGTAATGCCCGCGCACAGCAGGGGCGCGGTCGCGGCCAACTCCAGATTGCCCGGGATCTTGAGCACGAATCGCTCATCGACAACGACACTCTCTGAATAGCCGCCATACGTGACTGGGGCCGTCCCGTGCGCATCGGGTGAGTTGTAGGTAAACACGGCATGCGGGCAATACTGCTCAAGATCCGCTTGGCACTGAGCGCAGGTGTGATCCGAACCGACGAGGCATCCAACACCGACCGTATCGCCTTCTTGAAACTTGGTCACCTCCGAGCCAACCGCCGTCACCCGGCCGACGATCTCGTGGCCCGGCACGCAGGGGTATACCGTGGGCATGACCTCGTTCCACTCATCTCTCGCGGTATGGAGATCGGAGTGGCATATGCCACAGAACAGAATCTCGATCTGTACGTCCCGTTCGGTAGGCTCGCGCCGAGCGATCGACGTCGGTTCGAATGGTGAGGATTTGCTATCGACTGCATAGGCCTTTGCTTGGTTCACCTGTCCCTCCACCTGTGGATGCTTCCGGTCCAAGAGAAATAGACCAGCCAATGTCACTTCCGCAAGCTTGTTCACGGCCATTTTATGGTTGGGGCCGGCGAGATCGCCGCGTTGATGCACGGGTGCAAGCACAGCGCGGCCGAGGTCTCACGCCAGCGGTTCAACCTGGGGCCCGAGGTGGTGAGATGCCAATGGCGACCTTCCCAGGAGAGCGAGCCGTCCTTCCTCAGCCTGCCGTCATGCGGCGGGGCTTTCCCGACATTCTGGACAACGACCGTGCACGAAACGGACATTTCATGCACGGAAAGCGTCCCTCGGCACATTCCGGATCGTGTACAACCGGGCAGAGTCTTCATGCTTTGCAGAAACAACCCCTCATAGGGCTCGTCACCATGCCGTCGCTCCACCAGTTCGTATTCGCCATCCTCGTCGCCTCGTTAGGCTTCGCCCCAATCGCCGGCCGCGTGACTGCAGAGGAGGCGAAAGGCTCCGGCCAGCCCTCGAATCAGATCGGGCTGGTGCACGACCACAATCCCGTGAAGTATGCCGGGTATGTCCTGTACTTCGTCGAAGGCAAACTTGTGGGGCACGACAGGCTCACGCAGACGTGGTCGATCGTCCCCCGCAAGGAAGGGGAGTTCGAGCATGCCTTCAAGATCGAGACCCATGCGGTCCATTCCGACGCCGAAGAAGGGAAGCCGAGTTTCGTGGGCCGCGACAAGTTTAAGAAGGATTACGAGGATTCCGTGCGGTATGAGCTGTTTCATCAAGACGAGGACCGCGGGCTCGTGCTCGATGCGATCCAGGTCGATGACAAGCCTCACGAAATCAATCACGAAACCGAGCACTACATCTTCCCGGGAACCCTGGAGATCGGCACGAAGTGGCTCTCCGAACCGGTCACGAGCACGTTGCCGGGCCCATGTCACCACGAGGTAATCGGGTCGGAGATCTACAACGAAACCAACTGCTGGGTAGTTTCCTCCACGCGTGACCAGAAGAAAAACCCGCTCGTGCCGAATTCCGAGACGGTCGGCAAGACCACGAGGTTTCTCTTTGATCCCCTGACGCTGAGCGTGCTGCGGATCGACTCGGTCACGGAGGGAATTGGGCCGCTCGGCCGGGCGTTCAAGTTCGTGTATCACATGGAGGTAGCGGAATAGAAAACCGCTGCAAAAACATTGTGATCAAGGGCCTCCGCCTGCCCGTCCGCGCTCTGGGGGCCTGCCACATCTTTACGGAAGTCGGCGGGCTGCTGACGGGCTTCCTGCTTGTGGCATTTTTCGCGGGCTTGTTCGGCGGGCTCTCCCGCTGTGCAACGGTTCTCGGCGCTGAAGCAGTGGAGAGTGATCAGGCTGTAGGTGTTCCACGGAGTCGAACCGGACGGGTTGTGCCTCCGCTTCGGCTCCGTGACACGGCGGGCAAAGAATGGGCGCTGTCTGCGGCTGAGAGCGACCGGGCAACGGTTGTCGCGTTTCTCAACTTCAATTGCCCGGTCTCGAATAACACCGTACCGGTGATCAACGCCCTCGTGGACCGCTTTGGCACGGAGGGCGTGACCTGCGTCGCGGTGGTCTGCGACGCGGCGAACGCCGCTGAGGTGGATCGGCTCGCCGCCGAGTCGAAGATCACCTGCCGCGTTTTTTTCGATCCCGAGAAAGTTGCCGCGGCGCACTTTCGGGCGACGACCACGCCACAGGTGTTCGTGGTCGATCGCAACCGGGTGCTGCGATACTCGGGGCTCGTCAACAACCTGTACACGAGTCGGCTCGTGCGGCAGCCCAAGGCCGACGCCGCGTATCTTGCCGATGCGATCGCCGCCGTCGTGGCCGGCCAAGACGTGGCCATCGAGGAAACCACCCCGATCGGCTGCCCGCTGGAACTCACCGCGAGACCGGTCATCAAGCACGGCAGCGTCGAGTTTCATCGTGACATCGAACCGCTCCTCCAGCAGCACTGCCAGCGGTGTCACCATCCGGGAGACGTAGCCCCCTTCTCACTCGTGACATTCGACCATGCCGTGCAATGGGCGGCCGACATCAAGAGCTACACCGCCGACCGACTGATGCCTCCCTGGCCCGTGACCGGTGGGATTCCCCTCAAGAACGACTTGGCGCTCGAGCCTGAGGAAATCGAACGTATCGGCCGGTGGGTAGACGAAGGCTGCCCGCGAGGAGATCCGGCCGATGCCCCGCCGCCGCTGGCATTCGCGAACCAGGATGAGTGGCAGGCTTCCAGGCCACCGGACATTGTCGTCACGATGCCGGCGACATTTCACCTCGCCGCCGTGGGCGAGGATCACTACCGCACCGTCGTGCTCCCGCTCAACAACACGGAGGAGTTGTATGTCGAGAGGGCGGAGTTCATTCCCGGTAATCGCCGGGCCATTCACCACGGCATGGTCTTCTACGACGGGACCGATCTCATGCTCGCCGCACAGAAACGCCTGGGGAATCCGCTGCCAAAGGGGGATGGCGACGAGGACTACGGCCCGGGCTACGAATCGGGCATGGGACTCGGGTTCGTGCCCGATCCGACCCAGCCGGTGCGGAATGCAGCCAACGCCGGCGGCCAACTCATGGGCTGGGTGCCCGGGGTGGGACCGCTTGAATTTCCGCCGGGTGTTCGGCGGGCTGTTCCCTCTGATGCGGCGATCGTATTGCAGATTCACTACGTGCGAACGGGGAAGCCCGAGATCGATGATTCCAGCCGGCTCGGGATCTGGCTCGACAAGGAGCCGCCCCGACTGTTCTCCCATGGATTCATCCTCGATACTGATTTCCGGCTGATCCCGAGAGGTGACGCGAACTTCAAGACCACAGGATCGCGCGAGATCACGAGCGATTGTCACATCTGGGTGATGGCCCCTCACATGCATCGCCTGGGAAAGGAGTTCCGGGTCTGGTACCAGCCGCCTGATGCCCCGGATCGTGAACTTTTGCTCGAACTCACGAATTGGGATTTCAACTGGCAACACCGCTACCTGCCCAGAGAGCCTTACCCGATGAAGAAGGGATCCCGGCTGCACGTTGAGGCGGTGTTCGACAACTCGGCAGGCAATCCGCGACGTCCGCCCGGCCCGGAGCGGACGGTTTTCCTCGGTGAGGGCACCGCTGACGAGATGGCATTTGCAGTCATCGGAACCATCATGAACGAGCGGCAGACTGGCAAAGTCGAAATGCTCCGGTACTTCGAGAAACTGATCGAGTCCAAGGCCTTTCGGATCGCCTACGAGGCGCTGGGCAAGGAATAGACGTTTCTCATCGCCCCTGCAGGAGGATATCCGGCAACGAGATGAAGCAGGAGAGTGTCGACGACTGCGTGTCTTGCCGGACGGATTTTCTCCAGCTGTCAACCGCAATTGATCTGAACTCGCTGGCAGCGGCATTGCGGCCGTTGGTGGGAGCCGAGTTCGAATCTCGGCAGTATGAATTTGTCGAGTGCATGGTGGCGAGCTGGGATGGCCATGAATTCATCCTCGCCCATCCGCTCGAGGCTGTTCTGCCTGAGTATGCGTGTGACGGGCAACTCACCGAGAATAACGCCGCCACCTCCGGCACGAAGGCTCACTGCGTGGCGACAATGTCAGCGGACTCGATGTCGGTGACCGCTTCCGTCTCGACAGAGCTTCTCTGGGCTGTTTCGACGACTTTAGCCAAGACACGCCCGCGGCATGGGGCCGCCGACGAGTGGGCGGACGGGAAAATCAGCCGGGTTGCCGTGCGAGACCGGGTGCCAGATCTGCGGGAAAGTGCCATCAGCGTTTCGCCGGACGCCTTGAGGGAGGCCACAATCCCGCCTGTGATTTCGTGCACCAGCACCGCGAGGGTCATCGGCGTGCCGCTGGCTTCCCGGTCGTCAAACATCATCTGCCGGACGAAAGCCGCATACACCATCCGCCCAGCCACGTCGGCCGCGGGCGGCCGTACAATAGGGAGGCGATGATCTGGCAACGTGTCTGGGAGGGTTGAACGATGTGCCTCGCCGTGCCGGGACTGGTCGAATCGATCCGCGATGACAACGGCACGCGGATGGGGAAGGTGAACTTTGGCGGTGTCGTCAAGGACGTCTGCCTCGCCTACCTGCCCGAGATCGCCGTGGGCGACTACACGATCGTGCACGTCGGCTTCGCGATTTCGAAGATCGACGAGGCGTCAGCCCGGGAAACGCTCCGCACCTTCGCCGAGCTCGGCCTCCTGGAGGAGGGACTCGCCGAACTGCGGGAAAGCGACCTGCCGGCGGAGCCCGAAGCATGAAGCATCTGGCCGAATACCGCGACGCCGACACCGCCCGGCGGCTGGCTGCCGAGATCGGCCGGATCGTCACCCGGCCCTGGGCGATCATGGAGGTCTGCGGCGGCCAGACCCACTCCATCATCCGCAACGGCATCGACCAGCTCCTGCCGCCGGAGGTCGAGCTGATCCACGGGCCCGGCTGCCCCGTCTGCGTGACACCGCTCGAGACGATCGACCGGGCCCTCGCGATCGCCCGCCGTCCCGGCACGATCCTCTGCTCCTTCGGCGACATGCTCCGCGTGCCCGGCTCGCGGGAGGATCTCTTCGCCGTCAAGGCGGCCGGGGGCGATGTCCGCGTGGTCTACTCGCCGCTCGACGCCGTGAAACTGGCCCGGTCACAGCCCGATCGCGAGGTCGTGTTTCTGGCGATCGGCTTCGAGACCACCGCCCCGGCCAACGCGATGGCGGCGAAGCTCGCCGCCCAGGAAGGACTTACCAACTTCTCGCTCCTGGTCTCCCACGTGCTCGTGCCGCCGGCGATCCAGGCGATCATGCGGTCGCCCGGCAACCGGGTGAACGCCTTCCTTGCGGCCGGCCATGTCTGCAGCGTGATGGGGACCTGGCAGTATCCACCGGTCGCCGCGGAGTTTCGCGTGCCGATCGTCGTCACCGGGTTCGAGCCGCTCGATCTTCTGGAGGGCATCCGCCGCACCGTCGCCCAGCTGGAAGCCAGCCGCCACGAGGTCGAAAACGCGTATCCGCGGGTGGTCGACGAGCGGGGGAACGAGGCCGCTCAGCGGGTGATCGCCGAGGTCTTCACGCCTGTCGATCGGGCCTGGCGAGGAATCGGGGTGATTCCGGAAAGCGGCTGGCGGCTGGCCGACGCCTACGCGGCCTACGACGCCGAGCGGAAGTTCGACTTGGGTGGAATCACGGCCGAGGAATCGCCCCTCTGCAAAAGTGGAGAGGTGCTCAAAGGAACCCTCAAGCCCAACCAGTGCCCGGCCTTTGGCCGGGAGTGCACACCGCGGACGCCGCTGGGGGCCACGATGGTCTCGAGCGAGGGCGCCTGCGCCGCCTACTACAACGCCGGGCGACGCTGATGGCCGACCAACCATTCCCGCCCGATTTCTCGCAGTTCACCTGCCCGGCCCCACTACGGGATCGGCCGCAGATCGTGCTCGGCCACGGCGGCGGCGGGGCGCTCTCGCAGGATCTGATCGAGCATGTCTTCCTGCCAGCCTTCGGCAATCCGGTGCTCGACAGGCTCGGCGATTCGAGCGTGCTCGACCTGGCTCCGCACCTGGCCGGCGGCGGTCGGCTCGCCTTCTCGACCGATTCCTACGTCGTGCGGCCGCTCGTCTTTCCCGGCGGATCGATCGGCGACCTGGCAGTGCACGGCACGGTCAATGATCTGGCGATGAGCGGAGCCCGGCCGCTCTATCTCTCGGCCGGGTTCATCCTGGAAGAGGGGCTCCCAATTGCCGACCTCGTGGGCATCGTCGCGCGGATGGCCGCGGCCGCCCGCGCCGCGGGCGTGGCGATCGTGACCGGCGACACGAAGGTGGTCGAGCGGGGCCATGGCGACGGCGTCTACATCAACACCGCGGGGATCGGAGTCGTGCCGCCGGGCATCGACCTCGGGCCGAAACAGGTCGTCCCCGGAGACGCGATCCTCGTGAGCGGCACGCTGGGTGATCACGGGATGGCGATCATGAGCGTCCGCGAGGGGCTTGAATTCGAGGCCGCGATCACAAGCGACACCGCGCCGCTCCACGGGCTCGTGGCCGCGATGCTGGAGGCCTGCCCCGCGATCCGCCTGCTTCGCGACCCCACCCGCGGCGGCGTCGCGACAAGCCTCAACGAGATCGCCGCCCTGGCGGACGTGGGCATCGAGATCGACGAGGCCGCGATCCCTGTCTCACCCCTGGTGGCGAGCGCCTGCGAGATCCTCGGCCTCGATCCGCTCCAGGTGGCGAACGAAGGCAAGCTCCTGGCCGTCGTGCCGGCCGCGGCCGCCGGCGACGTGCTGGCCGCGATGCAGGCCCATGAGCATGGCCGCGCGGCCACGCCCCTCGGCCGCGTGGTGGCCCATCACCCCGGCCGCGTCGCCCTCCGCACGACCCTCGGCGGCAGCCGTGTGATCCCGCTGCCCCTCGGCGAACAGCTGCCGCGGATCTGTTGATACGGCTGCCGGGCCATCCATGGCCCCGGCAGCCTGAGCTCGGCGGAGGCGCAGCCAAGGTGCACCTCGCCTCGCAGCGGCCGGCTTCCTGCCGGCCGGTCATCATGCCGATGCCAGGATCAGCCGCTGGCTCGCTCCGTCGTTCGCTTGCATGGACACGGCAGGTGGCCCTATTCTTGCCAACCATGAATACTCCTCCAGCGATCGAATCCGAACTGCTCGACCTCTCCCGCCAGTTGCTCGCCGCCGTCGTGGCGGGAGACTGGCAGGCCTACGTGCGACTCGTGGCCGACGATCTCACCTGTTTCGAGCCTGAGGCCCGCGGCCAGCTCGTCGAGGGACTGTCGTTTCACGAGTTCTATTTCCAACTGCCGCCCGGCAGCCCCAAGCCGGTCACCGTCACGCTGGCGTCGCCCCAGGTGAGGCTCCTCTCCGACACCGTCGCCCTGGTCGCCTATGTGCGACTCACGCAGACGCTCGACGACGCAGGCCGGCCGGTGACGAAGCCCTGCGAAGAGACTCGCATCTGGCAGCGGATCGACAACGCCTGGAAGCACGTCCACTTCCACCGCTCGCTTCCGACCTAGCCGCTCAACGCCCTTGCCTGCCGGCGAGCCCGGGCATCTTGCCTCGATTGCCCAGATTTGGTGGCTGGCACCTTTTTCCTCGTGGCTGGGCAACCATTCCGGGGTCTACCCGGGCGTGGCGATGCCGTCGCGGGTCTGCCGCATGGCTTCGAGCTCGGTCCGCGACTGAACGGTCGCCTTGTGGTTCGGGCCGAGCCGCTTCGTGCGAATCGCCAGGGCCCGAACGTAGAGAGGTTCGGCTTCGGTGAAGCGGCTCTGGGCGACGAAGAGTTTCGCAAGATTGT
>CAMDDJ010000110.1 GCA_945891385.1 Candidatus Kuenenia stuttgartensis | reverse complement strand
CGGTTCGCCCGGCGGATCTGCTTCGATGGCTGGACGGAGCAACGGCTGCCCGAGATCGTTCGCGACGCGCCGCCGGCGGGAAGCCCCTGGCGGTATGTCGATCGGGCCTGGGTGAGGTGAGGCGTCGATCCCGTCGGTCCGGCCGGCCGGCCCTGCCCTCTGCTTGGAAGCCCGTTTCACGGATCAGTCTCAACCCGCTCAGGCCGCAAACGCCAGAGCCAGCCGGCGGAGAATCTCCACGAACAGCGGCGTGGGACAGCCGGTGTTCAGGCGGATGAACCCGGGAGCGGCGAAGTGCTTGCCGTCCGACGGGCCGATGCCAGCGGCCACGCAGGCGGCTTCGGCGTCGGCCACGCCTGTGCCACGGCAATCGATCCAGACGAGGTAGGTGGCCTGAGGCGGAACGCAGGTGAGGCCGGGAATCCCGGCTACAGCAGCCACCGCGAGGTCGCGATGATGGCGGAGCACGCTCACGAGCCGCCGCCGCCAGTCGTCGCCGAACCGCCAGGCTGCTTCGGCGGCCGCGTAGCCGATCGGGTTGACCATCGGCACGAGCCCGCCGCCGGCCGCCCGCCACTGCTTCAAGATCCCACGGTCGCGACAGATCGCGGCAGCGCAGCCCAGGCCCGCGAGGTTCCAGGTCTTGGAGGGGGCGACGAGCGTGATCGCGTCGCGGGCCTTGGGATGATCGAGGCTGGCGAATGGAACGTGCCGCGGGCCGCCGTGGTCGTCGTCCAGCAGGAGATCCGACCAGATCTCGTCACTCACCACCGTGAGCCCGTGGCGGGCAGCAAACTCGGCTATTCCGACGAGGTCATCGCGGCCGAAGACCGTGCCGGTCGGATTGTGGGGGTGGCAGAGCCAGAAGAGTTTCGTCGTCGGCGTGACCGCCGCCTCGAGCGCATCCCAATCGATCGTCCAGGCCGTTTCCGACTGGGCCAGCGGCACGCGGATGCACTCGCGGCCGGCGAGGCCCGGCAGCGAGAGAAACGGGGGATAGACCGGCGTGAAGGTGATGATGCCGCTTGCGGGTTCGGCCAGGAGCCGGGCGGTGATCGCCAGGCCGTTGACGACCCCGGGCGTGCTCGTGATCTGGTCTGGCTCGACCTGCCAGCCGTGCCGCCGGGCGAGATGCTCGCACAAGGCGGGCGCGAAGCCCGGCGGGGGATCGGTGTAGCCGAAGACGCCGTGATCCACTCGGGCCCGCATCGCCTCGAGCACCACGTCCGGCGCCCGAAAATCCAAGTCGGCCACCCAGGTGGGGATCACATCGCGGTCCGTCCAGCGGTCCCACTTCTCGCTGCCTGTGCCGCGGCGGTCGGGGGCGGTGGCGAAGAGCGGGTCGATGGGCTGGCTGGTCACTGGCACATCCATGATCATGGTTCGTCGAGTATACGCTCAGCGAGAGCACCCCCTTCTCGGGAACAGCGATGCGACATGACACAGTGGCGATCGTGCCGGCGGGAGGCCAGTCGCGGCGGCTCGGCGAACGGGTGGGCCCAGGCGGGAAGGCGGCGCTGGTCGTCAGCGGCGAGAGCCTGCTGGGGCGGGTCTGTCGGGTGCTGGCCGCGGAGGTGGCCCGGGTGATCGTGGTGGCTCCGGCGGGCCGGCCGCTGCCTCCACTGCCTCACGGGATCGACGTGGTGCCCGATCGCGAACCGGGCTGCGGGCCGCTTGCGGCGATTCGGGACGGTCTCGCCGCTGTGGCAGCGCGGGGCGAGCCCGTGCCGCGGCGAGCGCTGCTCGTCGCCTGCGATCTGCCGCGGCTCTCCTCCGAAATTGTGCGGCGGCTCCTCGATCATGAGCCGGCGCCGGGAACCCGCTGGCTCGTGCCGCTGGTCGCCGGCGAGCCGCAGCCGCTGCTCTCCGTGTTGTCACTCGATCTGGCGGCTGTGCTCGAGGCGACGCTCGCGGCCGATCGCAGGAGTCTCCGCGCAGCTGTGGCTGCGGTGGCCGAGTCGGATCCGAAGGCGGTCGCTGTCTGTGACGCGGCGGTCCTCTTCGGAACGGAAGCCGACCTCGCGGTCTTTGCCGACATCGACACGCCGGATGACCTTTCGGCATGCGACGTGCGTGTGGAGCCGTGCTGAAACGAGCGGCAGCACAAGACGGCATGGCCCCCACGACCAGCGCGAACGCCGCGATTCAGCCGAGGGCAAACTCGGCCGGAGGCGGGCACTCGGGGTTCACCCACTGGATCACGGCCGCCCAGTTGGCGCTTTCCTGGTCGTGTTGCAGATAGCCGAAGATCGGCTTCACGACCTTCCAGCCATCTTTCAGGTGGGCCGACAACACAGGATCGACCCGCCTTCCATCGACGACCTCGCGAACATACTCCGCGGCGGGCACGACGTCGGCCACGGCTCCATAGCCGGGCAAGCGACTGCCGCCCACCATCCGCCAGAGGTTCTCCGCCATCACCAGGCCGCGGGTGGCGTCTGTCAGGGCGTGAGCCAGCCCGTGGTGCTGGTGCTCGGGGCTGACGAACACATCGGCACCGTAGAGCGTGGGGCCGACGGGGTCGTGATCCGCGAAGGTGCCGTGGGCCGTGAGCAAGTCCCACGGGTCGTCGACGTGGTAATCGGCCATCCGCAGCCGCAGCGTGAAGTGCACGCCCACTGCCTTCCCGGTCGGTGCGTGTTCGGCCACGAACTGTCCCTGCGGATACACCGCGTGGTGCGCGGCCAATTCTTCGGCCGTGTAGGGCGTGTCGTGCGGATAGACCACGCGGCAGATCTCGCTGATCGCGGCGTAGTCGGCCGCCTGCATGAGCCGGATGCGGTAGTCGGGCGGGAGCGTCATGGTGAGACCGGTAGCGGAAGCGTCGTGAAGTCACCGAGCCTACCTCGGCGGGGCCGCCGCTTGTGAGCGATTTGTGCGGCTGGGTAAGGTACTCTTCCTAGGTTGGTCCGTTCGACCGCCCTGTCAGCAAGATTTCCCTGATTCATGCCCGCGAAAAAGACGGTTCGTAAACCACAGCAGGCCCGCAGCATTCGCTCGACGGCCCGCATGCTCGACGCCGCCGAGGCCGTGTTTGCCGAGGGCGGGGCCGATGCGCTCACGGTCGATGCGGTCGTCAAGCGGTCCGAGGGGTCGATCGGCAACTTCTACGGCCGGTTCGGCGATCGCGACGGGCTTTTGCAGGCGATGCACGAGCGGTTTCTCGAGCGGTTCGGCGAGGCCACGCAGGCGGCGGTCGCAGCGGCCGCGGGCGAGAAGACCCTGGCCGGCGCGATCGAGGTGTTTCTGACCCGGGTCGTGGCCACGGTGCATGCGCACCGCAACTCTGCCCGGTTCTTCGTCTTCCACCGGTCTGGCGATAAGGCCCTGCGGGCCCAGGGGATTGAGGCGAACGCGATGTTTGCCGCCCTCTTCACGTCGCTCGTGCTCCGCTACCGCAAGGAGATCGCTCACCCCCGCCCATCGACCACCGTCGACGTGGCCTGGCGGCTGACGTTTGCAGCCATGGTGCAGCAGGTGATGTTCGACAACCAGGAGGTGAGCGGAGTGCCGATGGCTACAAAGCCGCTCGTGCGGGAGATCACCCGCTTCCTGGTGGCGTATCTGAAGTCGCCCGGGGCGAATGACTGATCCACGCTGTCGGCCGCTGCCGACCCCGCGCCGGTTGTCTGTCTGCGACCTTCACCGTACGGGGCGGTTGCGGCCCAGCACGGCCCGCTCCTGCCAGCGGAGCACGAGGATCGTGACGACCGTCGCCACCGTGATCTGAGTGGCGAGCGCCGCGATCGGAATCCAGATGGCCGGATCGTAGGTGCCGAGGTTCTGCCAGAACACGGGCACGCCGTCCCCCTCGCAGCGGCAGCCTCGATGCGCCCAGTAGAGCGGTGAGAAGAGCTTGGCGAGCACGGCGAGCACGCCCCCGCGGATCGGCAGGATCGTGGCCCCGAGCAGGATCTGGGGCGTGATCAACAGCGGCACCGCAAGCACGCCCTTGTCGGTCGAGCGGACGCAGGCCGAGACGACGAGGCCGATCGCCGCGCAGGCCACGGCCGCGAGCCAGTTGAAGGTGCCGGAGACGAGGCCGCTCCGCCGGTAGATCTCCGCGGGGCCCTCGCCGCCCATCGCCTCGCGGACGAGGAAGCCCAGTTCGACCGCGGTCTCGAAGATCGCGACCTGCACCGCCAGGACGACGGCCAGCGCCGCGACCTTGGCGATCACATAGGCGACAAACCGCAGGCCGTGCCGCCGCTCCAGGTCGAGCATCGGCCGCTCCTTGACGATCTCCCGGAAGCCGGTCACGAACCCGAGGATCACCATGCAGATGCTCATCAGCGAGAGCCACTTGAACGTGCCGGCCGGGTCGATGATCTCGCGATCCGGGGCGATGCGGATCGTGTCGGTGAGGCCATCGCGGACGAGCCGCTCGGTGGACGGCTCCCGCAGATGGGCGAGCAGTTTCGGCTGGCTCTCGAGAAACACCCGAATCTGGCCGGGAATGCTGGCATCCTGCTCGGAGACCGAGTCGGTGGCGATCGCCGCCCGCACCTCGCCCCACACGTCGGCGAGCAGCTCCTTCTCGCCCGGGTCCAGGAACCGGGTGAGCATGAGCGGATTCTGGAACGACGTCGCCGCGAAGCCCGCCAGCACCACGGCGGCGAGCGCGAGTGGCAGGAGGAGGGACATCGCGATACCCACTCGGTCGCGGAGTGCCGTCTCCAGTTCCCGGCACAAAAACGTGGCGAACTGGCGGCCGAAGCCGGGGATCGAGACCGCCGCGAGCGCGGCCGCCCGCGCCGGGGATGCGCCGGGGGGCGACTCGGCGGCCTGCCGGCCCTCCGCCATCGCGCGGTTTTCAGCGAGCCGCTCCCGCCAACGGGCGGACCAGAAGCCAGGAGGCTTGTCCTCGATGGCGATGTAGACGTCTGCGAGCCGATGCACCCCGAAGTGACCGAGCGCCTCCACGCGAGAGCCGAACCACACCACCTTGCCGTGGCCGAGGATCAGGAGCTTGCCGGCCTGGTCGACGTTGTCGAGGTGGTGCGTGACCGCGATCACGGTCGTTCCGGCACGGGCGCGGTTGGCCAGGAGCCTCATGATGCGGGCCTCGGTGGCCGGATCGAGGCTGGAGGTCGCCTCATCGATCAGCAGTAGGCCCGGCGCGGCGAGCATCTCGGCGGCGAGACTCGCCCGCTTCATCTCGCCCCCCGAAAGACTCCCGATCGGCTGGTCTCGCACGCGGTCGAGGTCGACCTCCGCGACCACTCGATCGATCGCGGCCCGTCGTTCCGCGACGGACGCCCCGGCCGGCAGCCTGACCTCCGACGCGTAGTGGAGTGCGCGTTCCACGGGCAGGGCCGGCGGATTGACGTCCCGCTGCGGCACGTAGCCGATCGCCCCCCGGAGCCCGTCGGCCTCGAGAAACACATCGTGTCCGCCGACCAGCAGTCGGCCGGCGGCGATCTCCCGTTCGCCGAGCAGCGCCCGCACCAGCGTGCTCTTGCCTGCCCCGCTGGGCCCGAGCACGCAGACGAACTCCCCCGGCTCAATCCGGAAGTTCACGTCGTCGAGCAGCGTTTTCCGGCCGTTGCCCGCCTTGGGATCGGGCACCGACACGGTCACGCCCTCGGCCACCACGGAAAGGCCTGGTTGTCGTGGGTGCGTCATCGGGAGCCGGCTCGTTTCCGGCCGGAGTGGGGCGGGCGACGTCGGGTCTCTCTCGCCGATAGACCGAGGCCCTCGTTGATCGAGAGGATACCATTTCGCTTCGCCGCCGTTCGCCCCCCGCCCCAGCTGGCTTGCCGCATGACGCCGCGCCGCACCGATCTCGACGCCCTCCGCGGCTTCGCGATGCTCCTCGGCATCGCGCTTCACGCCTCCTTGAGCTTCTTCGAATCGCCTTGGCCCGTGCACGACACGCGCCGAAGCGATCTGATGCCGCTGCTCGTCGTAGCCGTCCATGGCTTCCGGATGCCACTGTTTTTCCTGCTCAGCGGCTACTTCACGATGCTCGTCTTCAGTCGCCGTGGGCTCGCGAGCCTGCTCGACCAGCGATTCAAGCGGATCTTTCTGCCCCTGGTGATCGCGGTGGCGACGATCGTGCCGCTCGACGCCGCGCTGCGGGGCTTCGCGGAACGGTCGATCCCCCCGGAGCCCGTTGTCGCGGATATCCGGTCCGGCGACGAGGCCGCCGTGCGCCGCAGGCTCGCCACGCCGGGAGCGGTGACGAGCAAGGATGCCTTCTGGGGCCGCACGCCGCTCGCCTGGGCGTCGCTCGACGGAACGCCGGCGATCATCTCCGCGATGATCGAAGCCGGTGCCGATGTCAACGAGAGCGATCGCAGCCGGAGCACGATCCTCCACTTCGTCGCCTACTTCGGTCGAGACGCGGCCGGACGCCTGCTGGTGGAGGCGGGAGCCGATCCCGGCGCCCCCAACGATGTTGGGCGTCCACCGGCGGCGATCATGTCGCTCTCCGCCGAGGAGGCCGCGGCGTTCGCCCGGCTGTGCGGCCTCCGAGCGATCAGCGTCGACGAGGTGCTCCGCGGTCGCGAGCGGCTCCGGGATCTGCTCCCCGAAGGAACGGACGGCGCGGGCACGATCAGCGGTCGGCTCGACCACGCGGCCCTCGGCTGGTCACGGCTCGTGTCCTCCGACTGGCTTCGGCTCAGGTTCGGCTCCCGGACGCTCCATCTGATCCAGTCGAACGTCTTCGACCATCTCTGGTTCCTGTGGTTTCTCTGCTGGTTCGTCGTCATCTTCGCGGTGCTCGCCGCCACGGGATTGCTGCCGTCGGGCCGCCAGCGGTGGTGGCTCGCGGCGGCATCCTGCCTCCCGCAGGTGGTGATGGGCATGTCGGTGGCCGGTTCCTACGGTCCCGACACGTCTTTCGGATTCCTGCCGAAGCCCCATGTGCTCGCGTTCTACGCATGCTTCTTCTTCTTCGGGGTTGCCACGTTTGCGCAGGAGGGCATGGCCACCCGGCTCGGCCGGCACTGGAAGCTGCTCCTACCCGCGAGCGTGGTGCTGCTGGTGGCTGGGCTTGTGACGATGAACGACCGGCTGCTCGCCACCGTCCTCCAGCCCGCCTACGCGTGGACCATGTCGCTGGCCATGATCGGCCTCTTCTGCCACCTGTTCCCGCATCCCCGTCCTGCGGTGACGTGGCTGGCGGATGCGTCGTATTGGATGTATCTCATCCACGTGCCGCTGGTGCTGGCCGCGCAGCTGCTCGTCCGGCAATGGCCGCTGCCCGCCGGTGTGAAGTTCCTGATCATCCTGGCCGGGGTCACGGCGATTCTGCTCGTGAGCTATCGCTGGTGCGTGCGGTACACCGCGATCGGCACGCTGCTCAACGGCCCCCGGGTGCTTCCGAGCACACGTCAATAACGGTGGTCGGCAGGATCGTAGTCGGGCGACCGCACGACGTTGCCCTGCGGATCGGCGACGTATTTGTAATGGTGGTCCACCAGCCGCCGCAGGAACCGCGACCGCCCGAGCCAGAAGATGAATTTGGCGAACGACTCACCCTCGCGGTCGAGCGGCTGTTCGGAGGCGAACGTGAACATCGGCAGCAGCATCTCGTCGTGAATCGACTCGTTGTGCCAGACGTTCTGCGGCGGATCGAACGGGTTCCGCGGGTTGGCGGCGGAGTTGTCGTAGGAAACCTCCGCCTCGAACCGGGTGCCGGCCGGAAACCGGCGGGCCTTCCGCAGCTCGTAGGACGACTGCCAGTTGTAGTCCCACTGCGGCACCCGCACGACGAGCAGCGGCTCCTTCTTACCCGGCACGTGGGCCTTGATCTCGACCCAGCGGGCGAGCTGGTGGGCGTGCGGCACGACCCCAACCATGTCCGCGTCCTCGGGAAGCGTGTAGCTGCCGCGGACGCGGAAGTCACGGATGCCTTTTGGCACCACTGCGAACTCGCCGTAGAGGTAGATCATGTTCATCACCTTGGGCGGCGGTGGCTTGGCGAGCCAGATCCCGATCCGGCTCGAGTCGGTCTCCAGCTTTCCGGTGCGGACGTAGTGCGTCTGCACCGTAATGTCACAGCCCGCCGGAATCAGAAAGGCAGCATCGTCCGGGGCGACCACCGCCCGCACGCCGGGCACGTAGCCGCCGATGAAGGCAGCCCGCGGCTGGCCGTCGTCGCGCGGAGGCGGCACCCGGAATCCGATGCCGTGGGGATCCTGGAAGCCGCTTCCGCGGTCGTGGGGATGATCGAAGCCCTCACGGCCGCCGTGCTTCCGGATGGCCTCCTCGGCGGTCTCTCGTGGCATGTGGCCGGTGAGGGCGTGATGCACGATCCGGCGGTTGCTGGGCAGAAACTGGATCGCGCGGAGCCGCAGATCCTCGGGCCGGTTCAGCGGAAACACGATGTTGCGGTAGACGTCGTTGCCGTGGGAGCCGAGCTGCGTCGGCTCGGGCTGCTCGAGCACGATGTCGGGGGGACCGAGATCCTCCTGAAAGGCCGGGGAGTCCGGCAGCGGCGGGAGCGTGGGTGCGTCGGCGGGGTTTCCCTCCGGCTTGCCGGCGGCCACCCATGCCCGCAGCATGGCGATCTCCGCTGGCGTCGGAGGCTTTGTGCCCTGATAGTCGAGGTCGCTTTCGATCTGCGCCGGCGGCATCCGCCGGGCGTCGATCTCCTCGAGCCCGATGTCGATCCATTCCACAGCGTCGTCATAGGAGAGCAGGCTGAACGGGCCGGCCTGGTTCGGGCTG
>CAMDDJ010000109.1 GCA_945891385.1 Candidatus Kuenenia stuttgartensis | reverse complement strand
CCGCTCTCGGCTGTGTTCCTCGCCGGGATGTGGATGGGTGACGGCCGCGTGGTCTATTCGTCCTGGCGACCTAGCGATCGGCGGCTGCACTTCATCGGCCAGGCCGGCATCGGCGCGGCGGCGATCCCGGCGATGGTTCAATCGGCTCTCACGAGCGGCTCAGCCCGGCAGCCTCTGGGAAGCAGCAGTTGGTTTGTGCCGCCGCTGATTCGAGGGCAGCTCGTTTCGGATGCCTATGCCCGACGACTGGCCGACACCGATCCCGACATCGAACCGACCGATTTTCGGCCGCAGCCAGGCGGCCAGCGATATGACCCCCGCCAGCCCGGCGACCAGTTTTCGCTCTGGCACCGTCGGCTGGGTCGCTTCTACGACATCGGCACGCTCTACACCACGTTCGCCGGGCTCTTAAACCTGCTGGTGATCTACGACGCCCTGGCCGGTCCGATGCGGCCCGGCCCGGAGTCCAAGGACGAGAAAAATCCGCCCTCCGGCGGTGGAAATCCGCGGCGGTAGACGTCGCTACGGAGCGCCGGTACACCATAGGTCTTCAGGAATGGCGGTCGGTCGGGGATCTGGCGGAGATCACCCCGGCCTGGCTGCGGCGTTTGGAAAGGAGTCTGATCGACCCATGATTTCTAGCCTGCTCGCCGTTCACGCCGTTCCTCTGCTGGCTTCCTTTGCCGATCGCGTGCCCGGCCTGTTCTTCGGGCTGCCGCTCTTGGCCCTCGCAAGCCTGGTATTCGCCGCCACCCATCACGAAGATCCCGCGGCGATCGGCCTGGCGACCGTTCACTGGACGGTCTGGCTGGGCGGGATTCTCGGGATCGTCCTCGCGGTCGTCCTGCTGCTTGGTCTCGTCAGCTAAACGCCCCGGCCGGCGTCGGCGGTCGCCCCTTCGAGCCGGCGAAGCTGGCCGCAGGCGGCGTCGATCCGCGAGCCCTTGCGACGGCGGACCTGCACGTTGACGCCGGCGGCCCGGAGGATGTCGAGAAACTGTTCGAGCGATTGCCGGGAAGGCTCACGCCACGGCATGCCGGCGACGGTGTTGTAGGGAATCACGTTGACGAGCGCGGCCCGGCCGCCGAGCAGGGCGACGAGTCGCTCGGCATCGTCGGCCGAGTCGTTCGTGCCACCGAGCAGGACGTATTCGAACGTGAGCCGCCGGCCGGACGCTTCCCAGTAGCGGTCAGCGGCGGCCATCACCGCCTCCACGCCGATCGCCTTGTTGACGGGCACCAGCCGGGTGCGGAGCGGGTCGTCGGCCGCATGGAGCGACACGGCCAGATGATAGCCAGGATTGAGGTCGGTCAGCCGATCGATCGCCGGCGGCAGGCCCACCGTCGAGATCGTGATCCGCCGCTGTGAGATGCCGAGGCCGTCGGGATCCTGAGCAAGCGCGAGCGCAGGCAGGAGCCGGTCGAGGTTGGCCAGCGGTTCGCCCATCCCCATCACCACGATGTGACTGAGCCGCTCCTCGGCCGGCAGGAGCCGGGCCAGTCGGAGGAGTTGCTCCACGATCTCACCGGTCGTGAGGTTTCGCACCACGCCATCGATGCCGCTGGCGCAGAAGACACAGCCCATGGCGCAGCCCACCTGCGAGCTGATGCAGACCGTCCGCCGCAGCCCGTCCCGCAGGAGCACACATTCGATCCGCTGCCCGTCGGCGAGTTCCAGGAGCAGCTTCTCAGTGCCGTCCTCGGCCTGCTTGTGGGCCGCCACCGTCGTCGTCCAGATACGGAAGGCCGAGGCGAGCCGCTCGCGAAGATCTTTCGGGAGGTCGGTCATGTCGGCAAACGACTCGGCCCGGCGGCCGTGGAGCCAGCGGCGAATGGCCTTCGCTCGCCAGGCCGGCTGGCCCGCAGCGACCAAGAAACGCTCCAGGTCTCCACCGTGGTCAGCCCCGGAATCGAGGATATGCGGCAGTCCGTCGGCCGGCTGCCCGACCGATGGCGTCGGGGCGTCGATGACAGGCAGGGCGTCGGGCGCGGCCATGGGAGGGATGGTCCCTGGGGGCTTCCGCCGATCCGGGTGGCGGGAGCACCAGTCGCGGGGTAGATTTCGGGCAGTCTTTATCTGCAATCATACCCCGCTTTGCCGCCGCCTCCCATGAATCAGCAACGCTTCGAGGACCGCACCCAGTGGGTCTACGATGAGCAGGCATTCCCCGTCTGGAACCACTCCTTCGACCGCTCCGATCGGACCGAGATGATCCGGGACGACCTCTGGGCCGGCCGGAGCATCGCGGTGCTGCTGGCGGCCCTGGTGGCCATCGGACTGACGCTGGCGATCCTGACGCTGGCCTTCGTGGCCAACTGGCGCTAGACCGACCGATGCCCTCCGAGCCGATCACGGCCGCGGCACCCGCCAAGCTCAACCTCTCCCTGGCGGTCCTGGAGCGGCGGGCGGACGGGTTTCACGGGATCGAGTCGCTGATGGTGGGCGTGTCGCTGGCCGACACCCTCCGCCTCTCCGGATCGGAGACGAATGGCATCAGCCTGACGATCCGCTCGGCCGGTTGCCTGGCCTCTCCCCGTGGTAACCAACTGGTCTGCGACGTCCCGGCCGACGCCACGAATCTCGTCGTCCGCGCGGTCACGGCACTGGCCGCCGAGGCCGGCATCGAGCCGGCCCTCGAGATCGAACTCGTCAAGGAGATCCCAGCTGGCGCGGGCCTGGGGGGCGGCTCGAGCGATGCAGCCGCGGCAATCCGCCTTGCGGCGGCCGCCTGGAGCCTCGACTGGCCGACGGAGCGACTGGCCGCCATCGGGTCTCGGCTCGGCAGCGACATCCCCTGGTTCTTCGCCGGGGGCCCGGCAGTGGCCAGGGGCCGCGGCGAGGTCATCGACCCGGTGCCGGATCTCGTGCCCCTAGCGGCGGTGATCGCCATGCCGGCGGTCGGCCTCTCCACCCCAGCCGTCTACAAAGCCTGCACGCCCGAGCCATTGCGGGCTGGCGAGGCCGACCGGCTGGCCCAGGCCCTCGCCACCGGCGACCTTCCCGCCGCCCTGCCGCTGATGCACAACTCGCTCGAAGCCCCGGCCCGCTCGCTCTGCCCGGAAATCGACCGCCTGCTCGCCGACCTCGGCCACGCCGGCGGACTCGCCCCCCGCCTCACGGGCAGCGGCAGCGCCTGCTTCACCCTCTGCCGCACGCTTGCCGAGGCCCGGAGCATCGCCGCCCGGCTGTCCGCCCTGGAAGACGCCGGCCAGCCCCGCTGGCCCGCCGTCTGGCCGGTCGAGCTCACCGCCGCACGAGGGCGTGGAAGTCGTCCTTGAGCCGCTGCGTGATCGGGCCCGGCACGCCCAGCCCGATCTTCCGGCCATCGATCTCCACCACGGGAATCACCTCGGCAGCGGTGCCGGTGAGGAAGCACTCGTCGGCGGTGTAGAGGTCGTGCCGCACGAGCGTCTGCTCGCGGCAGTCGATGCCGGCCGCTCCAGCCAATTCCATGACCGCGTTGCGGGTGATGCCCTCGAGAATGCCGGCATCAGGGGGCGGCGTGAGCAGGCGGCCCGACCGCACGACGAACACGTTGTCGCCCGTGCACTCGGCCACCTCTCCCTTGTGGTTGAGCATCAGGGCCTCGACGCAGCCAGCCTGGAGGCCCTCCAGCTTGGCCATGATGTTGTTGAGGTAGTTGAGCGATTTGATCCGCGGCGAGAGGGCGGCCGAATGGGTCCGCTGCGTGGCGGCGGTCACGATCCGGAGGCCCTGCTCGTAGAACTCCCGCGGGTAAAGGCTGATCGTATCGGCGATCACGATCACCTGGGGATGGCTCGTCTTATTCGGATCGAGTCCCAGGCCCCCGGCGCCGCGGGTCACGACGAGCCTCACATAGCCGTCGGCAAGTTGGTTGGCCGCGAGCGTGTCGTTCACGGCCTTGGCCATCGCCTGCTTGGAAAGCGGAATCGCCAGACAGATCGCCCGGGCGCTGTCGTAGAGCCGGTCGATGTGGGCCTCGAGCCGAAAGACCTTCCCGGAGTAGCTGCGGAGCCCCTCGAACACCCCGTCGCCGTAGAGCAGACCGTGGTCGAACACGCTCACTTTCGCCTCGTGCTCCGGCACGAGCGAATCGTTCATGAAGATGGTCCGCGGCATGGAGGGCACCGGAAGGATGTCGAGGGCCGGGGAATGGCCAGGCTGGGTCAGGCCGTCTCGACACGTCCGGCCGCCAGCCGCACGATTCGGTCGGCCCGCCGCGCGATCGAGGGGTCGTGGGTGACGAGCACTATAGAAAGCCCCTCCGAGCGGTTCAACGCGGAGAGCACATCCAGGATTCCGGCCCCGGTTTCAGCGTCGAGATTCCCCGTCGGCTCGTCGGCCAGGAGCAGCCGGGGGCCGCCCACGAGGGCCCGGGCAATCGCCACTCGCTGCATCTCGCCGCCGGAGAGGTGGCGGGGTTTGTGGTGGAGCCGTTCGCCCAGGCCGAATTGCTCGAGGAGCTCGACCGCCCGCTTCCGGGCCTCGCCGCGGACCTTGAGCCAACTCCAGACGCCATGCCGCACCATCAAGGGCGCGAGCACATTCTCCAGGGCGGAGAGTTCCGGCAGCAGGTGGTAGGCCTGAAACACCATGCCGATCTCAGTGTTCCGCAGCCGGTCCCGCTGGCGAGCCGGCACGTCGTCGACCCGGCGGCCGCCGAGGGAGATGCTGCCCGCATCGGCCGCATCGAGCAGCCCCACGAGGTGCAAGAGCGTGCTTTTGCCCGAGCCGCTCTGGCCGACGATCGAGACAAACTCGGCCGGGGCGAGGTCGAAATCGACGCCGCGGAGCACGGCGAGCGTGCGGTCGCCGGAGCGGTAGTGCTTCTCCAGGCCACGGACCGCTAGCAGCGAGGGCTGCCGGGACGCGACCGCGGGGGTGACGATTCGTTCGAGGGTCGCGCTAGTCATGCCGCAGGGCCTCCACGGGGTGCAGCCGCGCGGCCCGCAAGGCCGGCAGCACGCTCGAGGCGATCGCGATCCCCACCGCGCCCGCCACGATCCAGCCGACGGTCAGCGGATCGACGATCGTGGGGATGGTGAAGAAGTAGTAGATCGAGGGGTCGAACACCCGCTGGCCGGTGCACCATTCGACGCCCGCCCGAATCGTGTTGATGTTGAGCGCGATGGCCAGCCCCAGGGCCAGCCCGGCTCCGGCGCCGACGAGCCCCAGGAACAGGCCGTATCCGAGAAAGATGCCTGCGATCCCGGAGGCCTGGGCCCCGAGCGACTTGAGGATGCCGATGTCGCGGGTCTTCTCGACCACGATCATGAAGAAGATCGCCAGGATCCCGAAGCCCGCCACCGCAATGATCAGGAACAGCAGAATGTTGAGCACGGCCATCTCCATATCGACGGCGGCCAGGAGCGGCCCCTGCTTGTCCCGCCAGGTGGCCACGGCATAGAGGTCTGCCGGAAACGCCTTTCGCAGCCGGTCGCGAACGGTATCGAGGTCGGCCCCTTCCCGGAGCTTGATCTGGATCGAGTTGACGCTCGCCAGGCCCGACTGCGGGTCGATCATGCCCCGCATCCGCTGGAGCGCGGCGATCGGCACGAAGACGAAGTTCGAGTCGTACTCGCTCATCTTGCTCTCGTAGAAATCGACGATCGTGAAGCTGTCGCTGACGGCTTTGGGGGGCGTGCCGGCCGTGGGGAAGGTGACCTTCACGTCGTCGCCCGGCAGGACGAGGAACCGGTCGATGCCTGACGTGTCGCGGAAGCTCGCCAGACCGATGCCGGGCACGATGCCGGTGAACTGCTCGGTGGCCGGATCCATCCGCGTGCCCTCTTCGGGTCGGGCCTGCCGAAACGGATCGGCGGGCTTGGGCGGGGCGGCCGCTTCACCGGCCGTGGCCGCGAGCACGGCGTCAACCTGCTGGTCCACCGGCCGCACGGGGCCGGTGCCCTCGCCTGATTCCGGGGTGTCAGCGGCATGCAGGTCGCGGTCCGCCTCCAGTTTCTCCCGCCAGAGCCGTTCCCGCTCCACCCGCATCCGCCGGTGGGGCCAGCCGGCGCCCTCGAGCGCGGGTCGGGTCGGGTCCGTGCCGCCGGCCTGGCTGTCGATCGTGTCGTAGCCGCCGTCTCGCAGGGCGAACGAGAGCTGCTCCCGGTTGCCGGGATGCTGGAGGTAGCGGCCAAAGTCACTGACGCCCGCATGGGTCGTTTCATCGATGCCGATGAACATCACCTGGCGGGTGATCCACTGCCCCCGAACCTGAAAGTTGAGCATCGCCGGCACGGCCACGGTGGGCGTCATCCCCACGATGTCATCGCCGGCCGCCCGGCGGATTTCCGCCATGTGCCACTCGGGATCCTGAAATCCGGAGAGCGAATGGCTCTCGAACACGAGATCCGACAGGATCCCGTGGATCCGGGTCTGCATCTCGTGGGAGAAGCCGGCCATCACGGCGTTGACGACGATCATCGTCGCCACGCCGAGCGTGACGCTGATCACGCTGGCCAGTGCGATCCAGCGGGTGCGGAGATAGCGCCAGCAGAGCAGGAGTTTGTACATAGACGACAGGGCCTCGGGCGGGGCGGGAAGGTACCAGTCGGAGAAACTCCGACAAAGCCCAAAAACCGCCCGGATTTCCCCGGTTACTCACCCTGCCTGAGCCGAACGGAAAAACCGTGACCGCTGCGAACCCTCGCCGGGTGGCTGCGTATCATTGCCACAGGATCGTCAGGATTCGATCCTCGAGCAGCCACCAAGGAGGGCTTTCCAATGGATCCGCACTTCAACGAGTATCTGGCGGCCGTTGCTGGCATGGGCGAACTCTACGGCGAGCCCTGCCCTGAAACCGGCTCGGAGTTTCACGACGAGGCTCCCTGCGTCGACTGCCCTGAGCCGGCCGGTACCGCTGCCTGAATGCCTCCCGTTCGGAAGGCCGGCCGAGAGCGTCGGCCGGCCGTATTCGAGAGCGACAGACCCAGTTATCGCGTCCGGCGGAACCGACGGCAGGCAATCCAGCCGGTGGCCGCAGCCGCGATCCCGGCGATGGTCACCGTCGCCGGCTCGGGCACGACCACCATCTGCAGGCTGCCAGACTGAAAGTAGGCCGACACGCCGCTGCCCAGGTCGTAGGCATTCGCCGAACCGAGGTTCGCAAGCCCCGTCGTGTCGACGGTGCCAGCGATGAGCGTGTAGGTTCCGGCCGGCGTGCTGCTCGACACTCCGAGAATGTCGTCGATCCCGAAGGTCGAAGGCGAGGCGAACGTGGCCGTCCCGGTGATCGTCAGCGGGGTGTTCGGATCGAAGGCCAGTTGTGTGCCGCTCCCGAACGTGAGATTCCCGGCGATCGAGCCGGTGCCGCCTACCGAAGCGCCGGTCGCCAGGCTGAGGCCGCTCGTGCCGGAGAGGGCTCCGTTCACGACCAGCGTGCCGGCATTCACGACCGTGGCGCCGGTGTAGGTGCTCGTGCCCGAGAGCACGAGCGTGCCGAGGCCGTTCTTCGTGAGGCCGCCGCCGGTGCCTCCATCGAGCAGGGCCTGGCCGATGACGACATTCGCCGAACTGCCGTTGGTGTCGATCACAGCGCCGCCGGCGCCGATGGTGGCCGAGGTAAGGCCGGTCATGAACGCGTTCGTGCCGTCATGATTGCCGCCGACCTTGAGTGTGCCGCCGTTGAAGGTAAACGTACCGCTGCCCGCGCCCTTGCCGACATAGGCGACCTCGAGCGTACCGCCGTTGAGATTCACGGTGCCGCTCGAGCCGGAATTGCCACCGAGCCGGAAGCCGTCGCCCGAGATGTTGTTGTTGACGAGCACATGGCCGGTGCCCGAGACATTGAGCGTGCCCGTGCCGGTCTCGCCGACGAACATCTTCCGATTGCTCCCGGTCTGGAAGGTGCCTCCGCTCACCGTGAGCGTACCCTGGGACCCGGCACCCGAACCGATCACGGCAAAGGATCCCACGGTGCTCGTGGCGGCCGTGACCGTGCCGCCGCTGAGGGTGTACGTCGCCACATTGTTGCCGCCGCGGCCGACCACGAACCAGGCGGCACTCGACACGCTGCCACCGGTCTGCACGGCCGTGGTGGTGCCGTTGCCGCCGCCCCAGAATTCACCACCCGTCGTGATGCTCCCGCCGCTCATGTTGAAGACACTACTGCCGCCCTGGGCAGACCACTGATCCCCGCCGACTTCGAAGTTCTGGGCGACATTGACCGTGCCGTTGTCGAGGTTGAAGGTCGAGGTGGGACCGCCGCCGGTCGAGCCGACTTCGATCACGTTGGCCGTCACCGTGCCGGACGTATTCACGTTGACGGTCGAGGTGGTGCCGGCATCCCAGCCCATGTTCAACTGACCGACGACGAAGCTGCCGCTGCCCTGGGCATACCCGGTGAAGGTGCCGCCGGTGCCGCTCGTGTCGGCCAGGTTGTAGATGGCCGAAGCCGGGCTGCCGCTGTTGTAACCGAGGTTGGCCCAGGCACCCGTACCCGTCGACAGGGTGCCGCTGACATGGTCGAGGCGGCCGGCGGTATTCGACCCGGTTCCGATCAAGAGGTCCTGACCGAGCGTGAGATCGGCCGTAAGTACCGGAATGTTGCTCGTGACATTGTTGATCGTCATCGCGCCGTTGGCCGGACCCGGTACGCCGTTGGTCCAGTTTCCGGCGACGGCCATGTCACCGCTGACGGCGCCCGTCCAGGCCGTCTGAGCCAGTCCACGGTCCGCCGCCAGACCGATTGCCACGAGGCCGAGGACCGTCGTGTGAAGCGAGCGAACGAGACAAGGGGTGTGAGAGCGACGGTTCGTAGGCATGGCTGGTTCACCGGCTGTGAGGGGACGAATGGCACAGGCGACTCCAC
>CAMDDJ010000108.1 GCA_945891385.1 Candidatus Kuenenia stuttgartensis | reverse complement strand
CTGCTGAGCGTCGGGGGCACGCTTGATCTGACGAGTACCGCCTCCGAGCCGTTTGCCGTCAACCTTTGGAGCCTCTCGTCGGCCAGCCCCGTCACGAACGGGCCTGCCGCGAACTTTGACCCCGCCAGTCCGGCCACGTGGACGATTGCATCGGCCGTCGGCGGGATCACCGGCTTTGCCGCCGACCAGTTCCTCGTTCGCACCGGGGCGACGAACGGCACTTCGGGCTTTGCTAACAGTTTCGGAGGCGGTAGTTTCGCGATTTCTCAAGCCGGTAACGACTTGCAACTGGTCTACACGCCAGGCGGGCCCGTTTCCGACATCGTGATCGATGTGCCGAGTGGGTCCCGGACTCAGGGCCAGGCCGGCTATCCCACGATCTCGTCCGCCGATTCTCTGATCAAGACCGGTTCGGGAACCCTGGTGTTCGATGCGGCCAATGCCTACACCGGCCCGACGACGATTGCGGCCGGCTCGCTCGAGGTCTCGAATCCGCAAGGCCTGGCTGCCACGCCTGTCACCGTGGACACGGGGGCCACGCTCGCTGTCGCCGCCGGCACGACGATGAAATCACCCTCGGTGATCGTCGATGGCGGAACCCTCGCGGCGGCTTCGCTGGCGGTGAACGAGATCAGCGGAATCAGGTCATTGGCCATCAACGCGGGCACATTGTCCGGCTCTCCAGCAGTGACCGTCGCCTCGGGCGGACAGCTGGCGCTCGCCCAAGATGCCAGGGTGGTCGTCGGAGTCGGCAGCCTGGCTATCGACCAGGCGGCCGGCGGCAGGCTCGATCTGGGGGTGGGGCAGGTAGCCATCGCGGCCGGTGGGATCTCAGCCGGCGACCTTCGGGCCGACATCATTGCAGGCCGCAACGGCGGCGCGTGGAACGGAGCGACTGGAATCACGTCGAGCACGGCCGCAATCTCGGGAGGCACCCGGGCCGTGGGGTATGTCGTCGCTGCCGATGGGTCGGCGAGGGTGTCGTTCGCGGCTTCCGGAGATGTTGATTTAAGCGGTGCCGTGAACGTGTTCGACCTGGTCACCATCAACAGTTCGGGTAAGTACGGCACCGGGTCGGCGAGCGTCTGGAACCAGGGAGACTTCAACTACGACGGTGTGACCAACGTCTTCGACCTGGTCGGCGTCAACACGGCCGGTGCCTACGGTCAGGGCAACTACTTCCCGGCGGCACCTTCGACCCCGGCCGCGGGAAGCATGGCCGCCGTTCCGGAACCCGGCGCTGCCATGCTCCTGGCTGCTGGCGGGGGGATCGGACTGCTGATTCGGGCCGCCGGACGATCCCGCGGGCCTGGTCGGCCGTCGTCGGTCGGTCACGAAGTCGGCCGGGTCGGACCGGTAAATGTCGCGGCGGAAGGAACCTGAGCCATGGTTGTTTCGCGCCTGGAATCGGGTCTGCGGCAAGCCATGCGGATCGCCTGCGTGTGGCTCGCGGTCGTTGCGATCCAAGCCCATGGGCAGAGCAACGAAGCCGCGTGGATCAGGCCGGCCGGGCGGCCGACGACCGTCTTTACGAGTGTGAAGGCGGCCTCTCAGGAGCCGGAGCGTGCACACCACTACCGGATTCCGGCGCTCGTGGTGCTTCCGGGCGGGGAGTTGCTCGCTTTCGCGGAGGCCCGCCGAACCGGCGGCGGCGACGCGGGCGATATCGACACGGTCGTCCGCCGCAGCACCGACGGCGGAAGTACCTGGGGGCCGGAGATCCTGGTCGCCGGGGACGGTGACAATACGATGGGAAATCCCTGTCCGGTCGTGCTGCCCGGTGGGAGAGTGCTTCTTCTGCTCACGTGGAACAGCGGGCGACTGGCCGAGCACAAGGTGCAGCCGGGGTTCGGTGCGGACTCGCGCCGGGTATTCGTGTGCCATAGCGATGATGCGGGTCAGACATGGAGTCCGGCCCGAGAGATCACCGAACATGTGAAAAGGCCGGATTGGACCTGGTACGCGACAGGACCCGGGGCGGGCCTCCGCCTTACCCGCGGGTCGACTGCCGGAAGAGTAGTCATCCCCTGTGACCATAAGTCGCCGGCTGGCAACTTCAGCCATCTCATCCTCAGCGATGATGATGGGAGTACCTGGCGAATCGGTGCAGTCAGCCCGCCGGGACTCAACGAATGCGTAGCCGTCGAGCTGGCCGACGGGGCTGTCATGGTCAATAGTCGAAATCATGGCACAACGATGGTGCATCGCGGCGTCTGCGTCTCGCCAGATGGCGGGGAGACCTTCGACGACGGCCTGTTCCGGCGGGACCAGACCCTGGTTGAACCCCGCTGCCAGGCTTCGACTCGGCGGCACTCCTGGCCGCAGGGCGATGAACCAGGCCTGATCCTATTTTCCAACCCGGCCTCTTCATCGAAGCGGACGGCCATGACCATTCGGGGGAGCCGGGACGAAGCCGATACGTGGCCGCTTGAATACACCGTCTATCCAGGGGGTTCCGCATACAGCGATCTGGCGGTGCAGCCGGATGGCCGGCTGCTGCTGCTTTTTGAGAAAGACGGTTACGCCACCATCGAGTTCTGCAGCTTCGAACTCGTGCCGCCTGGAGTGCCTATGAAGGATCTGCGGCGGTAGGCCGTCCCTGGCTCGTTCCGGTTCGCAGCCCGGTGGCAAAAGCATCTGATAGCCCCCAAACACCAATCAGATTGCCACCGGGGATGGATGAGCGGCATGCAAAAGTTCTTGCTCGGGGTTCTTGTATCCGGGGCCGTTTGGCTGTCGCTTTTCGGAGAGGCGACGAGTGAGTGTGACGCGGCATCGATGCGGGCCTGGCTCGCCTGGGAGCCGCTGCCCGATCTGCCTGATCCGCTCGGCGTGGCCGGGCCGTTCGTGGGAACCCACGGCGGCGCGTTGATCGTCGCGGGCGGGGCGAACTTCACGACAGCAGACGCGGCCGACCTCTGGGAGGTGCCCAAGCGTTGGCAGGCGGATGCGTATGTGCTCCTGCCGAACGGACGTGGCCAGCTTGGCTGGCGGACGGGCCTCGCGCTCGACCGCCCGCGAGGCTACGGCGGCTGCGGCTCGACGCCGGAGGGCGTGGTCTGCGTGGGCGGCGATGACGGCACGGAGGTCTTCACGGATGCGTTTCTGCTGCGGTGGGATGCCGAGCGGGAGTCGCTCGTACAGCTGCCGCTGCCGCCGCTTCCGGAGCCCGTCACGTCGCCGGCCGTCGCGGTCGTAGGCGGGCATGTGTATGTCGCTGGGGGGCAGAGCGGCCTCGGCCTCGACTCGGCCACCGATCGGCTCTGGCGGCTCCCGCTCTCGGTCGTTCGCGCTGCCGCGGCTGGCCAGGCGGTAGGCACGGCCCCCAGAGCCGCCTGGGAGTCGCTCCCACCGCTGCCCGGCGGACCCCGGGCCTACGCCCTCGCCGCGGCCCAACACGACGGCTTCGAGGATTGCCTTTATGTGATCGGCGGCCGCCAGCAGAAGCCTGACGACGCGTCGGTCGCTGGCATCGTGCCGCTCGCCGAGTGTTTCGAGTTTAGCCCGGCCCGCCAGGCCCGCGATCCTGCGAGCGGCTGGCGACGCCGGGCCGATCCGCCGCTCCCCCTGATGGCAGGAACCGCCGCGCCGCTCGGCCAGAGCCACGTGGTCGTGCTCGCGGCGGCCGACGGCACGCTCTTGTCCAAGCAGGTGGCCGACCCCGACTTCCCCAAGCGGCACCCGGGCTTTCCCCGGCGGGCCTGGGCCTACCACACGATCACCGACACCTGGACGAACGCCGGCGAGACACCGGCCTGCCCGGTGACCACGCCCGCGGTCGCCTGGGACGGCGGTATCGCGCTGGTCAGCGGCGAGATCCGGCCGCGGGTGCGAACGAGTGAGGCGTGGCTGATCACGCCGGTCACCGATGGCACGAGTTTCGGGGGCCTCGACTATGCCGTGCTCGCGACGTATCTGCTCGGCATGGTGGGCGTGGGGCTGTTCTTCATGAATCGCATGAAGGACACCGACGACTTCTTCCGCGGCGGCCAGCAGATGCAGTGGTGGGCGGCCGGCTGCAGCATCTTCGCCACGATGCTCTCGGCGATCACCTTCATGTCGATTCCCGCCAAGGCATTTTCGCAGAACTGGGTCTATCTGGTCGGCAACCTGATGATCGTGGCCGTGGCACCGGTTGCGGTCTATCTGGCCTTGCCGTTCTTCCGCCGGATCGACGCCACGAGCGCCTACGAATATCTTGAGCTGCGGTTCAACCGCACCGTCAGGCTTCTCGCCAGCGGACTGTTCACGCTCTATCACGTCTTCCGGATGGCGATCGTGATGTCACTGGCAGCCCTCGCCCTGGCCGTGGTCACGCCGCTCACGCCGCTTCAGAGCGTGCTCGTGATGGGCCTGCTCTCGATCCTCTACTGCGCCCTGGGGGGCGTTGAGGCCGTGATCTGGACCGACACAATCCAAACCGTCGTGCTGCTCGGCGGCGCGGTGCTCTGCCTCGTCCTGATGCTGGCCGGGGCCGAGGGGGGGCTCGCCGGCGCCGTGTCGGCGGCCGCCGCAGCCGGCAAGTTCGAGGCCTTCAATCTCCATCTCGATCCGACCACGGCCAACCTCGCCTTGTGGGTGGTCGTGCTCGGCGGCCTGGGACAGAATTTTTCGAGCTACATCTCCGATCAGGCGGTGATCCAGCGGTACATGACCACACCCGACGAGCGGCGGGCGGCCACCTCGATCTGGCTCGCGGCCGGCCTGGCGGTGTTCTCCACGTTCCTGTTCTTCAGTCTCGGGGCGGCGCTCTTTGCCTTCTACCGCACGCACCCCGAACGGCTCGACCCCACGTTTTCGCTCGACCAGATCTTTCCGCTGTTCATTCTCCACGAGACCCCGGCGGGGGTCGCGGGCCTGATCGTGGCGGGCATCTTCGCGGCGGCGCAGTCGACCGTCTCGACGAGCATGAACTCGACCGCCACCACGGTGGTGACCGATTTTCTGCGGCCGCTGGGGGCCTGCCGCTCCGAGGCGGGCTATCTCTCCGTGGCCCGCTGGCTGACGGTGGGGTTCGGCCTGGCCGGCACGGCGCTGGCGGTGGTGTTCATCGACCCGGCGATCCGCAGCCTGTTCGACGCCTTCATCAAAGTGGTGGGGCTCTTCATGGGGGTGCTCGGCGGGTTGTTCGCGCTCGGGATGCTCACGCGATCTGCGTCCGGGGCCGGTTCGCTCGTGGGCGTGGTGGCCGGGGCGGCCGTGATGTTTGCCCTGCCGTTCGTGTCGCGGATCAACGGCTATCTTTATACGGCGATCGGAATCGGCGTCTGCTTCGTCGTCGGCTGGCTCGCGAGCCAGGTGCTGCCGGCCGACCGTCGCGATCTGACGGGGCTCACCTGGGCGAGCCGGGACGGGGGCTCAGGCTCATCTCCGTGAGCCCCAGAGACGAGCAGGGGCATTGGGTGGGGAGGCGAGAGGGTCGGCGAACGCTCGCGGAGCATCGGGGCGTATCCTCGCCCGCGACGCGACTTTTGCCGCCATCGAGCCGGTGGTCCAGCGAAGCTGCATGCGGTTCAGCCCGGCGGCATGACGTTCATGCCTCACCCGAACGCGTCGCGGAGCATCGCCAGGTTTCGGGGCACGGCCTGCAGCGGGTCTTCCTTGCCCTCGAACTCGAGCGACACCCAGCCTTGATACCGGGCGTGGCGAAGGATCTCCGCCACCCGCCGGTAATCGATCTCGAGCGTGTACCACTTGCCGCCGCCGTCGTAGGTCTTGGCCTGCACGAGGCAGGCAGTCGGGGCGAGCCGCTCCATCTGGGGCAGCATGTCTTCGAGGAAGTTGCCGGTGTCGAGCGTGGTCCGCAGCCAGGGGGAATCGATCGCCTCGACGATCCGCATCACGCCCGCCGCCGTGCGGCCCAGGCCCCAATGGTTCTCGAGACCGAGCACCACGCCGCACTCCTCGGCCCGCGGCAGGCACTTCTCCAGCGACTTGATAACCCAGGCGAAGCCCTCGTCGTCAGTATGGCCCGGGAGCCTGGGCTCGATCCCTCGATTGGCCATCAACTCGTCGAAATCCTTCGAGGTGCCCCAGCGGCCGGTGTTGACCCGCATCGTCGGGATCCCGAGCCGGTAGGCCAGGTCGATCGAGTGCAGCGTCTTGTCGATGTTCTCCTGCCGCACGGCCGGATCGGGCGAGACGAAGCCCTGATGCGTGGAGAAGCCGCAGAGCGCGAGGCCGAGGGAATGGGCCTGCCGCTTGAGCCTCTGCAGCCGGCCGTTTGCCTCGTCGCCCATCATCTGCACCTGCAGAATCTCGACGCCGTCGAAGCCCATCCGGGCCGCGTGATCGATGCAGGCCTCGATCGGAGCCGGCTCCTCCCGGAACTGCCAGAACGAATAAGTGGAAACCCCGAACCGCACCGGTCGTAGCGGCGGGATTGGCTCCGTGGCGGCCTGGCCGGTCCGCGGCATGGCCGCCGCTGCGGCCACCGCGGCACAGCCAGTGAGAAACTCACGGCGGGTTCCGAAGGGAGCGTGTGGCATGTGAGTCCAATTCAACTCCGTGACGTCGCATGAGCATACCGCCGAACTCTGCCCCCAGGGTCAACTGCGGCGCACCGGCTCGGGGGCGACAAAAGTCGCGTCGCGGGCGAGGATACGCCCCGAATGCTCCGCGAGCGTTCGCCGACCCCCGAGCCTCGCCTCCAGATTGGCAGCGGTTCGCTATCGGCCTCCGGACTACAATCCGGGAGCCAGAATCATGGAGAGGGATCGGCGTGTCATCGTTTCGGACGCAGTCGTTGTGGATGGCCTGGGTTTCGGGAGCGGCGTTGGCCTTTGCGCCGGGCTCAGGTGTGGCCGCTGAGCCAGCTGGCGGGGTCGACTTTGCGCGGGACGTCCGACCACTGTTCACGACCCACTGCACCGCCTGCCACGGGGGCGTGAAGCAGGCCGGCGGGCTGTCGTTCATTTCGCGGGACCAGGCGGTCGCCGAAGCGGACTCCGGCAGCGTGGCGATCGTGCCCGGCGATCCCGAGGGGAGCGAACTGCTGCGGCGGGTGGCGAGCACCGACGAGGCCGAGCGGATGCCGCCGCCGGAGCACGGCCGCGGCCTCTCGGCTGATGAGATTGCCGTGCTGCGGGCCTGGATCGCGGCTGGTGCCGAGTGGCAGGCCCACTGGTCGTTCGAGCCGCCCCGCGATCCCGCCGCGCCGGCGGTGCCTGATTCAGCCTGGCCCCAGGCGAGCCTCGATCGCTTCGTGGCCGCGCGGCTGGCCGCCGAGGGCCTGGCTCCGTCGCCGCTGGCCGGGCCGGCCGAGTGGCTGCGGCGGGTGTCGCTCGACCTCGTGGGCCTGCCGCCGACCGTGGCTGAGTATGAAGCGTTTCTGGCGGACGGGGGTGACGCTGCCGATCTGGCGGCGGTCAGGAAGGCTCGGGAGACGGTCGTCGATCGGCTGCTCGCCTCACCCCACTTCGGCGAGCGGTGGGCCAGCGTGTGGCTCGATCTGGCCCGCTACGCCGACACCTTCGGCTACGAGAAGGATCCCACGCGGACGATCTGGCCCTGGCGGGACTGGGTGATCAAGGCCTTCAATGCCGACATGCCCTTCGACCAGTTCACGATTCGCCAACTTGCCGGCGACCTTCTGCCCGACGCCACGACCGACGACCTGCTCGCGACGGCCTTCCACCGCAACACCCAGACCAACACCGAAGGCGGCACCGACGACGAGGAATTTCGGATGGCGGCGGTGATCGACCGGGTGAACACCACCTGGACCACCTGGCAGGCCACCACCTTCGGCTGCGTGCAGTGCCACGCGCATCCCTATGACCCCTATCAACACGACGAGTTCTACCGATTTCTCGCCTACTACGACGGCACGCTCGATCGCGATCTCGAGGATGAGTTTCCGACCCTGAGAGTGCCTGTGGATGATGCGGCGCGGGCCCAGGCCTCCGCACTCCTGCGGACCGTGTCAGACTGCCGCGCCGCGCTCCAAGCAGAGGAGCACACAGTGGCAGCTGCCGTGGCTGACTGGAGGCCACTCTCGATCCACACCGCGGCCACCAGCGGCGGCACATTGGCCGTCGTCGAGCCGGGCAGGCTCGAGGCCGGGGGCACGCTGCCGGTGGGCGTGTGCTACGACCTCGACATCGATCTTCCAGCGGGCACGACGGCGATCCGGCTGGCGATCGACCTGGAGAGCGGCGCAGCCGAGGCGGCTCCGCCCGAGCGCGGTGCGGTGGCCTCGCATCTGTCGATCATGCTCCCGCCCGAGCCCGAGCCGGGCCCACCGCTGGATGCCGCGACCGCCACGCCAGCGGAGCAGGCCCACGCGGCCGACCCCTCGCAGCCGGCCGAGCCGCCGAAGTCACCGGAGCCCAAGCAGGTGGCGATCGCCGCCGTCGTGGCGGACTTCCGCGACGGGCCGTTCGATCCGCAGGCCACGCTCCGCCCCGATGCGGCCGGGTTTGGAGGCTATCCCGTCCTCGACCGGCCGCGGTGGTGTGTGTTCGTGATCGACGATCCCACGGCCATCCCGGCCGACGGCCGGGTGCGGCTTTCGATCACGCAATCGGCGACCTCGAACCAGGGCACGCAGGCCTGCACGCTGCGGCGGTTTCGGCTGGCAACCTCCGCCGATCCGCGGTGGACCGAGCTCACGAAGGGCACCGCCCGGCGGGAGTCTTTCAAGCGGCTGGCCGAGGCAGAGGCTGCGCTCAAGAAGCTCGAAGGCCCACGGGTGCCTGTGCTCCGCGAGCAGGCCGCCGCCGCGCGGAGAACCTCCCACGTGTTCACGCGGGGCAACCGGCTCGACTGCGGTGCTGCCGTCGCCCCCGGCGTTCCTGCCGCCGTCGCACCACCCGAGCTGATGCCGTCCGACCGGCTGGGCATGGCCCGCTGGCTCGTGGGCGAGTCAAACCCGCTCACGGCCCGGGTGCTGGCCAACCGGCTCTGGGCGGAGCTCTTCGGCCACGGCATCGTGGAGACGCTCGAAGACTTCGGCAGCTCCGGGGCGGCCCCCTCGCATCCGGAGTTGCTCGATCACCTCGCCGTGCGGCTCG
>CAMDDJ010000107.1 GCA_945891385.1 Candidatus Kuenenia stuttgartensis | reverse complement strand
GTCGAGCCGCAGGCCCTGCGGCTCGACGAGGCCTCGCTCGTTTCCACCTACACGAACTACGTGCGGGTGACGGGCACGGCCGAGGAAGTGATCCTCGATGTGGGCCTCAACAAGCAGGCCCGGCCGGGCGAGACGCAGACCATCGAACTCGACCACCGGATCGTGCTGAGTTTCTTCACGGCCAAACGGCTGCTGAACGCCCTGCGAATGTCGGTGCTCCGCCACGAGGCCAACTTCGGCCGGCTGGAGACGAACGTTCGCCAGCGGCTGGTCAAGAAGCCGACGTGAGCCAGAGCGACGGGGCCGATGCCCCGGTAGACGCCGTCGTGGTCGGGGCGGGCATCGCCGGGCTCTCGGCCGCCCGAGAACTCCTCGCCGCGGGGCTGAGGGTGGTCGTGGTCGACAAGGGCCGCGGGCTCGGCGGCCGGATCGCCACCCGCCGGATCGGTTCGGCCGTCTGCGATCACGGCGCGCAGTTTTTCACCGTCCGCGGCCGGGCCTTCGGCGGGATCGTGGCCGAGGCCCACGCGGCCGGGGCGGTGGTGGAATGGTGCGGCGGCTTTGCCCGGCCAGGATCGCTCGGCCCCGAAACCGGCCGCGACGGCCACCCGCGGTGGCGGGGCGTTCGCGGGATGACCGACCTGCCCAAACAACTCGCCGACCGACTAACCGCCGCCAATGACGGCCGCTGCGTGGTACGAACCGAGACCCAGGCCACGGCCGTGGCGATCGACGGCGACCGGGTGGTGGTGGAAACCAAGGGAGGCCACGACCGGATTCTCGCCCGGGGAGGCATCCTCTCTCCGCCGGTGCCCCAGACGCTCGACCTGCTCGCCGCCGGGAATCTGGTGGCCCCTGCGGCCGGCGGAGACGAGCCCGAGACGATCGCCACCCTCCGCGACATCGCCTACGACCCCTGCTTCGCCCTCTTGCTCGTGCTCGATCGGCCCAGCCGCGTGCCGCCGCCCGGCGGGATCCAATTCGACCCGGCCGACGGCGGTCCGATCGCCTGGCTGGCCGACAATTTCCAGAAGGGCATCTCCCCCATACCAGCCCTCACAATCCATGCCGACGCCGCCTTCACCCGGCAGCACTTCGACGATCCACCGGAGGAGGTGACGGCCCTCCTCATCGACCGCGCCCGGGCCTGGATCGATGGCGACCCCGCCACCGCCGTGGTCGCGAAGTCGCTCCACCGCTGGAAGTTTGCCCTGCCGACGACGATCATCGAGGCCCCCCTCGTGGCCGTGTCAGAGCAGCCCCCCCTGGCCTGCTGCGGCGATGCCTTCGCCGGGCCGCGGGTCGAAGGGGCGGCCTCGAGCGGACTCGCCGCCGGCCGGTGGCTCGCCCGGGTTCTCGACCGCGGATGACGAGGCCAGACGGCCGCCGGCCGCCGGACATGCCATGAACGACTTCGACACGATCGTGGTGGGAGCGGGCCTCGCAGGCCTGGCCTGCAGCCGCGAACTCTGGCGGTCCGGCCGACGGACGCTCCTGCTCGAAGCGGCCGACCGCGTGGGCGGGCGGGTTGCGACCGACACCGTGGCCGGGTTTCGGATCGACCGCGGCTTCCAGGTGCTCAACGATGCCTACCCGGAAGCGCGTCGGCAGCTCGACCTCGCCGCGCTCCGGCCAGGAAGGTTCGAGCCAGGAGCGGTGGTGGCCGAGGGCCGCCGGCTCCGCCGGGTGGCCGATCCCTGGCGGCAGCCGCTCGCCGCCGTCGCCAGCCTGCTCCAGGGCACCGTCGGCCTGCGGGATGCGGTGCGGGCCGCGCGGCTCCGACACGACGCGATCGCCGCCTTCCGCGGCGGCCGACTCGATCCAGACCAGCCGGCCACCGACGCCGAACGCACGACCGCCGAGGAGCTCACGGCCCGCGGGTTTTCGCCCGGCTTCATCCAGACGTTTTTCCTGCCCTTCTTCGGCGGCGTGTTTCTCGAACGGCGGCTGGACACGGCGGCAGCGGTCTTCCTCTTCGATTTCGCGATGTTTGCCCTCGGACGAGCCACGCTCCCGACCGGCGGCATGGCCGCCATCCCCGCCCAACTCGCCGCCGCCCTGCCCGCCGATGCGGTCCGCACGAGCTGCCCCGTGAAACGGGTGGCCCCCGGCCTGGTCGAACTGGCCGATGGCGACCAGCTCTCGGCCACGGAGGTGGTGGTCGCGACCGATGCCGGCGGGGCCGCCCGGCTCCTGCCCCCGGAATACCGCGGCCCGTGGACGTCGCGGCGGACCAAGGGCACGGTGCTCGTCGCCTTCGCCGCCGACCGCTCCCCGCTCGACTCGCCCACCCTCGTCGTCAACGCCGCGGCGGAGGGGCCGATCGACAACCTGACGGTTCCCTCCGATGTCGCCCCGGGCTATGCCGCCGGCGGCGGGGCGGTGATCTGCGTTTCGCTCCGGCCGGAATGGGCGGCGGCCGACAGGCGGGCGGAGGTGGGCGACGCGATCCGCCGGCAGGCCGCCGACTGGTTCGGAGCGGCCCCCCAGACCTGGCGGCCGCTGACCACGATCGACGTGCCCCACGCCCTGCCCGACGAATCTCCGGCGGCCCGCCGGATGCGGCCGCCCGGCCCCCGGCTTGCCGCGGGGCTCGTGCTCTGCGGCGACCATGCCACCAGCGGTTCGATCAACGGGGCGCTCGCCAGCGGCCGCCGCGCCGCCGAAGCGGTGCTGGCGGCGGGCTAGAGCGGATCCGGGTGTCCTGGGTCGCCGGTCGCCGCCTCACTCCACCACGATCGGCTCCCGGCCCGGCTGCTGCGAGAGTTCGTCGTGATGCAGGAGCAGGTGGTCGATCGCCCGCACGAACGACGGCACGTGCTCGAGACTCAGCACCGTCGTCGCCAGATCGGCCGTCTTGAGCCGACGGATCATCCGGTCGCGGAACGGCACGTCTTCGATCATCCGCACGCCCACGTCGATGTAGTCTTCCGGAGTCTGCGTGATCAGCTCGTCGAGCCCCACCCGCCGCAGCAGGTAGGCCGTGGAGCGGTTGTAGAACCGGTTTCCCTCGAGCGTCACGATCGGCTTGCGGAGCGTCAACAGATCGACGCCCGTGTTGTAGCCGCCGAAGGGATGGGCATCGAGCGCGAAGTGGGCGGCTTCGAGTTCGTTCATGTAGTGCGTGTAGTTGATCGCGCCGAACACCTGCACGCGGTCGGCCCCCAGGACGGCCTCGATCGACTTCCGGAGCGGAATCAGCCGATTCTCCAGGATCGATCCGCCCGGAAAGAACTTGAACCGGACGGGGGTGCGAACCCGCTTCATCATCGCCGCCAGCCGCTGCAGATGGTCGTCGTTGATCTTCTGCCCCGCCCAGGAGCAGTCGATCACCACCGGCGAGTCGGGCAGCACGGGATACTGGAGCGGGTGGGTGATCGGCACGGGGGCCTGCCCGCAGCCGGGAATCAGCACCAGCCGCTCCGAGTAGTGCTCGCGGGCCCGGTCGGCCGCCTCGGTCTCGCGGCCGCCGATCCAGTAGTCGATCTTGCCCCCGAAGGTGCTGACCGGATGGCCGTAGTTGCTCACCTGAATCGGCGCGATCCGCATGTTGGAGAGCACCACGCTCTCCATGCTCATGCCGATGTCAGGGAAGTAGGCCATCGCGAAATCGTTGGGATCGAGGGCCGAGAAGTCGTTCGCATCCCGGGAGAGGTCGTAATTCCTCACCTCCTTGAACACCGACCGGTCGAGATCGTCCCGCATCCGACCGAGGTGCACGAGCACGAGCTCGTGGTCTTTCGCCAGGGCGTTGATGAAGGGCTGCTGCGAGCGGTAGACGCTCTGCCGCGGCCACCACATCGACGAGATCACGGCGATCCGCTTCGGCTTCGGCGAGTTGCGGATCTCCCGACGGCAGAGGGGCGTGGACTGAAACAGCCGGTTGATCCGCTGCTTCACCAGGTAATCATGCTCGTGGTCGATGTAGGTGGCGCCGAAGAACGTATGGTGCGAGGCGCCCAATTCGCCGGTCATCCGGTCGTCTTCGTAGCGGATGTGCTGGCGGAGCTTGCCCAGCGTGGGCTTGTCGGCGCAGTCAGACCGGTAATTCTCCATGCTCGCGAAGAACCACTTCGTGGCCAGCGCCGGGCTGGTGTTGAACATCAGCCGGGGATCGACGTGGATCCGGTTGCGGGGCGAATACAGGGCCAGCAGCTTGCTGAAATTCCGGGCCTGACCCAGCAGGATCCGCACGAACGGATCGGTGGTGCCGAATTCGGTCATCGCCGCCAGGTTCGCGATCACGGCGTTGCGGGCCACGAACTGCGCCAGGTCGCCGTCGTTCGGGATGAAATCCTCCTGGGTCATGAAGTAGAAGAAGTGCTTCGCGAACGAATTGAGCGCGTGGGTCAGCCCCGGTTCGAGCTGGTCGTAGGTGGTCTCCCGGAGATGGTCCAGCACCCCGAGAAACTGCCGCGACATCGCGTCGTAGTTGGCGTCGCGGTAGTTGGCGAACAGCTGCTCCGCCGAGAAATCGAGCAGCGGATTCGCCGGTCGGGCCGGGGCTGCCGAGGGCTGGGCGGGCGTGGCCGGGGCGGCCGGTACTGAACTCATGACGGGGCATCCTGAAGGAGGATTCGGGGCTGCGATCCCCAAAACGGGCGGGAACGCGAGTGTACCCTCGCAGGAGGCCCGCTCAACCCGGCAGCAACAGCCGCATCGGATCGCTGGTGAGCGGCATCCGGCTGCCGGCCAGAAGCTCCCCCGCCCCGCAGCCCGCCATCAGGCCGACCGTCTCGGCCATCGCCCGCACCCGCGGAAAGATATGGGCCTTCTCCGGGGGAAACTGGCTCTCATAGCAGGCGATCGCCGCGAGTTTGACTTCGAGGTGGCGGCTGATGTCGACGACCAGCGGATACTGGCCATGGGGCACCTGCGGCACGCCGGCGAACAGGAAGTAGGTGAGGAACTGCGGCACGGTGTGGACCGCCAGACCACCGAACTTCTCGTCCCACTTCGTCAGCCGCGAATAGAAGACGGCCGCCTCCGTGATCGCCACCGCCTGGGCGTGGTCTGGCGAGGCCAGCGGCGTCTTGTCGGCCAGGCCGAGCACGAGCTTCGGCCGCCAGCGGCGGAAGATCGTCGCCAGCTCCACCCGCACGTCGAAGCCGTCGAACAGCCGCCGGTTGGGGAAGGCGAGCGTCTCACGGTGGCACACGCCGAGCGTCTTGGCGGCGGCCGCCGCCTCGGCCAGCCGTTGGGCCGGACCGCTCGACCGCGGCGTCGGCTCACCGTCGGTCAGATCGATGATGCCCACCCGGTAGCCCTGGGACGCAAGCAGGGCGAGCGTGCCACCGCAGCCGATCTCGACGTCGTCGGGATGGGCCCCGACGGCGATCACGTCGAGCGGCTCGGGCAGCGGGTTCATCGGCTCACCCCGCCGGCTTGGTGGCGGCGATCAGAAACACGGGATTGATCGCCTCGAACCGGATCCGGTCGAGCTGCTCGATCCCCCGGGCGAGATTGATCATCCAGTAGGCCGCGTCGCCCGACCGGGCCCGCAGCAGGGCATGCACCGCCGCCAGGTTCTCGATCGAGTTGCAGGCCGTCACCAATCGGCCGCCGGGCTTGAGTCGCCCCCAGGCTTCTTCCACCAGCATCGCCACGTCGCGACCGCTGCCGCCCACGTAGATCGCGTCGGGCGCCGGCAGATCGGCCCACGCCTCCGGTGCCCTGCCGAGCACGGCGGTGAGGTTCGTAACCCCGAACCGGACGGCGTTCTCCCGGATCAGGGCATGGTCGTCGGGATCCATCTCGATGGCGAAGACCTGCCCATCGCGGGCCAGCCGGGCCGCCTCGAGACCAACCGAGCCGCTCCCCGCCCCGACGTCCCAGACGACACCCGTCGGCGCAAGCGCGAGCTCCGCCAAGGCCAGGGCCCGCACCTCCGCCGGCGTCAGCAGGCCTCGCTTGGGACGCGACTGGAGGAAGTATTCGTCGGCATTGCCGAACAACCGCGTGCCCACCTGCCCGGCCTGCTCGGGCGCCTTGGCCTTTCGCACCAGGATCATCACGTTGAGCGGGGCGAACGAGTCTTTGGCGATGTCAGCCAGGCTTCCCTGGGTGACCCGCTCGTCGGGCGAGCCGAGGTTTTCGCAGACGTAGGCCTGGAAGGCGTCGATCCCGTTGTCGAGCAGCGCCTGGGCCACCGCCGCCGGGGGCCATTCCTCGTTGGTGAAGAGGCCGGCCGTCTCGCTCGTGCGAATCCGATCGATCACCCGCTCGATCGACTGGCCGGCGAGGTTGGCGAGAAAGGCGTCTTCCCAGGATTCCTTCACCCGGGCAAAGGCCAGCTGCATGCTGCTCACATGCGGCACGACCTCGAACCGATCCTTCCCCAGCCGACCGCAGACATACCGGGCGGTGCCGTAGAAGAGCGGATCGCCCGACGCGAGCACGACGGTGCGGCGGCCGCCCGCGGCCTCGATCCGCTCCACGAGTTCCTCGAGGTTCGCCGCAGCCTCGAGCCGGCCACGAATCGACTCGGGCAGCAGACTTGCGCAGGAATCGGGACCGACAAGCACCTCCGCCTCCTCGAGCAGCCGCCGCGCCTGCGCGGTCATGCCGTCGAGGCCGTCGTCGCCGATCCCGACGATGTGCACCTTGGGTCCCTGGACGGCAGAACTCACGTCACCCGCCGGCGGGACCGGCCCTCCACACGCTCACTCAACTCCGCGTTCCAGGCTGCTCAGGCCTGGAACGAACTCCCACAGCCGCAGCTCTTTTTGGCGTTGGGATTGTTGAACGTGAAGCCCCGCTTGTCGATCCCCTCGTGAAAGTCGAGCGTGGTGCCGTCCAGGAAAAGATCGCTTTTCTTGTCCACCACGACCCTCACGCCGTGCTGCTCCTTGAGCGTGTCGGCTGCCGGATCGAAGGCGGTGTCGAAGCCGAGCGAATAGCTGAAGCCGCTGCAGCCGCCCCCGGCCACACCCACCCGCAGCACCGTCTCGGGCGCGAGTTGCTGCTCGGTGATGATCTTCTTGACCTCGCTGGCCGCCTTTTCCGTGAGCATGACCGACATGACGAGCAATCTCCTGACGGGCTGACGATGATTCCGCGTGAGAGCCGCAAAAACACACCTCTCACTTGGGAAATCCTAGCCCCGCAGCCCGAAAAGGCAAAGACCGCTCGGGATTCACACCGCCCGCAGCTCGGCCACGCGGCCGGCGATCAGGGCAGCCGCCCGGTCGACTTCGTCGGGCGTCGTGAACCGCGACACCCCGAAGCGGAGGCTGGCGCGGGCCTGGTCGTCGTCGCGGCCGATCGCGGCCAGCACATGGCTCGGCCGGGGGCTTTCCGACGCGCAGGCGCTGCCGGAGCTCACCGCCAGACCCGCGGCGTCGAGCGTGGCCAGCAGCGTCTGGCCATCGACCCCGGGGATGTGGACGTTGAGATTGTTCACGAGCCGTGGCGACTGCCCCCGATCATCGCGGGCATCGAGCGGCGGCCCGTTGAGCTCGATCCCCGGAACCCTGCGGACGAGCGCCGCCCAGAGCCGGTCCCGCATCGCCTGGAGATGGGCCTGCTCGGCTCCCAGGTCGGCCACGGCCAAACGGGCCGCCTCGGCGAGGCCGACGATCGCGGGCACGTCGAGTGTGCCGCTCCGCAAGCCTCGCTCCTGGCCGCCGCCGAATACCAGCGGCTCAAGCCGCACCGCCCGCCCCCGCCGCCGCACATACAAGGCGCCGCTGCCCTTGGGGCCGTGGATCTTGTGGCCGGAAAAGCTCGCCAGGTCGACGCCGAGGGAATCGACGTCGACCGGCATCCGGCCCAGGGCCTGCGCGGCGTCGACGTGGACCACCGCGCCCGCCTCGTGCGCGGCCGCCGCGATCGGTGGCAGATCCTGAATCACGCCGATCTCGTTGTTGGCCACGAGCACCGACACGAGCGTGGTGTCGGGCCGGAGCGCCCGACGGAGATCGGCCAGCCGCACGCGGCCGGGGATCTCGTTGCGGTCGTCCTGCCGGGCCACCGGCAGCCGCGCGATGGAAAATCCCTCACGCTCCAGATGCTCGAGCGGATCGAGCACCGCCGCATGCTCGGTGGCGAGCGTGATGAAATGTCCGCGGGAGACGCCGCCCGTCAGGCGGCGGATGCGGGCCGCCACGCCCATGAGCGCGAGGTTCGTCGCCTCGGTGGCCCCGCTCGTAAACACGATCTCCCGCGGCGTCGCCCCGATCGACGCCGCGAACGTGCCGCGGGCTTCTTCCACCGCAGCGCGGGCCTCGCGGCCGAGTTCGTGGGTCACGCTCCCCGCGTTGCCGTAGTGATCGGTGAGCCAAGGCAGCATCGCCTCCAGCACCCGGGGATCGAGCCGGGTGCTGGCGTGGTTGTCGAGGTAGATCGTGCCCGCCGAGGTCATGCCGCGCCTCGCGTCAGTCCAACAGCCCCGCAGCCAGGGCGTCGATCGCGATCTGCGACCAGGTCTCGAACCGCTCCCGGTCGGCGAGCAGAGACTCGAGCGGCGCAAAGCCGCACTCCACCAGTTCGCTCTCCCGCGAGGCCACCTCCGGCCGCTCCAATTCGAGCAGGTGCACGATCCCGAGATGCACGCTCCCGACCGGATTGGAATCGTCGTTGATCAGGCCCAGGCACCGGCCGCTCCACGTCCCTTCGATCGCGATCTCCTCGGCGAGCTCCCGCCGCATCCCCGCGTCGTATGACGTGTCGTCGCCATGCTCGCCATCGGTGCTCGAGATGTGGCCGCCGATGCCGACCGACCGCTTGGCCCGCAGCCGGGCCTCGCTCTGTCCGCCGCCGCGGGTGTAGGCGAAGTAGTGCCGCTGACCGGCCGCGTCCCGCCAGGCGAGCACGCAGTAGGGGATCAGTTGCTTGAACGACGGATCCTCCTCCACGCTCGCCCGCGGCCGCCACGAGGTGTTGGCGGGGTCGAGCAGGAGCGGCAGATAGGCGGCCGTATCGCCGCAGAATCCCTGGAAAGCACCGGCGCGATCAAAGAGCGAACGCGGCACCACCAACACATGCTCATCGGGAAAGCTGCTCATGGCGGGAAGGCTACCAGAAACAAGGCTCCAGCGGAGGCTTCACAGGATCAGCATCGCATCGCCGTAGCTGAGAAACCGGTATCGCTCCCGGACGGCCTCGGCGTAGGCCCGCATGATCAGTTCCCGCCCGGCGAAGGCGGCCACGAGCACCATCAGCGTCGTGCGGGGCATGTGGAAATTGGTGAGCAG
>CAMDDJ010000106.1 GCA_945891385.1 Candidatus Kuenenia stuttgartensis | reverse complement strand
CCCTCAGGCACGCAGCGAGGCGTAGCCTCGCGCCGCGTGCCATCCGCGTCGCCCCGCCTCGACGCTGATCCGCGCAGACAGGGCCGCCACGTCGCGCAGGCCTCACGCCATCGGCCGCCCGGAAGGCGGCCGGCCGGGCGGAGGCCCGGCAAGCCCGCCGGGGCCATGGCATGGCCCGCCGGGCGCTGAAACTAGAACACGTCGAGGTGGAAGTGATGCCCTTGGTAGTAACGCCGGCTCTTGGGGTAGTAGTTCTGCCAGGTGCGGTTGTAGACCGGCACTCGCATTTCCTGCGGATAGCGGTAGTAGAGGTCATTGGCCGACTGCATGTAGCCGTCGGCGTAGAAGTTCTGGGCGTACCAGACGTAGGGATAGTGGTAGAGCCGGTTCCAGTCGTGGGTGTTGTAGGACTGTCCCCACTGGTAACCGTAGGCCTGCTGGCCTGGAGCTGGCGGCTGAGCCGAGGCGCCGGCCGCGAAGACCGTAAGGGCGAGGGCGAAGGCTGCGCCCGCGGCCAAGAGATGCCGTGTCATCAGAAAGTCCCCCCCGGGATTGAATCGATCCGGAGGGTTGTATCGGCCGCCCGCGCGACCGTACTTCACCGAAAAATCGGCAGAGTTCAGCCGGCCGGCAGTCTGCCCTCGGCCAGTTCCCGATCCCATTCCTCGATCAGTGGCCAGCGGGGGGCGCAGGTGCCGAAGTCGGCCAGCGTGAGGTAGCCCTGCAGTCGGCTGATCGTGGCAGCGAGCAGGTCGTCGTCCTTGCGGAAGATCGGACCGTGGCTGGGCAGGAGCCACTCGACGTCGCTGGCGGCGATCCTCTGGAGGGAGGCGATGAAATCGGGAATGTTGCTGCCATGGTGGGCGTCGATCGCCCCGACCGAGCCGTCGCGGTAGATGTTGTCGCCGGAGAAGAACAGGTCGCCCATCCGGAAGGCGAGTTGGCTGTCGGTGTGGCCGGGCGTGTGCCAGACCTCGAGGCGATGGCTTCCGATCTCGAGGATCTCGCCGTCCACGATCGTGCGATCGACCTTGACCGGAGGCATCGGCAGGTGCACGCCTTGGGCGGCGATCTCGGCGAAGGTCTTAATCCGGTCTCCCTGCTCGAGCGGGGCAACGGCCAGTGGATGGGCGAGCACCGGTGCCTTGAGAATGGCTTTGAGCTTGGCGAGTCCCTGGATGTGATCGACGTCGGCATGGGTCGCGATGATCGCCCGGCACTGCGACAGCGGGAAATCCATCTGCCGGATCAATTCCACGATCTCGTCGACGCTCTCCTCGTAGCCGATGTCGATCAGGCTCCAGTCGCGTTCGTCGTAGACCAGGTAGACATTGCAACCGATCCGCCAGCCGGCCTGGTGGTTCATTTCGATCACGCCGGGGAACACTGGCCGTCGTTCGAGCATCGGAGGCGGGGCCGGATGAGCCGGCCAGTTTGCGGGAAGAGAGGAGGCAGAGGACACTACTCGGCAGTCGGATCGTCACGACACCGCCGCCGGCTCACGGATTCTAGCAGACAGCGGAACGCGGCTGCCGCCGTCGTCGTCGGCGGCTCGCGACGAGCGGGAACCCGCGGCGTTTTTCGCGCCGGCTCGACGGTGGCCAGGAGAGCAGCATGGGCGACGAATCAATGGAGCGGGATTCGGGCGGTTCCTTCGCCGCGTGGGCTGGCCGGATCGCCGAACTGGCCACCCAGGTTGAACGGCTGCTGCCGCTGGCCCGGGAACTCGGGCTCCCCGAGCCGGCCGACGCCGACTGGCACGGAGCCCTGTTCGGAAAACTCCGCCCGCAGGTGGATCGCGAACCGCTGCTCGTGGCGGCGGTCTGTGGCGGAACGAACACGGGCAAGAGCCTGATCACCAACACGCTCGTCGGCACGGAGATCAGTGATTCGGTGCCCGAGGCGGCCCGCACGGTGCATCCGGTGGCCAGCCTGCCCCGCGGGCTCGCCGGACGGGTCGATCTCGCGGCGGTGTTTCCCGGCTTCGAGCCGGCCGCCTGGACGAGCGAACGGGATCCGCTCGACACCTCGCGAGGCGACATCCTCGTTTGGCGGGAAGACGCGACCGGCATCCAGCCGGCCCGGCTGGTCATCCTCGACACGCCCGACATCGACGGCACGCTCCGAGAGAATTGGCGGCGGGCCGAACTGGTGCGAAACGCGGCTGACGTGATCCTGGCCGTGCTGACCCAGCAGAAATACAACGACGCCGCCGTCCGCGAGTTCTTTGCGGCCGCCGCCGCCGCCGGCAAGACCGTGATCGTGATCTTCAACATGCTCGACTGGCCGCGACAGCGGGAGCGGCTGGCCGGCTGGCTCGCCACGTTCGCCGCCGAGACGGGCGTGGCGGCGACTGCGGTCTACGCCGCCCCGCACGACGCTGATGCGGCTGCTGCCGGCAGGATTCTCCTGGTGCCCGTCCCCGAACTCACGCCCGATGGCACGGCGCTGCCGCTCGAGGAGCGACTTTCACGGGGCGATTTCGACATGATCAAGCGCCGTGCGATGACCGGCGCCCTGCGGGTCGTGCTCGATCCACGGAGTGGACTGCCCGCCTGGACCGCCGCCATCGGCGGCCGCGCGGCCGAATGGAAGGCATCGCTCCGGGTGCTCGAAGAGAAGGGCAGTGTGCAGGTCGAGCTTCCGCCGGCCCCCCGGGAGATCGTCTGGCAGGAGATCTGGGACTGGCTCGAACCCCGGCGGTCAGCCCTCGATCTCACGGTCAGTCGCGTCTACCGCACGGCTGGGGCTGGCCTGGCCTGGGCCGCCCAGCGGATCGGCCTGGCCCGTTCGGCAGAGGAGAAGCAGGAAGACTTCGCCGCGGTGGAGCTGGCCGCACTCAAGCAGGCGCTCGGCGATTTCATCAGCCGCCTCGAGGATGCCTGTCGCCGCGACGAGCGGCTCGAGCGACTGCTGGGCTCTCGGCTGGCCACCGCCGATCGGGCCCGCTGGTATGCCGACCTCGAACGCCGCCACGCTGCCCTGCCGTTGGTCTCGGACGCCTACCGGTCATTCGTTCGCGGTGAGCTCGATCGATTCGCCAGCGAGAATCCCACGCTCGTTCGGGCGATCGTCAACAGCCTCAACGTCGGGGCGGTGGCCCGGCCGGTGGTATCTCTGGCGCTGCTCGGCGCGGGCGCGGCTGCAGTGCCGGCTGCCGCGGGCACGGCCGGCGGGCTGTCGGTGCTCGTCCACCACATCGGCGACTACGCGCTCTGGGCGGCAGCACCCTTGATGGGCGAGGGGGCGATCGGGCTGGCCGTGGCCGGGGTGCGTCCTCTGATCGAGCGGCTGTTCGCCGGCTGGTCGGTCGAACGGGGGCGCATCCTGATCGATACGCTCCATGACGTCGTGCTGGGCGACGGCGTCGAGGAGGTCGTGCGGCTGGCGGCGGCCGCGGAGCGGCCGGAGCTCGAACGGGTCAGGCAACTACTGGATGCATGCAGCCGGGAGATCGACGCGTGAATGGTGCCGAGCGAGCGACTGAACGACCTGATGGCGACGCTGCGGGGCCCGACTTCGCCTCGTTCGACATGCTCGTCGACGGGATGGGCCGGTGGGTCCATTCGTTCGCCGACTGGCCGCCAGCCCGTCAGGTGGCGGCGGAGTGGGAGGCGATCGCGGGCCGCCTCGATCGCACCCGGCGGGAACTCTCCCGGGTGTTGGTCGTCGGCGTGGTCGGCGGGACGGGCACGGGCAAGAGCACGCTCGTCAACGCGCTGGCTGGCGCCGAGGTGACGACGGCCGGCGACGTCGTCCGTCCGACGACGATCAATCCGGTGGTGGTGGCGTCGGCCGATGTCGATCTCTCGTGGCTGCCGGTTGCCGAGATGCAGGCGCGGGTGGTGCGGAGCGGATCGCCGGCGGTGGCCAACATCATCCTGGTCGATTGCCCCGACCCCGACACCCAGGCCGACGTCACCGCCGATCGGGACGATCCGCGGCCGAGCGCGACCAACCGCAACCGCGATCTGCTCGAGAAGGTGTTGCCGGCCTGCGACGTGCTCCTCCTCGTCTCGACGGCGCAGAAGTATCGCTCCTGGATCGTGGCCCGCGAGATCGCAGCCTTCGCTCCGGGGCGTCCGCTCCTGTTCGTGCAGACCCACGCCTCCCGCGACCCCGACATCCGCGCCGACTGGCGGCAGGAACTCGAGCGGCAAGGCTTCGCGGTGCCGCAGATCTTTCGCCTCGATGCCGTCGAGGCGGCGGCCCGTGCCGCCACCGGTCTCGAGCCGGACCCTGGATTCCGCGACCTCGTGGCGGCGATCGACACCGAACTTGTCGGCCGGGCGGCCCGGCGGGTGCGGCGGACCGGCGCCCTCGATCTCGCCGACTGGTTCATGCAGCAGGCCCGCCGGCTGCTCGAGCCGTATCGGGAGCCGGGGCGTGGGCTCGTGGCGGGCATCGCGCACGAGCGAACTCGGCTCGAGGGGCTCTTGGCGAAAGGCGTGGCCGAACGGCTCCGGGCTGGCCGAACCGCCTGGCAGCGGCTGGTCGCCGACGAGGTGATCGACCGGTGGCAGGGAGGGCCGTTTGCCACCTTCCTCCATGTGGTCTCGGCGGTAGGCTCGCTCTGGCGGCGGCTGCGGCCGGGTGGCGGGCTCGTCGGCCGGCTGCTTGCAGGCCAACCGGTGGACGTGGCCGCTGGCCGGGGTGGATGGCAGGCGGTCGAGGAACTCGGGCTGGCTGCGGCGGAGGTGGAGCAGTCGCGCAGCGTGCTCGGCGGCATGGCAGCCCAGGCCGCCATCCGGGAGCCGCTCGTGGGCCGGGCTCGGCTCGACCCGGGTCGACTTCCCCAGCAGGTGAGTGCCGTCGTCGATCGCTCGGGCAATTGGCTGGCGGCAGGCATCGAGCGGCTCGTCGCCGCCCGACGAACCAGGCTCGGCGGCCGGTTCGCCCATCTCTTCTTCGAACTCTTGTTCTCGTCGCTGCTCGTGTTCGTGCTCGTGCGGGCCGGCTGGAGTTTCTTCTACGGCCATCTCTGGCAGGGCACGAGTCCTGGTTCGAGCGTGGGATTCCTGCAGGAGTCGCTGGTCTGGATCGTGCTCTGGGGCCTTCTGCTCCGGTGGATCGTCAACGTCTTGATCCGCGTCGGACTCGATCGCGATATCACCGCCCTGGTGGCCGAGATTCCCCGGGCCGGACTCGTCGATCCCCTTCTGGCCGACTTCACGGACGCCGCCGACGACGTGCAACGCTATCTCGCGGAAGCCGACACGTTGGGTCGCGACGCCAGCCGCCTCGCCGCCGCGACCGCCGACAGCGGCCTCGGCCGCCTCCGACGCGTGGAGGGCTGATCGCGGGTCGCCGGACTTTGGCCGGACGCAGGTCGGACGGCGTCAGGCGGATGGCGGGTCGGAAGTGGCGTTTTTGGGTTTGTCGGGTCTGCCCGTGCCCTGTCTCCGGACGTTCGCAGGCGAATGAAGGGACGGAAGCGTCGTCATCAGGTTTGTCGGGTCTGCCCATGCCCTGTCTCCGGACGTTCGCTTCGGGCCTCCGTGCCCTTCGCTCACTCGGAGGAAACTGCGCTTCGCCATCCTGGCTCCGCTGGTTTCCTACGCCGGCTCCAGGGCACGGGCAGCCCCGACTATTGAACGCGTATGGAGTGCCAGAAGCAGCGCACCCCGTCAGGCACGCAGCGAGGCATAGCCTCGCGCCGCGTACCTGCGATTCTGCGCGGTCTGGCCTCCCACCCCTCAGGCACGCAGCGAGGCGCAGCCTCGCGCCGCGTGCCATCCGCGTCGCCCCGCCTCGGCGCTGATCCGCGCAGACAGGGCCGCCACGTCGCAGAGGCCGCACGCCATCGGCCGCCCGGAAGGCGGCCGGCCGGGCGGAGGCCCGGCGAGCTCAGCGGGGCCAGGGATGGCCCGCTGAGCGCTGAAACAGCATGGCCCGCTGAGCGCTGAAAATGAAATGACACCGCCCGGGGTTGCCCCCGGGCGGTGCGATCGAACCGTTGGTTGGGGAGCTGGCTGATTGAATCAGCCGACTTCCCTGTGAACTCACTTCGTGGCGACCGTGCGGCTCACCTGGGCGACCGTGTTGGTCGGCGCGTCGGTGGAAGCCGAGCAATCCGGAGCCGCTCCGCAGGCCGGCTCGCAGCAGCCGTTGCCGGCGTCGCAAGCGGGCTCGCAGCAGCCGTTGCCGGCATCGCAGCCCGGCTCGCAGCAGCTCGTGCCGCAGCAGCTGTTCCGATGGCAACGCTTCTTGGCGGCGTGGATCGCCTTCAGAAGGTCACGGATCGGGGTGTGCTTCTTGCGGCAGCTGGTGCCACAGCAAGAATCCGCACCGCAGCTCGGCTCGCAGCAGCCAGCACCGGCGTCGCAGGCCGGCTCGCAGCAGCCGTTGCCGGCGTCGCAAGCGGGCTCGCAGCAGCCATTACCAGCGTCGCAGGCGGGCTCGCAGCAGCCGTTGCCAGCATCACAGGCGGGCTCGCAGCAGCTGCCGGTGCAGCTGGTGTGCTTCCGCTTGCACTTCTCGAACAGCCCCTTCAGGCCGCCGAAAAGATCGTGCTTCCGGCACTTGCGGCCACCGCAGCAGCTCGTGCCGCAGCAGCTATCCGCACCAGCGTCACAGGCGGGCTCGCAGCAACCGTTGCCGGCGTCGCAGGCGGGCTCGCAGCAACCAGCACCAGCGTCGCAGCCGGGCTCGCAGCAGCCAGCACCGGCGTCGCAGCCGGGCTCGCAGCAGCCAGCACCAGCGTCGCAGCCGGGCTCACAGCACGAGTGACAGCCCTTGCAGCCGAGCATCCGATCGAGGAGCTCGAAACCGAAGGACTGGCTACAAACAGTCACGCTGAGAACCAGCGCACCGAGAAACATCATACGCTTCATCGAGCCACATCTCCTTTGCTTGTGGACCACCGAAGTGTTCGTCCCGCTCGCGACGCTGTCACCCCGAGGATGTGATCCACGAACTTTTTTGCGACAGGCCTGTCGAGCCATTCCGTGACTCGAGAATTGCAGGTTACTGTCGCCCCCTGGTTGCCCGACGGGCACATGGATGCCCCGGGGGACACGGTGGCTATCGGCGGACGAATCGAAGCGGCTTGAACGTGCTCCAAGGTTTTTTCCTGACCGCCTGAAGGCCTGCGTGTCGGGCAAAAAATGCCGCGCATGACGACTGTTTCGTGGCTGCGGCGCGGCCTCCTGCGACCGTTACTGCTTGACGGAAAACCAGCCCACGACCCGCAAGGTTTGACATTCCGAGGGCCGCGGCTGGTGAACCTTGCCGGTCGTACGGAGGCCGCCGGCTCCGTTGACAGAAGCCCCCCTGCCGGTATACTTTGCCAACGACTCTGGTGGCCTGCGGCGGCAGCTGCTCTCTGCAGGCAAACAGGGAACACCGGTGTGAATCCGGGACGGCCCCGCCGCTGTGTTCGGGCGATGCTCCGTTGGGCGACCTGCCTGGCTGAGCGAGAAGGCGACTGCATTCGAGCCATTGCGACGACCTGCCGCGTTTTGGCGGGTTCGGTTGCGAGAAGGCATGCAGCCGCCTGAGTCCGTGAGTCAGAAGACCTACCAGGCGTCATGAGTCTGCCGGACCGCGCGGGCGGAAAGGTGGGCACGGTCGTGCAAGCGGCCGGTTCGTTGACACACTCAGGATCCCAGGGTCGTCGGTTTCGTTCCCGGCAGGGTGCTCCGCCAGGCTGCGCGGTGGTCACCTGGGATTGGGTTCGGAGACTGACGGTCGGGCGTTGCATGTCCACGACCTTGAATGACGGCCGGCGCGGCATGTCGCTCGTGGAGTTGTTGGTGGTCGTAGCGGTGATCGCGGCGCTTGTCGCCCTGCTGCTGCCGGCCGCCCAGGCTGCCCGGGAAGCCTCGCGCCGCGCGGCGTGCGGGAATAATCTCCGCCACGTGGGCTGTGCACTCCATGGGCATCTGCTCGCCCGGGGTCGGTTTCCCGTCGGTTGCCTGGAGTGGCGGGCCCCGGGCCGGACCGGCAAGGCGCGGTGCCTGGCCTGGTCGGCCGCCATCCTGCCCTGGCTCGAAGAGCAAGGCCTCCACGACCGGATCGACTTCGGCAGGCCCTTCGACGATCCCGCGAATGCTGCCGCCGCTGCCACCGAGGTGCGGCTCTACCGCTGTCCGTCGGCCGACCAGGGCGAAGCCGGCACGCTGGCGGGTCGCACCGATTACGGGGGCCTTACGGGCGAACGGATCACGTCGCCGAACAACCCTGAGAAGGGCGTCCTCGTTCACGACCGTGGCTTCGCGGTCCGGGAGATTCCCGACGGGCTCACGCACACCGTCTTCGTGGGCGAGTGCAGCCGCGGCGATTGGCCTGATGGCCAATGGATCAACGGCCGCAATCTGTTCGATCAGGCCTATGCCGTGAATTGGCCGACCTGGGAGGATGAGCTCCGCAGCCGTCATCCCGGCGGGGCGATGGTTCTCTTCGGCGACGGCGCCGTCCGCCTGATGGCCGAGTCACTCGATAGTCGCATCCTGGCCGCCGCCTGCACGCGGGCCGGCGGCGAGGTTTCTTCCTCGGCGGGAGCAGCGCCATGACCTGCCTCGCCATTCGTACGCCCGGAGGTGCCGCTACTCACCGCTGAACCCGCCGCCGCGATCGCGGCCGGTGGGATTTCGTCGACGCGTCGGACCCCGAGTGGTCCGTCGTGAGGAGCCGCATTTGCCTTGTTGTACGGAGTTGCTCGTCATGGGTCGTCTGTTGTTCGCGGTGTCGGTGTGCTGTGGTGTGTGGGTGTCGGCTTCCTCGGGCCTAGCCGAGGTGATCGACTTCGAAAATCTCCCCGTGCCCCCGTCGGGTTACTTCAACGGTGACCCAGGCACGCTCTCGCCGGGGCAATCGGTCAACCAGCCCTGGCGGTCCGGCGGCGTGGCGTTCGCCAACCTGTTCGGCATCGACAGCTACGGTGGCTTCAACTACGAGTATTGGAACGGCTTCGCCTACTCGAACGTCGTCAACACGACCGACCCGGCTTTCACCAACCAATATGCCTCCTTTCCGGGTGGCGGCTTCCAGTCGAGCACCTATGCGGTCGCGTACGGTGACAGTGCGGCCGTGACCCTGCCGACTTCCAGCACGGTGGCCGGCTTCCGGATTGCCAACACCACCTACGCCGCCCTGACGATGCGGGACGGCGACCAATACGGCTTCACGGCCCCGCTTCCGCCCGGCGGTTGGTTCGCCACGACGGCGACGGGGAAACTCGGCGGCGGGGTCACGGGTACCGCGACCTACTACCTGGCCGACCTCCGCGGCGGCACCCCGCCGGGCATTCTCGCCGGCTGGGACTGGTTCGATCTTTCCGGGCTGGGCATCGTGGACACCGTCGAGTTCGCCTTCTCCGGCTCCGACACCGGCACCTTCGGCCTGAACACGCCGGCCTATTTCGCCATGGACTCGCTCACGGTGAACGCCGTCCCCGAGCCGGCCTCGGTGAGCATGCTGGTCGTGATCGCGGGCTGGGTGTCAATCCGGTGCCGTCGCCGAACGTGAGTCATCGGCCCGGGGGCGGCCCCGATCCCGTTTTCAGGGTGTTCCATCGTCGCTTTTGAATTGAAATAGGTTTGGGTCGCTACGGTGTGGGTATTCTGAAACCGTTGGCGGCCCGGCTTTCCGTGTTCGGCTCTTCGCATCCACCATGCTCCTCCTCATCGACAACTACGACTCCTTCACCTGGAACCTCGTGCAGCGGTTCGGGGAGATCGCCCCCGACTTGGCCGTGGAAGTGCATCGCAACGACCAGATCAGCTGCGACGAGATCGCGGCCAAGGCGCCGAGTCATCTGGTGATCTC
>CAMDDJ010000105.1 GCA_945891385.1 Candidatus Kuenenia stuttgartensis | reverse complement strand
CCGCGCGAGAATTGATTGGGGAACCGGAGTGAGTTCATGAGAATCGATCGCCGCACACACGTCATTCCTGTCCTTGGACTGGCCCTCTCGCTGGCGGCAGGCACCGCTCGTGCGGCGACGCCGGCGGCCGATCCGTGGCAGACGGCTCGTGAGTTTCTGGCCCAGCCGCCGCGGCCGGCCCGGCCGGCGCTGCCGCCGAGCAGCCTGCCGCTCGAGTTTCTTCCCGGTGAGCGGATCGCCTTCGTGGGCAATTCGACCGCCGAGCGGATGAATCTCTTCGGCCACTTCGAGACCCTGCTCCACGAGCGGTTTCCCGACAAGAAGCTCGTCATTCGAAACTTTGCCCGTCCGGCCGACGAAGTCGGGAAGCGGCAGCGACCGAGCGACTACACGAAGCTCGACGATCCGCTCGCCGCTTTCGGGGCGGACACGATGCTGCTCTTCTTCGGCTTCAACGAATCGTTTGCCGGCCCCGGCGGGGTCGAGCGGTTCAAGCAGGCCTACCGCACGCTCCTGGGCGAACTGGCGAAGACCTACCCGCGGGATGACTCCAAGGCTCCTCCCCGGTTCGTGATCGTGTCGCCGATCGCCGTCGAGGACACGGGCGATCCGCTCCTGCCCGTGGCCGCCGGCCGGAATGCCGATCTCGCGGCCTATCGTGATGCCGCCCGGGACATAGCGGCCGAACGCGGCGTCGCGTTCGTGGACGTTTTCGATGCGACCCAGGCGGCCTTCGCGGCTGAGCCGGGCATGCAGCACACGATCAATGGCTGCCATCTGAACGACCGCGGCGACCGGATGCTGGCCGAGGCGCTCGATCAGGCGATGTTCGGCGGGCCACCGGCTCGCCGGCTTTCGCCGTCGGCGTTCGAGGAACTGCGGGCGGCCGTCAACGACAAGTCGTGGGTGCATCTCCAGGACTACCGGATGCTCAACGGCTGGTATGTCTACGGGGGCCGGCGGACCTGGGACACCGAGACCTTCCCGCGGGAGTTCGTCAAGCTCCGCAACATGGCGGCGGTTCGCGATGCCTACGTCTGGGAAATCGCGGCCGGTCGGCCCGTACCGTCCGTTCCCGACGACTCGAAAACTGGCGACCTCATCGTGCCGCAGACCCGCTTCGGTGAGCCGCGGCAGGACTACAGCGAGGCCGACGAGGAGATTCCCACGATCAAGACCCCGGCTGAGTTCATCGAGACCTGCCAGGTGCCGCCGGGCTATGAGGTGCGGCTCTTTGCCGACGAGACGGAGTTTCCCGAGATCGCCAATCCGGTGCAGTTGGCCTTCGACTCCAAGGGCCGGCTCTGGGTCGCGACGATGCCGAGCTATCCGCAGTGGAAGCCGGGCGATCCCCGACCCGCCGACAAGCTCGTGATCCTGGAAGACACCGACGGTGACGGTCGGGCCGACACGAGCACGGTCTTCTACGATCAGCTTCACTGCCCGACCGGCTTTCAGTTCTTCAACGGTGGCGTGCTCGTCACCAACCAGCCGCGGCTGTTGTGGCTGGCCGACACTGATGGCGACGACCGGGCCGATCAGGTGGTGCACGTGCTCGATGGCTGGGCTACGGAAGACACCCACCACTCGATCGGCGCCTTCGAGGCCAGCCCGGGCGGGCTGCTCCACATGCTCGAGGGCGTGGCGATGAGCACCGCGGTCGAGACCCCCTGGGGACCGTTTCGGAACTTCGGTTCTTCGGGCTGCTACGTGCTCGACCCGCGAACCTGGCGGCTCTCCCACTTCAAGACGCCCGGCTATGGAAACCCGTGGTGCTATGTGTTCAACGAATGGGGCCAGGGCATCTGCGGCGACGGTACGGGGGCCAATCAGCACTGGGACACGCCCCTCTCCGGGGCCCAGTACGGCGGCCGCAAGGGCTTCAACCCCGTGTTCGACACCGAGGGGATGCGGCCGGTGGTGGGCAGCGAGTATCTCCGGACGAGGCAGTTCCCCGATGACGTGCAGAACCAATTCACCTATGCCTGTGTGATCAACACCAACGGGCTGCCCCGCTGGACAATTCAAGACGACGGAGCGGGTTACAAGGGCGAGCGGGTGCGGCACGATCCAGCCGACAAGAAGACCCCCTTCGATCTGCTCAAGAGCCCCGACAAGCACTTCCGGCCCGTCGATCCCCAGGTCGGTCCCGACGGAGCACTCTGGTTTGGCGACTGGGCCAATCCCCTGATCGGCCACATGCAGTACAGCCAGCGGGATCCCAATCGCGACCAGAAGCATGGCCGGATCTACCGGCTCGTGTTCACCGAGAAGCCGCTGCTCGAGCCAGAGACGCAGACGGGGAAGACCATTCCCGAGGTGCTCGCGCAGCTCCAGAGCCCCGAGTGGCGCACCCGCTACCGGGCCCGGGCCGACCTCCAGGCCCGACCGCAGGCCGAGGTGCTCCCCGCCGCGACCACCTGGCTCGCTACGGTGAAGGCCGGCTCGCTGCCGCAGGAGGTCAAGGATCGGCTCGCGACCGAGGTGCTCTGGCTCCAGCAGAGCTTCCACGCCGTGAACGATTCGCTCCTGCGGGAGTTGCTCGCGGCCAAGACGCCCGACGCCCGGGCCGCCGCGACGCGGGTCGTGGCCGACGAGCGGAGTTGGATCCCGGAGGTTGAGGACCTGCTGGTTGCCCGGGCCACCGATCCGCACCCGCGGGTGCGGACGGAGGCGGTTCGGGGCTTGAGCTTCTTCCCGACAGCCGCGGCGATGGCGGCCGTGGTGGCAGCGGCCAACATTGAGCCGGCCGACCGCTATGTGGCCTACACCGCCGACGCGGCCCTCGGGGCGAACATCCCGGTCTGGAAGCCGGCGTACGAGGCGGGATCGCTCGCCGCCGCCACCACGCCGGCCGGCCGGATCCTCGAGAGCGTGCTCGGCCTCGACAAGAAGGCGGCGGAGATCGCGCCTTTGATGGCGGTGCTCAGCGGCGAGCAGGAGCGGAGCGCCGAGGAGCGGAACAAGGCGATGCAGGCCCTGGCCGACATCGAAGGCGGCAGTGCCGACCGCGGCAAGGCGGTGTTCCGCCGGGTCTGCATCAACTGCCACAGGGTCTACGGCGAGGGGGCCGATCTCGGGCCCGACATGCACCAGGTAGGCAAGCGGCTCGCCCCGGTCAAGCTCGTGGAGTCGATCATTGATCCCAACGCCGAGGTCGATGCCAAGTATCTTTCCACGCTTGTGATCACCGACGAGGGCAAGAGCATCACGGGCCTGCTCGTGAGCGAGACCCCCGACGAGCTCGTGATCCACGACGGCAAGGAGCCGAAGACGATTCCCGTCGCCAGTATCGAGGAGCGGGTGAAACTCAAGCAGAGCAGCATGCCCGAGGGCCTGGCCGCCACCCTCTCGCCCAACGAGTTTCTCGACGTGATCGCGTTTCTACGGAGCCTGAAGTAGCCCGGCTGAGGCGAGGCTCAGGGGTCGGCGAACGCTCGCGGAGCATGGGGGCGGATCCTCGCCCGCGACGCGACTTCTGCCGTCCCCGAGCCGGTGCCACGGAACCCGAATGTGGTCTAGCCGGCGACGAGGTCGAGGAGCGTGTCGCGGACGTCGGTCATCGCCAGCTCGCTGCGGGCGGCCGCCCGCTCGGTGCAGAGGAAGACCGGACCATCCTCGGGCTTGTCCGAGAGTCGGCCGTGGGAGCCGCGGACGAGGCTCGCGTCGGTGCCGATCACGTCGAGGAGCGTGCGGAAGCCGAGGGTCTTCTTCGCCAGGGTGGCGGCGATCTTCAGCTGTGGAAACCGGATCGTCGGATCGAGAAACAGCTCCACCGGGTCGTAGCCCGGCTTGCGGTGGATGTCGACGGTGCGGGCGAAGTCGGGCATCCGTGTGTCGTCGAGCCAGTAGTAGTAGGTGAACCAGCGTTCGGGTGCGGCGATGGCGATGAGATCACCGGCTCGTCCGTGATCGAGCCCGTGGGCGGCGATGCCGGCGTGGTCGAGCACCTCGCCTACACCGGGCGTCGCGGCCAGGATCGACCGGACCTCGGGAATCCGGGCCGGGTCGTGGACGTAGACGTGGGCCAGTTGATGATCGGCGACGGCGAACGCGTCGCTCGCTCCGGCGTCGAGCAACTCCCAGCCCAGGTCGACCTGTTGAACCCGTAAGAGTCCCGCCTGACGAAGCACCCGGTTCACGTGCACGCCGTCGGTGACCGGCGTGATCCCATACTCCGACAGAACGACGACCGTGTGGCCCGAGGATGCGGCCCACTCGCCGAGGTCGGCGGCGACCCGGTCGATCTCCCGGCAGGCGGCGAGCGCCTGGGGTGAATCCGGTCCGAACCGCTGGAGGTCGTAGTCGAGGTGGGGCAGGTAGCAGAGGGTGACCGTGGGCCGCTTGGACTCCATCACCCGGCGGGTCGCGGTGGCGATCCAGGCCGACGACCGGATGCCGGCGCGGGGCCCCCAGAAGTCGAAGAGCGGAAACCGCCCGAGGCTTCCCTGAAGGTCGGCCTTCAGGGAGGAGGGCTGCGTGTAGATGCTCGGGATCTTGCGGCCATCGGCCGGGTAGACCGGCCGCGGTGTCACGGCCGCATCGACCGCGGCATACATGTTGAACCACCAGAACATCATGGCGACCGTGAATTCGTCGCCGAATCGCCGCCGGCCGACATGCCAGAGCTTCTCCGACTCACAGCCGACGAGGCGATTGCTCTGCTTCCAGAACATCACCTCGGCCAGATCGCGGTCGTACCAGCCGTTGCCCACGATGCCGTGCTCGCGGGGCATCCGCCCGGTGAGCATCGTCGCCTGGGCCGAGCAGGTGACGGCGGGAAGCACGGCTTCGAGCGAGGCCGTGAAGCCGGCCCTGCCGAGGGCAGCCAGCCGGGGCGTGTGCCGGAGCAAACCGGGCGTGAGGCCGACGATGTTCATGACCAAGAGTGGCTTCATGCCGCCCAAGCCTACCAACGCACCCGCAGTGGGTTTATCTTCCAGCATCCTTCCGCCTCTGGGCGGGTGGAGTCCCGGTACATCGCCATGTCTCATCCCCTCGACATCCTCGTGATCGGCTGCGGTGCGGCGGGGCTGTTCGCGGCAACCTGGGTCGGCCGCACCGCCCAGGCGGCCGGCTGTCCGCTGGCCGTGAGCGGCGTCGACGGGGCCCGGAAGCTCGGGGCCAAAATCCTGGTGGCGGGCGGTGGGCGGTGCAACGTCACGCACTGCATCGTGAGTGAGGCCGACTACGCGGGCAGTTCGCCCCCGGCGATCCGCAAGGTGCTCAGACGGTTTCCCGAATCCGACACCGTCGCCTTCTTCGAGGCGGCAGGCGTGGAACTCAAGACCGAGGAGACCGGCAAGCTGTTTCCGGTGAGCGATTCGGCCCGCACGGTGCTCGCGGCGCTTGTCCGTGAAGCCGAGGCTGCTGGCTGCCGGCTCGTGCATCCAGCGCGGGTGACCGGCCTGGCCCGTTCTACAACGGGCTTCGTGGCGACCACGGATGTCGGAGCGTTTGCTGCTCAGCGGATGATCCTCTGCACGGGCGGCAAGTCGCTGCCCAAGAGCGGCTCAGATGGCCTGGGCTTCGAACTCGCCCAGTCGCTCGGCCACTCCGTCACCGAGCCGGTCGTGCCAGCGCTCGTGCCGCTTGTGCTTCCGGCGGAGCACTGGATCCGATCACTGGCAGGGCTCACGCTTCCCACCGAGGTGACGCTCCGCGGCGCAAGCGGCAAGCGGCTGTTCTCCACGACCGGCAGCACCCTCTGCACCCATGTCGGCCTTTCGGGGCCGGCCATCCTCGATGTCAGCCGCCACTGGCTCGTGGCCAGGTTTCAGGATCCCGGCGTGTCGCTCGCGCTCAACTGGTTACCGGGCGAGACGGCCGAATCGATCGACCGGCTGCTCGTGGCCGCCCAGGGTCGCGGGCCGCTCACGGCCCTCCGCGGCCGGCTCTCGGAGCGGCTGATCCGCACGCTGTGCGAGCAGGCCTCGGCTTCGCCGACGGGCGATCTTGCCCGCGAGGCCCGGCGTCGGCTCGTGGCGGTCGTGACCGCGACACCCCTGCCGGTCGTCGGCGACCGCGGCTTCACGGCGGCCGAAGCGACCGCCGGCGGCGTGCCGCTGACCGAAGTGCGGCTCGAAACGATGGAAAGCCGTCTCTGCCCCGGCCTGCACTTCGCCGGAGAAGTGCTCGACGTCGACGGCCGGATCGGCGGGTTCAATTTCCAGTGGGCCTGGGCGAGCGGGTTCGTGGCCGGCTCCGCCGCCGCCCACGCGGTGATTCAGTCGAGGGCGGCCGCCGGTGTCGCCGGGCGGGGAGCCCTCGATGCAACCTCGTAGCGGAACGAGGCATGTCGCAGGTCGAGCGACCGCACCGTGGCGGTCCGGCGATCGATCGTTGCGGGGAGGAGTGAATCTACGGCCGCGACGACGTCGCCGACCGGAATGTCGGCCATCAAGGCCTCGCCCAGCGGCCAGGCGAGTGCGCTGGTCGCTGCGGATGAGCGGGTCAACGAGAACAGTGGCCGCTGGACCGCTGGCGAACGCAGCACGACTGCCCGAGGCGTCCAGGGTGACCATTGGTTGGGATCGGTGGGACCGAACAAGACGGCGACCGGCAGGCCGTGTGAGGCGGCCAGATGGATCAGCCCCGTATCGACGCCGACGCAGGCATCCATGCCGACGAGCAGGCTGCCGGTGTCTCGGAGGCGAACGTCCCGCGAGACGTCGTGGACATGCCCTGCCACCTCCGGGCTCAGTCGACCAACTTCAGCCTGATGCTCCGCCACGTCGGCTGGCGACCCACAGAGCACCACCTCGCAGGATCGTGCTCTGACTAAGTGATCGATCACCTCGGCCCAGCGTCCCGCCGGCCAGTGCTTCTCGGGCGCCGTGGACCGCATGGCTACGAAGACCCGCCGGCGACCGGCGGGTAAGCGGGCGAGCACACTGGCGACCCGAGCCGTCGCCTCCGCAGCGATCCAATTCTCGTTGTGGCCGTCATCGACCGGCAGGCCCTCGGCCCGCAGGAGGTCGAGATAGCGGGCGGCCTGATGCCTTCCGGGTGAGACGGCAACCGCTCGTGACAAGAGAATCCGCCCGTCGGCCGCGAATCCGACGCGATGCGGGATCCCGGCGAGCGCCGCCAGGAGGGAGCCAGACAGAGATCGTTTGAGGAGATAGGCCCGGTCGTAGTTGCGGCTGCGGAGCCAGGCAGCCTGCGTGCGGATGGCGGAGAGCGCGGCCGCGGGCCCCCGGCGGCCGTCGGCTCGCCGCCAGGCTACGAATTCGTCCACATAGGGGCAGTCGGTCAGGACCGCCCGGGCGCCCCCCTCGGCGCAGACGTCGATCACAGCGGCGGGAAAGGCGGCCCGCAGGTTCCGGAGGAACGGGATCGCGAGCGTCGTATCGCCGATGTAGCGAGTGCAGACCACGAGGATCCGCCCCGACCCGGCCTGGACTTCCGAGCGGCGTGTCATGTCGGGAAAGGTAGGGAATCCACGGACCCGTCGCAGCGCCGGTTTTCGCCTGTTTTGCCGTCTCTGAGGTGGGTTTTCCCGCAGGACCCCGGCGCCTGTCAGGGCCGCGAGCGGAGCCGGTGCCGCAGGGCCGAGGTCGGCAGGCAGCCGAAGTGGCGGGAATCGCGACTGGCGGGGGGGAAGTCGCCCAGCAGAAACGCGTGGTCTGGCTCCATCTGCCAGGTCGTCGTTCCCGTGGCCGGCGGTCGGTAGAGAACGTCTCGCCAGACGGCGACCTGTTCGATGTCGGCCGACGCACCAGATTCTGACGAGGCAAGGTCGAGCGCGAGGGCAGGAGACTGCATTGCCGGTTGATCGGTACCGCTCGGCCAGGCTTCGGCCACGGTCCACTGCCTCGGCCAGTTGACGGGAAGGCACGACCGGGAGGGCCACGGATCAACGACTGCCTCCGGCACGCGCCAGGCCGCGGCCACCGCCCGGCCATCGAGCCGCCCGGCGACGATCGCAAAGCGGCCTGCCTGTCTCAGACGCCAGGTGACCGTCAGTGGCCCGCACCGGCCTTGCGCCCGGGCTCCACCGGTGCCTGTCACCCCCACCACGGCGGCCAAGCCGACGTCGCGAACCGGCAGCAGCCGCCGGCTCGGCTCGTCGGCGGCGAAGGGAGCCTCGTCGAGTACCCTCGTCGGCGGCCATGACCAACTCGTCGAGGCCACCGCGGGGATCGGCGGCGACACGAGCGACCCGACCTCGGCCAGCGTGCGAGGATCCTTGAGGATGAGCTCACCATCGATTGTGAGGTCACCCTCCTCGATCGAGACGGTTTCCCCCGGAAGCCCGACGACGCGTTTCACACCCGTCGAGCCATCGGGCAGCCGTGCCACCCAGCGGTCCCAGCGGCACGGCCTCTGCCAACGATCGGCGAATGGCAGCCACCGCGTTGTGACGACATCGCCGGGGAGCAGGCCCGGCGCCATCGAGATGCCGGCCACCTCGTATCGCTTCGGCATCGCCGCCAGGGCCAGGACCAGACCGGCCCCGAACACCGCCGCCACGGCGATCCGGCCGGCCTGCACGGCTCAGGCTCCGACGTTCGTCCACTGCCGGCTTTTGGCGCTCGCGAGCACCGCGTCGCAGATTCGCTGTGTTTCCAGCGCGTCGCGGAAGGTGGGATGGCAGGGCTCCCCCTTGGCGTAGGCTTCGAGGAAGTCGGCGACCTGATGGACGAACGAGTGCTCGTAGCCGATCGCCAGCCCCGGCACCCACCACTTGCCCATGTAGGGATGGTCTCCGTCGGTCACATGCACGCTCTTCCAGCCCCGCTCCGGCCCGGCGTCGGCATAGTCGAAAACCTGGAGCCGGTGGAGGTCGTGGAGATCCCACTTGAGGCTCATGTTCTCGCCATTGATCTCGAAGGTGTAGAGCGCCTTGTGGCCGCGGGCGTAGCGGGTGCTCTCGAACAGGCCGAGTGACCCGTTGGTGAAGTGGCAGAGAAACGAACAGGCGTCGTCGATTTCGACCGGCTCCTTCTTGCCTGAGAGCTGGTGCATCCGCTCCTTGACGAAGGTCTCCGTCATCGCGGTCACGTCCTTGACATGGCCGTTGAGCCAGACCGCCGTGTCGATGCAGTGGGCCAGAAGATCGCCGGTCACGCCGCTGCCGGCCGCCTTGGCGTCGAGCCGCCAGAGCGCCGCGCCCCCCTGGGGCAGATCGGCGTTGATCGTCCAGTCCTGGAGAAACTCCGCCCGATAATGAAAGACGCGGCCCAGCCGGCCCGAATCGATGAGTTGCTTGGCGAAGGTGACCGCCGGGATCCGACGGTAGTTGTACCAGACGGTATTCGGCACACCGGCCGCCTCGACCGCGGCGCACATCCGCTCCCCTTCGGCCGCGTCCATCGCCAGCGGCTTCTCGCAGAGGATCGCCTTGCCGTGCTTGGCCGCCTCGATCGCGATCTCGGCATGCAGGTTGTTGGGCGTGCAGATGTCGATCGCGTCGATGTCGTCGGCGGCCACGAGCTTCCGCCAGTCGCTCTCGACCCGGCCGTAACCCCAGCGGTCGGCGAACGCCTGGGCCTTGGCGGTGTCGCGGGCCGCGACCGCCTGCAGCACCGGCTGGTATTCGAGGTCGAAGAAGTCCTTGACCCGGTTGTAGCCATTGGAGTGGGCCCGGCCCATGAAGCCGTAGCCGATCATGCCGATGCGAAGTGGTTTTGCCATGCTGCGAAACATCCTTTCAATTCCAGCCGTGGGCGGTGCGGACGGCGATCATGGTTTTGAGAATCGTGTTCCAGGTGTGGGGGTCTTCGAGCGTGGCGTTGGGGAACATGCAGCCGTCCCAGCAGATGTGGTGGATGCCGCGGTCGGCGGCTCCTTCGAGCCAGTAGCCCGAGCACGTCACGATGTCGAGCTTGCCGGCGGGATCGTCAGCGCGGCAGTGCTTGCCCGTCTTGTCGTGCGAGCCGGCGCCGTGCACCTCGCCGTCGTTCTGGGCGACGTGGAAGTCGATCGTCCAAGGCCGGAGTTTGTCGGTCATCGTCTTGTAG
>CAMDDJ010000104.1 GCA_945891385.1 Candidatus Kuenenia stuttgartensis | reverse complement strand
GGAGGTCTCTCGGGGCGTCTGGAGGAGAACACCTGGATTTTCCCGGGGCTGCCGCGGCCGCGTCAATCGGAAAACTGGCCCCGACCCCCAGGATTGCGGGGATTCCCGTTGCCGGACGTTCACCGGCGGGGCGTATGGAGGGGCGGAGGCGACGTCCACTGGTGGGTCGGTGTTGCCCATACCCCGTCGCCGGACGTTCGCTTCGTGCATCCTGCCCTGCGCTCACTCGGAGGAAACCGTCGCTGCGCAATCCTTGCTGCGCTCGGTTTCCTACGCCGGCGACAGGGCACGGGCAACCCCGACCTGAATACGGTGGTTGAAGTGCCCCGAGCTACCCCTCACGCAGCTGCCCTGCGTGCGTTGTCGCCCCGCTTGGCGTTCCACCCTCAGGCACGCAGCGAGGCGCAGCCTCGCGCAGCGTGCCATCCGGGTCGCCCTCCCTCGACGCTAAGCCGCGCAGACAGGGCCACCACTCCTCAGAGGCCGCACGCAATCGGTCGCCCGGATGGCGGCCGGCCGGGCGGAGGCCCGGATAGCTCGCCGGGGCCATGGATGGCCCGCCGAGCGCTGAAGCTAGAAGAACGCAGCCGCCCGCCCCCACCAGATGCCGTAGGTGTCGGCGAACTGGCCCGAGCCCACGTCCACCGAGCGGTTCGTCCAGACGTTGACGTAGTCGAAGCTCAGGCGGACGTAGCGGTTGGGCCACCAGTTGACGCCCGCCATCAGCTGCTGGAGGCGGGTGGCGTCTTGGCCGGGCTGGGCGAAGCCAGGGGTGAGCGACTGGTTGCCGAGTTCGAGCTGGGAAAACTGACTCACGAGTTCGATCGCACCGTAGTCGTGGAGCGGCTCGATCGTGGTGTAGCCGAGCAGGCCGTCGCCGGTGTACCGCTCGCCGGTGAGGAAGTAGGAGGTGTTGACGTAGTAGGCGTCGATCTGCTCCTCGATCTCGGTGCTGCCGTTGGTGAGGGCCCGGGTCCAGCGGACGTATTCGGCCAGGAAGCTGAACTGGCCGAAGCGGAAGATCTGCGGGGCGATCTTGAACCGGTTGCCGTTGGCGGCCACGTCGTCTGCGTAGGTGAAGAACGGCACGCCCGAGGAGTTGACGAAGTTCTGGTTGAAGGTGGGCTCGCCGTTGCCGAAGGGAAAGTTGAAGTTCGAGCCGTCGGAGAGCAGGTAGTCTTGCGTGCCGTTCTGGATGCTGAAGCCTATTCCGAAGCTGTCCCAGCTCTCGACGCCATTGGGCTTGAAGGGAGTCCAGGTGACCTCGGCGATCGTGTCGACGTGGGAGTCGACGTCGAAGTATGCCCCGTCGGCGCCGTCGAAGACCCCCACCTGATATTGAACGACGTTGTCGAACAGCCGGCCCCAGAGCATGCCGCCGGTCTGGCGTTTGCCGGCCAGCTGAAACAGCGGTGAATTCGTGATCACCGGCTCCCAGGCGGGGGAGAAGGCCCAATACTCGTAGAGGAACGGGCTGAGGAAGTGCCCCACGCGGACGTTGAGTTCGTCGGAAAACTTGTAACCGAAATACATGTCGAGAATGTTGAAGCTGCCGAGCAGGGCCTGAACCGACGCCAGATACTCCCAGTTCTCGAGGAAGTTCCCCATGAAGTAGAGACGGTAGAAGGGGATGTTGAAGCCCTTCTCGAACGTGTTGGCGTCTTCCAAGGAGTAGAAGGTGCCGTCAAAGGTCATCTGGTTCTGGATCTGAAACGTGAATTCCTTGTCCCGCTTTTGGAGCTGGAGATAGCCGCCGCCCAAGTTGTAGGCATAGGAGCCGATGAGGCCGGAGCCATGCGTGGCCGAGGGCAGGCCGGCGGGCGGGACGGAAGCCTGCGGTGCTGCGAAGGGCACGCTCGGCACATAGACGTCTTCCGAGGGCATCGGCACCTGGGCGAGCCGCGGCTCGGCGTCGTGGGCCGGCAGCCGCTCCTCGAGCCGCTGGAGTTGGGTGCGGAGGCTCTCGACTTCGTCCTTGAGCAATGCCGTCGCCGCCACTTCCTGGCGAAGTGCCTCGAGTTCTCCGGCGGCCATCGAGATCGGCGTCGTGGTCGAATCCTCGGCAGGAGGTTCAGCGGCTGCAAGCAGCGGCTGGGTCGGCAGGGCGGCGGCCGAGAGCCACCAGGCCAGGGTCAGGAAGCGACTCGCGATGCCGGGGTGGACGGACATGAACCGGCGCACCGGGGTTGCAAACGGGCAGACTGCCTCCACTTTCCCATCGGCAGAAACCAGTCCGCAAACCCAGCCCGACCGGCAAGCCTTGCCTGGGCGGCGCTAGATTTGGAGTCTGCCACCAAATCCAGGCAAGCGAGGCAGGCTGGGCTATCGCCAGGCAAATTCGGGGGGCACCTCGCAGCCGGTCACGATCGGCCGGGCCACCTCCCAGAACCGCCGCACCATCGCTCGAACCGGCTGGGTCTCCATCCCGAGCACTTTGTAGACGAGCCCCGCCTCGTTCGGCAGTCGGCTGGCGGCGGCGATGCAGGCGCGGCTGTCGTCTCGGCCCGCGGGCAGTCGGGCGGCTACGGCGGCAGCCTGCTCGGGCGGTGTGAGCAGAAGCACGTTGCCGAAGACGTGGTAGGGGCCCATCGTGCCGGCGACCGCCAGCGGCTGCCGCGCCGGTTCGATCACGAACTTCTCCGTGAAGAGTTCCCGGTCCGCGACCGGTTCGGAGCCGGGCCGGGCGGCAGTGACCAGCGAGGAGAAGACGTCGTAGGCGAAGATCTCGCCGTCGCGGTAATGCTTGCGGCCCGCCGCCAGGATCTCGGCGTAGAGCAGTGTCGCCGAAGGGGCGATCTCGATGCTCGTGCGGGTCAGGTAGCGGGAGTGCCGATGAGGGATCGTGGCCTCCGGCAGGTATTCGAGGTAGCTGCCCTCGCCCAGCACGATCTGCTGGTCTTGCACGGCATGGTTGTGGTCCATCTCGTGGATCTTCGTGGCCGACTGGGTGGTCACGTGGGCCTGGGCGTCGGGGCCGAGCCGGATTTCGACGCGGTTGCGATCGCCCTGGAGCACGCCGCCGGCGTTGGAAATCATGTAGACGCAGGGCAGCCCCGGCATCGCCTCATCCCAATAGAGCGCCTGCTGCACGAGCAGCGGGGCCCGGCGGTCGAGGTCGGCGAGCACGGTCTTGGCTCCCCGCCGCTCGAAGCCCAGCCGCAGATAGCCGTTCTTGCCCGGTGAGCCGGTGGCCAACTGGGGCGGCTCGTCGAGGTAGGCCGCCAGTTCCCGCGGCACCGACCGGGCGGCGTCGCCGAAGAGGCTCATGCCGACGGTTCCGGCAGGTTCATGTCGAAGAGCGCCTGCTCGCAGATCAGCTTCGTGAGTTCCACGATCCCCTCGCCTGTCTTGCAGTTGGTGAACACGAACGGCTTGTCGCCCCGCATCAGCCGGGAATCGTGGTCCATCACCTCGAGGCTCGCGCCCACGTAGGGAGCCAGATCGGTCTTGTTGATCACGAGGATGTCCGACTGCGTGATCCCGGGCCCGTTCTTGCGGGGAATCTTGTCGCCGGCTGCCACGTCGATGACATAGATGAAGAAGTCGACGAGGGCCGGGCTGAAGGTGAGCGTGAGGTTGTCGCCGCCGCTTTCGATCAGCACGAGATCGGTGTCGGGAAACCGCGCCTCCATGTCTTCCACGGCCGCGAGGTTCATGCTCGGGTCCTCGCGAACGGCCGTGTGGGGGCAGGCGCCCGTCTCGACGCCCAGGATCCGCTCTTCGAGCAGGATGCCCTTGAGGGTCCGCTGGACGTGCTTGGCATCCTCGGTCGTGACCACGTCATTGGTGACGACGAGGATCTTCACGCCCATTCTCACGAGGATCGGCGTGATCGCCTCGATGATCGCCGTCTTGCCCGAGCCCACCGGGCCGCCCACACCGATCCGGGAGATCTTTTTCATGCCGTCAACTCGCTCTGCGCTGAAGGAAAACGGGACGTTCGTCGTTGCACGTTGTAGCAGACGAAAAACCTCGCCGCAGCGAGTCATCCCATGAACATCCGCACCCTCGCCTGGAGGTGGATGGCGGCGGCGATCTCGGCTTCGGGGGCGAAGGTCTGCATATCGTCGAGAGCGGCGTCGTGGATGTCCGCATGGTCGGCGGCCGCCGCGGCACTGACGTCGAACAGGATCGTCTGCGCGTCGAGGTGGTTGAGCCGCATCAGGCGGAGGGCGGCGCTCGTGAGCATCGAGGCCACGCCGTATTGATGGGCCGCGAAGGCGTCGTGCTCGCCGAGGCCAAGCCCGGCGAAGGCCAGGGCCTGGCCGACGGGGTAGGTACCCGGCGTGTCACCCGCTCGGATCGCCGCCAGCCAGCCGGTCATCAGCGGCCCCGGGCGAACATGCTCGCAGAGTTCGGCGAGCTTCCGGCCCATCCGCGTGGTCATCGTGCGAACTTCCTCGTTGAGCTTGCGATTGAAAACGGTCCTGTCGATGGCCAGCACGGTCGGCAGGTCGTTCACACAGGCGGCGCGGTGGACGTGGACGAGCGCGATGCCGTCGCCGGTGGCCGCCTGACGGGTGGCCGTGCGGACAAACTGGTGAAGCGTCTCCCGGTCGTGCACAAGCCCTGTCTGCACGGCCGACTCGAGTCCGCCGGAGAAGGAGAAGGCCCCCACGGGCAAAACCGAATCACCAAATTGCAGCACGCGGAGCAGTTCGACGACCGAAGCCGGCGGTGCGTGGGCCGTGTCGGTCATGCCTGCCGAGCCTGCCATCAGTGGTGGTGATGGCCGTGGCCGTGCTCGTGGCCGTGCCCAGCGCCAGGCAGATGCGAGTGGGGCGTGGCGTCGGCGCCGCCGAACAGGCGTCGGGCCTCGTGGGGCAGCAGGTAGGGGATCACCTCGGTGCCCGGGATGAAGTCGGAGGAGATGCCTTCGAAGGCGTGGGTGCGCATCACGGAGGCCATCACCTTGCGGTCGACCGTGAGCGGCACGTAGACGGTGGTGCCCTTGACCACGGCCGGCCAGTGTTGGTTGCCGAGTGCGTGGCCCAATTCGAAGCAGGTGCGGATCAGAACGTCTTCGGCCTGGCCCTGGAGGCCGTCAAGGCGGATCACGAGCACATCCGCCAGGTCGATGTGGGCCACAATCGCCTGCTTGGCTGCATCGTCCCAAGCGAGAACGTCGCCGTGGTGGAGATGGCTGGCCCGGTCGAGCGATAATGCGAGTTCCACCCCGGCGTCGGTCGTCTTGCGAAGCCGATTCTTCTGCGCCTGCCATTGGTCGAGCCGGAGATGATCGACCACGGCGGTGGCCAGCCGCTCCTGCCAGGCGGGCTCGGCCGCGTTGCCCAGGATCCGCTCGATGATCGTGGGTCGCCCGGCGACCGGGTCGGAGGGCGTGCGGTGCATGCGATGATTCCGGCGGGAGGAAGGCGGGCGGTCTCAGCCGCTTCCGCTTTGGTATAAAGCCGCCGCATGCCTCGGGCAACCGCGCGGTGTGGTGACCGTCGGGAAACGGCAGCAGAGAAGGCAGACACCGTGGCAGCAAAGACGCAGCGACCTGCAGCCGCCTCGGCGGCATCCGCTTTGCCAGCGGCCGGCCAGCCGCTCGTGGCGGTGCTCCGCGGGCTCGGGCAGGTGATGTTTCAGCGGAACGCCGTGACCGGCCTCCTGTTCCTCGCCGGCCTGGCGATCGCGTCGCCCTGGCTGGCCGTCGGGGCCGGGGCGGGATCGGTGATCGGCACGGTCGTCGCGTCGCTCTTGCGGTTCAGCGCCGGTGACATCGACGACGGAATCTATGGCTTCAACTCCGCCCTCGTCGGCGCGGCGGCGGTGGCCTTGCTGCCGGCCACGGCGATCACCTGGGGTCTGGCCGCGGCGGGGGCGGCGGTCGCGGCCCCGGTGACCTGGCTGCTGCGGAGACAACTCCACTTTCCGACCTACACGGCCGGGTTCGTGCTCGTCGCCTGGGGGATGCTTTTGGTAGCCGGCTTGGTGGGCGACCGCCTTCAGCCGGCAACGCCCGCCGTCGCGGTCAAGGCCGGCTGGGAGGGGTTTGCCGAAGAGGTGGCCGCCGGACTTGCCGAAGTGATGTTTTCCTCGAAGGCCGCCAGCGGGCTCTGCTTCCTAGCCGGGATCGCCGTCAGTTCGTGGCGGCAGGCGGTGGTGGCGGTGCTGGGCGCGGCTTTGGGCACGCTCGGGGCGATGTATCACGGCGATCCGGCCGGCTCTGTCGCCCTGGGGATGTATGGCTACAACGCGGCACTGGCGGCGATGGCGGCCTACCTGGCCCGGCCGTCACTCCTGCCGGCGGCGCTCGCTGCGTTTGCCAGCGTGCCGCTCGTGGAATTCTTTCCGTCCACCCTCGGCGTGCCCGCGCTCACCGCACCCTTTATCATGGCGGCGTGGATCGTGCTGGCCTTCATGGCGATCGACGCCGCCCTGGCTTACGTCGGGCAGCGAAAGGCCTGACACCCGGCGACCGACCCCTGCGAGAGGATAGCGACCGATGCACCTGACGCCCCGCGAGATGGAGAAGGTGATGATCTACGCCATGGCCGACGTGGCGCTCAAGCGAAAGGCCAAGGGCATCAAGCTCAACCATCCCGAGGCGATGTCGGTGATCTGCGCCACGGCGATGGACGGGGCCCGCGAGGGCAAGACCGTCGAGGAGGTGATGAAGATTGCCTCCGACGTCCTCTCCAAGGCCGATGTGATGGAGGGCGTTGCCGACATGATCCCGTTCGTGCAGCTCGAGGCCGTCTTCACCGACGGCAGCCGGCTGGTCACCGTCCACCAGCCGATCCGCTAGTCCCTCTCCGAAGCCCCGAGTTGCAGGAGCCCATCGATGGCGAAGAAGTCGAGCGTGAAGCCCAGGCCGGCCGAGGAAAACTGGCAGCGGCACAAGCATGCGGCCCCGCACGGCGAGGACCTCCACGACGTGCCGGTCGGCGGCGTGATCCTGGCCCATGGCCAGATCGAGCTCAACGCCGACCGCCCCACCGTCACACTCACGGTGCGAAACACCGGCGACCGGCCGGTGCAGGTCGGCTCCCACTACCACTTCTTCGAGGTCAACCGCGAACTCGCCTTCGACCGGGCCGCCGCCTTCGGGATGCGGCTCGACATCCCGGCTACGACCGCGATCCGGTTCGAGCCAGGCGACGAGAAGGAAGTGACGCTCGTGCCCCTGGCGGGCAAGCGGTATGCCCACGGCTTCGCCAACCTCGTCGACGGCTGGGTGGGAATCGGCCCCACGCCCGACTACCGCCCCAACCTCACCGTCGCCGTGAAGAAGGCCCACGAACTCGGCTTCAAATCGTTGCCGCAGGAGACGAAGTAGCAGCCATGTCGAAGATCTCCCGCAAGCAATACGTCGATCTCTTCGGGCCCACCGTCGGCGACCGGATTCGCCTGGGCGACACCGACCTCGTGATCGAGATCGAGAAGGATCTCCGCGTCTACGGCGACGAGGCCGTCTATGGCGGCGGCAAGACTCTCCGCGACGGCATGGGGAGCGACAGCCAGTTGACGAGCGCCGGCGGTGCGCTCGACCTTGTGATCACCAACGCCACGATCGTCGATCCCACGATCGGCGTGGTGAAGGCCGACGTGGGGGTGAAAGACGGGAAGATTGTCGGCATCGGCAAGGCCGGCAACCCGAGCACCATGGAGGGCGTCTCGCCGGGCCTGGCCGTGGGGCCCGCCACCGACGCGATCTCCGCCGAGCACCTGATCCTCACGCCGGCGGGGATGGATGCGCACGTGCACCTGATCTGCCCCCAGCAGGTCTATGCCGCCCTCTCCAACGGCATCACCACCTTTTGGGGCGGCGGCGTCGGGCCGACCGACGGCACCAACGGCACCACGATCACCTCCGGGCCCTGGAATCTGGAGATGATGTTTCGGGCGATCGAGGGGCTGCCGATCAATTTCGGGCTGCTCGGCAAGGGGAATTCATCGGGGGCCGCGCCGCTGGTCGAGCAGGTGCTCGCCGGGGCGGCGGGCTTCAAGATCCACGAAGACTGGGGCTCCACGCCCGCGGCGATCCGGGCCTGTCTCTCGGTCGCAGATGACTACGACGTGCAGGTGAGCATCCACACCGACACGCTCAACGAATCGGGCTTCGTGGAAGACACCCTGGCGGCCATCGACGGCCGCACGATCCACACCTTCCATTCCGAAGGGGCCGGCGGCGGCCACGCTCCCGACATCATCAAGGTGACGGGCGAGCCCAACGTGCTGCCGAGTTCGACCAACCCCACGCTGCCCTACGGGATCAACAGCGTGGCGGAACTGTTCGACATGATCATGGTCTGCCACAACCTCAACCCCAAGATCCCCTCCGACGTGGCCTTCGCCGAGAGCCGGGTGCGGGCCGAGACGATCGCGGCCGAGGGCGTGCTCCACGACATGGGCCTGATCTCGATCATCTCGAGCGACTCCCAGGCGATGGGCCGCGTGGGCGAGAGCTTCCTCCGGGCGATTCAGACGGCCGACCACATGAAGAAGGTCCGCGGGCCGCTCCCTGAAGACGCCCCCGGCAACGACAACTTCCGCGTGCTCCGGTTTGTGGCCAAGGTCACGATCAATCCCGCGATCACCCAGGGGATCGCCAACGTGCTCGGCTCGATCGCGCCGGGCAAGATGGCCGACCTCGTGCTCTGGGAACCGGCCTTCTTCGGAGCCAAGCCGAAGCTGGTGATCAAGGGGGGCATGATCAACTGGGCCACCATGGGCGACCCCAACGCGTCGCTGCCCACGTGCCAGCCGATGTTCTACCGGCCGATGTTCGGGGCCCAGGGAACGGCGATGCCCGAAACCTGCGTGACCTTCATCTCCCAGGCGGCCCACGAGCGGGGGCTGGCCGAGCGGCTGGGCCTGCGGCGGAAGGTGCTGCCCGTTCGCGGCACCCGCACCCTCACCAAGCGCGACATGATCCGCAACGACACGCTCGCCCGGATCGAGGTCGATCCGCAGACCTTCGCCGTCAAAGTGAACGGCACGCATGCGACGGCCCCCCCGGCAAAGTCGCTGGCCCTCAATCAACTCTACTTCTTCAGCTGAATCTCCCGGCGACTCTTTCCCGGGCCGGTCTGGCCGGAACTGCGAGGCATCGATGGCCGTCGAACTGGGCTCACCTGAGGCGCTGACGCTCTGCGTTACGGCCTTCACCGTGGGCGCCGTGCACACGATCCTCGGCCCCGACCACTACGTGCCCTTCGCGGCCATGGCCCGGGCCGGCGGCTGGTCGGTTCCGCGAACGCTCGCCGTCACGACCGCCTGCGGCCTCGGGCACGTGGCCGGCAGCGTGGCGATCGGGCTGGTTGGGCTCGGACTCGGGGTTGCCGTGATGCGGCTCGAGACCCTGGAAGCGTTTCGGGGCGACACGGCCGGCTGGCTGCTGATCGGCTTCGGCCTCGCCTATTTTGTCTGGGGTCTCGTGCGGGCCTACCGCACCGGCTCCGGAGGCAGCGGCCACGCCCACCCGCATGTCCACGCCGACGGAACGCTGCACACCCACGAACACGATCACCACGGCGAGCACCTCCACGTTCACCAGGCGGCGGCAGGGGCCGCCGGGGGGCAGGCTGCCGTGTGGACGCCGTGGATCATGTTTCTGCTGTTCGCCTTCGGTCCCTGCGAGCCGCTGATTCCGCTCCTGATGTATCCGGCGGCGAAGGCGAGTCCCTGGGCGGTGGCCGGCGTAGTGGCGGCCTTCACCGCCGCGACCATCGGCACGATGCTCGCCGCCGTGCTCGTGCTGCGATCGGGCGCGCAGCTCGTCCGCCATCCCCGGCTCGACCGCTTCGCCCACGCCTTCGCGGGCCTCGCGATCCTGGCCTGCGGCCTGCTCGTCAAGGCCGGGCTGTAGGCGGTTTCTTAGCGGGCGGCCATACTTTCGACACGCCCTTCCACACCGGAGACAACACTGCGATGGGATTGATCAAGGAGTTTCGTGAGTTCGCGATGCGGGGCAACGTCATCGACCTCGCCGTCGGTGTCGTGATCGGAGCCGCGTTCGGCAAGATCATCAGTTCGCTCGTGGCCAACATCATCATGCCACCGCTCAACCTGCTCACGAGCAAGTATGGGGTGAACTTCAACGACCTCGCGCTCAAGATCAAGACGGAGGCCCCGAAGCTCAACCCCGACGGCACGATGGTGAT
>CAMDDJ010000103.1 GCA_945891385.1 Candidatus Kuenenia stuttgartensis | reverse complement strand
GAGCGTGCTGTGGGAGCAAGCGAAGCCAGGGATGGCGAAGCGCAGCGGACACGCAGTGAGCGGAGGCCGGGAGGGCCGACGCGAACGTGAAGCGAGAGGATGCCGGCAGCCCCGACTTCGCTCACTGCGGGTCAACTCAGCTGAACGGGCCGGGGGGCAAAAGTCGCGTCGCGGGCGAGGATACGCCCCGATTGCTCCGCGAGCGTTCGCCGACCCCCGAGCCTCCGCTGTCTGCCGGATGTGGGATCCTGTGCCGTATGTCCTCTGAGAACGTCGCTCGAGAGGGTGCGGCAGATCCTCGCCGCTACGCGAGCAAGGCGGCCGCGGCGGCTCCGGGATCGGGCTGCACGAGGAGCGACTCACCCACGAGCATCCCGCCGATCCCGGCCGCTTCGAGTCGCTCGACTTCGGCCCGTGAACGGATTCCGCTCTCGGCCACGAGCACCACGTCGGGGGGCACCCGTTCCCGCAACCGGAGCACGTGGCCGATGTCGGTCGTCATCGTCGCGAGGTTCCGGTTGTTGATCCCCACGAGCGTCGCCCCGAGGTCGAGCACCCGGGCAAGGTTGGCCTCGTCGTGAAGTTCCACCAGCGGCGTCATGCCCAGGTCGAGAATCAGCCGGTAGAGACTCCGCAGGTGGCAGTCGTCGAGGCACTCGGCGATCAAGAGCACGGCATCGGCCCCGTGCACCCGGGCCTCGACCACCTGGTAAGAATCGATCACGAACTCCTTCCGCAGCACGGGCAGCGATACAGCGGCCCGGGCCCCCTCGAGATCGGCCAGCGACCCGCCGAATCCTGCATGATCCGTGAGCACCGAGAGGGCCGCGGCCCCCGCAGCCTCGTAGGCCTTCACGACCTCGGCCGCGGTCGCACCCGGACGGATCTCGCCCGCCGACGGACTCCATCGCTTGAACTCGGCGATCAGCCGGATCGGCGGCCCGCTTGCCACGGCGGCGAAGAAGTCGCGCACCGGAGGGGCCGAGGCCAGCTCCGCCTCAAGCACGGCGAGCGGCACGACCTCGCGGATCACCGACACTTCCCTGCGCTTGCGGGCCACGATCTCGTCGAGGATGCTCTTGCTCACCGTCGTCGTCAGTCCGTGATGCATGGGGATGCCACACCGGAGCCGCAGGGCTTCGGAGATTTGTGCAGTGTACTCGCGGCCGCGGGCCCTGCCCCGCACCGCGGCAGACGGGAGTTTTCAACTCGGCCGGCAGGGACCGGCCGCAGCCCGTTCGCTCTTCTCTCTTCAGGATGCCTCCATGCCTCTGCCCCTTCGACGTGCCGGCGCCTTCGCGATCGTCCTGGCGACCCTTGGCTCCGGCCGTGGCGCCGAGCCGCCAGCCCCGACCTTGGCCGACGTGGCCTACGGGTCGCACCCCAAGCAGGTGCTTCACTTCTGGAAGTCTCCCACGGCTTCGGCCCAGCAGCCGGCGGCGGTCGTGTTCTTCATCCACGGTGGCGGCTGGCGGAGCAATCATCGCCTCAGCAAACTATCCTCCTTCCTGCCCGACCTGCTCGAGGCAGGTCTCTCGGTCGTGAGCGTCGAATACCGCTTCATTCAGGAGGCCGTGGCTGCCGGCATCGAGCCCCCCGTCAAGGCGCCGATGCACGACGCGGCCCGGGCCCTGCAATTCGTCCGGAGCAAGGCAGCCGACTGGGAGATCGACAAGGAACGAATCGCCGCCTGCGGCAGTTCGGCCGGAGCCTGCACCAGCCTGTGGCTCGCCTTCCATGACGACTTGGCCGATCCCGCGAGCCCCGACCCCGTGGCTCGCGAGTCGACTCGCCCCTGTGCCGCCGCCGTGATCGGGGCCCAGACGACACTCGACCCCGAGCAGATGCGGGCCTGGACGCCCAACAGCCATTACGGGGGCCACGCCTTCGGCATCATCGACAAGGCCCTTTCCCGCGAGGAGTTGTTCGCCGCCTTCCTCGCGTCCCGCCGCGAGATCATGCCCTGGATCGCCGAATACTCGCCGTATGCTTTGGTGACCGCCGACGATCCCCCCGTGTATCTGCTCTACACGAACGCGCCGGCCCTGGGACAAGAAGCCAAGGATCCCACCCACTCCGCCAACTTCGGGGCCAAGCTCGCCGAGCGACTGACCGAAGCGGGCGTCGATCACGAACTCGTCTACCCCGGCGCGCCGAATGTCGAGCACCCGACCGTCACCGACTACCTGGTGGCAGTGCTCACGAGTGGGCCGCAAGCGCAGCCCGGCGAACCGATCGCAAGCCCGCCCTGACGACGGACGTCAGTGCTTGAAGTGCCGACGGGAGGTGAACACCATCGGGATGCCGGCCGCGTCGGCGGCGGCGATCACCTCCGGATCCCGCTTCGAGCCGCCAGGCTGGACGATGGCGGCGATGCCGGCTGCCGCGATCAGGGCGATCGAATCCGGGAAGGGAAAGAACGCGTCGGACGCGAGCACGCCGCCGCGGGCCCGCGACCCCGCCTTCTCCAGCGCGATCCGCACGGCATCCACGCGGCTGGTCTGGCCCGTGCCGGCCCCGACGAGATTCGTGCCCTGGCAGACGGCTATCGCATTGCTCGTCAGCCGACGGACCACCGTAAAAGCGAAGTCGAGGGCGGGCGTGAGCGATGCGGGAGGCGGAACGTTCGTCACCACCCGCCAACTGGCCGGATCGTCGCAGGTCTCGTCGGGCCGCTGGGCGAGAAACGCCCCGGCCACACTTCGCAGTTCGAGTCCGGCGGTGGGCTCCCAGGGGTCGCCGGCAGGAATCTCGACCAGCCGCACGCTCGCCTTCCAGGTGGGGCGGGTCGTCAGCAACTCCACGGCCTCGGCCGCGAAGGCGGGGGCGGCGATCACCTCGACGAAAAGCCCGGGCGTGAGCAGCACCTCGGCACAGGCTCGGTCAAACATGCGATTGACTGCCACGATCGAGCCGAAGGCACTGGTAGGGTCGGCCGCCATTGCGGCAGCCAGCGCCTCGCCGGCGGTCGCCGCCGAGGCAGCCCCGCAGGGATTCGTGTGCTTGATCACAACGGCTCCGGGATCCTGCAACAGTCCGGCGAGCCGCGTCGCCGCATCGAGGTCGAGCAGGTTGTTGTAGGAGAGCTCCTTGCCGGCGAGTTGATTCAGTCCGGCGAGGCCCAGGCGGGTTCCAACGGGTGCGAACAGGGCCGCCGCCTGATGCGGGTTCTCGCCGTATCGCAGAGCCATCCGCCGATCGAGCTCGAGCGTCATCCTGGCCGGCAGCGGTGGTTCGTCGGCAGACGATTCCCCCCCGGGCCCGCCAGGCCCTGCGGACGCCGCCACGAGGCCCGCATGGCGGGCCATCCAGCGGGCGATCACGGCATCGTAGGCAGCCGTATGTTCGAAGGCCTGAGCCGCAAACAGCTTTCGTTGCGCGAGCGTGGTGCCCCCCCGCTCGACCGCCGCGATCAGGTCGTCGTATTGCTCCGGTCCGGTGACGATCGCGGCGAAGGCATGATTCTTGGCGGCGGCCCGCACAAGGCTCGGACCGCCGATGTCGATCAACTCGATCGCTTCGTGGGGCAGGCAGCCGGACCGTGCGACCGCCTCCTCGAAGGCGTAGAGATTGACGATCACGGCGTCGAACCGGTCGATCCCGTGTTCGGCGAGCACGGCCAGGTCATCGGGCCGATCGGCCCGGGCCAGGATGCCGGCGAACACGTGCGGATGCAGCGTCTTGACCCGGCCGTCGAGCACTTCGGGAAACCCGGTCACTGCGGAGACGTCGGTGACAGCCAGGCCGTGGCTCGCCAGTGCCGTCGCGGTGCCTCCGGTGCTCACCACCTCCACGCCGGCTCGCTTCAGGGCCGGTGCCAGCCGGTCGAGACCAGTCTTGTCGAAGACGCTCACAAGAACCCGACGAATCGGAACGAGATCGGGCAGTGTGAGCGGCGGAGTTGGTGAAGTCTTCATGCGGCTGATTATGGCCATGCACTTCCAAGGAGAAAGGGGGCCGGCCAGAACGCGCCACCTTGAACGCGTCACCGGCTCGGGGACGGCAAAAGTCGCGTTCCGGGCGAAGATACGCCCCAACTGCTCCGCGAGCGTTCGCCGACGTCCGAGCCTCCGTCTTTGGCCGGTTGAACGATCGTGAACAGTCTGCAATCCGGGAATCGGGAGGGGCTGCCGGTGTCCTCGAGCGTGCTGTGGGAGCAAGCGAAGCCAGGGATGGCGAAGCGCAGCGGACACGCAGTGAGCGGAGGCCGGGAGGGCCGACGCGAACGTCAAGCGAGAGGATGCCGGCAGCCCCGACACACTTCACTGGAGCTCACTCGGCTGCACCGGCCCGGGGACGGCACAAGTTCCGTCGCGGGCGAGGATACGCCCCGAGTGCTCCGCGAGCGTTCGCCGGTCCCCGAGCCTCCGATTCATTCAGCGGGCCACGAGCCGCAGTTCTACTTCGGCTCGCTCTCCCTCCGCCCCGGATGCTTTTGCAGCGGCTCTGGCGACGGTCACGGCCACGATGTCGCCCACGTTGACGCTCGTCTTCAGCGAGCGGTCAAAGGCGCGTCGTTCGTCGCGGCTGGAGAACTCGAGCCGGCGACCGCCCCAGACCAGGATCGTGTCGCCCGGGAGAAAGCCCGCGGCCTCGGCTGCCGAGCCCGCCTCGACCGACGCCACCGTCGCCGCGAGGTCGCCTGCCCGGGCCCGGTCGAGCGTGAGGCCCAGGCTGGCCCGCTGCGGCGCCGTGAGCGTGACCTCGAGCGGCTCGTCACGCTCGGCCCGCCGAACCAGCACCGTGGCCCGATGGCCGTCGGGGTACACCCCGAGCAGCCCTTCCAGCCGCAGGCGGTTGGCGACCGGCTGGGCATCGATCGCAATGACCCGGTCGCCCCGCCGAAACCCTGCGTCAGCAGCAGGCGAGCCATCCGCCACGTCGCGGATCACCACGCTCTCGGCCATCTTCACATCGCCCGACTCGAACTCGACCCCGGCCAGGCGGGCATGCTTCACCTCGTCGCCGCCTGCGGCCTCGAGCCGTGGCAGCCAGAGCCGGATCTGTCGGGAACTGATCGCAAAGCCCAGCCCTGTGTTGCTGCGGAGGCCGAACCGGGTGCTGATCTGGCCGTTGATGCCGATCACCTCGCCGGCCATGTTCACCAGCGGGCCGCCCGAGTTGCCCGGATTGACCTCGGCGTCGGTCACGATGCACTCCGTGTAGCTGCCTTGCGTGTGGTGCAACGCGGAGATGATCCCCGTCGTGAAGGTCGGCGACTGATCGAGCACGCCGAGGGCGAAGGGGTTGCCCACCGCCAGGGCCTCGTCGCCGACCCGCACCGAATCGGAATCGCCCAGCGGCAGGCAGGGCACCGTTTCTCCCTCCGGCAGTTCGAGCTGGAGCGCGGCCAGGTCGCCGTGCGGATCGCGACCGAGCACCCGCGCCCGAAACGAGCGGCCATCTCCGATCCGAACCGTGAACGATCGCTTGGAGCCGATCACATGGTCGTTGGTGAGCATCAGGCCGTCGGCCCGGACGAGCACCCCGCTGCCGCCGGCGATGAACACGAAGGCCGGCCGCACCTGGATGCAGAGGTCGGTCAGGTCGGCGGCCGACAAGGGCCAGGCCAGTATGGACACCAGGATGGCGATCCAGCGGATCAGGCTCGGCCCGACGAAGCCCGGTGAAGTCATCGGCTCTCCTCCAGCACGACCTCGATCTCCCGGGTGTCGTCGGTGCTGAGCACGCCCTCGAAGGTCTGCCCCGGAACGAGCGCCTGCTTGAGCCGCTCGAGGTCGGCGAGCGATTCGATGTCGCGGCCCGCGATCACCAGCCGTGGCCCACGGCTCCTCCGTTGCACGAGGAGCGTCACCCGGTCACCCGCCTGGCTGGCATCGATCCGGTCGGTGAGATCCCGCCAGGTCGCGAGCTCCACGCCGTTGAATTCGAGCAGGCGATCCCCCTGCTTCAGGCCGGCGCGTTCCGCCGGCGACCCCCGGGCCACGCCGCCGATGAACACATCCTCGCCGAAGGCCCGGGCCATGTCGGCCTCCACGCCCAGATACGGGCCCGGGATCCGGCGAAAGGATCGTCCGCCCCGCATCGCCTCCAAGGCCGCGCGAATCCGATCGGCCCGAGCCACCATGCCCACGCCCGAATTCGGGGCCCGCGTCCACCGCATCAGCTCCCCTGGCGAGAACAGCCGGCCGAGCACCGTGTCGGGCTCGATCGGCGCGGTGGCGATCCCGAGAATATTGCCCGCGGCATCGACGACCGGGCCGCCTGAGTTGCCGTAGTTGAGCAACGCATCGGTCTGAAATTGGTAGCCCCGCATCCGGGCCGGGGCGCTGACGATCCCGGTGTTGACCGTGATGGCCCGCCCTCCGTCGGGAGAACGGCCGACGACCGCCACGGCGTCGCCCAGCAGCGGCGAACTGGCCGAGGCTCCGAGGTCGAGCCAGGCAAGGCCCTCTGCCTCGACCTTCACCAGCGCGATTCCCAAAGGCTCATGCCGGGCCACCACCGTCCCGGGCCGCCGCTCGCCTCCCGGCAGGATCACGGTCACTGACGCGACCGGATTCGGCGTCCGCTCGAGCCCGCCCTTCGGCTCTTTCATCAGAGCCGGCAGCGGCTCGCGTGCATCGAAGGCCCGGGGCTGGCCCGTAGCCTTGGCGACGAAGGTCGTGTCGTCACCGATGTTGAACAGGCTCGTGAGGACGAGCCCGTCGGCGGCGACGACGATCCCGGTGACGGCCCCGGCTGGCCGCCGCAGGAGTTGATTGACCTCGAACACCCGAACCCGCTCGGCAAAGGCGGCGAACCGCTTGGCCTGCTCTCCCCGCGGCAGTTCGTCCCAGCCCTCGATCGATCGCCGCGCATCCTCCCAGGCCTCGAGCGGCAGTTGCTCCGGGGGAAACCGCCGCTCGACCTCGATTCCGACGAGGAACTCCCCGACTGCCTCGGCCGCACGCAAGACCCCGGCGGCGCGGTCGGCAGCGGCTGTGGTCGCCGCGTCGGCGGGCAGGCCGGCCGGCGGCTCGAAGGCCAGCGGCAGTGACGGCTCACGAAGCGCGGCGAATCGCTCGAAGAGCACGGCGGTCGGCACCGCCACGCCCTGCCAGCGCAGAGGTGAGCCCCCGAGGCTGACAACGCCACAGAGCCGTCCGCTCGCGTCGATCAGCGGGCCCCCGTCGGAGCCCGGATTGACGGCAGCCGTCGTCTCGATGACGCGGCCGTGGTAGCGGCTCTCGCCCCGCGCTGCCACCTCATAGCAGCCGCTGACGACCCCGCGACTGAACGAGGCCCGGCCGTTGGTCAGAAGCACCCGATCCACATCGCTGGCGGTGTAGGCAGGGCTGCCGATCGGCGGAAGGTCCCGTGCGAGCGGCAGGTGTAGCAGGTCATCGGACTCTACCTTGATCAGGCTGACGGCGAGAGCGACGTCACTCGCCACGAGCCTGGCCGGCCGGGTCACGAACCCCGGAAACGTCACCTGGATGTTCGCGGCATCCGCAGGCACCACGCTCGTGGAGGTGAGCACATGGCCGACCGCCGTGATCACACTGCCGGATCCAGAGTAGGCTCCGCCGTACGAATCGGTCGCGGCGATCCCGACGGTCGCGGCCAAGACGGAATCGGCCACTTCCCGCGCGGCCGGCGGCTCAGCGGCGTGCGTCGCCCCGGCCAGCGCCGCCGCCAGTGCCGCCGTCAGGCTCCACTGGCTGCAGCCACGTCGCCTCCGAACCGCTGCCTGCGTCATCGTGTCCCGCCCGTCGGTGTGCAACCAGCCCGCGCTCCGCCTGCCCGCTGCTTGCGGCCCGATCCGCGGCCTCGTACAACTCCGAAGCATTCTACGGTTCCTATTTTTGCGAGGAGGGGTCTCGATGGCTGGTTTGCAGGGAGTCGGCGGCTCGGCAGTTCTGCCCGAGTCGCGAAACGTCGCCGCCGCGGTCGAGCGGGGCCTCCAGGCCGGCCGGGGCATTCTCCGGCTGTCGCCCACCTGGGTGCCGCGGAGCTTCCTCCATCCGGGCAAGCGGGTTCGCCTCCACCCCCACGACTACTACGCCTACGGCCTGGACCGGGGCGGCATCGACGAGCGGTGGTTTGCCAGCACGACGGAAGCCGCCAATGAGGGCCGGGTCCCCGACGAGGGGCTCTCCTGGTGCGTGGTGGAGGGCGAGCGGTTTCTGCTCCGCGACGCCGTGGCCGAGGCCAAGGGCCGGCTGGTGGGCGACGCTATCTGGAACCGCTACCAGAAGTGGCCGGTCTATTCGAAGTTCTTCGACAACATGGGGCCGATCCCCCACCACATGCACCAGTCGTTCGACGACGCGAAACTGGTGGGCCAGGAGGGCAAGCCCGAGAGCTACTACTTCCCGCCGCAATACAACAACTGCGACAACAACTTTCCGTACACGTTCATGGGGCTCGAGCCCGGCACGACCAAGGACGACGTCCGTCGCTGCCTGGAAAACTGGAACCGTGGCGACAACGGCATCCTCGACCTCTCGCGGGCCTACCGGCTGGAGCGAGGCACCGGCTGGCTGATCCCCCCGGGCGTGCTCCATGCCCCGGGATCGCTGCTCACCTATGAGCCGCAGTGGGGTAGCGACGTGTTCGGGATGTTTCAATCGCTGGTCGAGGGCCGGGCCGTGCCGTGGAGCTTGCTCGTCAAGGACATGCCGGCCGACAAGCACCACGATCTCGACTTCATCATCGGCCAGCTCGACTGGGAGAAGAACGTCGACACCCACTTCAAGGAGAGTAACCACCTCGTTCCGATCCTCGACGAGAAGCGGTCAACCGCCGAGGCCCACGACCGCTGGATCGTCTACGGCCAGATCGACGGCCGGCAGCTGTTCAGCGCCAAGGAACTCACCGTCGCTCCCGGCGCGAAGCACACGGTTCACGACGCGGGCGCCAGCGGCTGGATCACCGTCCAGGGCGAGGGCCGCGTAGGCGGTCACGACGTGGCCACTCCGACCCTCATCCGGTTCGGCCAGATGACCTCCGACGAACTCTTCATCTCCGCCGGGGCGGCGACCGCGGGGTACGTCGTGGAAAACACCGGCCCCGGCCCGCTGGTCGCCCTCCGCTATTTCGGTCCCGACGTCCACACCGACCTGCCCCTCCACGGAAGGAAGCGATGACGGGAGCGCCGACCAACCGCGAAGGGTTGCCCGTGCCGCGGAGCCGGCGTAGGAAACCGAGCCGAGCCCGGAAGGCGAAGCGAGGTTTCCTCCGAGCGAGCGAAAGGGCAGGATGCCCGAAGCGAGCGTCCGGCGACATGGCACGGGCAACCCTGAGCCGCCGCACCTGACAACCCCTCCTCCGAAGCCGTCGCGAGACAGGAAACATCATGACAACCCACCCGCTCCCCAAGCTCCACAACGCCATGTGGCCCGGCCTGGTCGGCAAGGGCACTGATCCCGGTCAGGAGCCGCCGATCTCGCTCGAGCGGATGCTCGAGTTGACCGCCGCCGCCGAGGTGAACGGCCAGCGGTTCGACGGGATCGACTACTTCCTGTTTCTGCCCCACACAAACCCCGAGGCGAGCGACTCCGAACTGGAGCGGATCGCCGACCTGATCGCCTCCCACGGCTTCGCGGTGGGGTCGCTCGTGGCCCCCGTCTGGCCCGGCACCGTCGGCGACTCAGCGATGGGCGACGCGGCGGCCCGGGAGAAGTTTCTCTCGGCCGTGCGGATGGCCTGCCGGATCGCGAACGTGTTCGAACGAAAGGGGGTGCGGAAGTATGGAGTGATCCGGATCGACTCGGCGGAGTTCGGTGTGGCAAAGTGGCGGGAGAGCCCCAAGGCCAACACGGCCCGGATCGCCGAGACCTTCCGGGAGGCGGCGTTGATCGCCAGAGATCACGGCCAGCGGCTGGCGGCCGAGGGGGAAATCTGCTGGGCGGGGATGCACTCCTGGAAGGACATGCTCGATCTCCTGGAGGAGGTGGGCATGCCCGACGTGGTCGGCTTCCAGGCCGATCTCGCCCATACCTATCTCTACCTCCTGGGCTACAACGCCCCCGAGCACGCACTCGTGCAGCCGGGCTACTCGGCCGCGGAGTTTGACGCGGCCTACAAGACGATGACCGACAAACTCCGGCCTTGGACGATCGACTTCCACGTCGCCCAGAACGACGGCGAGGTGCACGGCGCCGGCTCGCACGACAAGACGGGCAAGCACTGCCGCGCTGACGATCCCGCCGGCAAGCTCGACATCGTGA
>CAMDDJ010000102.1 GCA_945891385.1 Candidatus Kuenenia stuttgartensis | reverse complement strand
ATGACTGACGATGAGGCGATGCCCGACGACCAGCCGCTCGAGCAGGTGCAGCACGCATCGCCGACCGCCCGCCTGCCGGAGGCCGTGGGTAAGGGCGTGTTTGCCACCGGCGCGATCATCCTGGGCAACACCCACGAGATCGTGATCGACTTCGTGCAAGGCATCGCCAATCCCTGCCGCGTGGCGGCGCGGGTGGTGCTGCCGCCGGCCGTGGCCTTCCAATTCGCGGCCGCCCTCGAAGGCAATCTCGGACGCTACGCGGAGACCTTCGGCGGGCCACCCCGAGTTCCATCCGCTTCCCCCGCCGCCGCTGAGGAGACTCGAGCCGCGCCGGAGGCCGCGGCCGCAGAGGCTCGATCGCCGCTCGCAGAGGCAGAAGCCGCCGTGGGGGCGTCGGAACCGGCCGGTCCCCGGCCGGCCGCGGCAGCCAGGCCGCCTGCTCGCCCGTCCGCGCCTCCCCCGGCCCAGCCGATTGCCGACATCTACGAGCAGATTCGGCTGCCTGACGACCTGCTCGGCGGCGTGTATGCCAACGTCGTTTCGATCGTGCATACGGCGACCGAGTTTTCCTTTGACTTCATCGCCAACGTCTACCCGCGGTCGGTCGTCACCGCGCGGGTGTATCTGGCCGCGCCCCGCGTGCCCGACGTGCTGGCCTCGTTGCAGCGGAGCCTCGGGCCCCGCCGGCCGGCCGGCTGACCGGCGACGATGGGGATGTGCGGATGAGTGAGCAGATCGGCGTGGTGCTCGTGTTTGCCGGGCTCGTGGTCGCCACGGGAGGCCTGCTCTGGTCGCTCGGCCGTGGGCTGGCGGTGCTGTTGGGGCGACGCCAGCTGCGGCAGATGGCGGGGCCGCTCATGATCCTGGCGGGCGGGCTCGTGATCGGGGCGGTTCCCTTCGCCTACCAGACCGTCTACCTCCGGATCGTCGGACTCGGTGAGCGGGAGCGGGTGATCAACGGCGAGCGGGCGATCGTGCTCACCGGCTGGGATCGCAACGGCTACGGCATCCTGGCCGAAAAATCCGACCTGGCGATCCTTGAAATGGGAAATCCCGACGTCACCGACGAGACGCTCGAACTGCTCTTCAACCTGCCTCGGCTGCGGGAGCTCACGCTCAATGACACGGCGATCACCGACGCCGGACTGGCCACGCTGGCCCGGCTGCCCGCCCTCGAAATCCTGCGGATCGCCCGGACGAAGGTCACGCCCGAGGGCGTGCGGCGGTTTCTCGAACCGCCGCCGCTGCGGCTGCGGCAGCTGGACGTTTCGGGCAATGCCATTCCCACCGCCATCCTCCGCCAGTGGAAGAACGCGGCGGCCGACTCCGTGGAGCGACGCTATGTCAACTGAGTCCCGGGCCGCCCAGGCCGGCTACCGGCTCGACGAGGACTCGCCGGGCAGTGGTGACAATGCCCGGTTTCTCTGCGAAGCCTCGGCACTCGCCTACCTGCCGGCGGAACCGGGTGCCGCTCGGTTCAAGTCGCTGCTCGGCCTCGAGGCCCGGCTCTTCACCGCCGGCAACACCCAGGCCTGGCTGGCGACCGACGACGCGAACATCGTGATCGCCTTTCGCGGCACCGAGTCCCCCGCCACGATGGACGGGCTCAAGGACATCCTCCTGACCGACGCCCTGAACCTGCTGGTCGTGCCCGAGGGCCGGCTGGGGCATGACCTCGCGGCAGCCGGGGTCGGCGCCCGGTTTCACAAGGGCTTCGCCGATGCGATCGAATCGATCTGGGATCCCCTGGCGGCGGCGGTCGAGGCGGAGGTTCAGCAACGCGACCGCCCGATCTGGATCACAGGCCACAGCCTGGGCGGGGCCCTGGCCCTCTATGCCGCCTGGCTCTTGAAGCGGAGGTTTCTGCCGATCCACGAGGTCTGCACCTTCGGCGCGCCGATGATCGGCAATCGCACCGCCTGCGATGCGTTCAACCGGGAGTTTGCCGGAAAGATCTTCCGCTACATCAACGGTCGCGATCCCGTGCCGAAGCTGCCCACGCTCTCGCTCGTGGCCAACGAATTCTCCCATGTCGATGCGGAGCGGCTCGTGGGTGGGGATCCGGTCACCCGGATCGTCGACCTGGTCGGCGCGGTGGCCACGAAGGCGGCCAACGGACTGCTGGCCGGCACCCTGCTCGACGAGGCGTGGGAGCACCTCAACGCGGAAGTGGCCTCCCATTTCCTCGACCGCTACCGCGAACACCTCCGCGGCTGACGGGGACCAGGGCGGAAAAAGCCCCGGTTATTCCGGTCGTGACTCTGCGGTTTTGGGGGTATATATTCGTTTCAAGCGCTCGTTTCAAACGGCCGCAGGTACTCCCGATGATCCGGCACAATCCCGAGAAAAACCGTGTGGTGGCCCCGCCCGGGGACGCCAAAGACCGGCTGCTCCTCGCCGCCGGGCAGGAGTTTGCCGAGAAGGGCTACGAGGCGGCCACGGTGCGCGATATCTGCCTGGCGGCGGGGGTCAACGTCGCGGCCGTGAACTACTACTTCGGCGACAAAAAGCGGCTCTACATCGAGAGCGTGAAGCACGCCCATCGCGAGCGGGTGCGGCAGGTGCCCGAGCCGGACTGGCCCGCCGGAACCGCGGCGGCTCGCAAACTCCACGACTTCATCGGCAACATGCTCGAGCGGATGCTCGGCTTCGGTCAGCCCCCCTGGCAGGTGCGGCTGATGCTCCGCGAGGTGCTCCAGCCGACGGAAGCCTGCCGGGAACTGGTCGAGGACTACTTCCGCCCCCACTTCGAACTGCTCGTCTCGATCCTCGGCGAACTCACCGGCGATGCGGTCGACGCTCCCCGGCTCCGACGGATCGCGCTCAGCGTGATCGGCCAGTGCTTCCTCTACCGGGCCGCCGGCGACGTCGTGGGCATGCTCGTGCCCGAGGATGAGCGTCACGATCTTCATTCGCTCGGCCAACTCACCGACCACATCGCCGCCTTCACGCTGGCCGCCGTCGGGGCCGGCCCGTCCCTCGCTCCCGCGGCAAGCCATCGCCGCGGCCCCCCTGCGGAGCCCGCCGCTTCATGAACGTCGTCCGCGAAATCGTTCGCTGGTTGACTCCCATCGCCCTCCTCGGAGCCGGCGTGGCCGTCTTCATGCTCCTGGGCCGGCAGCCGCCCCCGGAGCGGAAGGTGGTGGAGACGACGGCGGCCACGCTCGTCCAGGCGACCGGAGCCGTCCGGGAGACCGGGGGCCTATCGCTCGAACTCGACGGGGTGGTGGTGCCCCTGCGGGAAGTGACGCTTGCGGCCGAGGTGCCCGGGCGGGTGCTGCGGAAGTCGGATGCCTGCAAGGCCGGCCGGTCGGTGACCAAGGGGACGGTGCTCTTCGAGATCGATCCCCGCGACTACGAACTCGACGTGGCCCGGCTCGAACGGGAACTCTCCCAGGCGGGGCTCGCGATCGAAGAACTCGGCGAGGAGATCCTGCAGAACGCCCGGGCGATCGAACTCGGCAGGCAGCAGGTGGCGCTCGCCCACCGTGAGGTCGTGCGGCTCGAGGGGCTCAAGTCGAACCGGATCGTGACCGAGTCGGAGCACGACCGGGCGATCCGCGAAGAATTGGTGGCCGAGACGAGCCTGACCAACCTCCAGGGCCAGGCCCGGATGCTCGCGAAGCGGAAGAGCCGGCTCGAGGAGGCCCAGGCGCTCGCCGCCACGATGCTCGAAAAGGCCAGGCTCGATCTCTCCCGAACGACGGTCGTGTCGCCGACGGATGGGGTCGTGGTGACCGACGCCGTCGAGCAGGATTCCTACGTGGCCAAGGGAACGCCGCTGGTCACGATCGAAGACACGAGCGCCGCCGAAATCCGCACGAGTCTGCAGATGGACGAGGTGGCCCGGGTCTGGCGGGCGGCCACCGTCGCCGAGACCGCCGCGGGAGCGGCCCACGATCTGCCCGAGACGCCCGCCAGCGTCGTGTTCACGATCGGCGACCGCCAGTATGAGTGGTCCGGCGTGCTCTCGCGGCAGGAAGGCAGCGGACTCGATGAACGCACCCGCACGCTGCCCTGCCGCGTGATCGTGGCCGACCCGACGGCCGTCCGCGGCCTCGACCGCTATGGCATGCCGCTCGACGAACTCCCTCACGGCGGTCCGCGGTCGCTCCTGCGGGGCATGTTCGTCGAGGTGCGGGTGCATGTCGACGCCCCGGGCGAACTCGTGTCGATCCCCGAGGAGGCCCGGCGGCCCAGCGGCGAAGTCTGGGTGATCCGGGATGGCCGGCTGGCGATTCTCCATCCGCGGCCGATTCAGGTGTCGGGCGGCAAGGCCGTCTTCGAGAGCGGGCCCGACGGGCTCGTGCCGGGTGACCGCGTGATTACGAGTCAGCTGACCCATCCCCGCCCGGGCATGGCCGTGACCGAAGCCGCCGCGGCCGAGGGGCCGGTTTCCGCGGGCACCAGCGAGCGGAGGGATGACACATGAGGGGCGTTGTTTCCTGGACGATCCGGAACATGCCGGCGATGAATTCGCTCATGATCGCCGTGCTCCTGGTGGGGGCGATGGCCTTCGTCAGCATGCGGCGGGAGGTGTTTCCCGAGTTCGACCTCGAGATCGTGCTCGTGACCGTGCCCTATCCCGGCGCGACGCCCGAAGAGGTGGAGGAGGGCATCTGCCAGAAGATCGAGGAGGCCTGCCGGAGCGTCGAGGGCATCAAGAAGGTCACGAGCGTGGCCCAGGAGGGAACCGGCTTCTGCGTGTTCGAGCTGCGGGACAGCGTCGAGGACGTGCAGAAGACGCTCTCCGAGATCCGCTCCGAGGTCGACCGGATTCCGAGCTTCCCCGAACTTGCCGAGGATCCGAAGGTGGAGCAGGTGACGCTCCGCACCCCGGCGATCAAGGTCGGCGTGCTCGCCCCCGATCCCGCCACGGGCCACGCGGTGTCGGAGGAGGAATTGCGGGACGTGGCCGAGGCGGTCCGCGACGACCTGCTCGGCCTGCCGGCCGTGTCGGCCGCCAATCTCCAGGGGGCCCGCGACTACCAGATCGACATCGAAATCCCGGAGGCGACGCTGCGGGAATATGGCCTCTCGCTCCGGCAGGTGGCCGACATCGTCCGCCGGGAAAACCTCGAACTGCCCGGCGGCATGATCCGCAGCGACAGCGGCGAGATCCTCCTCCGGGGCAAGAACAAGCGGTATTCCGGCGAGGAGATCGCCAAGCTCCCGCTGGTGACGCTGCCCGACGGGCTGGTGCTGACCGTGGGCGACCTGGCGACCGTCCGCGACGAGTTCGCCGACGTCGCCTCGACCAACCAGATCAACGGCCGGCCGGGCATGGTGATCTCCGTCGATCGGACGGCCAGCGAGGATCTGCTGGCGATGGTCGGGGCCGTGCAGGGCTACGCCAAGGAGACCCGGCTCCCTCCCGGCTACGAACTCGTCACCTGGGCCGACCAGTCGGTCGACGTGCGGGACCGGCTCGACATGCTGATCTCCAACGGCATCCAGGGCCTCGTGATCGTGTTCGTGGTGCTGGCCCTGTTCCTTGACATCAAGATCGCCTTCTGGGTGGCCCTCGGGATCCCGGTGTCGATGCTCGGCACCGGCGCCCTGATGTTCACCACCGACCAGACCCTCAACATGCTCTCGATGTTCGCCTTTCTGATGGCGATCGGGATCGTGGTCGACGACGCGATCGTGGTCAGCGACAACGTCGAGCGGCACCGCCGAATGGGGAAGCCGCTCGTCCAGGCGGCGATCGACGGCACGGTGGAGGTGATCCCCAGCGTCATCTCCAGCGTGATGACGACCGTGATCACGTTCATGCCGCTCTGCTTCGTCTCCGGTGTGATGGGCAAGTTCATCGCCGTGATGCCGTTCGCCTTCATCTGCACGCTGATGATGTCGCTTTTGGAGTCGACCCTCGTGCTGCCGGGCCATCTGGCCCACGAGGACAACCTCGTGTTTCGGATCATCGGTTTCCTCCTCTACCCGCTGCGGCCCCTGCTGGGCGTGGTGGCCTGGCTGCAGCGGATCTGCGACCGCTCGCTCAAGTGGTTCGTCCGCGCGGTCTACTCGCCGGTGCTGGAACTCGCCCTGGAGAACCGCTACTCCACGCTGGCCCTCGCCCTGGGCATCCTGCTCGTGGCCCTCGGCATCGTCCGCAGCGGCGTCACGCCCTTCGAGCTGTTTCCCAAGATCGACGCCAACCGGCTGCTCGCCAAGATCGTGTTTCCCGACGGCACCCCGGCGAGCGTCACCGAGGAGGCCACGCTCCGGATCGAGCGGGCCGCCTACGAGACCGCCCGGAGGTTTTCCCCGGCCGACGAGCCGATCGTCACCCTCGTGCACCGCGCCGTCGGCCAGGTGGCCGCCCAGGGCGAAGTTGGCCCCGACGCCCGGATGAGTGGCAGCCATGTCGGCGCCGTGGCCTTGGAACTCGTCGAGGGGGAAAGCCGCGAGATCACCAGCGAGGAGTTCATCAGCGAATGGCGGCGGGCGGCCGGCGACTTTACCGGCACCGAGTCGCTGCTCTTCGGCACGGAGAACATCGGCCCCGGCGGCAAGACGATCGAGTTCAAGCTGCTCGCCTCCTCCGATCCGGAGGCGGTCCGGCAACTCGAGGCCGCGGTGGAGCGGTGCAAGGAATGGCTCGGCCAGTATCCGGGCGTGATCGACATCGACGACGACTCGCGGCCCGGCAAGTGGGAGTACCAGGTCAAGATCAAGCCGCGGGCCGAGGCGCTGGGCGTGTCGCTGGCCGACCTGGCCGGCACGATCCGGGCGAGCTACTACGGCGAGGAGGTGATGCGGCTGCAGCGGGGCCGGCACGAGGTCAAGCTGATGGTCCGCTACCCCCGGGACGAGCGGCGGAGCTTCGCCACACTCGACGAGATCCGCGTGACCAGCCCCGAAGGCGTGCAGCGGCCGATCGGTGAACTCGCCGACATCGCGGTGGCCCGCGGCTACTCCGAGATCAACCGGCTCGACCAGAAGCGGTCGATCTCGGTCGTGGCCGACATCGACGTGGCCAAGAGTTCGCTCACCAGCGGCCAGATCACCGCCGATATGGAGAAGCGGCTGATGCCCGATCTCCTCGCGGAATACCCGCTCGTGAAGGTTCGCTGGGAGGGGCAGCGGGAGCAGACGAACGAGTCGCTCCGCAGCCTCGGCGTGGGCTTCGTCGTCGCCCTGTTCGCGATGTTCGTGCTCCTGACGATGGAATTCAAGAGCTACTTCCAGCCGCTCCTGATCATCGCCGTGATTCCGTTCGGCGTCGCGGGCGCCGTGTTCGGCCACGCGCTGATGGGCATGCCGCTGACCTTGTTCAGCATGTTCGGTCTGGTGGCCCTGTCGGGCGTGGTCGTCAACGATTCGATCGTGCTGATCGACTTCATCAACCACCGGATCCGGGCCGGCCATCCGCTCCAGCAGTCGCTCCGGGAGGCGGGCTGCCTCCGGTTCCGGCCGGTCTTGCTCACGAGCGTGACCACGATCGGGGGGCTCTTGCCGCTGCTGCTGGAGACCAGCTTTCAGGCTCAGTTCCTGGTGCCGATGGCCACCGCGATGGCCTTCGGCCTGGCCACGACCACGCTCCTCGTGCTGATCCTGGTGCCGACGATGTATTCCTTCTTCGGCACGAGCGCCCGGGAGGGCCACCTCGAGCCCGACGACCTGCCGGGCCAGGCCACCACTGCGGAGGACGAAGAGGCCGCCGAGCAGGACTGGCTCCCGGCCGACCTGCAGCGCCACGAGTCGCGATCCGGCTCGCTCACCGCGTGAGCGGGTCGAGGCTCATCGGCGATGCCTGTGGGTCACCCGTGAAAACCGGCGTCGCCCGTGCGATCTCGTTGGACGTTCGCTCTGGGCATCCTGCCCTCCGCTCGCTCGGAGGAAACGCTGAAGCCGGCGGTTACACGAGCCAGTGGCAGATGTCGCCATCCTGCATGACGTAGTCCTTGCCCTCGACCCGGAGCTTGCCGTGGGCTCGGATCTCCTTCTCGGTCTTGAAGGTCTCGAGATCGTCGAGCGAGTAGATCTCGCCGCGGATGAACTTCTTCTCGAAGTCGGTGTGGATCACGCCGGCCGCCTGCGGGGCCGTGGCCCCGACCGGCACCGTCCAGGCGCGAACCTCCTTCTCCCCGGCCGTGAAATAGCTCTGCAGGCCGAGCGTCTTGTAGGCCGCCCGGGCGAGCAGGGCCAGGGCCGGCTCGGTCAGGCCGGCCCCGGCGAGCATCTCGGCCCGGTCGGTCTCGTCGAGTTCGGCGATCTCGGCCTCGAGCTTGGCGCAGACCGGCACCACCTCGGCCCCGGATGCAGCCGCCTGAGCCCGCACCGCCTGCACCAGCGGTCCCGCGCCGCCGACGTCGGTCTCGTCGACGTTGGCCACATAGAGGATCGGCTTGGCGGTCAGGAGGCCGAATTCCTTGACGGCCGCCTGCTCGGCCTCGGCCAACGCCAGCGTGCGGAGCGGCTTGCTCTCCTGCAGCCAGGCGAGGCACTTCTTCATCACCTCCACCTTGGCCTTGGCATCCTTGTCGGCGCTCTTCGCCGCCCGCTCCGCCCGCGGCACCGCGTTTTCCAGATGCTGCATGTCGGCCAGGATCAACTCCAGTTCGATCGTCTCCATGTCGGACACCGGATCGACCTTTCCGGCCACGTGGATCACGTCGGGGTCCTCGAAGCAGCGGACCACCTGGAGGATCGCGTCGACCTCGCGGATGTGGGAGAGGAACTTGTTGCCGAGCCCCTGGCCCTCGCTCGCCCCCTTCACGATCCCCGCGATGTCGACCAGCTTGAGCGCCGCCGGAATCACCTTCTGGGTGGCGATCAGGGCCGAGATCCGCTGGAGCCGGCCGTCGGGCACGCTCACCATCCCCTCGTTGGGTTCGATCGTGCAGAACGGATAATTCGCGCTCTGGGCCGCCTGCGACATCGTGAGGGCGTTGAACAGCGTGCTCTTACCGACGTTGGGAAGGCCGACGATTCCAGCTTCCATCAAATCTGCTCCACGGGCGACGGGAAACGGCAGCATAATACCCGCCATGCCAGCCGACGCGAGGCCGCTCTCCTTTGACTTCTTCAACCGCCCGGCCGACCGGGTGGCGCGGGATCTGCTCGGCTGCCGGCTGGCGGTCTGCGGGCCGGACGGCACCACGACCCGGCACATGGTCGTCGAGACGGAGGCCTACCTCGGAGCCCACGATCTCGCCTGCCATGGCTCCAAGGGGATGACCGCCCGCACCGCCGTGATGTTCGGGCCTGCCGGCGTCTGGTACGTCTACCTCTGCTACGGCATGCACTGGATGCTGAACGTCGTGACCGGGGCCGAGGGCGTGCCGGCGGCGGTCCTGATCCGTGGGGTGGTCGGCCAGGCCGGTCCGGGCCGCCTGACGCGGGCCCTGGGGATCGGCCGCGAGTTCAACGGCCGGCGGGCCACCCGGTCGACGGGCCTCTGGTTCGAGCCCGGGATGCCGGTTTCCAGCCGGCTGATCGACCGCACTCCGCGGATCGGCGTGGCGTATGCCGGCGACTGGGCCGCCAAGCCATTGCGGTTCGTCGTCGATCCGGGAAGACTGACTATGGTGGAGGGCGGCACGGTACGAGCCGCCCGCCGAACCAGGAGCACCGGGCCATGCATGCGACGGTAGGGAAGGCGAAGGTAGGCGTTTCACACCGGACAGCCTGGGTGGTGGCAGCGGTCGCCGCGGCCGGGCTGGCCCTGACAGGAGGTTTTGCGATGGCAGCGGATGATGCGACGCCGAAACTCGCCAAGGCGACCTTCGGGGGCGGCTGCTTCTGGTGCACCGAGGCGGTCTACGCCCAAATCAAGGGCGTGAAGAGCGTGACGAGCGGCTACATCGGCGGCCAGGTGCCGAATCCCACCTACCAGCAGGTCTGCACCGGTCTCACGGGCCACGCCGAGGCCGTCGAGATCGAATACGACCCGGCCGTCGTGCCCTATGAGAAGCTGCTTGAGATCTTCTTCGCCACTCACGATCCCACCACGCTCAACCGCCAGGGCCCCGACGCGGGCACGCAGTATCGCTCCGGCGTCTTCTTCCACGACGAGGAGCAGCAGCGGATCGCTCGCGAGGTCATCGCGAAGCTCAATGCCGCCCGCGTCTTTCCCGGCCCGATCGTGACGGAGGTGACCCCGGCGAGCATCTTCTATCCCGCCGAGAAGTACCACCAGGATTACTTCGCCAACAATCCCTATCAGCCCTACTGCCAGGCGATGGTGGCGCCGAAGGTGGCCAAGGTTCGCAAGGTCTTCAAGGACATCCTGGCCGACAAGCCCTGAGGCTCTGTCGCC
>CAMDDJ010000101.1 GCA_945891385.1 Candidatus Kuenenia stuttgartensis | reverse complement strand
ATCCTGATCACGGATCTCTCGCTTCGGCCGTCCACCCATGGCGGGCACGATAACGCCCCGCCGTCCAGCGCGCAACTCCCCTCAGCTTGCCTCGCTTGCCTGCTTTCAGGCGGGCAAGACCCGTGCCGAACAGGATTGCCAGGGATGGCTTTTTCCACGGACAGCTAGGGGCGTATCCCCGCCCGCGACGCGACTTTTGCCGCCCCCGAGCCGGTGCACCACGGAACTCGAATGCGTCCTAGCGGCGGGGTGGATCGCTGCGGCCGGGGCCGCGGTTGGCCAGCCGGCCGATGTCGGCCGTGTCTCCCGGCTCGAGCTGGGCGGCCCGCATGTTCTCCCTCTGGATGGCTTCGTACACCTCTTGGCGGTGCACCGGGATCTCGGAAGGCGCGTTGATGCCCAGGCGGACCTTGTCTCCCCTGATATCCACGATCGTCACGACGATGTTGTCGCCGATCATGATGCTTTCGTCACGTTGTCTGGAGAGCACGAGCATCGCTGGTTCCTTCCTGATCCTGTTGCGAGGGAGGCGCTCCACGCCGCCCGTCACCAAGGATTATGCACTCTTTTTGAGGGGAGTTCGGTCGGGTGAAAGTTCGTATTGCATTGGCAGCTCGCCGCTCGCAACGACTTGACGGCCCGTGCGGGCGACGAGGTTGATGACGATTGGCGCTTTCAGATTGAGCGTGAGGGCAGTGGCGTTCGTGCCGACCACCACCACCACCTGGGCCTGTCGGATGTCGGCGATCGCCAGGGGTGTGAGCTCGCTGCGAGGGATCCGCACTTGGTAGTCGGGTACGAACCGACGGGGGCTGACGACGGCCACGGCCACGTCACCCCGGGTCGTACTCTGCAGCCAGCCGAGGGCTTCGTTGCTGGAGTCGGCGAGCAGGGCCCACTCGCGACAGTCCTCGAGCCCCGGCAGCCCGCTGGGGAAGCGGATCAGGTCGGCGGCATCGACGTCGATCCGCCCGAAGCGACTGGTGTTGATCTGCATGATGGTTGGCACTCCTTTGCCGGGAGGGATCCGCCCCGCTCCCGCGGTCGACGGGCGGGCTCGTGCCCGCACGGTTTCCATCGGCAGGCCTTGGGGGATCGGGTGAAGAAAAAAGGTCTGGCGAATCGGGATGGATGCGGGGGGCGGTAGGGCCAGGGAGGCCGGGAGCGATCGTGGGGTTTGTGCCGGCGGGCCGACTCGCGGCACAATGCCGTGGAAGCGAAGTGCGGCACGGCGGGCATACCCCCGCCATCCGCTCGATCCCCGGAGGTGGCTCGCATGCGTCTGTGGTTGTGTCGGTGGCTCGGGATGGCCGTCATGCTGGCGGCCGGGTGCTCGTCGGCCCGGTATGACGACGGCTATGCCAAGCAGGTCGAGACCTATCGGGCCGAGGCGCCGTTCGCGTACCTGGTTCGCACGCCGGAGTCGATCGGCGGGAAGTTGGATCTGAGGCTTCCCCGCGGGTTTGCGGCCGTACCCCGTCGGCAGGAGAAGGCCGACCAGACCACCGGTGAGATGCGCGATGAGCCGATCGATCCCAGCCGGCTTCGGCCTCCATTCGTCGGTGATGTTCCCGGCTATATCGACACCCTCGAGCGAAGCCTCACGATCGACAACGCCGAGTATTTCGCCTCCGTCGCGATCGGGGCCGTTCCCGGTGACGGCGGGCAGGTGGCTGCGATTGAGGCCGCGATCCTCAGGCAGGCGAAGAGCGATGACTCCTTCAAGAACGGCGACCAGGCCTGGGTGAGTCGGGATGTACAGCCGATTGCCGGCGGTCCAGCGGCCTGGCGGGTACTCACCCTCGAGGGGCCGCAGATCTTTGAAGGGGTCGTGGCGACGATGCCGGAATTCAAACGTCAGCCTGGCCGCTGCGAAATCTGGCTCTCGGCGGATCCCGACCAAAAGACGACGGCCGTGATCGTCTGGCGGTGTCCCGACACCGTGGCCGATCTGCTCGAGGTGCCAGTGAGCCGGTTTGCAGAACTCGTGGCCCGCACGGTGGCGTTTCCGCCAGACGCGGCTGAGGGAGCGGATCCCGCGGATGGCCAGCCGGTCGCTGAACCGGGGGATCCCCCGCCCGCGGCCTGATCCGTGACTGCGGATTCATTGCCACATCGGCTGGGCCGACCAGGCCGCCAGCGGTCCAAGCAGGAGCAGGGGCAGCCAGGCGGCGAGGGATGGGCTGAACGCGTCGCCCAAAGCGAGCGCGTGGCAGCCAAGCACGACCATGAAGAACACCACCGTCATTCCCACGCACGCGCCCACCGCGGCGAAGATGCCTCGGCGGCTGGGGCCGAGCACCAGTGGGATTCCCAAGAGCACGAGGGACATGTCGAGCAGCGGGGCCGTGAATCGGGCATGCACTCGGAGTGGAAGGTCGGCGCCGACGCCGAGGCTCGGGTTGGCGATGGCCCGCACCAGATCGGGTGTCGATGAATACTGGCTCCAATTCGTCGAACCGATCATCTGCTCGAAGGTCACATCGCTGACCACGAAACACTGCCCCGGCTCGAGCCAGTCGGCCGCCTGACGTGTCAGCACGATCTCGCCGGCGGTCGACGTGAGCGGAGGGAGGGCGTCGATGTCGACCGGTTCCTGAACGCCCGAGAGCACGTAGCCAGCCGGATGCTCGGCGGTGGCCGGAGCCCAGGTCGCGGCGGCTGCAGTGAGCTGCGGACCGTATTCCCCGAGCTGGGGAGGCATCAGCAGGCTTGGGGATTCGATGCGGCAGCCCGCTGCGCGGGCGCCGCGGCCGCGAAACAGGATGTCGGTTCGGTGGTCGTAGCGAGACTCGAATGGCTGAACGGCGTTTCCATCGAGGTTTTGCGCGTTGCGGGCGAAGGCCTCGCGGATGTGGGGAATCACAAGTTCGCGGTTGGTGGCGGCCAGCATGCTCACCGCGGCGGCAAACACCAGCACCGGGCGGGCGATCCGCCAGCGGGTGACGCCAGCGGCCAGCAGGGCGGTGAGTTCGTTGTGCCGTTCGAGCCAGGACAGGGCGAACATGGCGCTGGCCAGCGAAATCACCGGGCTCGTGGCATCGAAGAACCAGATCAAGCGGCAGCCGTAGTATCCCGCCAGCACGCGGGCCAAGCTGCCCGTCTCGGCCGCATGCGTGATGAACTCCTCCATGTTCGTGAAGGCATCGAACACGAAATACAGCCCCGCCAGACTGACGAACACGACCAGAAAGGCGTGCAGTTGGGCGCGGCCGATGTAGCGATCGATGAGCATGGTTGCTTGACGAGCCGGGGCGGGCAGCGAGGATAGGGGGGCCGGGTCGCCGCGGAGGCGGCGGACGGTACCGGGTTGGCCCCGGCAACGTCAATCCGGCTCGCTTTGGTTCGACCCCGCAACAAGGGCAGGCCCCACATGGCGTGGCAGGCTGTCGTGGGCCGCCGATTCGGGGGCTTTCTCGCCGGGGGAATCGACCTGATTTGTCCGCCGCGGTGCGTCATCTGCCGCGGTGAGACCACACCTCAGGCGGAGCCGGTCCTGGTCTGTGAACTCTGCCGCCGGCTCCTTGCCGCCGAGGGGCACCGGTGCCGACGCTGCGGGGCGTTGGCGGTCGATGGCGGGGACTGCCGAACATGCCATGGCCGATGGCCGTCCTGGGACGGGATCGCGGTGCTGGGCGGCTATTCCGACGAACTGCGGTCGGCCGTGCTCGCGGCCAAACGCCCGGCCGGAACCCTGGTCGTCGCGGGTCTCGCCGCCCTCCTGCTCGAACGCCATCGCCAGACCGTCGCGGCGTGGAATCCTGACATCGTCGTGCCGGTGCCGATGCATTGGACGCGGCGGCTCGCCCGGGGCTCGAGTGCGGCCGAGAGCCTTGCCGAGCGGCTCGCGGCCGGGCTCGGATTGCCCTGCCGGAATCTCATTCGGAGGGTCCGCGCGACCCGGATGCAGAACGAACTGCATCCTGACGACCGCCGGGCGAACGTCCGCGGCGTTTTTCGTTCGGCCCCCGCGGCTGGCCGCCGCGTTCTCCTGGTCGATGATGTCACGACCACCGGAGCGACGTTGGCCGAGTGCCGAGCCGCCCTGGTGACGGCCGGGGCTGCGGCGGTCTACGCGGCGGTCGTCGCCCGAGCCGATCGCGGTGATACTGGGAGCGGGTGACGACCGCCCGCCCGGCCTATGCCCTCGAAACGGAACGACATGAACAACGAGGCTGTCTCGACAATGACGCATGGCATGCTCCGCATCGGCACCCGCGGCAGCGGCCTGGCCCGGGCCCAAACCGGAATGATGGCCGAGCGGCTGAGGGCGGCGGGGCTGGCGGTCGAGGTCGAGGTGATCACGACCCGCGGCGACACCCGCGGCGACCAGCCGGTCGAAGCCCTGGGGGAAGACGGCGTCTTCGTTCGGGAACTCGAGCGGGCACTGCTGGAGGAGAGGGTCGATCTCGCGGTTCACAGTCTCAAGGATCTGCCGACGGCCGACGTTCCCGGACTCGGCATCGCGTGCATCCCGGAACGGGCCTCGCCCTTCGATGCGCTCGTCGGGCGGCCCGGCGACACGCTGGAGAATCTGCCCGCCGGGGTGATCGTGGGCACATCCAGCATCCGCCGGGCCGTTCAACTCAAGGCCATCCGACCCGACCTCGACGTTCGGCCCGTCCGCGGCAACGTCGACACCCGCCTCGCGCGGCTGGACCGTGGTGACTACCGCTGCCTGGTCCTGGCGGCCGCCGGCCTCGCGCGGCTCGGCCTGGAGCACCGCATCACGTGTCTCCTGGAGCCCCCCACATTCTGGCCCGCCATCGGCCAAGGTGCGCTCGGGTTGCAGATCCGTACCGACGACGAGCAGACGCGACTGGCGATCGCGGTGCTCGATCATCCTGCTTCGCATGCTGCTGTCGTGGCCGAGCGGGCCTGCCTCGGAGCGTTGGCAGGAGGGTGCCTGGCTCCGGTGGGAGGCTGGGGGCGGATGACCGCCGCAGGAACGCTGGTGCTCGGAGCCCGGGTGCTCGAAAGCCGGCGTGGGGGCGTCAGCCACGTCACCGCGGAACGAACGGTTCGTCTCGATGGCAGCCACCTTGCGGGTTCGGGCTCGGCTGTCCACAATGCCGCCCACGAATTGGGCCGACAGGTGGCTGCCGATTTGGAGTCCCAGGGGGCCGGTGCCATGCTGACTCGGATGCGGGCCGAGGCTCACCCCTCCGCCAGCGGTTGATATCAACTTATTTGATTACCTATACTTCGGGAGTGAATGCGAGTGGCCGTTCGGATGACGGTCGCCATCCTTGCTCTGCAGCGGCGGCAGACCGTCGCGGAAAGTTTGCTCCAATGGCTATCAAAGTAGTGATTGCCGACGACCATGAGGTGGTGCGTCGTGGCCTCGTCAGCCTGCTGGCGGGTTCGGAAGTGAAGATCGTTGGCGAAGCCACGACCGGCGAAGAGGCCGTGCGGGTCACGAAAAAGATGAAGCCGGATGTCGTGCTCCTCGACATCCGGATGCAAGGGAAGGATGGCCTGGCCGCGCTTGAAAAGATTCGTGCCGAGATGCCGGGTGTCCGGTGTGTGATGCTCTCCACCTTCGACAACCCGACCTACGTCGCGCGGGCCGTGGCGGCCGGTGCCCATGACTACATGCTCAAGGGCTGCACCCGGGCAGAACTGATCACCTCGATCACCGGCGCCGCTTCCGGTCAGTTGCCCATGCGAGCTGGCGAACTCCGCCGGGTCGCAACCACGATGGCCAACCGGCTTGCCACGCCCGATCCCGACATCCCGTTGACTCAGCGGGAGACCCAGGTGCTTCGGCACATGGCCCTCGGACTGTCCAACAAGGAGATCGCCCAGTCGCTGACGATCAGCGTCGAGACCGTGAAGGAGCACGTCCAGAACATCCTGCGAAAGATCGCGGTCAGCGACCGCACGCAGGCCGCTGTCTGGGCCGTCCGCCGCGGGCTGGTGTAGGAGGCTCCGTCACTCCTCCCGAGAGCACAGACGGTTCGGGCCGGCCGTTGCAGTCGACACGGTTGCCGTCACCTCGCCCGCGGATGGGCCTTGTCGAAGGCGTCGAGCAGTCGGCTGGTCGTCACGTGCGTGTAGATCTGCGTGGTCACCAGACTCTTGTGGCCGAGCAGTTCCTGAACGCTCCGAATATCGGCGCCCGCGTCGAGCAGGTGGGTCGCGAAACTGTGTCGTAGCGTGTGGGGGCTCGCCCGGCCTGCGAGGCCGGCGACAGCGAGGTGCTTTTCCAAGAGCCTGGCGACGCCCCGAACCGACAGTCGGCGGCCGAACTTGTTGGTGAACAGGGGCTGGGACGTGGCCTGACCAGCTGTCGGGAGCCGGGGCCGCGACGTTATCCAGGTCTTGACTGCCTCGCGGGCATGGGAGCCGACGATGCCCAACCGTTCCCGGCGGCCCTTGCCCCGCACGCGAACCGTGGCGTTGCGGAGGTCGAGGTCGGCGTCGTTGAGGTTGACCAGTTCCTGAACGCGAACACCCGCCGAGTACATCAGTTCCAGAATCGCGCGGTCACGAAGCCCCCCCGCCGCTTCGGGCCGCGGCGTTGCCAGAAGTCGTGCGATCTCCTCGCCGGTGAGAAACTTCGGCAGCTTCCGCGGCCGCCGCGGGCTCCGCAGCGGCTTTGCCGGATTCGCTCGCACCCAGCCCTCACGCAGGCCGAAGGCGAAGAGGCTCCGCATGCTGGCGAGCTTTCTGGCCACCGTTGAAGCGGCGTAGCCGGCGGCATGGAGACCGGCCGCGAACCGGCGGAGCAGAGGGCTCGACGCGTCGGCCGGAGACCGGCAGCCCGCCGAATAGAGAAAATCCTCGAGTTGGAGCAAGTCCTCGCGGTAGCTCTTGATCGTAAGGGGCGAGCAACCCTTCTCGGCGGAAAGATACCGCAGGAACCGCTCGACCTGCGACGAGCAGGCAACACCGGTTGGATTGGAGAGAGGAGAGGCCATGGCCGCCCTACCTGACGGTCGAGACTGCATCAAAGAATCGATTCCTACCGGCTCGGGGGCGGCAAAAGTCGCGTCGCGGGCGAGGATACGCCCCGATGCTCCGCGAGCGTTCGCCGACCCCCTCGCCCTGGGTCAACTCTGGCTCACCGGCTCGGGGGCGGCAAAAGTCGCGTCGCAGTCGAGGATACGCCCCGATGCTCCGCGTGGTTTCGCCGACCCCTCGTACTGGGTCAACTCTGGCTCACCGGCTCGGGGTCGGCAAAAGTCTCGTCGCGGGCGAGGATACGCCCCTATGCTCCTCGAGCGTTCGCCGACCCCTCGCCTCCCCTGCTCACTACACAAATCGTCGCTACAGCTATCTCAGACTCGATCTAGGCCCGGCGGTCGGCTCGCGGCTGGAACCGCACGTGCCGCGGCCGGCAGGACTGCTGCCGTACCTTTTGGGCCAGCACGGCGGCGTCGTACCAGGAGAAACTCAATTCGGGGTTGGCCGCGTGCCGGGCCAGCGTTTCGAGCGCCTCGGCGCGGCTGTCGTCGTCGTAGAGGAACACGTAGCGTTCCTCTCCCTTGACGAGCGCGATCACGTTGATGTCGCGAGCAGCCATCGGCAGGAACGCCCTGGAAGAGACCCGCGGCCGCCGCTGCAGCCACCCGAAAAGTCGTATCGGATTCCTTGTGGGCCTGGCGCCAGCCTTCCGGAGCGAAGCCCCCAGGTCGGTCAGATTCGGCCAGGTCTGCCACGCGGCGGCTCGACCGAGCACGATTCTGGGAAACCTGTGCGGGCGGGGCGGCTTTGACCCTGGGGTTACACGAGCCCTTGAAGGCTCCGCAGCCCGACGGGTTCGCGGGTCCAGAACGGCTCGCCGTGGGTGGATCCGATCAGGCTGCCCCACCAGGCGTCGGCGGCGGCGACCCGCTCGGGCACGGTCGGCCGCCGGGCCGTCGCGGGAAACTGGCTGGCGTAGCAGGCGATGCTGTCCCGCTTTCGCTCCCAGGTCGCCGCGATGTCGACGATGAAAGCGGGCCGTCGGACCGTGCGGAGGTGCACGCAGCCGTAGTGGTAGATCCGCTCGGGATGCCACGGGTCGCCGGGAAGGTCGCATTTGGTGAGCTTTGCCCAGAACCGGGCGGCCTCGACGAGCTTCGTCGCGGCCACGTGGTCAGGATGGGCGTCGACCCAGTGCGGCGCGAACAGCCAGCGGGGGCGGGTGCGGCGGATCACGCCGGCGAGCAACCCGCGGGCGGCGAGCGTGGCTCGCAGCCGGCGGTTGGGCAGACCGAGGTTCTCCCGCCAGCCGATGCCCAGAGCGGCCGTGGCCGCCGCCGTCTCGCGAGCGCGAATCTCGGGGCTACCCAGCGGGGTCGGTTCGCCGTCGGTCAGGTCGAGGATGCCAACCCGGAGTCCCTCGCCGAGCAAAACACCGATCGTGCCCCCCATCCCCAGTTCCGCGTCATCGGGATGCGGGGCGATCACGAGTGCGTCGAGCATGGGGGAGATCCTTCGAATCGGTTGCTTCGGCTGCAGGCTGATCATAGTCTCTCGCCATGCCAACTCCGGCTGAAACCTTCGTCGCCGTCCGGGAGCACGCCCGGAAGAACGCTCTGCTCGCCACGATCGACGCGGCCATCGGCTGGGACGAGCGAACGATGATGCCGTTGGCCGCGGGGGCGTGGCGGGCCGAGCAGGCCGCCGAACTCGCCGCGGTCGTCCATCGGCATCGGACCGATGCCGCGCAGGGGGCCAGGCTCGAGGAGTTGGCCGCCAGTCCGTTGGCCACCGCGGGGACGCCGGCCGAGCAGGCCACGATCCGGCTCTTGAAACACGACTTCGACAAGCAGGCGCGCCTCCCGACTCGGCTCGTGGAGGAACTCGCCCGCACCACCGTCGAGGCCCAGCAGGTCTGGTCGCTGGCCAAGGCCGCTTCGGACTGGCCGAAGCTGTGTCCTTGGCTGGAACGGGTCTTCGCCTTGAAGCGGGAGCAGGCGGCCTGCCAGCGGCCTGATCTCGATCCCTACGATGCCCTGCTCGACGACTACGAACCCGGTGGCCGCTGGCGGGCGATCGCCCCGCGATTCGCCGATCTCCGGTCGCGGATCGTGCCGCTCGTGCAGGCCTGCGCCGGGGCCACGCGCCGGCCCGACGATCGGATCCTCACCGAGCGGGTCTATCCCGTGCCGGCCCAGCAGGAGTTCGTGCGGCAGGTGGCGGCCCGGATCGGTTTTGATTTCGAGCGGGGGCGGCTCGACACCACCGACCATCCCTTCTGCACATCGCTCGGGCCCGACGACTGCCGGATCACCACCCGCTGGGACGAACGATTTCTGCCCACAGCCTTGTTCGGCGTGCTCCACGAGGCGGGCCATGGCCTCTACGACCAGGGCTTGCTTCGGGAGTGGTACGGGCTGCCGCCGGGTGAAGCGGCCTCACTCGGCATCCATGAGTCGCAGTCGCGGCTCTGGGAGAATCTCGTCGGCCGGTCGCGAGCTTTTTGGGAGTGGTGTTTTCCTCTGGCCAGGGCGGCATTTCCCCAGGCCCTGGCGGATGCCGATGCGGCGCGGGTGCACGAGGCGCTCCTCGTGGTGAAGCCTTCGTTCATCCGAGTCGAGGCCGACGAGGTCACCTACAACCTGCACGTCATGCTGCGATTCGATCTGGAGCGGGCAGTGGTGCACGGCGATCTGCCGGTGGCCGATCTGCCGACCGCCTGGAACGAGCGGTTCGCAGCCGACTTCGGCCTCCGGCCGCCGGACGATGCCCACGGAGTGCTTCAGGACATCCACTGGAGCGCCGGCCTGATCGGGTATTTCCCCACCTACACCCTGGGCAACCTCTACGCGGCCCAGCTCATGGCGGCCGCCGAGGCCCGGCTCGGGGACCTGCCGGCAGCCTTTGCGGCCGGCGAATTCCAGCCGCTGCTGGACTGGCTGCGGCGGGAGGTTCACGCCGTCGGCCGCCTGCTCGAGAGTGAACCGCTCGTGGAGCGGGCCACGGGCCAGACCGTTTCCGCCGATTGGTTGGCCCGCAGCCTTGTGGACCGCTACGGCCCGGCCTACGGACTCTGATTCGGGTCGGTGGCATCGGGAAAAAACCCGGTGATAAACTCTGCGGGCGGTCCCGTCGGGCCGCCGGCGGCGGCGGCCAATCGGTGGACGTCGAGCCGGGATTCTGCCTGGCGGGCGGGGAGCAGACGCGATGACAGACGACGATGACAAGCGTGAAGAGTCTGAGGATCTCTGGGCCAACCTCGGCTCCGACGACCTGCCCGACCTGTCCGGAGACTTCTCGGTCTCGTTCGACGAGGAATCGACGGCAGCGGCCGACGACGCCTTGACGCCGCCGGAGGTCCCCAGCCCCGAACCCGCGCCAGAAGATGCCGACATCGACGCCTGGCTGAGCGAATCCGGCGACGAACCTCGGCCAGCGCTGTCCGTCTTTCAGGAGGACGATTCCGCCGGGG
>CAMDDJ010000100.1 GCA_945891385.1 Candidatus Kuenenia stuttgartensis | reverse complement strand
CCCGAGCCCGTTTTGGTCAGGGCGGCGTCACCAACGATGGCCGAGGTGACCGTGAGGTCGCTGCCCAGGGTCCAGGTCTGCCCGGTCGCCAAGGCCACCGGGCCGGTCGAAAGGATCGAACTCGTGCCGCTGCCGGGGGCGAGTTCCAGACCGCCGGCCCCGAGCGTGAGGCGGGTCGTGCCCCGGAGGGAAAGGCCCGAACTCGCCGTGACGCGGAGGCTGCGAACGGCGACATCCGCGCCAAGCGTGACCGAGGGGAGATTTGTCGCCGCAGTCGCGGCGAAGACGGCGTCGGTCGACGCATCCGGCAGGGCCCCGGCGTCGGTCGCCCCGGCGGGATCGGTCGACCAGTTGGTGTTGCCGCCGCTCGTCGCCGTCCAGACTCCGCTCAGGTCGCCCCGCCAGTAGACCTCGGCCAAGGGCACCTGCAGCGTGGCGAAACTCACCGCCCCCTTGGTGTCGGTGGCCGTTACGACGAACTCCTGCACCCCGCTCGCCGAGGCGGGGAGGGTGCCCACGTAGGTGCCGTTGGCGGCCACGCTCAGCCAGGCCGGGCCGCTCGCTTTGGCAAAGGTCAGCACGTCCGCATCGGGATCAGTGGCTTGAGCGGCGAGGCTGCCCGACAACGGCGTGCCGCGGCTGGCGGCCGCGGTGGTGATCGATTGATTCGCGAACTGCGGCGGTCGGTTGGCGGCGAGGCCCGCGATCTGACTCGGCGACAGGGCCACATCGGAGATCACCACCTCGTCGAGCAGCCCCTTGAAGAGCGGATCGGCCGAGAACTGGGAATCACCGAGGAAGTTGCGGGCCGGCGAAATGCTCCCCGGTGTGATGGTGACCGCCGTGTTCACCGCGGCCTGCGACCCGTTGACGTAGAGCCGGGCCACGCCCCCGCCGAGCGTAACGGCGACGTGGGTCCACTGGCCGACGGGCAGCGGGGCGGTCTCCACCCGCTGCTCGTTCCCACCGTTCTTGATCGCAAACCGCAACACGGACCCGTTCGACGGCGTGAGGAACAGATAGGAGTTTGTGCCGTCGCCGAAGTCGAAGATCCGCTGCCAGTTTCCACCGCCGTCCCAGTTCACCCAGGCGGCGAAGCTGAAGGCCGAGCCACCGACGAGGTCGGCCGGCAGCTGCACGGCGGTGCTCGTGCCGTCGAACCGCAGCGCCTGGCCCTGCCGGCCCGGCGTGAATCCGGGGGACCCGGTGATTTGGCCGTTGTGGCCGTAGCCCGAGGCATCGAGCGCGTCGCCGTCGAAAGGCAGCCGCGTGATCCGCCGGCCGGAGGTGGCGGCGGCCGCCGGCAAATCCTGGACGTAGCCGATCGGCGAGGCGTTGTTTCTGTAGACGACGCCGGCGGGCGTGAGATTCCCGGAGGAATCGACCATCTTCCGCACGTCTTCGACGTTCGAGTAGATCGAATACCGCTCGATCCACGGCGTGGTGTCGAACATCTCGGTGATGCTGGCGACCCAGTCGGCGTTCTGCTGGAGCGTGGGGTCCGGGGCCGAGGTCCAGTTGGCTCCGTTGTTGAATTCCGTGACCCAGATTGGCAGTTGGTAGCGGTCGTAGATCTCCTTGAGCCAGTTGGAGAGTGACGCCGCCGAGTGGTTGGCCTGGTAGTTGTGGATGGCGATGTAATCCACGCGGAGATTGGCGGCGAGCGCCTTGTCCATGAACTCGTAGAGCCAGGCCTTGCCGCCGTCGGTGACGGCCGGCGAGCCGACGCGGTGGCCGGTGGAGAGCATCTGCGGCCAGAAGGCGATGGCGGCATCGACCGAGCCGTTGCCCAGGGTCTGGTAGGCGTCCTCGACCGGGTTGTTGGGCTCGTTGAAGCCCAGGACCGCGGTGACGTTCTGTTTCGAGGTGGGCAGGCTCGGCCAGTAGAGCTGCTGGCGGATCGGCACGTACTCCCAGTCGAGCGTCGACTCCAGGTTGTTGTTCCAGTTGTACCGCCAGGCCGCGTCGAGCGGATCGGCGCCGAGGTCGCTCGTGCCTTTCTTCGCCACCCATCGCCAGGGCAGCACCCGCACGAACTTCACGGCGTTGTCGAGCTCGCCCGGCAGAAATGAGATGTCGAGGTCGTGGTCTTGAGCCACGTAGACCTTGCTCGACCCGCTGCCATTGGCTTCGGTGGCGAAGGTGGCCATGTATCCACGAGCCAGGCGGAAGGAACTGATCGCCTCTTGCATGCCGCCGAGGGTGGCGGCCGTGTTGTAGTAGGTGTATTGGTTGAGCGACGCCGCCGTGCCGCTGAAGTTCGGGCCGGTGAAGACTTCCAGCGGCCTGAAGGTCGGGGCATGGGGGATCACGACCGTGCCGGTGCCATATTGCACGACCCGCACCGTCGAGCCGTGCACGGCCGTCCGCCCGCTGACCTGCACCTGGGCAAGGTAGGTCGAGTTCACCACCGAGGGCTTGATGTTCGGAAAGAAGAGCCAGGCGTCTTCGGAATCCAGATGAAAGGTGCTGCCGGTCACCGGGGAGGAGTTGCCTGTGATCCAGAGCTCCGACTTTCCCGTCAGCGTGACGGTGGTGCCCGGCAGGCTGGCGTAGGTCGCCACCTGGTTGTCGAGCGCGAGCACGGCGGTGGCCGAAGGGTCGGGCAGGTCGAACCCGGCCGAGGTCAGCGAAGAGCCCGAGGACAGGCCGGCGGGCGATACCGCGGCCGCGGGAGGCTCGGGTAGGGCCACTTCAGCCATTCCAGGACCGAGCACGAGATCGACGTCGCCCGCCAGGAGCCGACGGGATTCGAGCGGATCAATCCCCAGCCGCCGGGCAGCGGGCTGCCTGCCGCTCTTCTGAGGCCAGTGCCGTCGAGTCATCCTGCGGATCCTCGGCCACGAATTCAAGCGATACGGAGCCTCTCAGACCCCCGCTCCACATGATAGGGCGGTACGGCGAAATCTCCTACGTTTGAATCGGCAACAAGGTTCGGTTTTTCCAGCTGTTTACGGGGTCGCTTGAGGTTTTGCGGCGAGTGGCCCGGAGGTCGCCGGTTGCTGGCCCTGGCGGCCACGGCTGGTAGCCTTGCGAGCATGCGTGTTCGGCCTGGCTCCTTTTGATCATCGTCGCCTGGGCGTTCAGTCCTGCCTTCGGCCAGACCGGTCTCACGCCGCTGGCCGATATGGTGCTCGACGGCTCGGCCCTCCTCTTCGCCAGCAATGCCACGTATGGCCGGGCGATCAACGGTCTTGCATTTCAGACCGAGGCCTTGCGCACGGTCGGCGACTATGAGTATTCGTCGGCCCAGGGCTACGAGTTCACCGGCGCCGGCATCCAAGGCCGGGGCGGGCTGACGGTCGCAGGCGGCAATGCGGCCGGCTCCGGGACTGCCTAGGGGGCGATTTTCAGCGGGACGACCGGGTCAGCGTCGGCTTGGCCGTGGCAGTGGCAGTCGGCGTTGCGGGACGATGGCGCGGCCCAAAATCTCAGGCACATTGAGATTTAAATGGTCGGCGGTGCGTAGACGTCCACGATTCTGCCGTGGTAGATATCGGTCTGAGTTGGGGGACACGTTGCTTGGGGTCGCGTTGCTCGTGGGTGAGCGATGCCATCTTGGCTCTCCTTCCAGCTTCTAACGTTCTTTGTTCGGTCTTGCTGTGAGGGGGGCACTATGCGTTGCTGCCGATCAGTCGTTTTTTTAGGGCTTTGTGTCGCTGCAGTTTGGGCTGCGTACCCTGCACGGGCAGCCGACTCCGCCTGGACGGGGGCGACCGACTCGCTCTGGTCGACGACAACGAACTGGAGTCCGGCCGCACCGGTCGAGGGCGATACGGCCGTCTTCAATGGTGCTGGGAACGGCAACACTACGATCGACTTGGGCAGCGGCGTCACGGTCACAGCACTTCGATTCAGCACGGCCGATGCGGCCGCCTACACCATCGGCTCGGGTGGGGCCGGAAGCCAGACACTCACGTTCGACACGATCGGCTCGGCCCTCGCCGTCGATGCCGATGTCGCGGCCAGCCAGACGGTCGCAGCCAACGTGGTGCTCAATGGCACCGGGGCGTTCGTCTTCGCCAACAACAGCGGCAGCAACCTGGCCTTCACCGGCGCGGTCGGCGGCAATGCGACCGGCACCGCCACCTTCAACGTCACCGGTTCGGGCGACACGAACGTGTCGGGAGTGATCACCAACACGCTCGGCAACGTCAGCCTCTTCAAGCAGGGCACCGGCACGCTCACGCTCTCGGGCGGAGGCATCTTCGCCGGCAACGGCACGAGCAGCGGCAATGCGACCTCGTCCGCCGTGTTCCGCGGCGGCAACACGGTCTTTAGCGGCGGCACCTACTCCGTTTCAGGTGGTGAGTTCGTGGTCGGTGGTCAGCAGACGGCCGGGGGCGAGGGCTTCGACGCGACTGTGCAGCTGGAGAGCGGCACGGTGCTCGAGAACATTTCCTGGCTGAGCATCGGTCGCGGCAACGGGATTGGAAACGTCTCGTCCAACATGGTCCTGAACGGCGATTCGGTGGTCAATGTCGCGAATGTCTCGATGGGCTTCAACGGCGGCAGTGGGTCGAACCAGCCCAGGGGTTCGCTCACCCTCAACGACAGCGCCGTGCTGACGGTCAGCGGGCAGAACTTCTACGTCGGCGAGTCGGCCGGCTCGAACATGACCCTGACGGTCAACGACTCAGCCCGGATCAACATGACGAGTGCTCCTGGCGGCGGCGGCCTGAACGTCGGCCGCGGCACCGGCCAGGGCACGCTGCTGATCGACGGCGGCAATGTGAAGGCCAACTGGGTGGACATCGGCCGGGGCGACAACAACGCCCAGACGGCGGTCGGCACCGTCACCGTCCGCAACGGGGGCGTGCTCACGAGCGAAGGCGACTTCCGCACGGGCTTCGCCGGCAATGCATCGAGCCAGTCGACCGTGAACATCAGTGGCGGCACGGTCAACGTGGCCACATCCACCGAACGGTGGATGATCATTGGCCGATGGGATGGGACGAATTCAACCATCAACGTCGACAACGGCGGCACGCTCAACCTGAACGCCAACACCGACCTGCGTTTTGCCCAGAGCGGCAACACGGGAACGAACATCGTGAATCTGAACGACGGTTCGATCACCGGCTATTCCGACAACGGAGTGACCGCCACGGGCAACTCGGTTGTCGATATGCACTTGGGAAATGGGGCCACCGTGTCGAACACCTTCAATCTCAACGGGGGCTCGCTCACTGTTCGCGAGGTGATTTCTTCAGACAATTCCGGCAATGCGCGGTTCAATTTCAACGGCGGCCTGCTGCGGGCCACGGGCAACACGGGGAACTTCGTTGGCCTGGGCGGCGCCGGGCAGCGGGCCCAGATCCGCGACGGTGGCGCTCGGATCGACACCAACGGCTTCGCCGTGACGATCCCCGAGGCGATTCAGCACAGCGACGTGGCCGGCGATGCCGCCATCGATGGGGGCCTGACGAAACTCGGCACCGGCACGCTGACGATGACGGGCGTCAACGCCTACACCGGGAACACGACCGTGTCGGCCGGCACGCTCAGCGTCACGACGGCCGCATCGCTCGGATCCGGGACGGTGTCTGTGGCGGATGGGGCTGCGTTCGGCGTGACCGTTTCCGGAGCGCTCAACTCGCAGTTCACCACATCCGCCCTGACGCTCGGGTCTTCCGCCGTGACGATCAGCCTGGCCGACCTCGGGAATCCATCGGTCGCCCCCCTCGCGGTGAGCGGGGCGTTTGCCTCCACGGGAGCGTCCACGATCAATTTCACCACCCTGGCGCCGTCGGCCGGCACGATCCCCCTGATCTCCTACGGGAGTTTCTCCGACTTCGCGAATCTCTCGCTCGGTACGGTACCGACCGGCGTGGTGGCGAGTCTCGTCAACAATACGGCGGCCAGCACGATCGATCTGGTGATCTCGAGCGTGTCGCTGCCCCGCTGGAACGGCAACGTTAGCAGCGTCTGGGACGTCGGCGTGACCGCCAACTGGGTCGATACGCTCACCGACACGTCTGTGACGTTCGCCAACGGCAACCCGGCGACCTTCAATGATCTCGCCACCGGCTCAACCGATGTGGTGATCAATTCGACCGTCTCGCCGGGCGAGGTCACGATCAACAACGAGACCCTCGCCTACAGCTTCGCGGGCACCGGTGCGATCGCCGGCCCGGGCAGCCTGACCAAGCGGGGCGCGGGCACCGCCACGATCGGCACAGCCAACACCTACACCGGTGCGACGACGATCTCGGGCGGCACGCTCTCGATTTCCACGCTGGCCAACGTCGGCTCGGCCAGCAGCATCGGCGCCGGCGCAGCCGGCACGGGCAGCCTCGTGTTCAACGGCGGGCGGCTCGTGTACACCGGCGGAGCGGCCACGACCAACCGCGGCTACTCCGTCACCGGCGGCGACAGCGTCTTCGAGATGCAGGCTGACGTGACGATGAGCGGCGGGGTGGCGGCCAGCGGCGGCACGTTCGAGAAGGCGGGCACGGGCACGCTGACCCTTACCGGGGCATCGAACGTACTCAGCGGCGGGCTGACGCACGTGTCCAACGGCACGCTCGCCCTGAACGGGGCTGGTCCGGCGGCGACGAGCCAGGTCAATTCAACGCCCGGTGACCTCTGGGTCGGCGGCGGCCAGGATTTCGGTGCGAACCTGAGCGTGACGAACGCCACCGTGAACGTCGGCGGATGGCTGTCGATCGGCCGCGGAAACGGTGTGATCGGCAACACCTCGACGCTGACGGCCACGAATTCGACGATCAACGCTTCGTCCGGCTTCTCGGTCGGCTACGACAACGGGGTGGCGGGGCATCTGGCCACACAGGTGGTCACTCTTACGGACACCACCCTCCGCAGCAACGGCAACACCGAGATCGGCGAGAGCGCTGGCTCGACGGCCACGCTCACCTTGTCGGGTAACTCGGTGATGAGTTCGGTGAATAGGACCTACATCGGTCGCTACCCGCTGGCGACGGGCACGATGATCGTCGAGGACACTTCGTCGTTCACCACCGGCGGCTGGCTCGGTGTGGGCGGCGAGGGCACCGGCACCCTGATCGTGCGGGATAGCGCCACCTTCACCGCCAATGGCGACTTCAACGTGGCCGACATCGCGGCGGGCAACGGCACCTTCGAGATGTCGGACAATGCAGTTGTGTCCGGCACCCGGACCTATGTTGGCAAAGGTGTTGGCGCGGTCGGCGTGGCGACGATCAACGGTGGCACCTTCACCGGTGGCAACACCGACGTGTTTCAGATCGGGCAGAACGGCACCGGCACCTGGAACCAGGTGGGCGGCACGACGAACGCGACGGGCTGGGTCTCGATCGGCCGCAACGCCGGGGGCGTCGGCACGCTGAACGTCACGGGCGGGGCCTTCAATCAGGTGACGGCCGATCGGCTGCTGCTCGTGGGCGAAGAGGGAACGGGCACACTCACTGTCAACGGTGGCGAGGTGAACGCGGCGGCTGCCGGCGGTCTGGCGGTGGGCTGGGGTGCGACCGGCTACGGCGTGGTCAACCTCAACGGCGGCACGCTCACCGCCCGCCGGGTGCAGGCCGGCACGACCGGCGGCACGTCGGAGTTCAACTTCAACGGCGGTGTCCTCAAGGCCGGGGCGAATGCCAACGGCGGGGCCTTCATGACTGGCCTGGGCACGGTGCTCGTGCAGGCAGGCGGGGCGACGATCGACTCCAATGGCCAAGACATCACGATCGCTCAGACGCTTGGCGACGGTGGTGGCGGTGGCCTGACGAAGCTCGGGGGCGGGGTGTTGACCCTCTCAGGAGCCAATGCCTACACCGGACCGACCACGGTCACCGCCGGCGGACTGGCCGTCGACACGGGCACACTCGTGACCAGTGCCTATGACCTCGCGTCGGGGACGAGCTTCGACGTGTCGGTCGTCGGTTCTGCCAACACGCAGGTTTCGGCAGCGAACTTCACGCTCGGCGGACTCAACACGCTGGGATTCGATCTTGGCAATTTCGGCAACCCGACCGCGGCGCCGCTGAACGTCGTCGGGGCGCTGACGACCTCGGGCGGCGTGACGATCAACCTCGAATCATCGCGACCGCAGCTCGGCCAGTTCCCGGTGATTGCCTATGGGAGCCAGTCCGGCACCGGGGCCTATTCGCTGGGAACGCTGCCCGCAGGCGTCACGGCCCAACTCGTCAACAACACGGCCGGCAAATCGATCGACATCCTCATCACCCAGCTTGCGAGCCGGACGTGGAACGGCGCTGTTGGCGGCGTGCCAAACGGCAGCTGGGACGTCGGCACCACGACCAACTGGGTGATCCCACCGTCGGATCCCTCGACCTTTAGCAATGGTGACGAGGCTGTCTTCGACGATACGGCGCTTGGTACGACTGATGTCGTGCTCAATTCGACCGTCACACCCAACGGTGTGATCATCGACAACCAACTCCTTGCCTACACGATCGGTGGCACCGGGGCTATCGCCGGCGGCAACGGCCTGCTCAAGAAGGGCACCGGCGACGCGACGATCTCGACGGCCAACACCTTCACCGGCGGCGTGCGGATCGAGGCTGGGCGGCTGATCGTGCCGTCGCTCGGCAATGGCGGCGCGGCGGGACCCCTCGGAGCGGCTCCGGCGGTCCCGGGCAGCGTGGTTCTTGCCGGGGGCACCCTGGCCTACAGTGGCGCGACAGGCACGTCTGACCGGGGCTTCTCCCAGGCGGCGGCCTCGGCTTTCGAGGTGACCCAGGCCGATGCGGTGCTGACCCTGACGGGCCGGGCGAACGCGAGCACCGGCGACTTCACGAAGACGGGCCCGGGCACGCTCACGCTGTCGGCGGCGACCAACACCATCGCCAGCCCCCGGGTGAGCCAGGGCACCCTGGCCTTCGTCGGGCCGGGTCCGGATCGCACGAGCCAGACCACGAACATCGCCGGCGAGGTCTGGGTGGGCGTACCGACGGCGCTTGATGCCGGGTTCGAGGTCACCAACGCCACGCTCAACGTCGGCAGTTGGATGGCGGTCGGTCGCGGCCACGGAAGCGTGGGGGCGACGGCGACGGCAACCTTCACGAACGCGGCCGTGACCGTCGGCAATCTCTCGACCGGCTACGACGGCGGTACGCCCGGCGGCCTGGCCACGCAGGTGGTCACGATCACCGATTCCACCTTCACGAACAATGGCAATACGAACGTGGCGGAGAGCGCCGGCTCGACCTCGACGATCACGATCTCGGGGTCGTCGGTGGTGACGTCGGCCAATCGCACGATGCTCGGCTACGCCGGCGCGACGGGCAACCTCGTGCTCGAGGATAGCGCCCGGTACTCCTCCGGCGGCTGGTTCTCGATCGGCCAGGCGGGCGTCGGCACCTTCACCGCCAAGGATGACTCGCAGTTCACGGTAGCCAACGACTTCAACGTCAGCGACCTGGCCGGCAGCGACGGCACGATGACGATCTCCGAAAATGCCTCGGTGACGGGTGGCCCCGCCTATGTCGGCAAGGCCGCGACGAGCGTCGGGCGAGTGAACATGTCGGGCGGCACCTTCACGGCGGGGAACAACAACGTCGTGCAGATCGGGCAGTACGGCGAAGGCGTCTGGACGCAATCGGGCGGTACGGCAAACCTCAACGGCTGGATGGCGATCGGTCGCTATTCCGGTTCAGTGGGCACCGTGACCGTGTCGGGAGGAACCTTCAATCAGATCGGCGCCGATCGGGCCCTCTTCGTCTCTGAGGAAGGGCAGGGCACGCTGACGGTATCGGGCACCGGCGTGGTGAACGTCGGGGCCGTCGCCAACGGCCTGAGTCTGACCAACAACGCCACTGGCAGCGGCACCGTCAACCTCGACGGCGGCCGGATCACGACCTCGATCGTGCGGGACAACGGCGGCCTGGGAACCTTCAACTTCAACGGCGGGGTGCTTCAGGCCTCGGCCGACTCGCAGACGGGCTTCATGACCGGCCTCGACGCGGCCAACGTGCTCGCCGGGGGCGCGGTGATCGATTCCAACGGCCGCGACATCACGATCGGCCAGGACCTGCTCGACGGCGGCACCGGCGGTGGCCTGTCGAAGATCGGCACCGGCACGCTGACGCTCTCCGGAGCGAGCACCTACACCGGGGCCACGAGCATCACGGCCGGCACGCTCTCGCTGACGGGCTCCCTCGCGGCGAGCGCCGCCACGGCCGCAACGGCCGGCACGCTCGCCGGCAGCGGCACGGTCGGCTCGCTGGCCGTGAACGTCGGCGGCACGGTGTCGCCGGGCGTAGGCGTGGGCACGCTGACGACGACCCAGGGCGTCACCTGGGCCTCGGGCGGCAGCCTCAACTGGCAGATCGCCGACGCGGCGGGCGGAGCCGGCACCGGCTGGGACCTCCTGACGGTGGGCGGCTCGCTCGCCATCTCGAGCACCTCGGCCGAGCCCTTCGCCGTGAATCTCTGGAGCCTCTCCTCGGCGAGCCCGGTGACGGAGGGCGACGCGGCC
>CAMDDJ010000099.1 GCA_945891385.1 Candidatus Kuenenia stuttgartensis | reverse complement strand
GGCGGATGCCGTGCGGTGGCAGCGGCTCCGAGATGCCTTGCACACCCTCGCGATGGAGCATGGCTGCGAGTGGCTCGCCTTGCCCGCCCGGCAGGATGTGGTGCCCGAGATGAGCGGGCGAAACTTCGAACTGTGGCAGCCGCTGCTCGCGATGGCCGCTTGGCTTGAAGACAGCGGAGCCCGGGGGATGCTCGAACTCCTGCGGCAGCATGCCCTGCTGCTCATCGAGTCGAGCCGGGAGGCAGCGACCCCGCCCGACGATGAAGCCCTCCTCCGGGCTCTCGCCCGCGCGGTCGGCAGCGGAGTGCCCCCGACTGCGGGCGAACTGCTCGCGACGGTGCAGGAGGGCGAGCCGAGCCTGTTTCGCCATTGGACGGCCCGAGCGGTCGCGGCTCATCTCGGGCGGTACGGGCTGCGGTCGCGGAAGCGGAACGGCAGGCACATCTTCGACCCGGCTCATGCGGACCTGCTCAGAGTGCAGGAGGCATACGGCATCGACCTCGACCTGCCGCCCGCAGACCTGACCCCGGACAATGTGCCCTATGTGCCCCAAGTGCCCCGGGCACGGGCTCGGCAGGGTACGTAGGGCACATAGGGTACGTTGCAAGGAATCCATGAAAGGAGGCTTGGAAAATGGCTTTTGACGCGGCATCGCTGCTGAGCGACTTGTTCCCCGGGCAGCCGCCCGCGAGGGCTCCTGCTGAGCCCGCACAGGCGAAACACCCCCTGCCCCCGGCTCCGAGCCCCCCTGCCCCGCGCCGCCCAATAAACCGGCTCAGCGGGGCTATCCCGAGCCCGCCCCTGCCCGAGTGGCTCAGTCGGTGGAAGCGGGCTCCGGAAGTGACCCTCCCGCCCAAGCCCTGTTGGTGGTGCGGCAGCCCGGTCTTTTGGCTCTCGGTTTTCGGAACCTACCGCTGCGGCTGCTGCCATCCGCCCGCATATCCCGGGCTCGCTGCGATGTGGCTCCGGGTTGTAGCGACCGACGATGGCCCGCAGGTGGTGAGGCTTGGCACTCCGCCAAGCAAAGCGTAGGATGCCACCATGCCGAAGAAACAGCAGCGAGCGAGCCTTTCCGATGAACTGCGGCAGGCAATCGAGCGGTCGGGGCTGAGCCGATACAGCATCTGGCAGCAGACCGGCATCGACCAAGGCAGCCTGTCGAAGTTCATGGATGGCGAGCGGGGGCTCGGGTTGGAGAGCATCGACAAACTCGCGGACCTGCTTGGTTTGCACATCTGCACCGCAGATGCCAAGCAGAGCCGCCCGAAAGGCAGGAGGTAGAGCGATGGCGAGCGTGTTTCGCAGAGTGAAGAAGATGCCTCTGCCCGAGGGGGCTCAGGTGGTCGAGCGGAAAGGAATCCGGGTCGCGGAGTGGCGGGATGCCAACGGCAGGAAGCGGCACGCGCCGCTTTCGAAGGATGGCTCAGGCATCCGGGTCGAGAGTGCGACCTACACGGTGCAGTTCATGGATGAACACGGGCACCCGCAGCGGGTCGCGACTCGCTGCCGCGACCATGCTGCCGCCGAGCAGTTGGGGCGGGAGTTGGAGAAGCGGGCGATGCAGCGGCGCGAGGGGCTGCTCGACCCGGCTCAGGAGCGATTTGCCAAGGCAGCCCGAGTGCCGATTGCCGAGCATGCCGCCGCCCACATCGAGCATCTTCGCGCCGCCGGGAACACAGCGAAGCATGTGCAGACAGTCGAGCGGCATCTCGCGGTTGTCTTCGCGGCAGCAGGCATCGAGCGGCTTCCTGAATTGAAGTCTGCCGCTGTGCTGTCTGCCATCGCTGCACTGCGGACCCCGCCGCCGGTCGAGGGCGAGAAGAAGCAGAAGCAGCCCGCCTCGCTCGCGACCTGCAATTCCCACCTGCGGAGCGTGAAAGGCTTTTCACGGTGGCTGTGGAAGCAGCGGCTCACCCCGGAGGATGCCCTCCTCGACCTGGGGCTCTACAACGCGGCGACCGACCGCCGCCACATCCGCCGGGAGATGAGTGCGGAAGAAGTGAGGTGGCTGCTCGATGTGACCGAGCAGCGGACCCTGCCCGAGCATGGTGCCCCCGGCCCGACCCGGGCGATGTGCTACCGCCTCGCGGCTGCGACCGGCTTCCGGGCGAGCGAACTGCGGAGCCTGACCATCGACTCCTTCGACCTCGATGGCACTCCGCCCACCTGCACGGTCGAGGCGGGCTACAGCAAACGGCGGAAGCGAGATGTGCAGCCGCTTCCGGATGCCTTGGTCGAGCCCCTGCGGGCTTGGCTCTCGGGCTTCGACCGGAGCGAGACTGTCTTCGCAGGCATCGCAGGCGACACCGCCCGGATGCTCAGGAGCGACCTCGCAGCCGCCCGGGGGGCATGGCTGCAATCTGCCGAGCAGCAGCCCGAGGAGGTACGGCAGCAGATGGCAGGGAGCGACTTCCTGCTCTACAGCGACCGGCAGGGGCACGTTGCCGACTTCCACTCGCTGCGAGTGCTGTTCATCTCACAGGTGGTCGCGGGCGGCGCGAGCGTGAAGGAGGCTCAGACCCTCGCTCGGCACTCGACTCCGGTGCTGACCATGAACGTCTACAGCAAGGCGAGCCTGCTCGATGTGGCAGGTGCGGTCGAGGGCTTGGGCGACCTGCTGACCTCGCAGCCGACCCGACCGCAGGCGGAGGCTCAGCGGGCAACGGGCACCTACGGGCGGGCGGATTCCACCCCGGCAGGCAGCGGGGGCAGTGACCACAAAAGCGACCACACAGAATCGGCTCAGGAGGGCTCAACTTGGCACTCTGGGGCATCTGTGCGGCTTGCCGACCATATCGAGCAGACAGAGCCCGCCAACGCAAAGACCCTCGCGAAACCCGGGCTTTCCGGGGCTTCGCGAGGGTCTTCGAAGAAGAGGCTCCGGTCGGAGTCGAACCGACGATGGCGGATTTGCCATCCGCTGCCTTAGCCACTTGGCTACGGAGCCTTATCTGGATCTGGGTGCGACAGGCCACCTCGCCTCACGCCTCTGCCACGCTACGGCAGCCTGGGCGACTTGGTCAAGGTCTTCTGTCTGCGGAGACCTGAGCGATTCGCCGGATCACGACGGTCACCGCGGTCATGCCTAGGGATCGGCCATCGGACGCCCGCGGCTTCAATCCATTCGTTTTTCCGGTCCTTCGCGGCCGGAATTGGCCGGTCTGACGGGCTGCCGATATAGTCTCCGCTCACCGCAAGGCCTCCACCGAAGCACCGACGGGCGGCACGCGGTCCCCACCCACCCACTTTGAGGACGAGGAGTTTTCCCAGCATGGCGAACGAGGGAACCTGCGACATCGGCCTGATCGGTCTGGCTGTTATGGGCGAAAACCTGGCCCTGAACATCGCCAGCCGCGGCTACACGATCGCCGTCTTCAACCGCACCACGAGCGTCACCGACGCCTTCGTCGCCGGCCGAGGCAAGCAGCCACACGTGGTGGGCTGCCATTCGCTCCAGAATCTCGTGGCCGCCCTCAAGCCGCCCCGCAAAGTGATGATGATGGTCAAGGCAGGGCCGGCCGTCGACGACCTGATCAAGACGCTCCTTCCCCTGCTCTCCCCCGGCGATGTCGTGATCGACGGGGGCAACACGCTCTATTCCGACACCGAACGCCGCACCAAGGAGGTGGAGGCCGCCGGCCTGCTCTACATCGGAACGGGCGTGTCGGGCGGTGAGGAGGGAGCCCTCAAGGGGCCGAGCCTGATGCCAGGCGGCTCAAAGGCGGCCTGGCCGCTCTTGCAGCCGATCTTCCAGGCGATCGCGGCCAAGGTGGGACCGAAGGGCGACATTCCCTGCTGCGACTGGGTGGGGCCGCGGGGCGCGGGCCACTACGTCAAGATGGTGCACAACGGCATCGAATATGGCGACATGCAGCTGATCTGCGAGGCCTACTGGCTGTTGAAGCATGCCGCGGGCCTGACGAATTCCGAGCTTGCCGCCGTGTTCGAAGACTGGAACCGAGGCGACCTCGACAGCTACCTGATCGAGATCACCCGTGACATCTTCACGGTGAAGGATCCCGACACGGGCGACTTCATGGTCGACCGGATCCTGGACCGGGCCGGAGCGAAGGGCACCGGGAAGTGGATGAGCCAGTTGGCCCTCGATCTGGGTGTGCCGAGCACCCTCGTCACCGAGGCTGTCTACGCCCGCTGCCTCTCGGCCCTGAAGGAGGCACGAGTGCGGGCTGCCAGCGTGCTCCAAGGGCCGGCGACCGGACCGGTCGTCGCAGCCTCGGACAGGACGGCCTTCGTCGAAGAGGTGAGGCAGGCACTCTATGCCTCGAAGATCGCCAGTTACGCCCAAGGCTACGTCCAGCTCGCGGCCGCCGCCAAGGAACACGACTGGCCGCTCGACTACGGGGCGATCGCGATGATGTGGCGGGGCGGCTGCATCATCCGAGCCCAGTTCCTGGAGCGGATCTTCGATGCTTACAAGTCGAAGCCGGATCTCGAGAACCTGATGCTCGCCCCCTACTTCACCGCGGCACTCACCAAGGCCCAGGCCGCCTGGCGAAAGGTCGTCGCGACGGCCGCCACCACCGGCCTGCCGGTGCCGGCATTCATGTCGGCCCTCGCCTACTACGACGGGTACCGGAGCGGGAGCCTGCCCGCCAACCTCCTCCAGGCGCAGCGGGATTACTTCGGCGCTCACACCTATGAACGCACCGACAAGCCCGGCTCGTTCCACACCGAATGGCTCGACCTCCGCAAGCCCGTGGGAGCATGATGACAATGGCACTCGCTTTTCTCGAGGAAATGTTCGGACTCGCCGGCCGCACGGCGGTGGTGGTCGGCGGCACCGGTGTGCTCGGCGGCGCCCTCGCCGAGGGTCTCGCCCGGGCCGGAGCCTTCGTGGTCGTCGCCGGCCGCGGAGCCGACCGGGGAGCCGCTCGGGTCGATGCGATCAAGGCCGCCGGTGGCGACGCCACGTTCGTGAGCGTGGATGCCGTCGATCGCGAGAGCGTGAAGGCCCTGCTCGAAGCCACGCTCCACGCGACCGGCCGGGTCGACGTCCTCGTGAATTGCGCGGGCGTGAATTCGTCGGTGCCCTATCTGGAGATTGCCGACGACGACTTTGCGAAAGTGCTCGACACCAACCTCAAGAGCACCCACCTCGGCTGCCAGATCTTCGGCGGCCACATGGCCGAGCATGGCGGCGGGGCGATCCTCAACATCGGGAGTGTGTCGGCCGACAAGCCGCTCTCGAAGGTCTTCGCCTACTCAGCATCGAAGGCGGCCGTGGTCAACTACACGAAGAACGTCGCCCGAGAACTCGCTCCGCGGGGAGTTCGGGTCAACGTACTCTGCCCCGGTTTCTTTCCCGCCGAACAGAATCGCAAGATTCTGTCGCCGGAGCGGACCGCTACGATCATGAGCCAGACGCCCATGAATCGCTTCGGCGAGCCACAGGAACTCGTCGGCGCGACCATCCTCCTGTGCGCCCCCGGAGCCGGCAGCTTCATCACCGGCGCCGAGGTCTACGTCGACGGCGGATTCACCGGCATGCGGCTGTAGTATTCGCGGCGGCAGGGCCATCCCTGGCCCCTTCCGCCTCAGGCCGGCGGAGGGCAAGCCACGGGTGCCCTCGCCGGCCACGCCCGACATCCAGTCGGGCAGTCATGAAGCAGGCAATCCACCCTCACTCGGGCTCTCCATGTCGCACACGATCATCATCTTTGGCGCTTCCGGGGATCTCACGAGTCGCAAACTCGTGCCCGCGCTCTACAACCTCTGCCGGGCGGGCACGCTGCCGCAGGGCACGAGGATCGTGGGATTCTCCCGAACGCCGCATTCCGATGCCGAGTGGCGGGCAAGCCTGAGAGAATCCACCGCCACGTATGCCGGCGGTGAGCCACTCAACGAAGAGTGCTGGCAGCGGTTCGCCGATGCGATCCACTATCAGCCGGGCGACATCGACCGGCCGGAGGATTTCGCGACCCTCGCCCGCCGGCTGGAGGCCCTCGAAGCCGGTGAACCGACGACTCGGGTCTACTACCTTGCCACCGCCCCGCAGTTCTACGAGCCGGTGGTGACCGCCCTGGGCGTCACCGGGCAGGCCGACGAGGCGACGGGCCCGCGGCGGATCGTCGTGGAGAAGCCCTTTGGCACCGACCTCCAGACGGCCCGGGCCCTCAACGCCCATCTCCACGGAGTGTTTCGCGAACATCAGGTGTTTCGCATCGACCACTACCTCGGCAAGGAGTCGGTACAGAACATCCTCGCCCTGCGGTTTGCCAACACCATCTTCGAGCCGGTCTGGAACCGACGCTACATCGACCACGTGCAGATCACAGTGGCCGAGGAGGTCATGGTGGGCCGGCGGGGCGGGTATTACGACACGGCTGGCGTGCTCCGCGACATGTTCCAGAATCACCTCCTCCAGTTGCTCATGGTGACGGCGATGGAGGCCCCGGTGCGGTTCAATGCCACAGCCGTCCGGAACGAGAAGGTGAAGGTGCTCGAGGCCATCCGGCCCCTTGGGCTCGGCGAGGTAGCGGCGGCCGGCGTGCGGGGGCAATACGAGGGGTATCTCAAGGAGCCAGGCGTGGCCTCCGGTAGCCAGACGGCTACCTTCGGCGCGATCCGCCTCGAGGTCGATAACTGGCGGTGGCAGGGCGTGCCCTTCTATCTCCGCAGTGGCAAGGCGATGAGTTGCCGGACGACGCAGATCGTGATCGAGTTTCGCCAGCCGCCGCTGGAGCTGTTCGCCGGTGGCCGCTCCTCCTTTCATCGCGAGGCCAACCGGCTGGTCATTCAGATTCAGCCGGCCGAGGGCATCCAACTCCATTTTCACACCAAGGTGCCCGGCGAAGGCATGCGGCTGCGGTACACCGATCTCGAGTTCAGCTACTCCAAGGAGTTCGCCGACCGGCTCCCCGAAGCCTACGAGCCCCTCCTGCTCGACGTGATGCAGGGAGATGCCAGCCTGTTTGCCCGGGCCGATGAAGTCGAGAAATCGTGGGAGATCATCGACCCCTTCATCCGAGCCTGGGCCTCGGTCGACATGCCGCAGATCCCGCACTACCAACTGGGCGAGTGGGGGCCGATCGAGAGCTTCGAATGGATGCAGGCACAGGGCCGGAACTGGTTCGACCAGTGCCCGGTGCTGGGATGACGGGAGTGAATTCGGCCACCGGACCGCACCCAGCGGGCCTCGCGATCGGCGGCGTGCAGCTGGCCGGGCCGCTGGTGCAGGCAGCGCTCTCCGGCTACAGCGACCGGGCGATGCGGCTGATCGCCCGACGGCATGGCGCGGCCTACGCGGTGGGCGAAGTGCTGCTCGATCGATTCGTCGCGGAGGCCAAGCAGGGCCGCAAGGCGATGGCGAGGCTCGCCGTCGACCCCGGGGAGCATCCGGTCGGCGGCCAACTCATGGGGGCCAACCCCGACGACTTCGCCCCGGCCGCCCGCCGGCTCGTGGCCGAAGGCTACGACGTGATCGACATCAACTTCGGCTGCCCGGTCAAGAAGGTGCTTGGCCGCTGCCGGGGCGGCTACCTGCTCTCCCAACCGGAGACGGCCCTGGAGATCGTCTCGCGGGTCCGCGACGCGGTGCCCCCGGCGGTGCCAGTCACCCTCAAGATGCGCCGCGGCCTCGACGACTCACCAGCGAGCCGTGAATCCTTCTGGACAATCTTCGACGGGGCCTTCGCCCGAGGCGTGGCGGCCATTACGGTTCACGGCCGCTCGGTCGTGCAACGCTACGACGGTCCGAGCGATTGGGGATTCCTCGCCGAGGTCAAGCGGCATGCTGGCCAGCGGACCGTGATCGGGTCGGGCGACCTCTTCTCTGCGCGGGCCTGCGTCGCGATGCTCGAACAGACCGGGGTCGATGGCGTGAGCGTGGCCCGGGGGGCGATCGGCAATCCCTGGATCTTCAGCCAAGCCCGCGACCTGCTGGCCGGACGGCCCGCAGCGTCGCTGCCGACGATTCACGAGCAGCGGCAGGTGCTCGAGGAACACTGGACCCTGGCCGCGGAGGTTCACGGCGAGGACGTCGCCGCCCGAACCATGCGGAAGTTCGCCATCAAATACGCCCGCTCCCACCCCGACCACCTCGCCGTGCGAGACGCCTTCGTGGCGGTCCGCGGAGGGACCGATTGGCAGGCCGTGCTCGAACGGTTCTACGGCTCCGATGGCCCTGGCCGCGATCCCTCCGCCGACATCGACGAGACCTGACGCGGCAGGGCGCGATCGATCTCCGCGCGAACGTCGAGATCGGCTTCGAGCGAGCGACGCGCGTCGAGGATCACCCGGGCCGAGTCGGCCACAACGCCCGTCGCCAGCCACTGGCCAAGAGCCCAGACCGCAGCGCCACGCACGACCGGCTCGGGATCGGCGGTCGCTCGAGCCAGCGCCGACAAGGCCGACGGATCGGGTCGGTTGCCGAGCGCAATCGCAGCCGACCGGAGCAACCCACGGCGCTTCGCCCGCAGCATCGGCGACCCACGAAACCGCCCGCGAAAACCAGCCTCATCGAGCTGCAAGAGCCCGGCAAGATCGAGCGCTGCCTGCCCATCCCGAGGCTGCAGGGCCGGCTCGTCGGACCCCGGGGCATGCCGGTTCCAGGGACAGACCTCCTGGCAAATGTCGCACCCAAAGATCCAGTCGCCCATCGCGGGCCGGAGATCAGGAGCCACGGGGCCGTGGTCTTCGATGGTCAGGGCCGAGATGCACTTTGTCGCGTCGAGCAGCCTCGGCTCGGGCAGGGCTCCGGTTGGGCAGGCCTCGAGGCAGGCCGTGCACGTGCCGCAGTGATCGGTCGCGATCGGCGCATCGATCGGAAGCTCGACCGTGGTCAAAAGCGAGGAGAGCAGGAAGTAACTCCCGGCGCCGGGGTCGATCAGCATCGTGTTCTTGCCGAACCAGCCCAGCCCAGCCAGCCGCCCAAAGTCCCGCTCGGCGAGGGGAGCTGAATCGACGACCCCCCGAGCCCGGCTACCCGGCACCTTTTCCATGAGCCAGTCCGCGAGGGCGTTGAGCCGCCCGCGAAGAAGATCGTGGTAGTCGTCGCCCCGGGCGTAGCGAGCCACGCGGCCCCGGCCCGATTCGATTTCCTCGGCGGTCGCCACCCACCCGCGGGCATGATCGGTGGCCAGCATCACGATGCTCCGGACCCCCGGGAGCACCGCAGCGGGATCACCCCGGAGCGGTTCGTGCCGGGTCAGCCAGTCGGTCATCACACCCGCCAGGCCAGCCGTCAGCCACCGGCTCAGGGCCGCCTGAAACGGGGGCGCCACCGCCGGCGCAACCCCCAGCCGGCTAAACCCGAGTCGAATCGCCTCCTGCCGAAGTTCCGCGACCAGGCTGTCCGCTCCCGGTCCGACCGCGGGCTCACCCGCCGCTGGCGAAACAGACCCACCACCAGGAAGGCTGGGTGATTCAGGCAAGGCTCCCTCATCCCTCTCGACAAATGGTCTGGACCGGTTTCGCCGACTCGCTATCGTCCCCGGCCATTGTGCCCGCCAATTGCACCGAGCCAACCCGTACCTCCAGCGGAGCCCGCCGTGTCAGCCACCCCGAGCCACCCTGAACCGATGCGGCGGCAAGGCTGCTGGCCTGCCGCGTTGCCCGTGGCACTGCTCGTCGCCACGACCATCGGCTGCCAGACGCCAAACACGGCCACCACCGTCGCTCCGCCAGCCACGGGCATGATCGGCCAGCCAGCCCAATACGGGAGCTGGGCCACGCCCCCTCAGGGCGCAGCCTATCCTCCCACCATCAGCGCTCCACCGATGCCCGGTGGGATGCCGCCTCCGAACATGGCCGCGGGCCCGACAGCCCCGCCGATGCCGGGCCCCGCCACCCAGTGGCAGAGCGCTTCGCCCACGGCAGCCCCCGCCGCCAACTCCTGGTCGTGGGCCCAGCCCTCGACGACTCCCCCCCCTTCGCTGCAGCAATATGGCACGCAGCTGCAAAACTCGGCCGCGCAGACCCAACAAAACCTGACCGCCCAAGCCCAGCAATACGCCAACCAGGCCCAAGCGCAGCCGCAGCAGTGGGCCAACCAGGCGCAGCAGACCGTCACCAACCAACAGCAGCAGCTCAACCAGCAACTCCAGAACACAGTCAACCAGTATCAGCAGGGCTTCAACAACCAGCTCCAACAGGCCAACGGCCAGGTGCAGCAGCAACTTCAGGCCGCCCAGCAGCAGCTCAACAACGGCTACCAGCAGGTGCAGCAGCAGGTCACCGCTCAGATGCCGCAGTATCAGGCACCGCCCACGAATTCCTGGAACCCGTTCGCGACGAGCGCCCAGACACTTCCCCCGGCCCGCGCCACACCGTCGACGGCGATACCGGGATATTAATTTGAGCGCCCGCCGGGCCATCCCTGGCCCCGGCGGGCTTGCCGGGCCTCCGCCCGGCGGCCGCACTGACTTCACGGCGGCAGGGGCATCCATGCCCCCTGGCGCCTTGCCGGGCCTCCGCCCGGCGGCCGCACCTCCGGGCGACCGTGCTCGTGCGCGAATGTGCCGCGCTGCGGCCGTCCAGACGAATCGGGAGTCGACTGCTGAAAGGGGACAGTCCCCTCCGACCGT
>CAMDDJ010000098.1 GCA_945891385.1 Candidatus Kuenenia stuttgartensis | reverse complement strand
CGGCCGTCGGCTATCTCACCGTCGTCTTGCTCGTGTTTCTCGGAGTCGCGTCGCAGCTAGCAATTCGGATCAATCCGCAGTTCATCAAGATCCTCGAGGACTTCGGCGGCAGCCCTCCGCCGGCTTTTGAACGCTGGCTCGGAATCGTCAAGCTGCTCGCCGGCCTGCTCTGGGTGCCGTTCTGCCTGGCGGCCGTGGCGGCTGCGATTCGGTTCTCTCCCGCGCTTCGCCGCGTGGTGCTCCGGCCCTTCGCGCGGCCCCGCCGACTCGCCGCCGCCCTCGACCTTGTCGCCGTGGCCGTGGAGAACGGGCTCGAGCCGGCCGCGGCGGCGCCGTCGCGCGCGGCCTGCCAGATCGATCCGGTACTCGCCGAGCGGCTGGCCCGCCTTGAAGCTGGCCCAGAGCCACTCGGTGCGGGCCTGGCGGCGGCGGGAGTGGTCACACCCGATGAGGCGACCGCGATCGACGCCGCCGGCGAGAGTAGCCCGGTGGTGCTTCACGAAGTGGCGGCGGCCCGCCGCACCCGCTCTCGCCGGCGTGTCACGGTCATCAGCGAGGCGGTCGTGCCCGCCGTCGTGGCCGTGATGGGGCTGCTTGTGCTTCTCCAGGCGCTCGCTGTGTTCTCTTTTCTCACGGGGCTGATCAATGACCTCGCCTGACAGCCACTGGCTGCCGCTGCCCCATCCGGGCCGGAGAGCCTTCACGATGCTCGAAGTGATCGCGGCCGCCGCAGTCACGGGTGTGGCGCTCGGGGCGATTGCGCCGCTCTGGGTCGGGCAGGTGCGGCTCTTGGCCGAGACGCGGCGGGAGCGGCTGGGGCTCGAGGAACTCGCGAATCAGGCCGAGCGACTGGCGGCGGTGCCGATGGGTGAGGTCGATCGATATCTCGCGGGCTTGGACGTGTCGGCAGACCTCCGCGAGTTCCTGCCCGGGGCCGTGCTGACCGCCGAGAGGGCCGGGCCTTCACCGCTCGGCGAGCGGGTCGTGCTCACGCTCGCCTGGGCGTCGCCCGGCCGCCGGGCGCGGCCACTGGCGCTCGTCACCTGGATTCCCCCTGAGCCGGATCAGGAGACAACGCGATGAAGGGCGTGTGCTGCCGCCGCGATCCGCGCCGGGGGATCTCGCTGATCGAGCTTTTGGCTGCGATGACCGCCGCGTCGGTCGTGATGGCGACGGCGGTGGGGCTCGTGCATCGGAGTTTTTCACTCGAGTCGCGGTCGCGGCAGGTGCTCGGCGACGAACGCACGGCGGTGCGGCTCGCGCGGCAGTTCCGCGCCGACGTGCATGCGGCGGTCGGCGTGCGGGGCGCGGCTGGTCGAGCAGCCGACGGAGTGATCGTGGTGATCGACGCGGCCGACGGGTCCGTCACCTATCGCAACACCGCCACGGGCCTCGGGCGAGTCGCCGAGCAGGCGACAGGTGAGGTTGCCCGGGAGGAATTTCGGTTTTCGCGGCCGGTTACTTGGACGGCGGACTGTCAGGAGCGACTGGTGTCGCTGCGGGGCATCGCGGCGGGCGGATCGACCCGCCTGCCACGGTTGCTCGTGGACGTGATGGCCGCGGTACCGCGGTCGCCTTGGGGAACCATGCCAGGAGCCACGCCATGAGTCGGTTCGCTCGTCGCCCGAGTGGGGTGCCTGACCGCGAGCCGGCTCGTCACCCCGTGGGATTCCGCCGGGGCGGGGTGATGGTGATGGTGCTCGCCTGCATGGCGGTGGCCACCGCGATCGGGATGGCGATGCTCCGCTCGGCCACGGCCGGTCAGCGGGGCCTGCGCACCGAACGCCACCTGCGGCAGGTTGAACGGCTGCTCGTGGCCGCGGCCGACCTCGCGGCGACGCGGCAGGCCGAAGGCGGGCAGGTCGAGGGTGAGATCCTGCTCGAGTCTGCCGACCTCGCCGGGGCAGGCTCAGCCCGGATTACGCTCGCTGCCGATCCGGCCGACCCGCGTCGAATCCAAGTCGTCGTCGAACATCCGCTCGAAGGCCCGGTGACGGTTCGCCGCACCCGCAGCTTCGTCCTTGCTCTGCCGTTGTCGTCCACCGTCTCTCCTGAGGAGTCTCTGCCATGAGCCATGCGTTTTTTTCTCATTCCGCCGCCCAACCTCGATCCATCCGGCGACCTGGATTCACCCTCGTGGAGCTCCTCGTCGTGATCGCGATCATCGGCACCTTGATCGGGCTCCTGTTGCCGGCCGTGCAGAGCGCCCGCGAGGCGGCCAGGCGGTGTGCCTGTTCCAATAACACGGTTCAGCTGGGCCTGGCCCTGCACAACTACGAATTCGCCCACGAGGCCTTTCCGGCCGGGGTCAGCGGCGACCCGGGGCCGATCAGAAGCCTGCCGGAGGGGCATCACGTCGGCTGGATCGTGCGGCTGCTGCCGTTCATCGAGCAGCAGGCACTCGCCAGTCACTTTGTCGTCGAAGACGGGGCCTATGCGGCTTCCAATGCCGAGGTGCGGGCGGCGGCGATTCACTTTCTCATATGCCCATCGTCACCGATCGAACGGGTGCAGAACGAAAACGGCATGAGGGTGGCCGTGACGAGCTATGCCGGCTGTCACCACGCCGTCGAGGCGCCGATCGACACCACCAACAACGGGATCCTGTTTCTCGATAGCCAGATTCGATTCTCGGACATCACCGACGGCTCGACGAACACGCTCCTGATCGGCGAGCGGCGTGGGGGCGAAGGCGACCTCGGCTGGGTCTCCGGCACGCGGGCGACGCTCCGAAATACCTCGATACTTGCGCCGGCCGAACGCGGCACCCGCCGCAGCGAGCCGACCCCGGAGGATCCGCTGTTCGTCGGCGGCTTCGGCAGCGACCATGCGGGCCACCTCGTGGTGGTGGGCATGGCGGACGGTGCGGTGCGAATGCTCGCCGCGGACACCGACGCGGAGGTGCTCCGGCAACTGGGCGATCGGGCCGACGGCGAACTTCCGGCGGAGAGCCAGGAGTGATAGCCTGAACCCACTCCGGGGGCTTGCCATGAATCACGTACATCCAAGAGGCGAAGGGGCTGCCAAGAACGCCGCGGCGGTTTCGGCGGAGGCGTTCGCCGACTTGGCGACGGCGCATCGGCCGCGGGTACTACGGTTTGCCACGGCGTTTCTCGGCGACCGGCATCTGGCCGAGGACGTGGTGCAGGAGGCCTTTCGGCGGCTCTTCGAGCACCGCGGTCGCTACCCGCTCGGCGAACTCTTCGGGCCCTACCTTGTGAAGACGACGGCCCGGCTCTGCATCGATCATCGCCGGGCGCGGCAGGCCGAAGACCGGCGGATCAAGTCGCTCGACCCCGAGGCCGTGACCTCGCCCGAGGCGGCCGCGGAGACCCGTGAGGTCAACGACCTCGTGGCAGTGGCCGTCGCCGCGCTCCCCGACCGTGAGCGGGCCTGCTTCCTGCTCACCGTCTGCGAAGGACTCAGCTACCGCGACACGGCCGATACCCTCGGCCTCTCCTATTCGGAGGTCAACAACGCGATCCATCGGGCCCGCACCCGCCTACGAACGAGTCTGGGCCCGCTCGGGGAGGCCGCGCGATGAATCCGCTCCGCGACCAACTGAGCCGAGACATCAGCCTCTGGCTCGCCGGCGAGACCGTCGGCCCCGCGGCCGACCGCGCGATTGCGGGCCTCGCTGCGGATGACTCCGCCCGCAGCACGGCCGGCGCCGCTGTGGCGATCGAAGACCTCGTTCGCGACTGGTACGGCGGCATTCCACTGCCGCCCCCCGAGCCGCAGGCGATCGCACGGCGGGAACGGCGGTCGCTTGCCTCGGCGGCGATCTCGGCCGTGGCGGCCGGCGTGATCACCGCCGGCCTGCTCGCGGGCAGCCCCTTTGCCCGGGCGCTCGACGCGGTCGGGGCTTGGACCCCGGCCGGCCCCAGGCTGCCGGTGGCGGCCTCCTCGTGGTGGCAGCTTCGTCAGGTGGGGCCGGAGTCGCTCGGCCGCCCCCCTTGAACGTCACTACTTTGAGATGGAGTATCGGTGGTGATTCACACCAAGGGGCGGATCAACCAATACGCCCCCGTCACCGATTTGAGGCGATTGCTTGAGAATAGGTCCATCGCCTGGCCCTATCGGTACACGCTCGGAGCGCTCTCCGTCGCCACCTTCGTGCGTCAGGAGCGGGAATCACGGGCGCGAGGCAGCCGCGGGCCACGCTCATGAAGATGCTTTCCATACATCAGCGCTCGTTACGGTTTTCTCGGCCCGCGAGCGTGCACAATTCTTCGCAGCGTTCACAGATTCACCAGAGCGCCAAAGGGTCGCCATGTGATACAGCGGCCAGGTGCACTAGCGGCGGTTGACCAGGCTCGAGACTCGCCTCGCTACCTGTCTCTCCCAGTCTCCCAGCCCTGGCGTTGACTCGTGAGAAACCCTCACGCAGAGCCTGAAAACCGCACGATCTCAGCGGTGGGACCACGTCCACCGGCCAGGCTGCGCGCTGGCGCAATGCCCAGCGAATCGAGCACGGGCCGGCCGGAGTCGGGCATCCGCCACCATGACCCACCATCAGCCAACCTGCTGGCTCCGACGCGCGGCCCTGTGCCTGCTCGTGGCAGCGTGCGGCCTGGGGGCACCCGGCTGCACGCCGTGGGGTCAGTACTGGCGGAACCACATGAAGGTAGGGCCCAGCTATCTGCGGCCGGTGGCCCCGGTCGAACACGCGTGGATCGATGCCGACGATCCGCAGGTGCGGTCCGGTTCCGACGTCGAGACCCAGTGGTGGCGGCAGTTCAACGACCCGGTGCTCGACCAACTGGTGCTGCAGGCCTACGAGCAAAACCTCTCCCTCCGCGAGGCAGGCTTTCGGGTGTTGGCGTCCCGGGCGGCCTACAACATCACCGTCGGTGGCTTCTTTCCGCAGTCGCAAAACGCCCTGGCCGAGTATGCCCGCTGGCAGTTGAGCAACAACGTCGGGGCGTTCCAGAACCTCGCGATTCCCCCCTTCAGCCTCTGGCAGACCGGTTTCAACCTGTCGTGGGAGCTCGACCTCTGGGGAAAGCTCCGTCGCAACATCGAGTCGGCGGGGGCGAAGTATCAGGCGAGCGTCGAGGAGTATGACGGCGTGCTCGTGACACTGATCGCCGACGTGGCCGATCGGTACGTCGAGTATCGCGTCGCCCAAAAGCAGGTGGCCGACCTCAAACGCCTGGCCGGTATTCAGCGGGACTCGCTCCAGGTGGCTATCGATCGGTTCGAGGGCGGGATCACGAGTGAACTCGACGTCTCGCAGGCCAAGCTCAACCTGTCCAAGACCGAGGCCCTGATTCCCACCTACGAACGGCAGGCGCGGCTGGCGACCAACGCCCTCTGTCTCCTGCTCGGCATCCCTCCGGAAGATCTCGCGCTGCGGCTCGGTGAGGGGGGGATTCCCACGGTGCCGGCATCGCTCGCAATCGGCATTCCCGCCGATCTGCTCCGCCGCCGGCCCGACGTGCGGCAGGCCGAGCGGCTGGTGGCCGCCCAGTGCGCCCAGATCGGGGTGGCCGAGGCGGAACTCTACCCGTCCCTGTCGATCAATGGCTATCTCGGTGTGTATGCCAATGAACTCGGTCAGTTGTTCGAGTCGGATTCCCAGTTTGGCTTCGTAGCGCCGGTGGTCGATTGGAAGATCCTCAACTACGGCCGGCTGCTCAACAACATCCGGCAGCAGGATGCAAAGTTTCAGTCGCTGGCCACGGCCTACCAGGAAACCGTGCTGCGGGCGGGCCGGGAGGCCGAGGACGGGATCGTGACCGCGATCAAGGCCCGGGCTGCCGCCATCAAGCAGGCGGAGGCGGTCGAGGCCGCAAGCCGCTCGGCGGAGCTTGTCGAGATTCAATACAAGGAGGGGGCGAGCGACTTCAACCGGGTGTTCGTCGTCCAGCAGACCCAGGTGACGGAGCAGGTCAGGCTCAACGACAATGTCGGCGGCGTGGCCAAGGGGATGACCCAGATCTACCGAGCGCTCGGCGGCGGCTGGCAACTTCGGCTCGAGGAACTTGCCGCCAGCGGCCAGTGCTGCAAGCCGCTGCCCAGCATCGATGGCGGCACGTGCGACGACTACATTGGCAAGCAGCCCCCCGCCGGGTTCGACGCCTGGTGCATCTGGCCGGAATGGCTCCGCGGTCGGAAGCCGCGGTAGCCCGCACGTGGTCAAAGCCTTGATGCGGGCATGGGATGTGCGAAGGATAGTCCGGTCAATGGCACCTCTGCGGCCGTCGCTCGGCCGATGAGCACCAAGCCTCATGAGAGACCGAAGGCCAGGGAGCGACCGGTCGTGTCAGCCGCGCTGCGTTGACAGGATGCTCACGTCGCGGTTGACCTTGCGGAGCTTCGTGGCCAGCGACACGGCCAGGTTGCGGAGGATCGTGGCGTGGATTCTGGGGTGACTCTCCTGGAGTCGGAGAAAGTCGTCCACGTCGAACAGGCTGCACTCCACGTCGCACTCGGCTACCACGTGCGCCGATCGTCGCGCTCCGTCCAGAAACGCCAACTCGCCCACCATCGTGCCCACGGAGAAACTGGCCACGCGGCTGCCCGTCCCCGGTTCCCCCAGCCACACCCCAACGACCCCGCTCATGACGAGAAACAGATTCGTGGCCTCGTCGTCTCGCCGGATGATGAACTCGCCGGGCGAATACCGCTGCCGGTCCAGCAACTGGGCGAGCACCTCGATTTCCTCGCTGGTCAGTCCGGCGGCGATCTCGAAGGTGCGCAGATCGTCCAGCCGCGACGGCACCGGCCGGGGTAGCGTCTCCAGCAGATCGTCCTCGCACCACTCCATCGCGAGGTCGGTGGAAGGGAAGCGAAACAGTCGCTCCACGGCGGCGGCATCGGTCCACTGTGCCGCCACCTGCGGCCGCAGGCTCGGCAGCCGTGGTGTGTGGGTGAAGAATGTGGCGGTGCCGCGCCGCTCCAGTTCCGCGGCCAGATCGGCGAGCAGCCGCGCTGCGGCCCCGTTGACAGTGGTCACGTGGTGGAAATCGAGGATCACGCTGCGCTGTTCGCCGGAGCCGGCGATCACATCACGCACGATAGATTCCGTGGTCGCGAAGGCCAGGTTGCCCTGGATCTCGAACACCCGGACCCGCGATCCATGGTCGCGCACGCAGGCGAGTTCTCCCGGGTGCCGGATGCGGCTCGAACTCCGTTCGGCGCAGGAATAGGACAGCCGGCGACTCGACGTCGGGCAGTAGGGCGGGTTGAACTGGTGCAGTTCCCAGGCCCGTGACACTTCCTCGCAGACCTTGAGGGCGCGAACGCTGTTGCCGTGTTCGTCGACCCGCGGCGAGAAGACGCCGATTCCGAACTGTCCGGGCAGGACGGCGAGCACCCCACCTGACACGCCACTCTTGGCCGGCATGCCGACGTTGTAGATCCATCCCCCCGAGAAATCGTACATCCCGCACGAAGCCATGACGCTGAGGACATTCTCCACGTGCGTGTCCTCGATGGCCCGCACTCCCGTTACCGGATTGACTCCCTGGTTGGCCAGCGTGGCCCCCATCAGGGCCAGATCCGCGCAATGCACGGCGATCGCACACTGCTGGAAATAGGCGTCCACGATCGCTGTCGGCTCAGCGTCGAGAATATCGAAGTTGCGCAGGAGGTGACCAATGGCCCGGTTGCGATGCCCGGTCCGATTCTCCGAGTCATAGACGGCGGGATCGACCCGCATCGGATGGCCGGTGTAGCGGCCGAACATCTCGAGGATCCGCGCCACCCGATGCTGCAGTGAGTCGGCTCGAACTTGCCCCGTCGTGGCGATCGCGCCGGCGTTGATCATCGGGTTGAAGGGACGACCGGTCACCCTGTGGAGGCTGATGGCGTTGAAGGCATCACCGCTCGGCTCCACCCCCGTCTTCGTCAGCATGTGTTTCACGCCGTTGTCGTCGAGGGCCAGCCCGTAGACGAAGGGCTTGGAAATCGACTGCACCGTGAACAGGTGCCTGGAGTCGCCGGCCTCGTAGAGGTATCCGTCCGCGGTTGCTAAACAGATGCCGAACAGGTCGGGATCCGTCTTCGCCAGCTCAGGGATGTAAGCGGCGACCTCACCGTCCCGGACGCTGGCAAACCGGGCGTGCAGCGATTCGAGGAAAGACTGGACCGGTGATCGGTGAACGGTCATGGCAGGGTGTCGCGGATCAGGGAGGGGCTGGCATCCAACGCGGCAATCCCGAGCAGTCCGGATGATATATGTCGGAGTGCGACATCTCTACTGCCGCAATTCAACGCCTGCACCGCAGGCGTGAACGCCCGTGGCCTACCCTTGCCGAGGACAGCCAAACGCCAGATCGGGGGATCTCGCGGCTTCGCCGTCCGTGCCAGATACCAATGCGGCTTCTTCTCGGGCCAACGGCGGCCTTTTCAGGCAGACTCTAGGACAGTCAATGGCCGCGAGGAAAGCACCCTCCTGGCAGGCTCCTGAGGTCAGCGATGGATCAACCACCCACTCCACCATCGGCCGCCGCGCTGGCCCGTCGCAACGTGCCGCTTTTCGTGGCGTTTCGAATCCTGTTCAACGTGCGGTTTTATTATCCCGTCTTCATGATCCTGTTTCTCGATTTCGGGATCACGCTCGAGCAGTTCGGTCTGCTCAACGCCGCATGGGCGGCGGCGATCGTGCTGCTGGAGGTGCCGTCGGGGGCATTGGCCGATCTAGTCGGTCGGCGACGACTGCTCGTGGCGGCGGCCGGCCTGATGGTGGTAGAGATGCTCCTGCTCTGCCTGGTGCCGGTGCCGTCGGTCTGGGTCTTTCCCGCGCTGCTACTCAATCGGATTGTGAGCGGTGCCGCCGAGGCCTTCGCCTCGGGTGCCGACGAGGCGCTCGCCTACGACTCGCTCCAGGCCGCCGGGCAGGCCGCCCGCTGGCCGCGGGTGCTCGAGCGGCTCATGCAGGCAGGCGCCGTGGTCACGATCGTGGCGATGGTGACCGGAGGGCTGGTCTACGACCCCCGGCCGCTCAATGCGATGGCAGCGGCGGTCGGCCTGCCAGCCACCCTCACCGCAGCCGACACGTTTCGGCTGCCGGTGTGGCTGACGCTCGGGTCGGCGCTGGGAGCCGTGGGCGTGACGCTCGCGATGCGCGAGCCACGCCGGGAAGGCCCTGGCCCGGCACCCGGCCTGCTGGCGCCGTTTCGGCAGACGATCTCGACCGGCGGTTGGATCATGTCCCATCCGCTGGTGCTCGTCGTGATCGTGGCCGGCGTGTTGTGCGATCAGCCGATCCGGCAGCTGCTGGTCGTTTCCAGCGAGATCTATCGGCAGATCGAGATTCCCGAGCCGGCCTTCGGTGTCGTCGGTGCGGGAGCGGCGGCCGTAGGCCTGCTGGCTGCGGGGCCGATCCGCCGCCTGGCGATACAGACCAGCGCCTGGCGGAATTTTCTCGTGCTCATCGCCGTGACCCTCGTCGGCCTGATTGGCACCGGCTGCTTCGTGCCGTGGTGGGGTGTGCTGTTCGCGATGCTGCTCTCGCTGGTCATCCGCATGGTCGTCTTCCTCCAGAGCCACTACCTCAACCAGCTCGTTGGCTCCGATCGGCGGGCAACGGTGCTGAGTTTCCGTGGACTCGCGGTCAACGTGAGCTACGGCTTGATGAGCCTCGCCTTCGCCGGTGCGGTGACGGGGGTCGAGGCAGTCGGCCTGACCGGCAGCCACGCCGCGGCCGGCACGGCTCCCGAGATGCCCGCCTTCCGGTTCGTGGTCAGCCTGTTGCCGCTCTTTTTTCTCGTCACCTGCGGCCTGTTTCTCACCTGGGCGTTTCGCGTCGTCCGCGACCGCGGCCCCTTCCGCCGCCCCGGCGGCTTCGGCGACGATCGTGAGGCGTGAGCGAGGAAGGTGCCGGCCGCCAAATCGGGGGAATCGGCATGCTGACTATGTGTGGTGGCTCACGCCTGTTTCGCCGACTTCCCTGGGCAGGGAGCCATTGGGCCTGCCTGCATTGCGCAAGAGCGTGAAGAAGAACACCGGGGTGAGAAAGATGCCGAACAGCGTCACGCCCAGCATCCCGCTGAATACGGCCAGGCCGAGCGTGCGGCGCATCTCGGCGCCCGCGCCTTCCGCGACCACCAGCGGCAGCACGCCGAGGATGAAGGCCAGCGACGTCATCAGGATCGGCCGCAGTCGCAGTCGACTGGCCTCGACCGTGGCCTCCAGCAGCGGTTTCCCCTCGTGGCTGAGCTGCCGGGCAAACTCGACGATCAGGATCGCGTTCTTGCAGGCCAGCCCCACGAGCACCACAAAGCCGATCTGGGTGAAGATCGTGATCTCCATGCCCCCCTGACGGATGCCCACGAGCGCCGAGAGCAGGCACATCGGCACCACGAGAATCACCGCCAGCGGCAGGGCCCAGCTCTCATAGAGGGCCGCAAGCACGAGAAACACGAGCACCACGCCGAGCACAAACAGGAACGTGGCCGTGGCCCCGGAACGGATCTGCATGAAGGCCATTTCCGTCCACTCGGCGGAAAAGAGCGGCGGGATCGTCGCCTCCGCCTGAAGCCGGTCGAAGTGCTCCTGCACGATCGTGAGAGCCGAGGTGCTGCCCGTCCCTGCCGCGGGCTCGCCGTAGACGGCCGCCGTCGGATAGAGGTTGTAGCGCATCATGAGCGACGGGCCGACGCGATCCTTTACCTGCACGAGCGTCGCCAGGGGCACCGCCCGTCCATCGAGGCCTGGCAC
>CAMDDJ010000097.1 GCA_945891385.1 Candidatus Kuenenia stuttgartensis | reverse complement strand
CTCGCGGCCCAGCGACCCCAGCGCCGGGTCATCGTGTTGGAGTCGGTTCCCCGTGTCGAGCGGGTGACGTCGATGCTCCGGGCAGGAGCGCGTGGCGTGCTCGGTCGGCCCGGATCGGCCGAGGCGGTCGCGGGCCTCCTTCTCCAGCCTGCCGGGTCCGGCGGAATCGGGCTTGGTTCGCCAGTCACCGCTCCCTAGCATCCCCATCCTTGGGTCGCGACGCCATCCAGCGGACCGACGGTCAAGACGGAGGCAGGTTGTGACAAAGCCCGGTTGGATCTGTAGCGCGGCGGCGGTCGCCCTGGCCAGCGTGGGCTGCGCCCACGTGGCCTCGGCTCCTGAATGGACGGCCTCGCCGATGGCCCTGTTTCGCGGCCAAGGGCTCGACGCGGCAGATCTTCCTCGGCGTTCCGAGTTGGTGGCCGGCCAGCTCGTGATCCGCGCCGATTTTCCGCTCGCGGGCCAGCACCGGCTCGTGCGGGATCTCGAGGCGATGCGTGCCGACGTCAGCCAGGAACTCGGCCTCCCGATTTCCGACGAACCGGTGCATCTCTACCTGTTCGAGAACACGGCCCGCTATGACGCCTTTGTGGCAGCCCGGTTTCCCAGTTTCCCGGCTCGTCGCGCCTTCTTCGTCGAGACCGACACTACGCTCGCCGTGTTCGCCGCCTGGCAGGATCGGATTGCCGAAGACCTGAGGCATGAGACCACGCACGGCTACGTGCATGCGGTGGTGCCGGCCGTTCCTCTGTGGCTCGACGAGGGCATCGCCGAGTACTTCGAGGTGCCGAGGGCAAACCGTGGCCTCCATCCGGCGCACCTCTCCCACCTCGCCGGCCGCATACTCGAGGGAACCTGGCGGCCCGACATGGCCCGCCTCGAGGCGCTCGAGTCGGCGGGAGAGATGTCGCAGGACCACTACGCCGAGGCCTGGTGTTGGGTGCACTGGCTCCTCTGCACCACGCCCGAACGGCGGGCATTGCTTCAAGACTATCTCGCCGGAGTGCGTCGGGATGTGACGGCGGCGCCGCTCTCCGCCCGGCTGCGGCTCGTGTCCGGGGATCCAGCCGCCGAACTCATTGAGTACGTCGCGAGCCTCGCCTCGCTCGACAGCCCACCGTGAGCCGGTCGGGAGCCGGTGGACCCGCTGCCGGAGATCAGCCCGGTCGGCGGAAGACGGTGCCGAAGTCGGTGGCCTTGAAACCGAGTTTTTCAAACAGGCTCAGGGCTGCGGCGTTCTCCTCCGCCACATGAACCTCGACCACCGTGGTGCCTTCCTGGGCGAGGTCGTGGAGCGCCTCCGCGACGAGATAGTTGGCCAGACCCTGCCGCCGCCGCTCCCCCTCGATGTCGATGCGAATCAGCCCGGCCATCGCCAGGCCCCAGGAGGCGGCCAGGGGCTGCACGTCCCAAAAGGAGCCGCTCCCGAGGAGTGCGTCCGCCTCGCCGCGGAGCTCGTACCGCCGCAGCGCGATGCCGGTCGTCGTCGCCGCCTCCCACCAACTGCGGCGGGCTGGCTCGTCGATCGCCCGCAGCGTCGTGGCCCTGCGGATGGCCAGTTGGAGACGGTTGACGGGAGGCCGAAAACCGGTGAGTGGACGCCGAAGAACCGCGATTCGGCCGTTCTCCGCATAGCCGGCTCGGTGAAACAACGCCTGCATACCGGGCGACGAGTCGAGGATGCCCGGTAGATCGCTGCCGCCGTAGAGGCCCAGGTAGAAGCCCCCGAGATCGGGCGTACCGCCGCCGAGCAGCGTCGTGGCGCCACGGCTGCGGAGATAGTCTTCGCAGCGGGCGAGCAGCCCGTCTTCGATCTCGTGTTGGCGTGGATTGGGTGGCACGACGACGAGCAGGGTTGTGCCGACGCGGTGATCGATGGCCGCGCGATCCTCGGTGGGGCCGAATCCGGCGTGGGCGAATCCGAGCAGGCGATCGCCCGAACGGGCCACGATCAGCCCATGGCGATCGAAGTAGGGCTTCGAGAAGACCGCCGCCTCGAGGGCGGCGGAGGTCATCGGCTGGAGAGCGGCGGGGCCGAGGTCGGTGGCCCGCCACGCATCGGCCAGCCGCGGCGGGTCGTCGTTGCGGAAGCTCTCGAAGCAGATCGTGTCAGTCATGCTTCCGCCGTGGATGATCCGGAAATGGCCGTCACCCGCACCTCCACGGTGCCATCCCGCTCGCGAACTTCGAACACATCCTGGCGAACGTTGGCCGACGATTGATGGCGGCCGGTCGCAACGTCGAACTGCCAGCCGTGCCAGGGGCAGGTGAGCACCGCACCGCAGAGACCGCCGGTGCCGAGCGGGCCACCCTGATGCGGACAAAGGCCGTCGATGGCATGGAAGGTGCCACCGACGTTGGCCAGGGCCACGATCCGGTCGCCAGCCACCCGTTCGATGCTCTGCCCGGGCAGGCACTCGGTGGCCCGGGCAATCGGGATCCAGTCGGCCATGGGCAAGCAGCAGGCGGTGACGCGGGCGGGAACCGACGGGCGGTCCTCACGCCGCCGGCCGCGTCACTCTAGCCTTTCGCGGCGGAGACCGCCATCGGCGGTGGACCCACCAATACTGGCCCGGCTCCCGCCGGATCGCGTTTTCGAGAATCGTCGTGTACCACTGCGAGAGCGACTGCAGGTCGCCGGTTTCTGGAGTGCCATCGGCCGGATCGGCCACGCCCTCGAGGCGAAGATCGAAGTCGAAGAGACCCCCGCGACGGGTGGCCGAGCAGACGAGCACGGGCGCCGAGGCGGACAGCGCGAACACACCGATGGCTTTGTGAACGCTCGCTGGGCGGCCGAAGAAATCGACCCAACAGCCCTTGGGTCCGGCTGACTGGTCGCCCAATAGGCCGATGGCCCCGTTTTCCTCGAGCACGAGGGCGACATCGGGGGCGCTCCCCTTCTTGGGGAGGATGATCTGCCCGCGGGACTCCCGAAACCGGGTTACGAACCGGTCGAGCAGCGGGTTGTCGAGTTCCCGAGCCACGGAAAAGATCCGGAGGCCGAACAGGCCGAAGAGGTAGGCGGCCAGTTCGAAATTCCCGTAGTGGCCGGAGAGGATCACCTTGGGGCGGTCGAGCCAGAAGAGGCGAACCATCTCCTCCATGCCGTGGATCCGCAGGTGCTGCCGCCAGTTGGTCTTGTGGATCACGCGGTTCGCGTGGGCGATCTCCACGACCATCAAGAGCAGGTGCTCCCACATCGCCCGGGCGGTCTCCCGCTGCTCCGCAGCCGTCATGTCGGGAAACGCGATGCGGAGATTTTCCCGCACCACGCCCCGGCGGATCCGCATTCGGTTGGCGAGCACGTGGGAGAGGCTGTGGGCCCACCGCTCGCAGGTGCCCCGAGGCAACGCCTGCACGAAGCAGATCGCGACCCGAACGGCGACGTAGGCGGCGAGGTCAGTCAGCCGGGTGACGAGCGGGCGGGACACGGCAGCGGAAATCCTTGGGCTCTCGCGGGCCGCCTCCTGCGACCTGGCAGGATTCTCGCCGGAGCCGCCCCTGCGGGCCAGAGCGGTTTTCATCTGCTCGGGGGCGGCAAAAGTCGCGTCGCGGGCGAGGATACGCCCCAATTGCTCCGCGAGCGTTCGCCGACCCCCGAGCCTCTGGTCATGGTTGGGCTGCAGGGGCCGATCCTGGGTCGGCCAGCAGCAGTCCGACGCTCACGGCGTTGAACAGGGCGTGGAGCAGGATGCAGGGGAGAATCGTGCCGGTGCGGTGGGCAATGAACCCGAGCACCAGGCCCAGCGGAAGGAGCGGGAGGTACGCCAGCCCTTGGCCCTGATGAGCCAGTGCGAAGGCTGCCGATGAGACCAGGATGGCAGGGGCCCCGTTGCCCGAGGGCAGGGCCTTGTCCAGCCAGCCAAGCAGGATGCGGCGGAAGAAGAGTTCCTCGGCGATCGGCGCCGCCACGACGGCGGCGATCACCACGGTTGCCACCGCCGCGAGGCTGCGGCTCTCCCCCAGCAGCGCCACGACCGGATGCTCGTAGGTGACGACGGCGTTGAGGGCGGCCGCCAGGCCCAGGAGCGGGGCCAGCACGAAGGCCCAGCCGGCGATCGCGAGTTCGAGGTCGCGTCGCGGCCGCACCGGCGCCAGCCCCAGGTCGGTGAGGTCGGCCCCGCGGAGCATCAGCCAGCTGATCGTGATCAGCGACACCGCCATGTTGATCAGTGAATTTGCTGCGAGCATCGACTCGAGCGTGGGGCTCTTGCCCAACGCGGTCGCCGCGGCCGTCGCCGTCGCGACGTAGGCGAGCACGACGCCCGCCACATCCGTGCCGCTCCAAGGAACCGGCCTTGTCTCCGCCTGAGGGATCAGCGGTAGTCCGGACCGCAACCTACGGGCGACCACCGTCGTGACGGCCACGAACGCGGCGAGAGCACACCCGCCAGCCAGGCGGAGCCACTCGGGAACGGCGGCGAGCGAGTCGGAGAGGCTCATCGATATGGCGGGAGGCGAGGGGTCGGCGAACGCTCGAGGAGCATGGAAGCGTATCCTCGCCCACGACAATCCGAAGGAATCGGTCGACCGACTTTTGCCGAACTCGACCCGATGCTACACGGAACTCGAATGCGCTCTAGCGGATCAGGCTCCGGGCTGCCCAGAGATACTCGAGGCCAGACCAGGCCGTGGAGATCACGGCGGCCCAGGTCGCCCAGATCGCGAGGTAGCCCAGCGACACGGGTTCGGGCCACAGGTCGGGCCAACTGCGGGCGGCCAGGACACAGGCCACGGCCACGCACTGGAGCACCATCTTCACCTTGCCGGAAAAGCTGGCGGAGAAGTCGGAGCCGGCCCGCTCCAACTCGGCCCGCAGGGCCGTCACCACGAGTTCCCGCACGACCACCAGCACCGCCATCCAGGGCAGGATCGGGCCGGCATCGCCGGCCGCGAGGATGAACGCGCCGCAGATCAAGACCTTGTCGACGAGCGGGTCGAAGATCCGTCCGAGCCGGCTCACCTGATCGAACCGCCGGGCATACCAGCCATCGATTCCGTCGCTGGTGGCCGCGACGACGAACAGGATCAGGGCGGCCGGCCAGGCCTGCTGTTGGATCGCCCAGAAGGCGACGATCGCGAGCACGAACCGCGCGAGCGAAATCAGATTAGGCACCGTCCAGACGCGGTCGCTGGCAGGATCGCCCCGCATCACTCGGCATCCTCGACGGGCACCGCCGCGACGTCGTATCCGGCAGCCGCGACCACGTCCACCGGGACGATGCGGCCGGTGAGCGGCGGTCCCGTTTCGCTGCCTGGCGCGGTCACGTAGGCCACGCAGTCGATGTCGGGGGCGTCGGCCCGGGTGCGGCCGATCCAGACGTCGTCCCGGGCCTCGCTCCGGCGGTCGATGATCACCGTCTGCCGCCGGCCCACCTGGGCCGCGGCATGCTCGTGGGCGATCGCCTGCTGGAGCGTCATGAGTTCGTCGCGACGAGCCTGCTTTTCCGCCTCCGGCAGATGGCCGTCGAGCCGGGCCGCGGGCGTGTCGGGCTCGAGCGAGTAAGGAAACACGCCCACCCGCTCGAACCGCCACCGGGCCGCGAAGTCGAGCAGTTCCTCGAACTGCTCGCGGGTCTCGCCAGGGAAGCCCGTGATGAAGGTGGTGCGGAGCACGAGGTCGGAAACGCGATCGCGGAGCTTGGCCAGAAGCTCCTCCGTCGCCCCCCGATTCACCCGGCGTTGCATCCGCTTCAGCACGGCGTCGGAGGCGTGCTGCAGCGGCATGTCAAGGTAGGGAAGAATCTTGCCGCTCTCGGCGATCGTGGCGATCAGGTCGTCGGTGAAGTGGATCGGGTAGAGGTACATCAGCCGGATCCACTCGATGCCCTCGACCTGCTCGAGCTCCGCGAGCAATTGCACGAGCCGCGTCTCGCCGTAGAGGTCGATGCCGTAATAGGTCGTGTCTTGGGCGACCAGCACGAGTTCCTTCACGCCGTCGGCGGCGAGTTCCCTGGCTTCGCGAACCACCTCCTCGATCGGCTTCGTGGCATGCTTGCCCCGCATCCTGGGAATCGCGCAGAAGGTGCAGGTGCGGTCGCAGCCTTCGGAGATCTTGAGGTAGGCGACGTGCCGCGGCGTGACCCGGAGCCGACCAGTGTCGCCCAGGGCCCGCGCCGGGGCGGGGCGGAACAGGCTTCGCTGGTCGTGGAGGCCGCCGATCAACCGCTCGGCGGCCCGCGCCACCTCGTCGCGGGAGAAGACGCCGATCACCGCGTCGACCTCGGGAAGCTCCTCGAGCAGGCTCTCCTTCTGCCGCTCGGCCAGACACCCCGCCACGATCACGCCCCGCGTGCCGCCGGCCCGCTTCAGGGCCAGCATCTCCTCGACCGCCGCGTAGGACTCCTGCCGCGAGGCGTCGATGAAGGCGCAGGTGTTGACGATGACGAGGTCGGAGCCTTCCGGCTCGCGAACGAACTGCCAGCCGTCGTCCCGCAACAGCCCAAGCATCCGCTCGCTATCGACGAGGTTCTTGGGGCAGCCGAGCGTGACCAACGAAAAGCTGCCGCGCCGGGTCGCGGGATCGCCCTCCGGCACCGCGGGCAGCACGGCAGGGCCGACGCCACAGGCTGCTGCGGAGCCAGGATCGACGATGGGAAGCGAGGTTTTCATGGCTCCCTCAGGTCGTCCGGGCCGCGATCAGCTTGTCGAGTTCACCCCGCAGCCGCGGCAGAATCTCGTCGTAGGGGAAAGCCCCCAGCTCCTCGCTCCGCTTCTTGAGGTTCACGTGGGTGGGGCCGCACCAGAGACCGAGGTCGGCGTCGTCGGTCTCGCCCGGGCCATTCACCCGGCAGCCCATCACGGCGATCGTGATCGCGTGGTCCTTGGCATAGGCCGTCATCTCCTTGACCTGCTTGGCCAGGTCGATGAAAGCCTCGTTTTCTACCCGCGAGCAGCTCGGGCAGGAGATGATGTTGAGCGACGCGAGGCCGTAGTCGACCACGCTCCGCACCCTTCCCGCGGCAATGTCGGCCAGGATCGCGTTGGCGGCCGCGATCTCCTGCGGCTTGTCGGCGTTGGCGACGGTGAGCGAGACCCGCACCGTATCGCCGATGCCCCGCGAGATCAGCTGCTCGAAGGCGATCCGCGTCTTGATGATGCCGTCGGGCGGCATGCCGGCCTCGGTCACACCCAGATGGAGCGGCACATCGGGCCGTTCGGCGGCGAACCGGCGATTGACCTCGATCACCTTCTGCGGGTCGGAATCCTTGAGCGACACGCAATACCGCGTGAAGCCGAGCGAGTCGAGCAGGCTGCAATGCTCGAGGGCACTGGCGAGCATCGGGCCGATCGAGTCGTCCTCGGCAAACTGCTCCTTCTTGGCCGGATCGACGCTGCCGCAGTTCACGCCCACCCGGAGGGCACAGTCGTTCGCCGCCGCGGTGTCGGCGATGAGCCGCACCTTGTCCTGCCAGGGCTTGGTCGGCTCGTGGTGGTAGAGGTGGCCGGGGTTGTAGCGGAGTTTGTCGACGTGTGGGGCCACCTCGAGGGCCAGGCGGTAGTTTTCCTGGAGGTCGATGGCGAGGTTGGCCGCGGTGCCGGCCCGGATGGCGGGCAGGGCGGCGGCGTCCTTCTTCGAGTCAACGGCGATTCGCACCACGCCGGCGCCTGCGGCATGCAGGGCGTTGACCTGCTCCAGGGTGGCGGCCACGTCCTGCGTGTGGGTGGCCGTCATGCTCTGCGGGGCGATCGGGTGGCCGCCGCCGATCGTGATGCTGCCAATTCGCACCGCCCGGGTAGGATTTCTCCGCAATTCCACGATTTCCTCGTCGAACGCTCTCCTGCCGGGGCGGCCAGAATCGTTTCCGGCTCGGGCCCCGATCCTGAAACCATAGCAGACGCCCCTGGGAGGGCGAATTCCATGCGGTACGAACCCGTGCTCCACCTCGTTCTCCACGAACCCGAGATCCCTCCGAACGCCGGCAATGTCGGGCGAACCTGCGTGGGGATCGGGGCCAAGATGTGGCTCGTCCGGCCGATCGCCTTTTCGCTCGACGACTACTACCTCCGCCGGGCCGGGCTCGATTACTGGGATGAACTCGAGTGGGAGGTGGCCGACGACTGGGCCGGCCTCGAGCGGCGGCTGGCCGAGTCAGGGGCCGGCACGCGGTGGCTGTTTTCGGCCCGAGCCACACGCCCCTACACGGAGGTTGCCTTCAGCCGCGGCGACGTGCTCGTGTTTGGCAAGGAATCGGCAGGGCTGCCGGCGGAACTGGTGGCGGCCCACGCCAACACGCTGCTCACCATTCCGTCACGGCCGGAGGTTCGTAGCCTCAACGTGGCCAACTGTGCGGCGGTGGCCGCCTACGAGGCAATCCGGCAACTGGGCGGCGACCCACGAGCGCTGCAGGGTGGCCCGAACATTTGAGCGAGGTCACTCGGCCGGGACGACGTGCTGCACCTGGTTGATCCGGGCCGGGGCCACGGCCTCGTAGAGCGGGAGGTGGCGATAATAGACCTCGAGCATCCAGGTGCAGAAACAGGTCATGAACAGCCGACCGCCATGCGGCCCCCACTGGTCGAGCGACGGATCCCAGGAGCCCGACTCGCGGCCCTTGGCAACCTGTTTCGCGGGAAGCAACTCTCGCAGGCGATCGTTCCAGCGGGCCCAGGGCTCGCCGCCAATGTTGTGGACGACCTGGGTGACGTAGTACCACGCATAGACGTTCTTGGCGTTCTCCCAGTCGAGCGGCGCTTCGACCAGGAGGTGCTCCACGCCGGCCGTCATGCGGGGATCGTCGCGGCGCCAGCCGAGAAACTGTCGGGCGAGCAGCCCTTCGGCGGACACCGCGGGCGTGAACGCTGAGGCCGGCTTGAGTTCGGTGTACCGCCGGTAGCCATACCTCGCCCCGCCATCCAGCGCGACGCTGTCGAGAAACTCACTCACCCGGGCAAAGGTTTCAGGCGGCAGGTGGAGCCCCGCAGCCTCCCCGCTCTTGAGCGCCATCATGTACCAGCCGGTCACCGACATGTCGCCAGGATCACCGGGCGCATACCGCCAGCCACCATTCGGACCCTGGGCTGCGACCGCGTACTCGAGCGCGGCGGCGGCCGGCGGCGCGTGGGCGGCATCGCGGGTCATGGCGAAGAGTTCGCACAGCGCAGTGGTGGCCATCGCATGGGCGTAGAGCGTGTGCTGATGGGGAATGTCGGGAAAGTCGAACCGCCCCTCAGCCGTCTGCCGCCTCACGAGCGCGGCCCAGCCCCTGGCCACGACATCCTTGTGCCGCCCTGTTGCCGGGGTGTTTCCGGCTCCCTGGAAGGCGAGCAGCGCCATCGCGGTGGCTGCGAGAGGGTTCTCCTGGGTGCCGCCGTCGGCATACGGCCCCTTGAGATGCCAGAGCCCGGCATCGGGCCCCGACTTGAGTTGCTGTTTGGCGAGCCAGGCGAGCGCCCTCGCCACGGCGGCCTCGGTGGCGTCGCTGCCCCCGAAGACCTTCACCAACCGTTCTCGCTGCCCCTCTTCGCGGCCGTCGAGCAGCATTCCGAGCGGCACAGGCGTCACCGGCTCGGCGGTGGCCCCGGCTCCTTGTTCGGCGGGGTCGGGGATGGCGACCGGGGCGGCGGCGACCTCGGCTACGGCGGGCTCGTCGGTTTCGGTCGTCTCCTCCGGCTGCTCATCCTGGGCTGGCTCGGGCATGATCTGCATCCCAATCGCCGGGGCTTCGACGACCTCCGGCGAGGCAAACGAGAGGTCGAGGACGATCTGATCGGCCCGCCTGCGAACGGAGACAATGAGGGCCAGGAGGATGAGCAGGGCTGCGTGGGAGGCGAGGCTGACAGTGAAGGGGGAACTCCGCCCCACCACCGGGCCGAGCCGATCGCGGAACCGGCGGAGCCAGGAGGCGCGGCGGCCCCGCCTGGGAGCCGCCGCAGGCAGCGGACGGAAACTGAGCATTTCCCCCGCGGAATCGTCGATCGGCCGTGGAAGCGGTGGGATTCGTCCAAACGCTCCCGGGCTGTCGAGGCTCGACGGTGGGCGACCCGGGGGCGGAGGAGGAGCCATGTGCATCGCGTCGGCGGCCAGTGGGCTCGGAAGGTGGGAATCGGCGGGTGATAGGGCCAAGGGCTTTCTTTGCGAGCCTCTCCCCGGTATTATTCCGAAAGCATGCGGTGGTCGGATACGTCGATTCCCGGGAGTTTTTCTGCTGGGATCGGCCAACTGACCGCCGAAACAACACACCGTCGCGGGGTGGAGCAGCCCGGTAGCTCGCGAGGCTCATAACCTCGAGGTCGCAGGTTCGAATCCTGTCCCCGCCATTCCGCCGTTTCTGGTAAACGGCGTAACTTCCGAAGAACCCGCTGTAACCCCTTGGGCTGCAGCGGGTTCTGTCGTTTCGTGCGGTCGGGTGCGGATGCGTGCTGAGACGCATTTTGCACCACTCGTGCACAGCATTCTGCACCACGGTCGTCGGCGGCCTCCGGGCTGACGGCGGCGGCGGGAGCCGGGCCGGGGCTGCTGCCGCGGACAACGTCCTCGAAGTGGTGCTCGCGGGACATGAGGTAATGCTGGGCCGCCACCTTCGGCGAGTGCCCGAGCCATTTCGCGACCACGTGCGAGGGATACTTCTCCACCCAGTCGGTCTCGCAACTGGCCCGGAGGTTCTGCAGAAGCCGCGGCCACGGGGCATGCCCGGCCTTCTTGATGATCCGCTCGAGGTGGGTCCGAACGTTGACGCCCTTCCGGGCCGCCATCGGGACGACCAGCGTCGCACCAGGGTCAGCCTGCTCAAAGGCGTCTGCCAGGATCGCTCGCAACTCAGGGCAGATCGGCACAACCCGCACGGCATGGTCGCCACCTGCTCATGACTCTATTTCCCGCGACTGGTCTTGATGTCGGTCACCATCAGCGTGTCGGAGTCCTCGGTCAGCAAATCGACCCGCCCATACAAATCCGGCACACCCTCGACCAGCATGCCGCGAATCTCTTCCTCGACGCCCAGCACCCGCCCAGAGACACGTGCCTGATCGCTTACGAGAAACGCCGTGAGCATTCGGGCGGCCAAATCGTCCAGTGTCTCGCGGGTCTCCTTGCTGCCGAACTGAATCGCGTCCGGGTCGTGCGGCAGCCATTCACTTCGGTAGGCGAACAGCAGGGCATCGAGGTCGGGCTTGGTGTCGCCCGCGAGTTGAGCCTGAAAGTGCTGCTCGACGGCCGTGTGAATCCCGGTGCCGAACACGAGCGCGCTGGACACACTCTCTTCGGGCAGGCCATCCACGTACCGGAACTTGTAATTGAGCGGGCAGGTCCGGAACGTGGAGAGCGCCGACCAACTCACGTAGTCCCGGCCGGTGAGTTCTCGGGCGACCTCGTTGGCGGGATTGGTGCTGGCGGGCTTCTCGGACGTGAGCACCGGCAGCAGTTCAGCCCCGGCGATCATCGAGCACCCCCAGTCGTCGCGTAGGCCCCGTTGCCGTTCGTGGGGCTGCTGGTCGGCTCGTCGGACTTCAGTTCGTCGACGAGGTTGCTCGCCTGCCGGATGCCC
>CAMDDJ010000096.1 GCA_945891385.1 Candidatus Kuenenia stuttgartensis | reverse complement strand
GGAACGACCACCGGGAATCTTCACGAAACTGATCACACCCGCGCTGCAGGGCTTTGCCGAAGCCGTGACCAGGTCGCAGGCCCGACGGGAGGCCGTCGCCGTCCTCGTCGCCGCAACTCGGCACCGGCTCGAGACCGGAAGCCTGCCCGACTCGTTCACCGCGATTGTGCCCGGTCAGTTGGCGGCCGTGCCTCAGGATCCCTTCGTCGGCGCGAGGAACGTCGAGCCGCAACCGCTGCGGTTCGTCACCGACCCTGACTGGCTCACGGTCTATTCGGTCGGGGTCAACGGCGCCGACGACGGCGGCCCGCGGGACGAGGCCGAAGGAGACGAGCAGACAACTGACGACGTCGGCTATTCGATGGCGATCCGGTAGATCGCATCCAGAGCACGCGGTGCAGCGGCTCGGGGGCTGCAAAAGCCGCGTCGTGGGCGAGGATACGCCCCACGTGCTCAGCGAGTGTTCGCCGACTCCCGAGCCTACCCGTTCTCGACGAGAACCCGCGATGCTTCGGACATCTGCCTCGTATGCCCCTTGCTCCCCACGCGGAGTGCCGTCACCGCAACCTACGCAAGGATCTCGTGGATCGGCTCGACGTGCTCGACACCGACGAGCTTCTGATCCAGGCCGCCGAAGAAGTAGGAGAGCCGGTTGGGGTCGAGGCCCAGGCAATGGAGCACGGTGGCGTGCAGGCTCTTCACGTGGAAGCCGGGCTTGTCGCCGTTGCCGTGGCCCGGGCCGGGTGAGATCGCCGCCGAGCCGAGCTCATCGGTCTCGCCGACGCTCACGCCGCCCTTGATGCCGCCCCCTGCTGCCCACATCGTGAAGCCGTAGGAGTTGTGGTCGCGGCCGGTGCCCTCGGCGTATTCGGCGGTCGGCTGGCGGCCGAATTCGCCTCCCCAGATCACGAGCGTCTCGTCCAAGAGGCCGGTTCGCTCGAGATCCTCGAGCAAGGCCGCGACGGGCTGGTCGGTGTTGCCCGCGTGGAACTCGTGGTTCTTCACGAGGTCACCGTGGGCGTCCCAGTTGTCGTCGTTGTGGGCGCCGCCGGAGTAGACCTGGATGAACCGCACGCCCCGCTCCACCAGCCGGCGGGCGAGCAGGCACTGGCGACCGAAGTGCGCGGTACGGGGATTGTCGAGGCCGTAGAGCCGCTTGGTCTCCGCAGTCTCCTGTGCGAGATCGACGGCCTCCGGAGCATGCTCCTGCATCTTCCAGGCCAGCTCGTAGGAGGCGATCCGGGCGGCGAGTTCCGTGTTGTCGCCGCGGGAGAGGAGGTGGGCCTCGTTGGCTTCCCGAAGGGCGTCGAGCATCGCCCGCTGGGCATCCAGCGGCATGTCCTCGGGAGGCGCGAGGTCGAGGATCGGCGGGCCCTTGCTCTTGAGCACGGTGCCCTGATAGGTGGCGGGCATGTAGCCGCTCGACCAGTTCTTCGCGCCCGAGATCGGGCCGCCGGTGCGGTCGAGCATCACGAGGAATCCGGGCAGGTTTTCATTGACGCTGCCGAGGCCGTAATTGACCCAGCTGCCGAGGCATGGGGCTCCCGATTGGATCTTGCCCGAGTTCATCTGGAGCATCGCGGAGCCGTGGATCGGCGAGTCGGCCGTCATCGAATGGAGGAAGGCGATCTTGTCGACGTGGCGGGCGACGTTGGGGAACAGGTCGCTCACCCACTTGCCGCAGTCGCCGTACTGTTGAAACTTCCACTTCGGGCCGACCACCCGGCCCTCGTTCCGCTCGCCCCCCCGGCCCTTCGTCTTGACCGGCACGGTCTTGCCGTCGAGTCCGTAGAGCGTGGGCTTGTAGTCGAAGGTGTCGACCTGGCTCGGGCCGCCGTACATGAACAGGAAGATCACGCTCTTGGCCCGGGGCGTGATCATCGGCGGCTTGGCCGCGAGCGGATTGACGAAGGGCACGCCGGTGGCGGCCCGCGTCTGGCGGGCGAAGAAACCCTGGTCGAGCAGGCCAGCCAAGGCCAGCCCGGCGAACGACGCCCCTGCCTCCCAGAAGAACTCCCGGCGGGTGCGGCCGCAGAAGCCGCGGCCGTGGGGCGTGTGGTCGTCGGACATGGCGGCCTCCGTCAGTCGAGATAGACGAATTCGTTGAGGTTCAGCACCATCAGGCAGTAGAGCTCGAGCGCCCGGCTCGGATCGACGCCGTCGACAGTTTCGAGCGTGTCGATTAGCGCAACGCCCCGGTTCACCTCGGCGTCGCTGGCCGGGCGGACGAGGGCGATTTCCACCGCCCGACGGACCATCGCCGCGGTCTGGTCGGCGTTCGTGCCGCCGGCTTCCCGCCGAACCCGGGCGGCGAACTCCCGCGCCTGGGCGTGGAGAAAGTCTCCGTTCATCATGCCGAGCGCCTGCGTGGGCTGGGTCGTCACGAACCGGACGGGGCAGGCGGCGTCGGGGTCGGCGACGTCGTAGTCGGCGAGGATCGGCACCGGCAGTGTCCGCTTCACGTGGACGTAGATGCTGCGGCGGGCCTGCTCTTCGGGCGGCGAGTTGCCCCAGCCGGCGCCCGGCACCGACTGGGTGGCGAGCACCTCCTCGGGCAGCGTGGGATAGACACCGGGGCCGAACATCCTGGGATTGAACCGGCCGCTGGCCACATGGATCGAGTCGCGGAGTTCCTCGGCTGAAAGCCGCCGCTGATCGAATCGCCAGAACGCGTCGTTGAGCGGATCCCGGGCGAGGGCCTCGGGATGGGCAGTGGAGGCGGCCTGATACGCCCGCGACAAGAGGATCGTCTTATGCAGGGCTTTCAGCCGCCAGCCATTCGCCACGAGTTCGGTGGCCAGCCAGTCGAGTAACTCGGGATGGGTGGGCGGGTCGCCCATCAGCCCGAAGTTGCTCGTGCTGCGGACGAGGCCGCGACCGAAGAGCCACTGCCAGACCCGGTTGGCCATGACGCGGGCCGTGAGCGGGTTTTCAGCGGAGGCGATCCACCGGGCCAGGGCCATCCGTCGGCCCGTCGAACGACCGTTCGGGGTGGGAGTGATGGCCGGAGCAGGCGGGGCGAGCACTTCGGGGAAGCCAGGCTCGACCCGGAGTTCCGGCCTCGGCTCGGCCCGCGGGTTGCCCCGGGGGAGCACGAAGGTCTCGGGGGCGTCTGGGCCGAACTCCGAAACCACGAGCGCCAGCGGAAGCGAGGCCCGCTCGGCGTCGAGGTCTCGGAGTGCATTTTCCCAGGCTGCAAGATCCTTGCGGGTGAGATCGTCGAGCGCCTGCTGCCCATGCTCGGCGAGTCGCTTGTGGATCGCGGCGAGGTTGGCCTCGGCCTCCGCGCGGCGGCGTGCAAGATCTTGGACGGCATGCTCGGCGTCGGTCACCGTGCCATTGCCGGCTGGGATCACCCGCTCGATGAAGGCCGGATTCATCTGCCGGTCGCCCATCGGCGTCACGTTCTGGAAAAACGCGAGCATCCCGTAGTAGTCCCGCTGCGTAAGCGGATCGATTTTGTGGTCGTGGCAGCGGGCGCAGTTGATCGTGAGGCCAAGAAACGTCTGACCTGTCGTGGAGACGATGTCGTCGAGCGTGTCGAAGCGGGCCTGAAGCTTGTCGGCCGGCTCGTCATCCCAGAGGCCGAGCCGGTAAAACCCGGTGGCGATCAGGGCGTCGGCCGAGGGATCGGGAAGCTCGTCACCGGCGAGTTGCTCGATCACGAACCGGTCGTATGCCTTGTCGTCGTTGAGGCTGCGAATCACGTAGTCGCGATACCGCCAGGCATGCGGCTTGACGCCGTCCCGCTCGAAGGAGTTGGTCTCGGCAAACCGCACGAGGTCGAGCCAGTGACGGGCCTGATGCTCGCCGTAGTGTGGCGACGCCAGAAGGCGATCGACGACGCGTTCCCAGGCATCCGGCGAATCGTCGCCGAGGAAGTCCCGCATCTCCGGCTCACTCGGCGGCAGACCGGTCAGCCCGTAGGTCACCCGGCGGAGGAGCGTGGCCTTGTCGGCAGCACGCGGCAGCGGCAGACCCTGGGCGATCAAGTGCGATTCGATGAAGGCGTCGATCGGGCTCGTGCCCTCGGCCGCCGGCGGCACGGCGGGGCGAGCCAACGGGCGAAAGGCCCAGTGGGCCGACCATTCGGCACCGGCTGTGATCCAGGCGGTAAGCGAGTCGATCTCGTCGGCGGTGAGCGGCTTGCCCTCGGGGGGCATCCTGAGATCCGGGTCGGTCGATGTGATCCGGGCCACGACCTCACTCGCCGCAGCCTCGCCCGGCGTGATCGCCCGCATGCCGCTCGGCAACTCAGCCGTGGCGGAGTTGGCCTGATCGAGCCGCAGCCCCGCCTCGTGGGTGTCGGGCCCATGGCAGGAATAACAGCGCCGGGCCAGGAGCGGCTGGATGTCACGGGTGAACGTGGTGTCGGCCGCGGTCGATCCGCCGCCGATCTCGCCGAGCAGCAGCCCGACGGCGAACCATGACCGCGTCTGCACCGTCCACCCAGATGCCATCGGCATGAACTCACCGCGCCTGTCCGCAACCTCCCTTGGCGATCGAAGCAAAGGGGGCGAGACGGTTGAAAGCCACCATCCCGATCTTATATTCTAAGTGTTGTTAAGTAAGCGGCAAGCCTCGGGTTCTGGTCAAGCGAGGTGTCCCGCGCGAAACACCAACACACGCCTTGCCCGTGAATCCACCCGAAAACCGCATCGAATCGACTCTCCTCCGGCGGATCAACGAACGTCGGCTGCTCGAGGCTATCCAGCAGCATGGCCCCTCGTCGCGGGCCGCGCTCACGCGGGTTTCGGGCCTCACCGCACCGACGGTCTCCAAGGCGGTCGATGCGCTCCTGAAACGCGGCCTGGTCGAAGAACTCGACCCGGTGACCCCGGCCCTGGGCCGGCCCGGACGGCTCGTGCGGATGGCGGCCGAGACTGCCACCGTGTTGGGCGTGGTGATCGATGCCAAGGTCTGCTGCGTGGTCGCCACCGGTCTCGACGGCCGCGTGACCGAGGAGCGAACCCGGCGATTCGAGTCACCCGGCGACTACGAGGGCCTGCTCGACGGGATCGCAGGCGCCTGCCGCGGGCTGCTTGGCGAGGGGGGCGCCCCGCTGCTTGGCATCGGCGTGAGTGTGCCGGGCCTGGTCAACGAGCGACTGCAGGAGATCGTGGTCTCGCCGAATCTCCACCTGCTCGACAAGCGGAATCCAGCCCGTGATCTCTCCGGCCGGCTCGGCTGCTCGGCGGTGCTTGTGCAGGAGACCGACGGGCTCTGCCTGGCTGAGCGACTCTACGGCGACGCCCGCGGGCTGGCTGACTTCGCGATGCTCGACGTCTCGGCGGGGCTGGGGCTCGGCGTGATGAGTGGGGGTGATTTGCTGAAGGGTCACAGTGGCATGGCTGGCGAGGTCGGCCACATCACCGTCGTTCCCGACGGCATCCGCTGCGGCTGTGGCAACCGGGGCTGCCTGGAGACGCTCGCCACCGATGCCGCACTCACGCGACTCTGCTCCGAGCGCGAGGGGCGGCAGCTCGACGTGGCGGAGGTGGTGGGCCTGCTCGCCGACCGGCCCGACGCCTTCGTCGCCGAGGTTGAGACGGTGACCACCTATCTGGCCGTCGCGATCGCGGCGGTGATCAACATCTTCAATCCCACCGCGCTCTTCGTGCACGGCACGCTCCTGGCCGGCTCGCCCGAGCGGTTCGCCAGGGTGCTCGAAGCAGTCCGGCAGCGGACGCTCACGGCTTCGCTCGCTGACTGCACAATTCGTGCCACCCGATCGAGCAAGCGGCAGGGCGCCGTCGCTGGCATCATCCGGCAGATCACCCAGGGCTGGGCCCCGACGATCCGGTGACACGGTCTCCCGTTGCCGGACGTTCACTGCCGCATGGGGGGGCGGAGGCGGCGTCGGCTGGTAGGTCGGGGTTGCCCGTGCCCCGTCGCCGGACGTTCACTGCGCCCATCCTGGGCTCCGCTCACTCGAAGAGAACTGCGCTCCGCCATCCATGGCTTCGCTGGTTCTCTACGCCGGCTCTCGGAGCACGGGCAACCCCGACCGAACTATGCGTTTGAAGTGCTCGAAATGAAATCAACTCTCAGGCACGCAGCGGGCGCAGCCCGCGCCGCGTGCCGTTCGGTCAGCACCACTCGATGGCAATCCGCGCAGAACGGATCGCCACACCGCGGAGACTGCACGTCATCGGCAGCCCGGAGGGCGGCCGGCCGGGCGGAGGCCCGGCAAGCCCGCCGGGGCCAGGGATGGCCCGCCGGGCGCTGAAACTACCGTCGTTCATGCGTCAAAATAGAGGCAGAACTCATACGGATGCGGCCGGAGCCGCATCGGGGCGACTTCCCGGGCCCGCTTCCACTTCAGCCAGGTCTCCAGCACGTCGTCGGTGAACACGTCGCCGCGGAGCAGGAAGTCGGCGTCGGCTTCGAGCGCGTCGAGCGCCTCGGCGAGCGAGGCCGGGGCTTTCGGCACGCTGGAGAGTTCCTCCGGCGGCATGTCGTAGATGTCGCGGTCGAGCGGATCGCCGGGGTGAAGCTTGTTTTGGATCCCGTCGATCACCGCCATCAGCATCGCCGCGAAGGCCAGGTAGGGATTGGCGGTCGGGTCGGGGCAGCGAAACTCGAGGCGCTTCGTCTTGGGGCTCGCGGAGTACATCGGGATTCGGACCGCCGCCGACCGGTTCCGCTGGGAGTAGGCGAGGTTCACGGGCGCCTCGTAGCCCGGCACGAGCCGCTTGTAGCTGTTGGTGGTGGGGTTGGTGAAGGCGAGCAAAGCCGGCGCATGGCGGATGATGCCGCCGATCGCGTGCAGGCCGATCTCGGAGAGGCCGGCGTAGCCGGTGCCGGCGAACAGTGGCTGCCCGTCCTTCCAGAGCGAGAGGTGGGTGTGCATGCCCGAGCCATTGTCGCCGTAGATCGGCTTCGGCATGAAGGTGGCCGTCCGGCCGTGGCGGCGGGCGACGTTGCGAACGATGTACTTATAGAGGCAGATCTGATCGGCCATCCGCACCAATTCCTGGTAGCGCATGTCGATCTCACATTGGCCCGCCGTCGCCACCTCATGGTGCTGGGCCTCCACGTCGATCCCGCAGTGGATCATCGTCTGCATCATCTCGTTCCGGAGATCCATCAGCTGGTCGGAGGGAGGACAGGGGAAGTAGCCCTCCTTGTGCCGCAGGGTGTAGCCGAGGTTCGGGCCGTCGCTCCGGCCACGGGTCCATTCGCCCTCGGCCGACTCGATGTGGTAGTAGCCCTCGTGCGCGTTCTGATCGAACCGCACGTTGTCGAACACGAAGAACTCCGCCTCGGGGCCGACGAAGCAGGTGTCGGCGATCCCGGTGCTCTTGAGGTAGTTGACCGCCTTGCGGGCCACGTTGCGGGGATCGCGGGAGTAGTCCTCCCGCGTGATCGGATCCTGCACCATGCAGATCATCACGAGGGTCGGCGGCTCGATGAAGGGATCGACGACCGCGGTGTCGGGCATCGGCACGAGCAGCATGTCGCTCTCGTTGATCGACTGCCAGCCGCGGATGCTCGAGCCGTCGAAGCCGAGGCCGTCGGCGAACGAGTCTTCCTCGAGTTTGCCGACGGGAATCGTGAAGTGCTGCCACGCCCCGAAGAAATCGGTGAATCGCAGGTCGACGGCCTTCACTTCCTTCTCGCGGCACATCGCGAGCACTTCACGCGGCGTCATTCGGGGATGCTCCTGGGGAAGGCCCCATGATACGTCGGGCGACCCGCGGCCGATTCGGCCGCTCACCGCAGGGTTGCGAGGCCGCTGGTGCTGATTTCGAGAATGCCGGAGAGCGGGGTGCCGGTGAGCCGGATCAGGGCCGCAGCGTGGGCCGTTTCCGGGCCAGCATGTTCGCTGCGGCAGCGTTCGTAACGGCCTGCCGCGATTCGGCGGGCGAAGCCGCGGCCGCCGGAGACCTCGCCGGCTTCGGTGTCGAGCCAGGCCAGCCGGTGAGGCGGCAGGGGCTGGGCTCTCACCGAAGGACCACCGAGCAGGGGAACGTCCGCAAGCCGCCAGGTCTGGCAGGCGGCAGGTTCTTCCAAGAGCAGATCGTAATGCCGGCCCGTGGGATCGTCGGGGTGGCCGGTGTGCTCGAGGAGCACGAATCGGTCGTTCCGCAGACCACGGTCGTCCGCCCGGCTGCCGGGCTCAGTAGTCCTCATCGCCACCGGCGTTCTCTCCGCCGCCAAGCGACAGGGGCTTCGGCTTGTGACGGACGGCCCGGCGGGCGTTCTCGTCGCGGAGCCGCGCGATCGCGTCGTCGAGGCTCATGGCGCCCAGGTCGCCATCGAGCCGGTCGCGGAGGCTGACGGTGCCGGCCGCCTCGTCCCGCGGGCCGCAGACGGCCATCATCGGGATCATGTCGAGTTGAGCGGTGCGGATCTTGGCCCCAAGCTTTTCCGCAGCCTGGTCGATGCCGACCCGGAGGCCGGCCGCTTCAAGCTTCGCCTTGACCGTCTCGGCGTAGGCGGCGGTCTTTTCGCTCACCGGGATCACGCGGACCTGCTCCGGGGCGAGCCAGAGGGGAAACGCCCCGGCGAAGTGCTCGATCAGCACGCCCATGAACCGCTCCATGCTTCCGAGCGGCGCGCGGTGGATCATCACGGGCCGGTGCTTGGCGTTGTCGGCACCGATGTACTCGAGGTCGAACCGCTCGGCGCTCGGAAGGTTGTAGTCGAGCTGCACCGTGCCGAGCTGCCACTCGCGGCCGAGCGAGTCGTTGACCACGAAGTCGATCTTGGGGCCGTAGAAGGCGGCCTCCCCTGGCTCCGGCTCGCAGCCGGGCAGGTTCATCCGCCGGGCCACCCGCTCGATCGCCGCCTCGGCCTCGTCCCACCGCTCCGGCGGGCCGACATACTTGTCGCTCGTCGGATCGCGAAATCCGAGCCGCACCCGGAAGTTCTCGAAGGCCAGGCTTTCGAGCACTTTCAGCGTGAAGTCGATGCAGCCCTCCACCTCCTGCTCGACCTGCTCCGGGGTGCAGAAGATGTGGGCATCGTCCTGGGTGAAGCCGCGGACGCGGGTCATGCCGCCGAGTTCTCCCGACTGTTCGTAGCGGTAGACCGTGCCGAATTCCGCGAGCCGCAGGGGTAGCTCGCGGTAGCTCCGCGGCCGGGCCTTGTAGATCAGCGTGTGGTGCGGGCAGTTCATCGGCTTGAGGAGATACTGCTCGTCCTCGGCCATGATGATCGGCTTGAACTGGCTGTCGGCGTAATAGGGGAAATGGCCCGAGATCTTGTAGAGATCGACCTTGCCGATGTGGGGCGTGTAGACCGGCTCGTAGCCCCGGGCGGCGAGTTCCTCGCGGACGAAGCCTTCGAGCGTGGCCCGGACGGTCGCCCCCTTGGGCATCCAGAGCACGAGCCCGGAGCCGACCAGCGGATTGGTGGTGAACAGATCGAGTTGTTTGCCGAGCACCCGGTGATCCCGCTTGCGGGCTTCTTCCAGGGCGGCGAGGTGGGCGTCGAGATCCTCCTGGGTGAACCAGGCGGTGCCGTAGAGCCGCTGGAGTTGGGGATTGTTGGCGTCTCCCTTCCAGAAGGCGCCGGCGATGTTCGTGAGCTTGAAGGCGCCGATGCAGCCGGGGCTGGGCACGTGCGGCCCACGGCAGAGGTCGACGAACTCGCCCTGCCGGTAGAAGGAGAGGGTGGGGTGCTCGGCCAGCCCAGTCTCGATGTGTTCGGCCTTGAGGGGCTGGTTGAGTCCGCGGACGATCTCCACGGCCTTCTCCCGTGCCACCTCCACCCGCTCGAAGGCCTCGTCGGCCTCGATGATCCGCCGCATCTCGGCTTCGATCGCCGCCAGGTCATCGTCGGTGATCGGTCGGTCGGCCCGCATGTCGTAGTAGAAGCCGTGGCCGACCGTGGGGCCGAAGGCGAGTTCCACGCCCTCGAAAAGCCGCATCACCGCCCGCGCCATCACGTGGGCCGCCGAGTGCCGCATCACCGGCAAGGCCCGGGGGTCGCCGGCGTAGAGCGGTTCGATCGCGGCCGGCGCGGCGGTGGGCAGAGGCGCGTCGAGCCCCACGAGCTGGCCGTCGAGCAGGGCGGCGATCGGAGAGGCCTTTCCTTTCCGGCCTCCGGCTGCGGCCGCGTCAGTGATGCAGTCGGCTACCCGGGCGGCGGCGGGATAGTCGCGGGATGAGCCATCGGGCAGGCGGACGGTGGGCATGGTGGGAGCACCGGGGGGCACGGTCGCGAAGCGGCTGTTTTTGCCGGGAAAACAGCGAGCGTATCCGCCTGGCACCGGCGGCCGCAAGCCGGGTCGACGCCGTGACCGGCAGTCGAGGCGATTCCCTTGACTGGCACCACTTTACGCGCGACACTTGCGTTGCCGACTGTTCGGGCGATTAGCTCAGTTGGTTAGAGCACCAGCTCGACAAGCTGGGGGTCATAGGTTCGAGTCCTATATCGCCCACTACCCTTCCGCAAGGAGCCTCGGAAACCAAGCGTTTCCGGGGCTTTTTGCATTTCTGGTGAATCCAGATCAGTCGTCATGATCCTCAAAAATCAGTCGTGACGCTGAATGACCAGTCGGTAAATCAGTCGTTTTGGGAAATCAGTCGTTTGGCGACCATTCCTAACCAGCACAGCCCCAAAACCCACGAAAATGCCAGAAAATCGCCCCATTTAGTTGCGATTAGGCCCAATGGGACGGGGTTTTAGCTTCTAAGCCCTCTCTTCAGGCCATCGCCCAAAATCGGCAGGTGTTTGCGGTGCGATAGACATCCAAGCTTCGCGTGTCTTGGCTGATGCAGTTGGATCACCCTAGTCGGGAGAGCGTCAGCAAATCCATTCCCAAATACCTACGTGGCTGACTCGTCACAGCGTAGGGTTCTTTAGTGCCTGAACCCCTAGTTATTTGGCGTAGTGTCTGGGTAAACGGAAGAACTACCAGATCAAAGCCACGCGGCTAGATCGCTGCGCGATGTGGGCAACGTGTTGCCGTATGCGCTTTTCGTTGACCTAATCACCCTCGGCCACTCCACACAACTCGCATCGCTTGTCAGCCCGCTTAGCCGCCGCATAGCGCATGGCAAGCGAAGCTGGCTCCGGGATATGGTCTGAGTGGGGCATGTTGGTTTTTATTCCTCTAACATCACCAACTCCCCTTCTTTCTTCTTCTTGGAAATCAGAAGATCACGTTTGAAGGAGTCATGGCTCCCCTTTCCCCTTTTCTCGCACCTGCTTCTTCCGCTCCTTCTTTCGATCCATAGCGGCGGAGTCAAAGTAGGCGTATCGGCCACATGCGGTCGGGAACGTGTTGCCTTCGGCAATATTACCAATAATCACTTCGCAGGAGTTATCAGCACTCCACCCGTGGCTGTTTTGAACGTGACGAATCGCATCAAGAATCGGCACGTTCGGGACAATTCGAAGTGTTTGCATATCCATGCGACTCACACCATCTGGGAACATCGTCTGCCAACGCGCTACATCTGCGGCAGAGTATCCAACCGCCAATCCTAATAGCTTGCCAAACAGACCCATGGCTTTACTCCTCGTAATGCTGACCTACCAACTCACTTGGTCAAGGAGCCGTCCAGCGAGTTCTATCCGCCGTGAAGACAACAACAACGCCGGTTCGGCTGCAACGAATCGCGACCTCCACTGTCGTGTCTATGTCGAGAGACTCCCCCCTGATCCCCTGCAAGGTCGCAAGATACTGCAAACAGCCAAACTTTCTCTTCATCTTAGGCATCACGTTTGGGTTGGCTCGATCTAACTCAAATCCGC
>CAMDDJ010000095.1 GCA_945891385.1 Candidatus Kuenenia stuttgartensis | reverse complement strand
CCGAGGAAACTGCGCTTCGCCATCCATGGCTCCGCTGGTTTCCTAGGCCGGCTCTCGGGGCACGGGCAACCCCGACCTCGCAACCCGTTTCGAAGTGCTTGTTGAGCCCGTGTACCAGTTGGCCTGTGGCCGGTTGCCCCACTCTTCCGCGCCCGCCCACGGCCGCCGGGAGGTGCGGCCGGCGGCCGGAGGGCCGCCGAGGTGCAGGGGGCATGGAGGCCCCTGCACCGCTGAAACAGCGGCCTGTGGCCGCAGGCTTGCAGCCTGCGGGACGGATTCGACTTCAGACCGGGCGTTCCAACCCCCTGCCACCTACGCCGGCTCGGGCTCGATCGAGGCCGACATCGAGCCCTTCGAGCGGGCCAGGAGCCGGTCGGCGCCGAAGGCGTGGATCTGATCCCGCTTGAGTTCCGCATGCTCCAGCGTGGTCGTGAGCACGACGACACGGCCTTCGGTGTCGACCTCCTTGGCCATCTTGATACCCGTCTCGACCGCGTGGCCGAAGAGCGTCCGGAGCATGATCACGACATATTGGTAGGTGTGGTCGTCGTCATTCCAGAGCACGACGTGATACCGGGGCTGTCGCTTGGGACGACTGTCCGTCTTGGCATCTCGGGCGGGAGCGGTCTCGACCACGGCAGGTTCGTCGAGATCGGCACTGGCGGAGGCGGTCATGTCTCTGGCACACTCGCGGCCCTGGGCGGCGGCCACGCGGCCACCGGTCCCACCGGGCGAACGGCCGCATTGTACGATGCTCTGCCTCGCGTTCCACCGGCCTGCTTCAGGAGTTTCTGCCCGTGCTCGATCGCCGCTTTGTTGCCGAGAATATCGACATCGTCGCCGCCAATTGTGCCCTCCGCGGGGCATCGGCCGACGTGGCCCGGTTCGCCGAACTCGATCGGATGCGTCGGCAATTTCAGGCCGATGTCGACAAGCTCAATCAGGAGGCCGGCCAGGTAAGCCGCTCGATCGGCAAGGCGGCCGACGAGGCCGAGCGGGAGGCCCGCAAGGCGGAGGGCCGACGCCTGCGGGAGGAGATCGCCGCGATCGAGGCCAAGTCGGCCGAGGTGATCGCCGAGGCCGATGCGATCCTGAAGTCCATTCCCAATCTCACCCACCCGTCCGCGCCCGTGGGTGGCGAGGATGCCGCCGTCGAGATCCGCCATGGCGTGACCACGCCGCCCACATTCAGCTTCCCGCCGCTCGACCATGTGGCCCTGGGGGAGAAACTCCGCCTGTTCGACTTCGAGGCCGGGGCCCGCGTGGCGGGGCACGGCTTCTACTTCCTCACGGGCGACGGCGTGCTTTTGGAACTCGCCCTGCAGCGGTATGCCGTGGACCTCTTGATGCGGGAAGGGTTCACCGTGATGACCACGCCCGACCTCGCCCGCGACACGATCCTCGAAGGCACCGGCTTCATGCCCCGCGGACCCGAGACCCAGATCTACTCGATCACCGACTCCGATCTGTCGCTCGTCGCCACCGCCGAGATCACGCTGGGCGGAGCCTTTCACGAGCGGATCTTCGACTCGGCGGAATTACCGCTGGCGCTCTGTGGCATCAGCCACTGCTTTCGCACCGAAGCCGGCGCCCACGGCCGGGCCACCCGCGGGCTCTATCGGGTGCATCAATTCACCAAGGTGGAGATGTTCGCCTTCACGCTTCCGGAGCAGAGCGAGGCGATGCACCAGCGACTGCTCGACCTCGAATGCCGCCTATTCGACGGGCTCGGGATCCCCTACCGGGTGATCGACACCGCCTCGGGCGACCTTGGCGGCCCCGCCTATCGGAAGTTCGACCTCGAGGCCTGGATGCCGGGGCGGGGTGCGGCGGGTGAATGGGGCGAGGTGACGAGCACCTCGAACTGCACCGACTACCAGGCCCGTCGGCTCGGCATTCGGTTCAAGCGGCCGGGCGAGAAGGGCACGACCTTCGCCCACACGCTCAACGGCACGGCGATCGCCATCAGCCGCGCGATCATCGCCATCTTGGAAAACCATCAACAGGCCGATGGCTCGGTCCGCGTGCCGGCCCCGCTCGTCACATGGATGGGCAAGGACGTGATCGAACCTCCAGGCACCGTCACCACCTGAGTCCGAAGCGGGCCCCTTCCGAGTTGCTGCCGACGCCGCCCTTGAGCGGCGTCTTCCGCTGCCGGGGTGGAGGCGGTGGGGCGTCGGGCGTGGAGTCTTCCGGCTCGGTTTCGGCGGCGGGAGCCTGCCCGGCCGAGGCCGGGGGGGGCGCGAGGGCCTTGATCGAGAGCGAAAGCCGTTGCTCATCGGGATCGATCGCCAGCACACGGCACTCCACCGGTTCTCCTTCCCGGACAACGTCCGCCACACTGCGGATGCGGCGGGTCGCGACCTCCGAGATGTGCACCAATCCCTCGATGCCGGGTTCGAGCTTCACGAAGGCGCCAAACTGGGCGATCCGGCTGACCACTCCACGAACGGCCGCCCCCACGAAGTACTTCTCGGCCGCCCGCTTCCACGGATTTTCGATGATCTCGCGGGCCGAGAGTCCGATCTTCCCGGTCTCGTGATCGATCTTTTTCACGATCACTCGGATCTTCTGCCCCTGCTGGAGCACGTCGGCAGGATTGGCGACCCGCTCCCACGAGAGCTCGCTCACATGGACGAGCCCCTCGACACCGTTGCCGATGTCGACAAACGCGCCAAACTCACGGACACTCCGCACGATGCCGTCGAGTTCAGTGCCAGGTTCCAGGGTTTCGAGCATCTTCGTTTTGGCTTCGGCCGCCTGCTTCTCAATCACCGCTCGCCGCGAGAGCACGAGCCGTCGGGCGGCGGGCACGATCTCGGTGACGAGACTGTCGAGCGTTTGCCCGACCATTTCCTCGAGGTTTTCAATGCGCCATGTGCTGACGAGGCTCGCGGGCATGAAGCCTCGCAAGCCGGCCACGTCGCACTCGAGGCCTCCCTTGTTCGCCGCCGTCACCCTGGCCGCAACCACCATGCCAGCTTCGAGTTGCGACCAGTCCTCGACCGCGATTGCGCGATTGGCCGGCGCCACTTCGTAGAGGCCGTCCTCGTCATTGCGGCCGCCCACGGTGAGTTCCACCGTCGTGCCAACCTCGGGGAGGTCTTCGCCCCGATCCAGGAAGCCGGCGAGTTTGAGGGCCCCCTGACGTCGGCCGCCGAGGTCGATGAAGGCCGTGTCGGCCCCGATCGAGAGCACCACGCCGCTGACGCGGCTGCCGGGATCGATCGGCGCCTCGGCCTTGATCGACGCCTGTGCCTCGAGCACGTCGTCGATCGCGACTCCTTCGATCGCGGCGGCAAACTCAGCCTCGAGGTCGTCGTCGAGCCCGGCCCTGAGGTTGGGGACCGCGACCAGCCTGGCCGGGGGGAGAACGTCGGTCGGCGAGGGCCGCTTGGGAGCGTCGCGTCGTCTCCCACGCCCGCCGCGGCCGCCCCCCGCCGGTCCGGAGTCCGCGGGAGTGTTGGGTCCTGAGGCCGAAGGCCGGGGGCTCGGTAGGTCGCTTGCGGCGGATGGAGGTTCGGCGGGTCCCTTGGCCGAAGTTGGCGTCGCATCGGAGACCCCGGCCGCTGCCGGAGCAGCCGGGGGGGCGATGTATTGATACTTCGGGCCGAGCGTGGGTGCGGCGGCGCCGGGCCGCTGCGTGCCGATGGGAATTCGGCGGGAAGACGCCGGTGAATCGGGGCTTTCTGCCCCGGCCTCGGGCAGCGGATCTGGAACGGCCGGAGCCGCGATCGGGGCCTCGGGCTCAGGACGATCGGAAGAGTCGGTGGTCATAGCAGGGACCGCTCCGTGGTGGAGGACCGCCCGCCGATGGTCATGCCGCGTGCCACGACCGATTCCGATCCAAGAGTAAACGGGGGCGGGGACAAAAGAACTGCGGGAAACAGGACTTGAACCTGCACGGTATTACTACCACCAGGCCCTCAACCTGGCGCGTCTGCCAATTCCGCCATTCCCGCGGCGTGGATTGGGTCGGCCCACACCAGGGCCAACCTTGAGGAGCCTGTATTCTCGGTTCGATCCGCGGCCAGTCAAGCGGACGCGTCGCCGCGGCCACGCCGCACCGGTGCAGCCACCAGCCGGGCACGAAAAAGCCGGCTCCCGATCGACGAAGCGGCTGCCAGGCAGCCGAAGAGCGCAAGGGCCCAAGCCACGTCACCCACGGGCATCCATCGGTGGAAGGGCAGGCCTGCAACCAGGCACGCTACGAGGCCCGTCCCCGTGCGAGGATACTGATCGGTAAGCAGCCAGTGAGCCGTATTCGTCGCAAAAAAGAATACGAGCGAGTTCGCGAGCGCCCCGCCGATGATCGCCAGCCACCGCGGTCCCCTGTCGGGACGGCCGAGGATTCCCAGGTGGCCGAGCAGGACCGGCCAGGCGAGCGCCGCGTAGACCACCACCGCGAGTGCCACGCTGCCGTAGCCCGGCAGGAAGGAGTTGCCGATCATGGTCGCGACGAGGGGCACACTCGCCGCCACGATGAGGTTCGGGAAGATCACTCCGGACAGGAGCGATACCCCGGCGAGGGGTGTGACGTGCGCGGCAGGCTGCCAGGCCCGCCCAGCCACGGCCAGTGCGACGAGCACGAGCCAGGCGACGACCTGCGCGGTCGGCGACATGAAGGTTTCCGACCGCCACGATGGCGAATCACCGGCGCCGGATTCCGAACGGTCGGAAGCCAAACCTGAGTTGCGGGGCTGATGGCTCATGTGCGGCCGCGACCTCCCTGTGCTGCTGACGCCCTGTGGCGGGTCTGAGACTGCCGATACACTACCCCTTTTCCGGTCCCAGGCAAGCGAATCCGCGGAAACCACCCATGCCGGCAGCTGCCCGGGAACGTGCCACGCTCGTGGTCGAACCGACCGACGATGGCTTCACCGTGATTCGGTTTCTGGTGCCGGACCGGCGGCAGAACGTGCTGACAGCCCAGGTTTTGGCCGATCTGGCTGCTGCCCTCGACCGATTGGCTACCGGGTCGCCGCCGCGGGGGCTCATTCTCGAGTCCGGGCGGACGGGCTCGTTTTTTGCCGGAGCCGACCTCGACCGGCTTGAGACGCTTCACACGCTCGAGGCCGCCGAACTGGAGTCGCTTCTGACCGCGGGGAAGCGGCTGTTCGCCCGGCTCTCGCAGGGCGTGCCGACCATCGCCGTCATCGACGGAGCCTGCCTCGGCGGCGGTCTGGAATTGGCCCTGGCCTGCGACCTGCGGGTGGCCACGCTCGCCGACCACACCCAACTGGGCCTCCCCGAGGTCAAACTCGGCCTCCTGCCAGGCTGGGGTGGCACGGTGCGACTTGCGCGGCTGATCGGGCCTGGTCCTGCCGTCGAGTTCGCCGCGGCGGGAGAGCCGGTCGACGGGCTGACCGCCTGGCGGATGGGGCTCGTCGACGCCTGCGTGCCGGCGGCGGTCGCCTCGGAGAACGCCCGACGGCTGCTCGCGATCCATACCGCTGGCGATCGCATCGACCGCCGCCGTCGCCGAATGGCCGAGCCGTTCGATCTCGACGCCGCCGAGCGAGATTTCCTGGCAGCCACCGCGACGGCGGTGATGCTTGGCCGCACCGGGGGCCGTTACCCGGCCCCGCCTGCAATTCTCGAGACGATCCTGGCGGGCTCCGCCGAATCGGCCGCTGCTGCCGAACGGCGGGAGTCGGCCGCCTTCGCCCGGCTTGCGGCGACGCCGGTGGCGCGAAACCTCCTGCGGGTCTTTCGCCTCGGCGAACGCAACCGCCGCGACCACGGCGTTGGCCGCGGCGACGAGGCGACCGCCCCGCCGAGGTCCCTCGTGGCTCCGGCCGTGGTCGGGGCCGGGATCATGGGAGGCGGCATCGCCGCCTCCCATCTGCGGGCCGGGTTTCGCGTCGGGCTCGTCGACGTCGATCCGGCGGCGCTCGCGCGAAGCGTTCCCGCCATCCTCGACGAGGCCGCCTGGAACCGCTCGGCCAAACGCACCGATCCCACGGCCGCAGTCGCCCTGGCGGGCCGGCTCCAGACCTCGACCAGCCTGTCGGCCCTCGCGGGGGCGGACGTGGTGATCGAAAGCGTGCTCGAACGCACCGACCTCAAGCAGCAGGTGCTGGTCGAGATCGAGCGGGCCATCGCCCCCGACGCGATCATCGCCACCAACACCTCGACCAATCCCATCACCAAGCTGGCCGAACCGCTCGCCGACCCGACGCGGTTCTGCGGGATGCACTTTTTCAATCCGGTGCGACGGATGACGCTCGTCGAGGTCATCCGGGGTCCGGCCACGACCGACGCCACCGTCGCGGCCGTGGTGGCCCATGCCAAGCGGCTCGGCAAGTGCCCCGTGGTGGTCAGGGACAGCCCGGGCTTTCTCGTCAACCGCGTGCTGATGCCGTATCTCCACGAGGCGGTGGAAATGGTGCGGGAGGGCGTGCCGCCCGAACGAATCGATCGCGTCTCGCGTGGCTTTGGCATGCCGATGGGGCCGATCGAACTCTACGACATGATCGGGCTCGACACGGCGCTGTACGCCGGACTCGTGATGGACGCGGCCTTCGGCGACCGCATCGAGGCCTCGCCCGTCATCCCCGCGCTCGTCAAGGCAAAGCGGCTGGGACGCAAGTCCGGCGGCGGCTTCTATGACTACGCGGGCACCGGTCCCAAGGCGCGGGTGATTGACACTGGTCCGGGCGCCGCCACCGTCTTGGCCCGGTATCCCTTGCCTCCCCGCGAAACCCAGGATCGCACGATCGCCGACCGGCTCTTCCTGCCGATGCTCCTCGAGGCGCTGCGGGTGCTCGACGAGGGGATCGTGCGGGATGGCCGCGACATCGACCTGGCCGTGATTCACGCCCTCGGGTTTCCCGCCTTTCGCGGCGGGCTGCTCGCCTGGGCGGATTCCATCGGGGCCGCCGAGATCGTCCGCCGGCTCGAGCCGCTGGCCGATCTTGGCGTGCGGATGCAGCCCGTGCCGCGACTGCTCGAGCTGGCCCAGTCGGGCGGTAGGTTTACAGACTGACGAAGCCCATGCGGCCAGCCGCCGCGCGGAGAGCGGAAGGAGACGTCGTTGCCCAAGGAGCGTGATCCAGCCACCATGCCGGTCGTCGTCGCCTGCTGCCGCACGGCGATCGGCCGCGCGCACGCCGAGAAGGGAGTGTTTCGCCACGTCCGCGGTGATGAACTAGCCGCAGCGGTGGTGCGGGCCGTCGTCGAGCGGTCGGGCGTCGAGCCCGAATCGATCGATGACCTGTTGCTCGGGGCGACCCAGCAGCGGGGTGAGCTCGGCGGCAACGTGGCTCGCTGCGTCGGGCTCATGGCGGGGCTGCCGCTCTCCACAGCGGGAGTCACCGTCAATCGGCTCTGCGGCTCCTCGCTGCAGGCCGTCGCCCAGGCGGCCCACGCGATCGCCGCCGGCGCGGCCGATGTGCAGCTCGTCGGCGGCGTCGAGCACATGCACCACCTACCGATGGATGGGGTGGTGGACATTCATCCCCAGGTGCTTTCCCGCACGAGCCGGGGCATGCTCTCGATGGGTCTCACGGCGGAGCAGCTTGCCGCGACTCAGGGCATCTCGCGGGGCGAGCAGGAGGCCTACGCCCTGGAGAGCCACGCGCGGGCGGCGGCGGCGACCGACGCCGGCCTGTTCGCCGACGAGATCATCCCTGTGCTCGGTCACGACGAGTCGGGTGGGGTGGTCGAGGTCTGGCGGGATCAGTCGATTCGCGGCGACGCCAGCCTCGCCGCGATGGCAGCACTCGAGCCCGCGTTTCTGCCGACACTCGGCACCGTGACGGCCGCCACAAGCGCTCCGCTGAGCGACGGCGCCTCAGCCTTGCTTGTGATGTCCCACGCCGAAGCCCGGCGTCAGGGGCTCGAGCCGTTGGCACGGGTCGTAGCGACGGCGGTGGTCGGCGTGCCTCCGGCGGCGATGGGCACCGGGCCGATCATCGCCACCCGCAAGCTCATGGCCCGGCCTGCCGCGGCGGGCATCACGCTAGCCGAGATCGACCTTGTGGAACTCAACGAGGCGTTTGCAGCCCAAGCGATCCACTGCATTCGCGAACTGGACCTCGATCCGAATCGGGTCAATGTTCGCGGCGGCTCGCTCGCGATCGGTCATCCGCTCGGGGCGAGCGGCGCCAGGATCGTGACCACGCTTCTGCACACGCTCGCAGCGACGCGGGGACGGTTCGGCCTGGCCACGATGTGCATCGGCCTCGGCCAGGGAATCGCGGTGTTGTTTGAGCGCATGGAGTGAGGTCAGCCGTGATGGAGTGGCAGCAAGCGGCGGTGACAGGAGCGGCGGCGGCGGCGGAAGGGCCGGCGGCGTCGCTGGTGGAGCTCCTCGGGCGGCGTCTGGCTGAGTCACCTGAGCGGGCAGCCGTGGCCTGGGTCGAGTGTGGGCCGGGCGTGCAGACCCCGCCGATGCAGAGTCGAACCTGGCTCGAACTCACCGCGGCCGCCCTCCGTCTGGCGGACTCACTCGAGGCAGCCGGACTACGACGCGGCGACCGGGTGGCCCACCTCGGGCCGCACTCCGTGGATTGGATCGTGGCCGACCTGGCCTGCCTCCTCGGGGGCCTCGTGCATCTGCCGCTGCATGCGGGAGCGCAGCCGAGGGAGCACCGGGAGCAGTTGGAGTGGCTCGCACCCTGCGGCCTGATCACCAGCGGCGGCACCACGCCGCTGCCTCGGTCGTGGCTCGGCGGCCGGCCGGTGGTCGCTGCGGAGACGGCCTGGGCGGGAGCTGCAGACACGCCGGCCACGTCGATCCTGGAGGCAGTCGTCGATCGTGTCGCCACAGCCGATCCCGACGCATGCAGCACGATCATGCTCTCGTCCGGCACGACAGGCCGGCCTCGCGGCGTGCTCCACTCCCAGCGGTCGCTTGCCACCAACGCTCAGGCCGCAGCGGCCGTGTTTCTCGATGACCCGCGGGACGTGCGACTCTCATGGCTGCCGGCCAGCCATGCTCTGGCTCGGGTCGGAGATCTCTACACGGCGCTCGTTCGCGGCGGCTGCCTGCATGTGGTCGCCGATCGCAGCCGCATCCTCGACGCCTGCCGGGGGTTGCCGCCGACCGTGATCCTCGGGGTGCCCGCCTTCTTCGAGCGGCTGGAAGGAGCGGTGCGCGGGGGACGGATTCCCGACCTCGCGGCGGCCCTTGGCGGCCAGGTCCGCGTGTGCATTTCCGGCGGCAGCCCGCTGCGGCGGCGGACGGCCGCCTTCTTCGCCGCCCGCGGCCTGCCGCTGGTGGAGGGCTACGGCCTGGCCGAGGCGGGCCCAGTGGTCGCGCTCTCCAATCCGCGGATCAACCGAATCGGCACCGTCGGTCCACCGCTGCCGGGTGTCGAGGTTCGGATCGACGACCGGGCCGACACTCGCGGGCAGTTGCTCGTGAAGACGCCGGGCCGGGCGATCGGAGTCGTCGATTCCGCCACACCCCACCGGGTCGAACCCTTGCCGGAATGGCTCGAGACCGGCGACGTCGCCACGCTCGACGATGCCGGGCAGGTGGCGATCACCGGGCGGCTCAAGGACGTGCTCGCGTTGTCGAGCGGTGTCAAGCTCCCGCCTGCGGAACTCGAGCGGGCCCTCGCCGAAGACGAGGCCGTGGCTCAGGTCTGTGTGCTTGGTGACGGACTCGCCGCCCCGGTGGCGGCGATCGTGCCGGAGCCCCACGTGATCCGTCGGGCGATCCGTCGGCTGGGGCTGCGAGTGTTCAGCCGTCGCGCGGCGCTCGAGCATCCACGACTCCTCGCCTGGCTCGCGAGGCGACTCGCTCACCGCCAATGGCAACTGCCTCAGGCCTGGCGGGTGCGGCGGTTTTTCCTGGTCGGCCGGCCATTCGATGCAGCGCACGGTGAGATGACCGAGTCGCTCAAGCTCCGTCGGCACGTGATCGGCGAGCGGTTTGCGGCGCGGCTCGCCGCAGCCGCGGCTGATCCGCGGCCGCGGTGGTGCGGTCTGATCGATGCGGGAGGGCGGCGAGCCGTTCGCGGCACGACGCAGTCAAACCCGACGACGCGGGGTTGGCTGATCCCGGCGGTGTGGACCGGCGGCGAGGGTGGCTTTGCGGTTGCGGCCGCCGCTGCAGCCCGTCCGCTTGCCTCGCCCGTCGAGGCGGTCTTGGAGCGCGCCGCTGACGAACTGGAGGCTCTTCGCGCGGGTGGACTGCTCTACGAGCCAGCGGCCGGTCCGCGGCTCCCGGAGCCCCCGATCACGGATCGGCCTCCCAGCCAGCGGGGCCGCGTGTCGGCCGCCGCCGAGGAGGCGATCGCCGCCACGGGCCTGTGGGGGCTCGCTGTGCCCGAGGCCTGGGGCGGGGCGGGAGCGACGATGCTCGACCTCGCCCGCGGGGTCACCCGCGTCGCTGCCGACGTGCCGACCGTGGCCGGGATGCTCGCGGTCCACTCTTCGATCGGTGCGGTCTCGGCCGTGGCGGCCTTCGGCAGCGCGGTCCAGCAGGCGCGGCTTTTGCCTGCGCTCGCCGCCGGCCGGCCGCTCTCCATCTTCGGGGCGACGGAACCGGATGCGGGTTGTGATCTTGGCCGGGTGGCGAGCCGGATCGAGCGGCGGGATGGCCGGCTCGTGCTCAGCGGCACGAAAATGTTCATCACGGGCGCCACCTACGGGCGGCTCGTCAAACTGCTCGCGATGCGCGACGGTCGACCGGTGATCGCGCTCGTGCAGTTGCCCGAAGCCGACACCGAGCGGTTTCGCCTCCGGAGGTACGACCTCCATCCGCTCAGGCACACCCACAACGCGGCGCTCGAGTTCGTCGAGTTCGAACTCGACGAGGCGAACCTGCTCCCGCCGCCAGATGGCAGCGACGCGATGGCGATCGTCTGGCATGGCCTCAATCGGGGCCGCACCACGCTCGCCGCGCAGGCGGCAGGCACGCTCCGCCTGCTGCATGGCCAGGCGGCCGCCTACGCCGCCCAGCGGCAGACCTGGGGGAAGCCGATCGCGGCCCGCCAACTCGTCCAGGGCAGACTCGGCCGGATCGCCGCCTCGATCGTGGCGTGCGAGGCACTCGCTGCCTGGGCTGCTACCGCCATTGACTCGGACGAAGGTGGGGAATGGGAGGCGATAGTCGCCAAGGTGGTGGCCAGCGGCTGCGTTCGCGAGGCTGCCATCGACGCCCTCGGAGTGCATGGCGGCCGGGCATTTCTCGTGGGCCATCCGCTGGGTGATTCGTTCCACGACCATCTGGCGGTCGGCGTGTACGAAGGCGAGAGCGAACTCTTGGGCCTGGCGTTGTTCCGCGGGCTCGCCAAGGGGCATCCGCTGGCCGACCCAGAGCGGCGGGGACCGGCCGCCTGGGCCGCGTGGCGGGGCGGCGCGTGGCACCGTGCTCACTCGGCCGAGGACGGCCAGATCCTTGATCGTCAGCTACGGGCCCACGCCCGCGCGGCCCGCCGCCAGCTGGCCGGCCTCGCGATCGAAATCGACCGGGCCATTCGCCGGCACGGCCGGGGGCTGGCGGAGCGGCAACTGGAGACTGGAGCGCTCTCGGCCCGGGTTCGCGACCTCGTCAGCGTGCTGGCCGTGGCTCATCATGCCGATGCGCAGGGCGACGATCACGCCGTGGCCGCCGCCGACGTCTGGTGTCGGCTCGCGCTGGCCCGCTCGGCCGGACGGCGGCCCTCGGCGGCCGACCTCGCCGCCCTCGCGCTGCTCGGCTCGGCCGGCGGCTGAGGCATCGAGCGGGTTGGGGCTACTCAGCCGCACCGGCTCGGGGACGGCAAAAGTCGCGTCGCGGGCGAGGATACGCCCCGATTGCTCCGCGAGCGTTCACCGATCCCCGAGCCTCTGGTCAACACAGGTGGAACGTTTTCCGGGTCCACTCAGCCGCACCGG
>CAMDDJ010000094.1 GCA_945891385.1 Candidatus Kuenenia stuttgartensis | reverse complement strand
AACCCGCGATCCGGTGTCACCCCCCGCTCTTGGAAGGCTATGTCACTGACGGTACTTTAGCAAGCCTTTTCAGGCTGCGAGTCGCCGCCTTCGGACGGTCATGCCTGCGATTCCAGCCCCGACGAGGAGGGCGACCGAACCCGGCTCTGGCACCGCCGACACTTGCAGATTCGTAAACGAACCGGCCCCGGTGTTGGTGTTGAGAAGAAACCCGACCGCATCGATGGTCGTCATCGCCGCAGCGGCGGCGTTGGTGTCGGTCAACAGCCCGCTGACGCGGTTGATCGAATTCCCGCCGGCCAAGGTGTAGGCGATCGAGACCTCACTAGCAGTGTTTCGAGTGAGCGTCATCGTGAAGTCATAGGTTCCCGCGGCGGGTGAGTCGCTGTCGTTCGTGTTGTTGACGACGTAGGTGCCCGTGTTCGACAGCCATGCCGCCGAATTCGGATTGGTGCGACCCTTGAGAGAGTCTTGGCCGCCGCTGATCCCAACCTGAACCATGTAGCCGAGCCAGCCATTCGCGTTGGCGCTGTTCCACACACCCCCGCTCAGGGTGCCGGTGTTCGCGCCGTTGGTGTCCCATAAACCAATCCGAAACTGCTGGTTCCCGATGTTCGCCCCGGGCGGCGAGAGCGTCACCTGCCCAGTGAACTGAACGACGTCGCCCGGATCACTGAAGTCGATCGGGGAGATGAGCGCTCGGGGAGCGGCATTGTTGGTCGGAGCCGTGGTCGAGAACGCCCCCGCGGCCCCCTCGGTCAGGGTCGCCGCCGTGAAGCCTGTCTCCAGACCCCAGCCCGAGACGGTGGCTGCGGCAACCGGGCGGGGCAGGCTGGCGGCGACGGCGACTCCACAAACCGCCAGTGCAGCAAAGCGGCACAGGCGGGTGGCATCTCGGCTGACAGAGACAACGGTGTTCATTGGCATGGCTCCTCGATCGCCGCACAACCTGGGTTCGCGGGGCAACGTTCTCCCGACCCACGGTCTCCAAAGTGCAAAATTCATACCTAAAACAAGTTTAGGTAGTGAAAAATTGCCCTGAAGTGCGTCCTCGCGGAAAGAAGCCGGTTTTCCGCCAGCGGCGAGGCCGAGGACCAGCGGCCTCTCAACCAGGCTTCACAAACCCGGTGAAACCTTTTCACTTCGCCAAGGAAACCCGATTCACCGTCACAGTGAAGGAGGCCCGGCGGATGGCGGTCGCCAAGGCGACTGCCACTGCCACGAGCCCACCAGGAAACGCCGGCTCGGGTACCGCCGCAACACCACCAGCCAGGTCCGGAACAGGCCGATAGTCGCCCTGGCCGAAGGTGTTCGTTCCGCTCGTGGCCACGAGATCGAAGACGTTGGTGACACCGTCGTAGTTGAAGTCGCCGGTGCTCCAGACGCTGGCTGCACCGGAGCCATAGGCCGCGGAACCGTTGATGGCGACCAGGTCGAAGACGTTGACTTCGCCGTTCATGTCGGCATCACCCGCCGCCGCGAAGGCGACGATCGCCGATCCATCGGCGGCCACGGCATAGCCCACCTCGCGACCGCTCCCGGAGACGGCCGCGGCGGTTGAACTGATCCCGGAGTTTCCATCCCAGCCGCCACCGTTGCGGCCGGCGACGAGCGCGGCCCGGAGGTCGGCTGCGGTCATGCCTCCGGCAGCGATCGCCAGCCCGCCGAACCCCACATCGACTCGCCCACCGGAAAGCGCAAGCCCGGCGGCTCGCATCACAACGCCGTTGCCAACCGCGAGCGTGCCGCCCGAGTCGATCGTGACATTCGAATTGGCCAAGGCGTTGACGTTTGTCACCCGGAGCGTGCCCTCGGCCACAGTCGTCGGGCCGGTGTAGGCGTTGGCCGCATCGAAGATGAGCGTGCCCGCACCGGTCTTGGTCACGGCCGCGGCCCGGGCGATCGAGGGGTGACCGACCAAGGCCTGGGTCTCCGCGCCGCTCGCCACCGCGAGCGCGAGCGTCGGCTGAAAGCCTGCTGGCACCACGGCGATCGCGCCGGAGCGGTTGAGGTCGCTTGAATCCCATTCCAGGCCCGTTGGCAGGCCGGGGAGACGGAGCTCGGAAAAACTCCCCGAGGCAGCCGCGAAGTCGAAGAGGTCGAAGCGGTCTCCGAGCCGCAGGAGCGTCGCATCGGCGGCCATCACCTCGAGCGCACCGCCATAGGTTGCCCGGCCACCGATGGTGATCCGGTCGTGGGCTGTCGGCCTGGCGATGTCGAGCGCGAGCCGGGATGAGCCGGAGAGCGTCAGGTCGCCGCCCACCGCGAGCGTCGCCTGGCCGGTGAAGCTGGACGCACCGGCGAGGTAGGTGATCCCGTCGAACCAGGTGCGGTCGTCGCCGTCGACGGTGCCGGTGTCGTCGACATAGACGGCGATGCGTCCCTGGGCATCGGCCACCACGTCACCCAGGTCGCCCGCCCAGAGCGTGCGGTTGCTCTCGGTCAGGAGCGGGGGCGTGCGGTACCCGAGCGTGGCGGGATCGATTCCGTCGCTGGCCCCGGGCAGGCTGATCAGGGGCGAATCGAACAGCCGCAGTTGGTTCGGCTGGGTGCCCGCCAGGATCCGCCATCGCGATCCACTGGCATCCCAGTGGTTCACATAGACCCGGTAGCTTGCACCCGGCTCCAGCCCACCGACCGTCGTCTGGAGCGTGGCTGCGGTGCCCGGCGAATCGCTGCCCCCCTGGTAGACCACGCCGCCATTGCCGAACGGCGACCGAATCTGCCAATCCGGATTGGTCGTGGGCTGAAACACGCCGCCGGTCGCCAGCCGTGTATTGCCCCCCGCGCCGTGGGTCGCGTCCACATACACCGCCTCGCGAATCACCTCGATGCCGGCCGCTCCCACCCGGAGCGTTGCAGCGGAAGCGACGACATTCCCCTCGATCGTTCCGGCGGCAATGAGAGTGGCATCCGCTGCCGAAAGGCTCCCAGCGACGACCGAGGTCGGGGTGAGGGTGACCGAACTGCCGGCTCCCGCGATCAGGTTGCCGCGGAGCGTGCCTGCCAGTTCGAGCGCCTGGCCTGCCTGGAGTTGCCCGCCGGCCTGCGAATTGCTGACGTCGAACACAGCCCCGGCGTGGACGGCGATCCGGCCGGTGCCGACGAGGGAACTGCCCGCCGCCAATGCGAGCGTGCCCCGGGCCACGAGGGTCTCGCCTGTGTACTGATTGGCCGCATTGGCCAGCGTGACCCGGCCGCCACCGATCACCCGCAGCCCGCCCGTTCCGGCGATTGAGCCGCCGGCCACGAGGTAGTCCCGCTGGCGATTGGCGAAGGCCACGCCCATCGGCGAGACGGTGCCCTGGATGGCGAGGCTGGTGGTCGCCGCGGTGTCGTCGAAGGCCACCTCGTCGCCGGTGCGAAAGGCTGCCACGGCACCACCGCCGGCATCCCAGTTGCCGGCCGGCCCTGCGCCCCAAACGCTCGGCGTCGGCGCGTCGCCCCGCCACAGGAGCGACCGGGGATCGGTGGCCGCCAGGGACAGCCCCACGACCTCGGTCGACCAGTTCGTGTAGGTGGTGTAGGTGCCCCGCAGCCAGACCACCGCGGTCTGGTCGCCGTTCCACTGCGGCACCACCGGCCGGAGGTTGTCCATCGTCGACCCGGCGGTGAGCGGGGTCCACTTCCAGGATTCCCCGAAGTTCGCCGTCACACCCTTGTAGAGTTCGTATTTCGGGGTCGCCGCCTGCGTGATCGGATTGATCGGGCTCGACATGTAGACCACGTTCGGATTGTCGGGGTCGATGGAGACGAGTCCCGTGTAGTCGTCCTCGGCCGCATAGAGATAGCCCCCCGCCTGCGCCATCTCGTGCACCTGCCACTCGGCTCCGTCGAACCGCGAATAGAAGAAGCGGTGATCGAGGTTGTTGTCGTTGGCCCGGGCCGAAAACACCCCGACCGGATTGCCCGTGTTGTCGGTCTCGAGGCTGATCGTCCAGGCCCGATTCATCGTCGTGCCGCCGAAGGGCGTGCCGTTGGCGAACACGGGCGTGAGGGCCGAGGGGGCGACGGCCGTCGCATCGAAGAGATTGTCGTCCACGACGGTGCCGTCGAGCGTATGGAGCTTGCCGTCCCGCACGTAGCCCGAGTAGACGCTGTTGGCGAAGTTCCGCGGATGACGGTCGGTGGCGATGAAGTAGATCGCCTCGTCGCTGGCGGCATACCGGAGATAGGGCCGGTCACCGCCGCCCCCTTCGGTCAGGAGTTTCCCCGCGTTCTGCCAGGTCTGGCCCCCGTTCGCGGAGACCTGCACGTTGGGGTCGTAGTTGACCGTGCGGGTGAAGTTGTACATCCGCCCGGCCCCACCGTTGTCGCCAGGCAGGAAGTAGGTGTTGTTGTAGGTGGTGCCCGCCGGATTGGTGAGCGTCTGCTCGGGGCCCCAGGTTGCCGGATCGTGGGGATTCGACGAGATCCGCCAGCGGGTGACGCGATCGGTGCCATGGCGGGAATACATCGCCAGGTAGCGGCCGTCGGGGAGGAGCGTGAGCGCGGCGGAATTGTGGTCGTCCTGCTCGAGCCGATCGGCGAATTCGAAATGGCCCTGGACGCCGGTGGTGAGATTCCGCCAGACGAGATCGATGTCACCCGCCTCGGCCCCGCTGCCTGCCGAGACGCTGCTGACGAGCAGGCGGGGATTGGCAGGGTCGGAGGCGTCGACGATCGCCCGCTCGTCCTCGAACCAGCTCCAGACCCCGTTCGGTGCCGTCGGCGTGTCGGTGAGGGTGAAGAGTGAACCGGCCACATAGTTCGGACCGGTCTGGCCGAACGCGGTCGAAGCGGCGAACAGCAGGCCGGCGAGGACCAGAAGCGCGGAACAGGCCGGGACGGGTGATCGCAGCATGGATCGGATCATGAGGGTGAGTACGCATCGAAGCGACGGAGGTTCGCCCACTGTCACCTTACCGGGGCCTTGCCAGCCCGGCCACTTTCAAGTCCCCAGCTGCCGCCACCGCCATGGCCCCGGCGCCGGCCTGTAGCGAACCTCAGATCTCGGGCCGGCTGGCCGGAGCCTTGGCGGGCTTGGGGATGTCGAGATCGCGTTCGCTGTCAGCCGCCGGAAACTCGAGTTCGAGTTCCTGCTCCGCGATCAGCCCATCCGATGGAGTGCGGAGGGCGGTCACCCGCACGATCATCGGACCACCGCCGATTCCCGGAGCCCGCGAGCCGGCGGTGTCGTAGCGGCCATCTTTGATCGCCGCGACCCCTTGGGGACCTGAATTTCCCTTGGTTCCGTCCGGTGAAAACAGCACCTCGCCGTACGGCACCGGTTCGCCCCCGCAGGTCACCCGCCCCGAGACGCGATACCGGGCTGGACCGGCAGTCCCGCTGCAGCCGATCGCGGCGAGCAGGAGGCAGGCGACCGCCCAGCCGCCGGTCGAACGTGGCCGTCCTGCCATCGGTTCAGTTCTCGTCCGAGGTTTCGCTGCCACCGCGGCTTGCCAGCGGCAGGAGCACGGTGTTGACATCGACCGTCTCCCCAAGAAACCGTACGCTGGCATCGGCCATCGCGATCGTGCAGCCGGCCGGATGGTTGCTGCCCATGCTCGTCTCGTTCCAATTACTCCCGCCGTTGTAGCGGACGACCTTCATCGCGTTCTTGACATTCTTGGCACCGGTCGAGTCGTTCGCCCAGCAGATCCCGCGAACCCAGGACCGCAGCGACGACGGCGACTGTTCCAGGCCCTGCCAGGCCACCTCGAAGACCATCAGCGTCTTGGAGGTGCCGTCTTGCACGTCCTTGATCCGAACCGACGATGGACTTGTGGGATTGGTCGTGACAATACTGCCCGCCAGCGGCATCATGCCCTCGCAGGCCAACTGGCCTTGAGACGACGCGAGCGTCTCGTAGGGCCGCCTCGTCAACGGGTTGGTGCCAACCGGACCGGCGTTCGCGACGTAGTGGGTCGTGTAGGCCCGCTGGCCGTTGTGGGCATCGACGTCACTGCCGGAGCGATCCTCGGGATAGCTCGGGCAGTAGAAGGTCGGCACCTTGAAGACGCTCGCCGGTTGGTTCGGTCCTCCCTGATAGGCCTGCCCTCGGGGATCGATCATCGCCGCCAGCTGCGACTGCTCGATGAACGGCAGCACGAGGCACAGCCAACTCACTCCGGTCCGCGGATTCGTGCCACCGGGGGAGAAGTGGGCAGGAAAGCCCCGCTTGGCGTCGTGATAGCTATGCAGCCCGAGGGCCAGCTGCCGCACGTTCTGCTGGCAGGCTGTCCGCCGGGCCGCCTCGCGGGCACTCTGCACGGCAGGCAGAAGCAGCCCGATCAGCGTCGCGATAATCGCGATCACGACCAGGAGTTCCACGAGCGTGAAGGCAGAACGACGGACCCGACCCCGCACAGGGGCAGACAGGTTGGAAAACCAGACACTCAACTCCGGTATCACTGCAAAGAACCCCTCCATCGTGTCGCCCAAGCTTCAACGCCGGATGCGCCGCCGGCCCATGAGACCGAGTAGCCCGGCTCCAACGATGATAACTCCCGCCACACCTGGCTCGGGAACGGCGGCCACGCTGCCCAGGCCACTGGCCGGCACGGGAGCGGCCGGGAAGTAGTTGCCTCGTCCATACGCTCCGGCCGTGTTGATGCCGACCAGATCGAAGACATTCGTGACGCCGTCGTAATTGAAGTCGCCCGTCGCCCAGACGCTCGCCGTTCCGGTGCCGTAGCGACCCGAGCTATTGATGCCGACGAGGTCGAAGACGTCCACGGTGCCACCGAGGTCGATGTCGCCCGGGGCAGCGAAGGAAACCCGGGCCGCCCCGTCGCCTCCGACGACGTAGCCCACCGCCCGCGTGCCACCGCTGGCCGCAGCGGCGCTCGACGTGATGCCGGCGGTGCCGTTCCAGCCGCCACCGTTGCGGCCGGCAATGATGTCGGCCCGCAGGGCGGCGGCCGTGATCCCGCCCGCCGCGACCGCGACCTGCCCGGCTCCCACATCAACCAGGCCGCCACCGCTCGTCTCGACGACGGACAGACTCCCCACACCAACCCGCACGCGGGCGTTCTGAGGCAGCGTCATCGTGCCGCCGGCGCCGACTTCCGTCGCCAGCGAGCCGAGCAGGGCCCCCGAGTTGATGGCGAGCGACGTGATGCCGGTGCTGCCGTTGATCAGCAGCGTGCCCGCCGAGAGCGTGCCGCCGGCCAGGGTTACCGCGGGCGTGCGGAGCGTTGTCCCCGACGCGATGGCAAGGGTGCCAAGCGGATCGACCGTGACGGCCGAGCCCGTCAGGGCGGCGTCGTTGGAAACCTCGAGCGTCCCTGCCTGGATCACCGTCGGTCCTGCGTAGCCATTGGCCGCGTCGAAGACCACGGTGCCCGCGCCGATCTTGGTCACGGAGTTAGCCTCCGCGATCGACGGATAGCCGGCCTCGGCCTGGGTCTGCACGCCAGTGGGGACGTCGATGATGATGTCGAGCGGCATCGTGCCCTTCGTGAAGACGAGGTTCAGATCGTTGCCCGCCTGGGCCACGCTGAAGCTGCCGTCGGCGAAGGGATTGGCGAAGCCGGACGTGCCGTTGGCGGGGCCGGTGACCACCTGGAAGGCATCGGCCGAGAAGCCGGTGATGCCGCCGGCCGCCGAGGCGAAGGTCCAGGTGTAATCGCTGCTGCCGCTGAAATTCGCCGCGGGACCATCGACCGCCGGGGCGGTCGACGAGAGCGACCAGAGGTTGATCTTGAAGGGCGCTGCGGAGGTCGCCGTGATGTCGAGGCTACCCCCGACCGAGAGCAGATCCCAGCCGGGAGCGGTGCCGGCCGTGCCGGTAGCATCGCTGATCTGCCAGTTGAGGTTGCCCCCCGACGCCCAGGTGACTCCCTGCGTGGTGGTGAACGTGCCGACATCGTCGCCCGGCGAGAGCGTGCCGGCGGCGCCGATCGACAGGCTGCCGGCCAGCGTCCCCCCACCGACCACCTGCTTCGACCCGGTCGCCGAGAGCGGTTGACTCTGGGCCGCGAGGTCGAGCGTGGCCCCGGCCCCGACGGTCACCACGGTGGAGGCCGCGATGGAACTCGAGAAGCCGAGCTGGAGCGTGCCGCCGGTGACGGTCGTGTTTCCGGTGTAGGCGAGCGCGCCCTCCAGCGACTGTGTACCGGGGCCGGTCTTGACCAGATTCATGCCGCCGGCCCCGTCCGAAATCGCCCCGGAGTAGGTGTAGGGGGTGAGCGGCACCGCGTTGAACGTGTTGAGCGTGAGCGTGGTCACACCGTCGAACCCGGCGATCTTCGTCGCCACGTCACTCGACCCCTTGAGCCCGCCCACCGTCGGCTCGGTCACGCCGGTGAAGTCGAAGCTGCCGACGTTGTCGAGGGGCAGCGAGGAATTCTGGAGGGCGAGCGGATTGGTGATTTTGACTACACCCGCCTCGACGATCGTGTCGCCCGAGTAGGTGTTGGCGGCGCTGAGAATCAGGGTGCCGTCTCCCTGCTTGAGCAGCGACGACTTGGCGGTTGGGTACTCCTGGATGATCGCCCCGGCCATCTCGGCCACGGCGCCGGCCTGACCCTGCGGCACCACCACCGCGCGGCTGCCCTGATGGTTGTTGATGCTGATGCTGTTGAGCAGCGTGACCTTCGCATCAGCCGTCGCCGACCCGAGCACGAGCCCGCCGCCGAACACCTGGCCGCCGCTGTTGAACTTGATCGTCGGCCCGGTCCCGGTCCCGTCGCCGCCGAAGTCGAGCGTGAGGTCGCCGCCGCGGGCCGCAAACCCGCCGCTCCCCGACACGATCGCATTGCCGCTGCCAACCGTGCCCGTAATCGTGCCGTTGCCCTGGAGCACCGACCGGTTCTGCATGGTGAGCGTGCGGGTGCCCGGCGAGGCGAAGTAGTCGCTGGCATTGCCCACGTCGAGCACGCCGCCGTTGATCGTGGTCGTGCCGGCAAAGCCACTGGTATCACCGGCGATCGTGAAGGTGGTGAGCCCGTCGTTCTTGACGATGCCACCAGCCCCAGAGAGACCGCCGATCGTGCCGGCGGAGGCGGTGGTCAACACGCCGCCACCGAGATACACGTCGCCGCCGTCGGCTCCGCCGCCGTCGATCGTGTTGGCGGTGAGGTTGAAGCCGTTGAGGTCGAGGGCCACTCCGGCCGCGTTCGAGAGCGTGACGCCGATCGAGCTATTGAAGGCGCCTGCCGCGCGAGCCCGGAGCGTGCCCCCCAGGATGGTCGTCGGGCCGTCGTAGCTGCTGGCACCGATCGCCAGCGTGCCCGGACCCGCCTTCGTCAAACCGAGGCCTGTCCCACCGAGGCCGCCAACCGCCAGCGTGCCGGCCGACACCGTGACGGTCGGTGACGAGACGAGCGACACGGCTCCCTGGCCCAGGTCGAGATCACTCGAACCCACGAAGGTCACATCGCCGTTCCAGACCTGGGACACGGCAGCCGTCGCCACGATGCCGGCCCCGCTCGTGTTGTCGAGCGTCGTGCCGGCCGCCAGCGTGAGGGTGCCGGTCCCCAGTCCGCCGGCATTGCCGATGTTCAGGACACCGCCATCGATCTGGACGCCCCCGGAGAAGGTGTTGGCCGTGGCAAGCGTCAGCGAGCCCGTACCGCTCTTGATGATTCCGGTCGTACCGCCGATCGAGCCAGACCCCGAGAAGGCATAGTTCTTGGTTGAATTGTCGATCGTGATCGAGACCGGCGTCACGTCGTCGACGAGATTAATCGCCGTCGACCCGGTGGCGGAGTCGTTGAAGATGACGCTGTCGGTCTGACTGGGACCGGCCTGAACGTAGGTTGTGGCCTGCTGCGAAGCCGAGGTGATCCAGTTGGCGGTGCCGGCGCCACCCGTTCCGGTGGAGTCGATATTCCAGACGTTATTGATGGTGCCGTTCCAGCGGGGCGTGTTGGCCACCACGGTGCCCAGCTTGAGCACCGAGCCCACCGTGTCATTGACCAGGGTGCCACTGACGCGGAACGGCAGGGCGAGCGTGAGCCCGGCCACGCCGCTCGTCCCGCCAATCGCCCCGTAGGACACAAGCAGGTCACCCGTAGCAGGCGATCCCTGCACCGAGAGCGTGCTCGGGCCGTTGACGTCGAGGGCGGTCACGGTGATCGGGGCCACCGATTGCGAATCGCCGGGCACCACACCGAGCGTCGCCCCGCCGGCCGAGCCGAGCGTGATCGACGAGGCATTGAACGTCGAGAACCCATCGGGCTGGGTCACCAAGAACGTGCCGGCGTCTTCGACCACGATCCCGCCGCCGCCGGCCTGGGCCGTGGCGACCGAGAGCGTGCCGGCAGTGACCGTCGTCAGACCGGTGTAGGTGTTCGCCCCCGTCAGCGAGAGCGTGCCCGGCCCGAGCTTCGTCAGCGCGAGCGTGCCGCCGCCGACGCCGTCAGCCAGAACACCACTGAAACTACCGCCGCCGACATTCAAGACGGCCGGACTGAAGGAGGTGTTGACGACGCTGCCGGCCCCATTGAGCGTGCCGAGTTCGACCGTGTGGCCATCGACCTGGAGCGTGTTGCCGCCGGCCACCGACCACGTGGCGGAACTGCTCCCGGCAGACGGCGAACCGAGGCGGAGACTCCGGTTGCCGGAGGTGCCGGCGAGGCTGAAGGAGCCGCTGAAGCCCGAGTTGTCGCCGGACAGCCGAACCTGGCCGTTCGTGTTGGTCGCGGCATTGACGTAGGTGATGGCACCGCTGCCAATGAGGTTGCCGGTGAATGCCGCACCATTGGCATTGTTGCCGTTGCCGGAGACGTTCCAGGCGAGCGGGCCGGCCGTCGCCGTCTCGGCGGCCACCGTCAAACCGCCGTTGTTGTTGAGCAGGAGATCGAGGGTCGTGCCAGCCGCGAAACTCACCGGCGCCGCCTGGGTCAACGAGTTTCCGCCGTTGTTGTTCTCGAGTTGGAGCTTGCCGCCGGTCGCAACCGAAATCGGCGCCTGGGAATCGATGCCGACACCGCCGGAACCCGAGTTTGCCCGAAGCCGGAGGTTCGAGCCCGCACCCACGCTTACCGTGACGTCGCTAGCCAGCGTCGTTGTCCGGCTTCCGCCAGACTGGATCCACGTGCCGCCGGTGCCGGTATTGTTGATGGCGAGCGTGCCATTGCTGATCGTGTATCCAGACGTGACGCCGACCGAACCGTTGCCCTGAATCGTGAGCGTATTCCCGCCCATGTTGAATGCGGCCCCGAGCGACTGGGCATTGAGCATCAGGTCTTCGCTCAGACCGGCATTGATGCCACTCCCGCCAAAAGGATTCGGATTCGTGTTCGCATTGGTGATGTCCCAGACCTGCGATGCCGCCAACGTGATCTTGGCCTGCGTGAGCAGTGCCTGCGTGGCCGCCGACATGTTGATCCCGCCATCGCCGAGCGTGAGCGTGTTGGCCGACCCGGAATTGAGAATCTGAATCCCAGCCGTCGTGCCGGCCTGATTCGCCGTGCCGCCGACGTTCGTGATTGAAATTCCCTGCCAGGCGGCATCGCCACCGAGCTGGTTGATCGTGGGGCTTCCCGCCGCATTCGTGGCGGTCACCGTGCTATTCCAGACAGCAACGTCGCTCGCCGTTGGGACGACTCCTCCCTCCCATGCGGCTTCAAGATTCAAGGCGTCGGCATTCGAAGCCTTGACGATTTCGGCCGCGGCCGCGGTGCCGCCTGCGGTGATTCCCAGCATCGCCAGAGAAAGAATCGTTCCGCGCAACAGCCACAATCGCGACATGACGAACCTCATACTTGAGGGAGAAAACCCGCCCCGTGAAGCGACCGATCGACGGCCCACAATCACCACCGAAAATACTTTAGCAAAGTCTTCGCCGCGGCCGCAAGAGGCTGGAACCCGGGGCTCGTGAACGGGTTTTCGGAATTCAGTTTATGCTGCGTTCAGGAGGAACGTCCGCCCGCTCCGGGCGGTGCATGCATGAACCCGATGAATCCTCGTCCCAGGCTCCAACACGTCGCCACCCTCGCAGAGGTCTCGATCGCGGCCGCTTCCCGAATCCTGCGGGGTGACACGGCCGAATTCAGCGGGCCAA
>CAMDDJ010000093.1 GCA_945891385.1 Candidatus Kuenenia stuttgartensis | reverse complement strand
ATCGTCACGGCCGACGACGTCACGGTCGCGAGGTCGATCACCGGCGTCCGGAGGATGCCGTTGAAGTCGCCCGGATCGTGGCTCTTGTCGTCCCACTCGTCGGTGTCGGCCACCGCGATCGTGCCGCTCGCCAGCGTGAAGTTGCTCCGGCTCTGGCCCGACCAGGCCTGCCACACGCTCTTGTCGAGGAACGTCCAGCCCGAGTACTCCGCCTTGCCGCCAGCCGGCATGTTGGAATTGTCCACCACCCAGTCCGCCGGAGGCGTCGCCGTCCAGTCCGTGCCATCGCCCTTGGCCGGGTCCTCGTCCACCGCCGGACCCAGGGGCAGCAGCTCGAAGTCCTGCCACAAGAGCGGGACATTCTCGCTCACGCCCGGCGCGGCCGCGAGCACCGCCCCCGGATCGATCCTCACGGCGTACTGGGTCAGCCCCACGAGCCGCTCGGACCGAGTCACCGTCACCCGGTCACCCACCACGGTGACCGACGACGAGAGCACGCTGATCGACTCGACCGCCTTGCCGGTCGCGGCGTCGACGATCGAGATGAAACCGTTGCCCTTCTGCACCTCCTGGTCGAAGACCAGCGTCAGCGGGCCATCGACCGCGGCCCCGGCCGATCCCGGCGCCGGCGTGGCGCTCAGAAGCTGGGGGAAGTCGTCGTCCGCAACCGTGAGGGCGGCCTCACCGGCGAAGAAGCCGGCAGCCGAGGCAGCGATGACCGCCACCTGGTCACCATCCGTCACGGTGTCGTCGACGGCCGTCACCGTGAACGTCGCCGAGGCCTGGCCGGCCGGGATCGTCACCGTAGCGGGAACCGTCGCGGCAGATAGATCACTGCTGACAAGCGCGACCGTCAGAGCATTGGTGAGATTCAGATTCCGCGTCACCGTGGCCGTGGCCGTTCCCTTCTCCGAAACGGTCGAAGGATCGAAGCTCACCGACAGCGTCGGGGCCTCGCCCGTCGTGAAACTCCAGGCGTCGCCCACGAGTCCGGCGAAGGGCTCACCGGCCCGCTCGCCGCGGACCACGATGTTGTCGACGGCCCACCACCAGTTGTTGCCGGCATTCTGATAGCCGAACCGGAACTGGAGCGTGCCCGAGTCGGGATTGAAGAGCGGCGCATCGACGATCGCACTGCCCACGATGTCGTTGTAGACCTTCGTCGAATCGACGGAGATCCGCTCGTTGCGGCTCGCACCGTCACCGATTCCGGGAACATTCTCGTCGCCGAAGAACAGAAGCGGGTTCCACGACAGACCACCGTCGTAGGTCACCTCGACCGTTCCGAACTGGGGAAGTTCCTGGTAGAAGCTCGAATCGAACTGCAGCGACACCGACCCGGCGGTGATGCCGGTCAGATCGACCGGCCGCGTGACCAGGAAGGTGGTCATGTAGCTGTTTTCGGCCCGCGGATAGTCGGTCCAGGCGTCACCATCCGCCACGGCCACCACGCCCGAGCCGAGCGTGAACCGGGCGCGGCTCTGGTCGTTCTGCTCGTCGACCCACGAGTTCTTGTCCATGTACGACCAGCCCTCGAACGGCGAGGTTCCGGCCGGGACGGGCATCAGCGAATTGTCGACCGAGAAGCCGATCGGATTCTGGAATGTGTAGTCCGTTCCATCCCCTTCCTCAGGCCCGACCAGACTGTCGGCGAAGGAGAGCAACGGCAGGGCGTCGAAGTTCTCCTGCATCAGCACGACGTAGGGGAAAAGGTCGGTGCTCGTGCTCACCACGACACCGTCGTCGAGCAATACGGAGAACTCCGTCAGCCCGGGCAGATCAGGCAGTTCGACCGTCATCGTGGTGCCGCTCACGACGACGTTCGGATCGGCGACGTCGACCTCGGCCACCTGGACACCGGTGGCAGTCCGCACCACGCGGATGATACCGGCACCCTTCTTGACCGCACGGTCGAACGTGACCGAGAGATTCGATTGATAGCTCGCCCCGGTCGCGTCATAGCCGGGGGTCACCGACACGACCTTCGGCCCTTCATCGTCGAGCACGGCGAGTTCCGCCGTCGCCGAACGGAAGGGATCGAGCGCGGCGGTGATCGTGACCCTCTGCACGCGGTCCGCCAGAGCGTCATCGACGGCCGTGATCGGGAAGGTGACCGACGTCTGGCCGGCCGGAATCGTGACGGTGGCCGGGACGGTCAACTCAGACTCGTCGCTCGAGGCGAGGGACACCACGATCTCACCGTCCGGAACCAGCGGCCCGACGTTCCGCGACAACGTGGCTGTCGCGGTGCCGCCGTTTTCATTGATCGCGGAAGCGTCGATCGCCAGGGTGAACTTCGGCGACTCAGGCGTCGAGAAGGTCCAGGCAGTGGCGTCGCTCAGGCCGGCATAGGGCACGCCGACGATATCGCCCGAGATCTTCATGTTGTCGATCGCCCACCACCAGTCGTTGGTGCCGGTGACCCAGAAGCGGAATTGCATCGTTCCGCTCGACGGATTGGTGACGGCCCCGAAGGCAGCGCCTCCCTTGCTGTCGGCGCTCACGCCCGTGGCCGTGCCCGACACGAGCCGCTCGTTGATGTTGCGGCTGGCGGTGTTCGCGCCCGCGTTCGAGGTGTTGAATTCGTCGAGACGCAGGAGTTCGGCCCAGGTCGTGCCGCCGTCGTAGGTGACCTCGATCGTGCCCACCTGCGAGTCACCCGGGCCTTCCGGCCGGAAGCTCGAGTCGAACTCGAGCTTGACGGAGTTGGCCGCCACGCCGGTCAGATCGATCACCGGGGTGTAGGAATACCCGACCCACGGCCGCTCGGCGGCGTTGCCGTCGTCGTACTCGTCGGTGTCGGCCACCATCACCGTCCCTGAACCGAGCGCGAACTGGTCGCGACCCTGATTGTCTGCGGCGATCCAGGACTCCTTGTCGGCAAACGACCAGCCCCGCCACTCCGAGATGCCCCTGGCGGGATCAAGCGTGGTCTGGAAGTCGAAACCAAACTGCGGCGTCGTGGAAAAGTCGGTGCCATCTCCGCCCGCCTCATTGACGAATGGCTGCAGCGCCACGAAGTCGAAATTCTGGGTGAGCAGGGTGGCCCCGGCAGTCGGCGTCGACGAGGTGTCGATGAAGGCGCCCTGATCGATGAAGACCGAGTAGGTGTTGTCGGGCAGGAGGTCGGCAGGGAGGTCAATGCGGACCTGGTTGCCCGCGATGGTGACACCGCTACTCCGCACATCGACGGCGAGACCGACCTGGCCAGCATCCTGCTCGACAACGTAGATGTTGCCCTGCCCCTTGAGAACGTTCTCGTTGAAGGTGAAGACGAGATCGGTACCCGGGTCGACGTTTTCCGCACCGACCGGAGGCGTGCCGATGCTCGTCACGGTGAGGGCAAGCAGTTTCCGCTCCTCGAATCGCTCGGCTCCAGCGAGCCGCGACAGACGCCGGGCCCGCGGCTGCTGGCGGGAACCGAACAGGTCGGCAAGCAGGGCGGTGAAGGAACCGGTCGCTCGGGTGCGTCGCATCCGCATGGGAAAACTCCTCGCGTGGGTATTTAGAAATTCAACCAGGTATCAACACGTGTGTCGTGAACGCAGCAGCTGCGCACGGTTGTGCCCGCGGCATGCGTGAGATATCGCGGGAGCCTACAGACATGGCAACTGATTTCCATGACGCTCACCGAACTCTCACTTTGTGAGCGGGGCGGCCCGTCTCCCCCGATCCCCAGCCGTCGCAAGTCTCGCCTCCTCATATTTGGATTTGATGAGCAAACGCCGGGGCTGTGAGGAAGTGATGAGCGACCGGCCCAGCAGGCCCCGGATCACGAGAAGGCTGTGGCCGGAGACAGCCCGAGCCATGCGGGAACGCCCACCGCCAGGGAGCGGCGACTTCAGAGTTCGGCCACGAGCCGAGGTAGATCGGCCACGCTCTCGATCACGTAGTGGGCGCCCTGTCTGCGAAAATCGGCCTCAATCCGCTGCAGACGGGCCGCAAGGTCGTCCGCCGCGAGGGCCTTCGCCTCGGCCTCGTCGAGGCCGAGCATGTTGCCCGTCTTGCTCACGGCCACCGTCGTGCAACCGGCCCGCAGGCCGGCCTCGATCCCGACGGGCGTGTCGTCGACGACGATCACCGATGGCGAGAGTTCCACGCCAAGCAACTGAGCGACGAGGCGGTTGAGGAACGGTTCGGGCCGACCCTGCGGCACATCGTCGGCGGTGCACACGACATCCGGACGATAGCCCTGCTCGGAGGCGAGCGGCACGACCACCTCCATCAGTTCCCGCGTGTAGCCCGTGCTCGAACCGATCGGGCAGCCCAGGGCCCGCAGCATCGCGATGGCGTCGGCCACGCCCGGAATCACGCCGCTTCGCTCGGCCAACACCCGCTTCTGGAGCGGGAGAAAATCGGCATACATCCGGTCAATGTCAGACTCCGAGCATGGGACCCCATGCCGCTCTTGCCAGGCTGAGGCCACCCGCGGCATCCGGCTGACGGTGGCAATGTGATCCCGCTTCGCCCGGCCCATCGGCTCGCGGGCCTCGGCGGCCGTCACCGGCACGCCCTGACTTGCGAAGATCTGTTGAAATACAGCCGCCGGGCCGCAGCTGCCGTAATCCACGGTCGTGCCGGCCCAATCGAGAATCACTGCCGTCGGTCGCATGGCTATCGCCTCCCTCGTGTCTGCCGCCCTCAGGCGGCCTTGTCCCACTCTCGCTCAGCCAGCCCGAACGCAAGCGTCATCCCGGCGCCGCCAGGGCCGGTGCGAATCCAGATCTCGGGCATGGGCTCGACCGCGAGCTGCAAGGCCGCCGGATACTTTGCGTACACACCGTGCCACCGCCGCTCGATCGTCCAGTCGGGCAGATCGATCAGCTGCCGCAACTCCCGGAGCATCAGGCCCTCGATCTCCCCGGAGTCGAAGGGGCTCATCTCGGCGTCGTATTCATGGGAATCGCCCAGGATGACCCGCCCTGCGGCATCCTGCGAGGCCATCACATGGATGCCGTAACGATCGAGCTCCGGAGCCTCGGCCGTGACCCGCTCCCGCACGGCTGCCAGCGAGGGGCAGATCTCAAACGCCTTGTAGTGCCGGAGCGTCAGGCCGCCGGCGAGATGAGGACCGATGCGAAAGCCGCGGGGCTGCGGCCCGGTCGCGAGCATCTGGAGTTTGCAGCGGGTGAGCCCGGATCGCTGGGCCTGCTGAAATTCGGCGGGAAACAGCGTCTCGAAGTCGGATCCGCCGCAGATCACGGCGCGATCGCAGGACCAGGTGTGGCCGTCGGCCGTGCGGACCGTCCCGGTCTCGACCGTCGTCACGGCCGTGCCGAACTGAAACGCCACGCCCCGCCGTTCCGCGAGCCAACGGGCGGCGCCGGCCACGGCGGCGGGCGGATCGACGGCCAATTCCGAGCCGCTCCACAGCCCGCCGATCACGCCGTCGGCCACGGCGGGACTCCGCTCTTTGACCTCCGCCGGGGTCAGAAGTTTCACGTCGTAGCCGAGATCGGGTCCGCGGGCGGCGAACTCGCGAAAGACGGTCCACTCATCCTCGCGGCGGGCGATATGAATCGAGCCGACCGGATCGGCCCGGAGGCCCGCTTCCGCCGCGAGTTGGAGCCAGCGGGTCCGGCTGGTGAGTGCCGTGGCGAGCGGTTCCCCGGCGGTCTGTCCGACCGGCCAGACCATGCCGAAGTTTCGAATCGACGCACCCTCTGCCACCCGCCCGCGCTCGAACACCGTCACCTTCCAACCGCGGTCGACCGCCGCCCAGGCATGGGCGAGCCCCATGATGCCGCCGCCTACGATGCACAAATGCCTGCGATCGGCCATGATGCCCCCGCGCAACGATGCCTGTTGAAGCCCGAACCCGTGAAGGAACGATCTGATGACGACCGACCGGCCCGGGAGCATAGCGGCGACCGATGCCGAAGACCACGGGGTGGCCACATGGCTTCAGCCGTTGCTCGCGGTCGTGGCGGCCTTCGGTGCCTACTTCTGCATGTATGGGCTGCGGAAGCCCTTCACGGCCGCCACCTACGCCGACGCGACGGCCTTTGGCGTCGGGTTGAAGCAGGCGCTCGTCATCTCCCAGGTGCTGGGCTACACGCTTTCGAAATTCATCGGCATCCGCGTCGTCTCGGAGATGCCGGCCCGCTGGCGGGCCGCCGCCCTCGCCGGACTCGTGCTGGTGGCTGAAGTCGCCCTCGTGGCCTTCGCCCTCGTGCCCCGGCCGTGGAACGTGGCCTGCCTGTTTCTGAACGGGCTGCCGCTGGGCATGGTGTTTGGCCTGGTGCTTGCCCCCCTCGAAGGCCGACGGGTGACGGAACTGCTCACCGCAGGCCTGTGCGCCAGTTTCATCCTCGCCGGCGGCGTGATGAAGTCGACCGGCGTCTGGCTGCTGCAGCGAGGCATCAGCGAGGCTTGGATGCCCGCGGCGGCCGGGGCGATTTACCTCGTGCCGCTCGCGGCGTTCACGCTCTTGCTTCATGCCGTCAAGCCGCCGTCGTCCCGCGATCGTGCGGCCCGCAGCGAGCGGCGGCCGATGAACGCGGACGACCGGCGGCAATTCCTCGCCCGCTATGGCGGCGTGGTGGCGGCGATCGTGGCGGTCTATGTGCTCACGAACGTCGTCCGCAATCTCCGAGACGACTTTGCTCCGGAGATCTGGCGGGGTCTCGGTGTCACCGCACCGGCCGCCGTGTTCACGCAGACCGAGTTCTTCGTCGCCCTCGGCGTGCTGGCGGCCAGCGGGGCAGCCGTCATGATCCGCGACAACCGGCGCGGCTTCGCCTTTTCGCTCGGCGTCTGCCTGGTCGGATTCCTGCTGCTGGCGGTCGCGATCCTGGCCCGCGAGGCCGGCCTGCTGGGTGGCTTCGCCTTCATGGTGCTCACCGGGCTGGGCCTGTACCTCCCCTACGTGGCGATCCACACCACCGTGTTCGAACGGCTCCTGGCGATGACCCGCGAGCCGGGCACGATCGGCTTCCTGATGTACGTGGCCGACGCCTTCGGGTACCTCGCCTATGTCGGCGTGATGCTCGGCGGCGGGATCCTCGCCCGCCGTGTCGACTCGCTGACGCTCTTCGTCGCCTCGTCATGGCTCGCGATCCTGATCTCCGTGATCGCGATCGGCTTCACCTGGTGGTGGCGGCCGATGCACCCCTCCGTGGCATCTTCCACCCAGTCGCAGGAGCGTCCCCTGTCGTGAGCGTGCTTCTCACCCGCGCTGCGGGCGGACGTGCCGCGGTCTTCGAGGGCCTTCCGGGCCGACTCACGATCCAGTCATGCCCCGTGTCCGACCTCGCACCCGGTGAGATCCTCGTCGAGGTGATCGGCTGCACGCTCTGCGGAAGCGATCTGCACACGGTCGAGGGACGGCGGCAGGTGGCGGTGCCGACGGTGCTCGGCCACGAAATCGTGGGGCGAATCGCGGCGATGGCCGATGCCGAGGCATGGGATCTCTCGGGCTCGCCCCTTGCCATCGGAGATCCGATCGTCTGGGCGATCGTCGCCTCATGCGGCTCATGCCCCCAGTGCCAACAGGGCCTGCCGCAGAAGTGCAGCCACGGCGTGAAATATGGCCACGAGCGGGCGACCGGCCGCCGGATCTTCACCGGCGGACTCGCCGACATCTGCCTGCTGGCTCCAGGCACCGCAATCGTGAAACTCCCCGCCGACATGCCGCTCGCAGTGGCCTGTCCCGCCGGCTGCGCGACGGCGACCATCGCGGCTGCGCTCGAGCCGGCGGGCGACCTGACCGGCCGCACCGTGGCGGTGTTTGGCCTGGGACTCCTCGGCCTGACCGCCTGCGGCATGGCCCGGGCGGCAGGCGCGGCGGAGGTAATCGCGATCGATCCGCTCCCCGACCGCCGGGCGCGGGCGGCGGCGTTCGGCGCGACGGTCGCGGTCGAACCCGGCTTCCTCGCCGCCCACCCTGCCGCCGGCCGCATCGACCTTTCGGTCGAAGTCTCCGGTGCGCCGCGGGCGATCGCGGAAGCCCTCGACCATGCTGCGGTCGGAGCCGCCATCCACCTCGTCGGTTCCGTGGCTCCGCTCGGCAGCGTGCCGCTCGACCCGGAGCAGGTCGTCCGCCGGCTGCTCACGATCCGCGGGATCCATAACTACGCCCCGCGGCACCTGCTCACCGCGGTCCGGTTTCTCGCCGACCACGGCCAGACCTTCCCGTTCGCATCGCTCGTGGAACGCTGGTATCCACTCGACCAGGTAGAAGCGGCGTTCGCCCACGCCGTCGGGTCTGGCGCGGTGCGGGTCGGCGTGCGACCCTGAAGACGCTCGATAGCACCGGCTCGGGGGCGGCAAAAGTCGCGTCGCGGGCGAGGATACGCCCCGACTGCTCCGCGAGCGTTCGCCGACCCCCTCGCCTCCGCGTGCGGTTGGTGGCCTCGTCGCTGCTGCCATTCGGGATATTCGCTATCCGTGCGGCCGCACCTCGCCCGAGGCGAGCGCCCGGCGGTAGTCGGCCAGGCTCTGTGCGACGGTGCCCGAGAGAAGAAACACGCCGAGGATGTTGGGAAAGGCCATGCCCAGAATCATCAGATCAGAGAACTCGAGCACGTTGTTGGCCGTCACGATCGACCCCAGGAAGGTGAAGCCGAGGAACAACAGCCGGTAGACGATCGTAAACGACTCGCCAAACAGCCAGGTCCAGCACCGCTCCCCGTAGTACGACCAGGAGATCATCGTCGAGTATGAGAAGAGAAACACCGCCAGGGCCAGCACGTAGGGAAACCACGACACCTCCCCCGCCATCGCGGCCGAGGTGAGGGCGGCCCCTTGCTGCTTCTCGATGAACATCCGGCAGCCATCGTCGCCGCAGATGCCGGTGATCACGATCACGAGGGCGGTCATCGTGCAGACCACCACGGTGTCGATGAACGGCTCGAGCAGGGAGACGATCCCTTCCTGCACCGGATAGTCGCTGCGGGCGGCCGAGTGGGCGATCGCGGCCGAGCCGACGCCCGCCTCGTTGGAGAACGAGGCCCGCTTGATGCCGATCACAAAACAACCCACGAAGCCGCCCGCCACACCCTCGGGCGTGAAAGCGCCGACCATGATCGCCCGCAGGGTGGCCGGCAGTTGGTCGACGTTCGCCAGGATCACGTAGAGACAGGCCAGCACGTAGAGCATGCACATGAAGGGCACGATCTTGTCGGCGACGCTGGCGATCCGGCGAATTCCGCCGATGATCACCACCCCCACGAGAAAGGCCATCGTGAGTCCGTAGGCCCAGGGATGGGCGTCGAAGAGCGGTACGAGGGTACGGATCTGGTCGAGGCTCTGCTTCACCTGAAACGAGTTGCCGCCGCCGAACGATCCGCCGATGCAGAGAATCACGAACAGCACCGCCAGAACCCGGCCCAGGGGCGCGAGGCCGCGGGCCGCGAGGCCGTCGGTGAGGTAGTACATCGCGCCGCCCATGATCGTGCCGTCGGGGCGGACGTGGCGGTATTTCTGGCCCAGCGTCACCTCCGCAAATTTGGCCGACATCCCGAAAAATCCGGCCAGGATCATCCAGAAGGTCGCGCCGGGGCCGCCCGTGGCCACCGCGATCGCCACGCCCGCGATGTTGCCCAGCCCGACCGTGGCCGAGAGGGCCGTGGCCAGCGCCTGAAAGTGGCTGACCTCGCCGGTCGCCTCGGGGTCGTCGTATCGGCCGCGGACGAGTTCGATCGCATGACCGAACATCCGCAGATTCACGAAGCCCATCCGGATGGTGAAGTAGATCGCGCCGGCGGACAGCCAGAGCACGACCAGCGGCACCTTGAGGAATGGCACCTCCCAGAAGATCACCCGGGCCAGCGGCGCGACGAGGTAGGCACCAAAGAACGCGTCGGCTTGCCGCTCGAGCGCCGACGGCTCTGCGGCAACGGCCGGCAGGGCGAATAACGCATGGACGGCCCAGACGATCATTCCGCCGGCCATCCCCCGAAGCATCTGCCGAAGTCCATTCATCCCGGGAGTCTACAGCGGCTCGCCCGTTCGAGAAAACCGCAGGCCACACTCAGGGCGCTTTCGTCTCGGCCCAGGCCGAGACGGGCACGCAGCTGCAGAACAGGTTGCGGTCGCCGTGGACGTTGTCGACCCGGCCGACAGTCGGCCAATACTTGCGGCGGCGGAGCTCAGCCACCGGGAACGCGGCCAGCTCGCGGGTATAGGGTCGGCCCCAGTCATCGGCGGCCACGCAGGTGGCGGTGTGCGGCGCACGCTTGAGCGGATTGTCGTCCTCGGGCCACTCGCCTGCCTCGATCCGGGAGATTTCCTCCCGGATGGCGACCATCGCCGCGATGAACCGATCGAGTTCGGCCAGGCTCTCGCTCTCAGTCGGCTCCACCATCAGCGTCCCGGGCACCGGAAATGAGAGCGTGGGGGCGTGGAAGCCGTAGTCGATCAGCCGCTTCGCCACGTCCTCGGCGGTGACGCCGCTGGTCTCCTTGAGCGGCCGTAGATCGAGGATGCACTCGTGGGCCACACGGCCACCCGGCCCGGCGTAGAGCGTCGGGTAGTGGCCGCGAAGCCGAACGCTCACGTAGTTGGCCGCGAGGATCGCCGCTTCGGTGGCATGCCGCAGGCCGCCGGCTCCCATCATCCGGCAATACATCCAGGAGATCGGCAGGACCGCCGCGTTGCCAAGCGGCGCCGCGGAGACCGCCCCGACGACCCGCCCCGGAATGCCTCCCGTCTCGTGCCCCGGAAGAAACGGAACCAGATCCTCGACCACGCAGACGGGGCCCACGCCCGGGCCGCCGCCGCCGTGCGGGATGCAGAAGGTCTTGTGGAGATTGAGGTGGCTCACGTCACCGCCAAACCGGCCCGGCGCGGCGAGACCCACGAGCGCGTTCATGTTGGCGCCGTCGACGTAGACGCGGCCTCCATGGGTGTGCACGATTTCGCACAGCCGCGTGATCTCCGTCTCGAACACGCCGTGGGTGCTCGGATAGGTGATCATCACGGCGGCGAGCCGGTCGGTGTGTTCGTGGCACTTGGCCTCCAGATCGGTGAGGTCGATGTTGCCATCCGCATCGCAGCCGACCACCACCACGTCCATGCCCGTCATCTGTGCACTGGCAGGATTGGTGCCGTGCGCGGAGGCCGGGATCAGGCAGAGGTCGCGATGCCCCTGCCCCCGGGCCCGTTGCCAGGCTCGGATCGCGAGCAGGCCCGCATACTCCCCCTGGCTCCCGGCGTTGGGCTGAAGGCTGATGCCGGCGTAGCCAGTCGCCTCCGAGAGCCAGGCCACCAGCTGCCGCTCCAGAATCGCATAGCCTTCCCGCTGCTCCGCCGGGGCGAAGGGATGGATCTCGGCGAACTCGGGCCAGGTGATCGGGATCATCTCGCTGGTGGCATTGAGCTTCATCGTGCAGCTGCCCAGCGGAATCATGCTGCGATCGAGGGCGAGATCACGGTCGGCGAGTTCGCGGAGATAGCGGAGCATCGCCGTCTCACTGCGGTGGGCATGGAAGACGGGATGGGTGAGAAACGACGATTCCCGCCGCAGGCTCTCGGGCAGGAGCGAGCCGCCCGCCCGCTCACAGGCCGCAAACTCCGGCACCGCCTGCCCCGGCTCAACGAACGCTTCCCAGAGCCGAACGACATCGGCCGGCGAGGTGGTCTCATCGAGCGAAATACCGAGGGACTCCGCGTCGAGCCGGCGCAGGTTCATGCCGGCCGCTGAGGCCCTCAAAAGGATCACCTCCGTGCGGTCGCCGGTCGCGATGGCCAGCGTGTCGAAGGCCCTGCCGTGACGGAGTTGCATGCCCAACTGCTCGAGGCCCGTAGCCAACACGGCCGTGAGCCCCGCGATCCGCCGAGCGATCGCGGCGAGCCCGTCGGGGCCGTGGTAAACGGCATACATCGAGGCCACAACGGCGGGGAGCACCTGCGCGGTGCAGATATTGGACGTGGCTTTCTCGCGGCGGATGTGCTGCTCGCGGGTCTGCAGCGCGAGCCGGTAGGCCGGCCGGCCGGAATCATCGACGCTCACCCCCACGAGTCGACCTGGCAATGACCGCTTGAACTCGTCGCGGCAGGCGAGGTAGGCGGCATGCGGCCCGCCGCAGCCCATCGGCATCCCGAACCGCTGCGTCGAGCCGACGGCGATGTCGGC
>CAMDDJ010000092.1 GCA_945891385.1 Candidatus Kuenenia stuttgartensis | reverse complement strand
GAAAGACGTGATTTCGGAGCGGGAAACGAGTCCGAACCGGCCTGGCCCGCGAAGGCATCGAACACGGGGCTCAGCGGCCGTCCTTGGCCAGATCGAAGCGGGGGTTCGTGCCGCCGCGGTCCGTCGGGTCGACGGCCCAGCCGAGCGGCTTCGCGGCCGCGCTCACGCCGGGGCCCGTGACCTCGACCCGATACAGGCCCACCTGCATCAGCGTTAGATCCTGCTGGTCGGCCGGACGGTCGGCAGGCGGAATCGCGACTTCCGCGACGCCGTCGGCATCGGTCGTGCCCGAGGCGGCCTTCACAACGCCGCTCAGAAAGTCCTCCGGCACGAATCGCACCTCGACGTTCGGCACGGGCTTGCCATTGCGTGTGACCCGGCAGGAGACGCCCACGAGACCCACGCCGGCCCCCATCATCTGCGTGAGACCCGCCTCGATCTCGGGCTGCGACAGCGACTTGTCTTGGTCGGCATCCCAGCGGGCCACCACCGCCGCGAGCGACGCGCAGGCGGCGAGTTCGGCCTCGTCCAGCCGGCCGTCGCCGTTGGCATCGAGGGCCGAGATTGCCGCTGCAGCCGCAGCTTCCGGCCGCACACTCGGCGGCGCGACCTGACTCGCCCCCATCATGCCGCAGCCGCCCGCAGCCACGAGCCCAGCGATGACGACCAACCGCCCGATAAGACGCACCTTCACCACTTGCTCCCTTGCACGAAAAATATGCTTCCCCATCCGCGACAGCAGTGGGCCCGCACGAACCCGCCCCGGTCGATCACGGCCCGGTGTTCCCGTCCGCCCGATGGGCCGCCCCCCGCTGGATCGCCGCCGAGATGTCGAAGCTCAGCGGCTTCACATGGCCGTCGGCGTAGGCCATCACCCAACTGGCGGCATGGGCGCTGCCGAAGACGTTGTGCTGAGTGACCCCGGCACGGTCCCGAGCCGGGGCGGCATACCCCGCGCGAAAATTGTCGTTGTTCGCACCGGTGCACCAGGTCTCGTTGTCGGCAGGATCGGTGCCGTTGGTGTAGTTCGCGGCATTGAGATACTTCTCGCCGATCATGTAGGTGTGGCTCGTGCCATCGGGGATGTCCTTGATGCCAATCTCGCTGCGGGCAAAGCTGATTCCGGACAGGAGTCGGGTCAGGCCACAGCTCCGCAGCGGCCGCCCCAGGCGGTCGTTGCACCACTTGAATTGGGCCGCTGCACCCACACTCGACGGAAAGCCATTGCCGTCATACTCGGTCACGTTCTCATCACCGCTGTTCATCGCATAATCAGTCCGGCCTGCGACATTGCCACCGGCCGGGTTCCGCGCGGCGTTGTGGGCGACGAACGTACCGTCTTGGGGCTTGGGATAGGCGATCGGAGCCCGCCGCGAGGGACAGTTGAGCGATCTGATCGGACTTGTGACGGTCCGCCTGGCGCCCTCCAACTGCTGCTGTGATGCCAGGGTTCGATTGCCGTCGCCGGCCTGATCAAAGAGCCCGCCCTCTTCGATGAAGGGCAGGATGCTGAATAGCCAGCCGCCGGGCTGATCCTCGCCGAAACCCTGGTCGGCGTCGCCGACCCAGAAATAGCCCCACCCACCCGACGGGAACGACTTCTGGGCGCCCTCATGGTTGATCGCCCCGAGGGCGAGCTGCTTGAGATTGTTCTGGCACTGCGTTCGCCGAGCCGCCTCGCGGGCGCTCTGCACAGCCGGCAGCAGGAGGCCGATCAGAGTGGCGATGATGGCAATCACGACCAGAAGTTCGACGAGCGTAAAGGCTCGACGCTGCTTCTCGAAACGTGCGTTTTCGAACCGTATCACAGCGAACCTCCCCCACATCGAGATCGGCGAGGCGACCCAACCGCCGCCCCAGGAATCGGCCGAGAGTATGCCTGGTGAAACCCGGTCTGTCACCTGGGATTTCCTGACTTGTGCAAGCCCGAAGCCGGGAGGATCGCCCGACGCGGTTTGCAGCCGCGGCGCGGCCGCCGCTATGTTGCCTGGCATCTGTTCCCCCGCGAATTCCATCTCCGCCCGACGAGCCCTTCATGATCCGAATTCACCCGTTCGCCGCCCTCCGACCGCCGTCCCAGTTTGCCGCCGAGGTGGCAAGCGACCCCTACGACGTGATCTCGACCGAGGAGGCCCGGGAGCGGGCGGCCGGCAAACCCCGGTCGTTTCTCCACGCGGTCCGCTCCGAGATCGACCTTCCGCCGGAGACCGACGGCCATGCCGCCGAGGTCTACGCCAAAGCCCACGCCAATCTCCAGGCGATGATCGCCGCCGGCACGCTCGTCCGCGATCCGGAGCCCGCCGTCTATCTCTACCGGCAGGTTCGCGAGGGCGTGGCCCAGCTCGGCCTGGTCTGCTGCGTCGAGGCCGAGCAGTATCGTTCAGGTGAAATCCGCAAGCACGAGAAGACCCGCCCCGACAAGGAAGACGACCGCACCCGGCACCTGCTCGTCACGGCCTGCCATGCCGAACCGGTCTTCCTCTGCTTTCGCGATCTCGCCGGCGGCACGCTCGCCGCCCGCATGGCGGCCGACGCGGCGGGCACGCCGGCCTTCGACTTCACGGCTCCCGACGGCGTGCAGCACACCGGCTGGACCGTCGCCGACGCCCGGCCCTACGTCGACGCTTTCAAGCAGCTCGAACTCCTGTACATAGCCGACGGCCACCATCGCTCCGCGGGCGCCGAGCGGGCGGCCGCGGCCTCGCAGGCCAACCACCTCGGCCACACCGGCCGCGAGGAATACGGCCGTTTTCTCGCCGTCGTCTTCCCCCACGACCAGCTCCGCATCCTGCCCTACAACCGCGTAGTCAAGGATCTCAAGGGCCTCTCGAGCGAGCAGTTTCTCGACCGCCTGCGAGGCGTCGGCGATGTCGCGCCGGCCACCGCCGGCACGCCGCCCCGCCCCGGGCAGGTGTTCGTGTTCGTGGACGGTTCCTGGTGGTCGCTGACGTTTCCCGAGGCGTCGATCGAGCGCCGCGATCCGATCGCCAGCCTCGATGTCTCGCTCCTCCAAGACCGGGTGCTCGCGCCGATCCTCGGCATCGGCGACCCGCGGACCGACACTCGGATCGAGTTCGTCGGTGGGATCCGCGGCTGCGACGAGCTCGCCCGGCGGGCCGGTGCGGAGGGCGTGGCCTTTTCGATGCATCCGACGAGCCCCGACGAACTCCTCGCCGTCGCCGACGCCGGCGAGATCATGCCCCCCAAGAGCACCTGGTTCGAGCCGAAGCTCAGGAGCGGCCTCTTCGTGCACGAGTTCGAACGGATCGCCAACGCCGCGACCGATCATTGATCGCGCCGCCGCGCGGCTCACGCCCGAGGCGAATCGGGAAACAGACGCTCGGCCATCTGCTGGGTCTCGGCGTCTGATGTGGCGTCCCCCGAGTGGCCGACCGCATGGCGGCCGAGGGCGAAGAACAGGGCGGGGGTCACGATCTGGTCGAGGATCGTGGAACCGAGCATGCCACCGAACACGACGACCGTGAGCGGATAGAGGATCTCCTTGCCCGGCTGCCCCGCACCGAACAGCAGGGGCAAGAGCCCGATAAAGGAGGTGACGGCCGTCATCATCACCGGGGCAAGCCGCTCCAGGCTTCCCCGGATCACCATCTGCTCGCCGAAGACCTCGCCTTCGTATTTCATCAGATGAATGTAGTGCGAGATCATCATGATCCCGTTGCGGCTCACGATCCCGATCAGCGTGATGAATCCCACCCAGTGGGCCAGCGAAAGCCTGGTCGCTTCCGCCCAGACCCGCGGCCACTCCCACCAGGCTGCAGCCGCCAAGGATTCTGCCGAGGGCTGGTTCACGATCATCAGGGCGACGACCGAGCCCATCGCCGCCAAGGGAATGTTGACCAACACCTGCACGGCCGCCCGCCACGATTCGAGCGCCTTGCAGAGCAGGAGAAAGACGCCGACCACCGCGACGGCACCCAGCACCAAAAGCCGCAGCGTCGCCTCCTGCTGGGCCTGGTACTGACCGCCGAGTTCCAGGGAGTAATCGCCGGGCAGCTCCTGCAGCCGCCCGCGCAATGGCTCGAGGGCCGCGGTGATCTCGCCTACCACGCTCGCCAGATCCCTGCCGGCGACGTTGCATGAAACCACGATGCGGCGCTGCACGTGCTCGCGGTTGATGGTGTTGGGACCGGTCGTCTCCAGCACCTCCGCCACCTGCCCGAGGGCCACGCGACGACCCGACGGGGTGTCGATGATCGTCTGATTGATGACCTCGGGACTGTTGCGGGATTCCTCGTCGTACCACACGACCAGGCTGAAATACCGATCTTCGTCGAACACCTGGGACACCACCCGCCCCCTGTACGCCGTCTCGAGCAGGGCGGCGACGTCGCCGGGGGCGAGGCCGTGGCGGGCGGCCTCCCGATGGTCGACCCTGAGCCGCACCTGCGGGATCTCCACCTGGGGCTCCACCTGCAGGTCGACCACGCCTTCGATCCCGTACATCCGCTGCTCGATGTCGACCGCGACCGCCCGCAATTCCCGCAGGTCTGGCCCAAACACCTTGACCACGACCTGGGCCCGCACGCCCGAGAGCACATGGTCGAGGCGATGTGAGATCGGCTGGCCGATGTTGAGCCGGAGGGAGGGAATGTTGGTGATCCGGTCGCGAATGTCGGCGATCACCTCGTCTCGAGGCCGGCCGACCCGCTCAGAGCCCCAGAGATGCGCCACCGGGATCAGCTGCAGGGCTGCGGCCAGTCGGCCCGGCCGTGGCCGCTCCGACGGCTCGAGCCGCACGTCGATCTCAGACGAGTGCACCCCCTCGGCATGCTCGTCGAGTTCCGCCCGCCCCGTCCGGCGGGCGAGGCTCACTACTTCGGGCACGTCCAAAACCAGCGATTCGACCAGTCCGGCCACGCGGCTGCTCTCGGCCAGACTCGTGCCCGGCTCAGTCTGCACGCTGATCGTCAGCGTCCCCTCGTTGAAGGCGGGCAGAAACTCACCCCCCATCCAACCGATCAGCGTCAGGCTTGCAGCCACCAGCACCGCGGTGACGAGCAACACGGCCCGGGCATGCCGCAGCGTGTGCCGCAACACCCAGGCGTCGACCCGCTTGAGAACGCGAAGGAGAACCGAATCTTCGGCATCATCGAGCAGCCGTGAGTTGCCCAGCAGATAGAAGCCCAGCACCGGGGTGATCGTGAGCGAGACCACCAGGGAACAGAGGAGCGAGATGACGTACGACAGACCGAGCGGGGCGAACAATCGGCCCTCCAGCCCGGAGAGCGAAAACAGCGGCACCACCACCAGGGCCACGATCAGCGTCGCATAGACGATCGAATTCCGCACCTCGGCGGAGGCCAGGAATACGACCCTGAGCGGATTGTCGGGCTGCGGTTTGCGGCGATTCTCCCGCAGCCGTCGGTAGATGTTCTCGATGTCGACGATCGAGTCGTCGACCAGGTCGCCGATGGCGACCGCGATCCCGCCGAGTGTCATAGTGTTGATCGTGATTCCCCACCAGCGAAACACGAGCACCGTCAGCAGGATCGAGAGAGGCATCGCCGTCAGGGAGCTGACGCTCACCCGGAAGTTCCACATGAACAGGAAGAGCACCACGACGACCCACAGGGCGCCGTCACGAACCGCCTCCACCACGTTGTCGATGGCCGACCGAATGAAATCCGCCTGACGAAACACCCGCCGCTCGATCATCACGCCCGAGGGAAGGTCCGCTTCAAGCTGATCGAGGCTGGCGTCGATCAGCCGATCGAGGGTGAGCGTGTCGGCACCGGGCTGCTTCTGCACCCCGAGAATCACGGCGGCCCCTCCCTCCAACCGCCCACCCTGCTTGACCTGAACGGATCCATCCCCCCGCTTGACCGGACCACCAAAGCTGACGTCGGCGACGTCCTTGATGAGAACGGGCCGCGGCACACGCCAGACGACGGGCGTGTCGCCGACCTCGTCGAGTGTGTACGACTGGCCGCTGATGCGAATCAACGATTCGCGGTTCTTTCCCTCCAGGATGCCTCCCCCCGCGAGCACGTTGGCCTTGGTCGCCGCCTCGACCAATTGCTGAAGCGTGACATCCTGGGCAGCGAGCCGCGCCGGCGAGGTGATGATCTGATACTGCTTGAGGATGCCCCCCATCACGGTCACCTGGGCCACGCCCTCGATCGCCAGGAGCCGATTGCGAATCGTGAATTCCGCGAGCGTTCGCAGACTGAGCTGCTGCTCCCGGGCCTCGGAAGCGGTTTCCGGGGCCCGGGTGTCGCGCAATCCGAGCAGCATGATCTCGCCCATGATCGACGAGATCGGGGCCATGACCGGACTGACGTCCGCCGGCAGTTTCGATCGAGCCAGCTGGAGCTTTTCTGCGACGATCTGTCGGTCGCGAAAGATGTCCGTACCCCATTCGAATTCTACCCACACGATCGAAAGGCCGATCCCCGAGGCAGACCGCACCCGCCGGACCCCCGTCGCGCCGTTGAGCAGGTATTCGAGCTGTCGGGTGACGAGCGTCTCCACCTCCTCGGGGGCCAGGCCCGGGGCTTCGGTCATCACCGTGACGGTGGGGCGATTGAGGTCGGGGAAGACATCGACCGGCATCTGGCGGAGCGTCAGGCTGCCGGCCACCAGCACCACAACTCCGCCGATCAGCACGAGCAGCCGGTTTCGGAGCGAGAAGGCGATAATCGCGTTGAGCATGCGGCGGGCTCCTGCCGGCTACCGAATCGAGGCGAAGGCCGTCTGCAGGTCCACCACGCCGGCGACCGCCACGTTCTCGCCCGGCATCAGCCCTTGCGTGACCGACACCAGTTGGTCATCGCGTGGACCGAGTTCGACCGGCTGGCGGCGAAACGACCCGTCGGCATCCTGAACGAAGACGAAGGATCGGGTGCCCTGCCGCACGATCGCGGTCGCGGGCACGGCGAGTGTGGGGGCAGCCTGGGCCACGGGCAGGGTGACCCGCGCGAGCATGTTGTGCTGCAGCACGGTGCCGTCCGGCACGTCGATTTCCACCCACACCGGAAGGGTGCGATCGACCAGATCGACCGCAACGCCCCGTCGGGCCAGCCTGCCGACAAACACCGCTTCGGGCAGCGACGTGAAGCGCACCCGCACCGCGACGGCCGCCTCCGCGGCAGACAGCCGGCCGACCTCGGGCTCGGCCAGATGGCCCCGAACCCAGACATGCCGGGGATCGTGAATCTCGGCGACGACCTGATGGGGCTGGACGACCTGCCCCTGAACCGCGTCGAGCCGCACGATCGTGCCGCTGACCGGAGCCCGAAGCTGAACGGTGGGGAAAATCCTGCCCTCGGTCGCCATCGCCTCGACCTCGTCACCCGAAAAGCCGACTCCCTGCAGCGTGCGGGACAGGCTGTCGACCCGCTCGGCCGCCGAGATCGCGGCCGTCTGCGTCTCCCAAACCCGTCGCTGTGGAACGCTCTGGGTCGTGTCGAGCACGCGGAGCCTGGCCAGGCTCTCCTCCTGCATGCGTCGCTCGGCGGCAGCCTGAATGAGTTCCAGTTGCAGGTCGAGCACCTCGAGGCTCGTGATCTCGGCGATCACCTCGCCACCCGACACCGACTGCCCGTTCCGGCAGGCGATCCGCGTGATCCGCCCCTCGACGAGCGCGTTGGCTACGGCCCGGGAACCGGGGGGGATATCGACCAGCCCGTCGAACTCGAGCACCTCGTCGATCGCATGCAGGCCGGCCGGTTCGGTCCGCAGGCCCATGTTGACCTCGGCCTCGGGACTCAGCCTGATGCTCTCCGCGACGAAGAAGCCGCCGAGTTCGTGGCTGCCGGCGGTCACCACTTGGTCGCCGGGAAAGACGCTGCCATCCCGCAGCCCAACCAGGCCCGAGCCCCTCCCGTCGATGATCACGTTCTGCTTGCGATACTCGAACCCTTCCCGGGTGGCCGCTTCCTCGACGAGCACGAACTTTTCCAGGCCGTTGGTCATCAGGGCTTCGGCGGGCACGGCGATTCGGTCCGGCCTCGACGGCCCGAGCAGATGCGCCCGGCCGGTCATCCCGGGGAGATACCGGGCCGGAACCGCAGGAGGATTGACCACCGTCGCCCAGGCGGTGGCGAGCTTCGTGTCCGGGGCCAGCATCAGGCCCAGGGTCTGCACGGACGTCTCGATTGGCTGTGCCGGAAAGGCGGACAGGACGATTTCCACCGGCTGCCCGACGGAGATCCGCTGGACGTCCCGCTCGAGCACCTGGATTTCAGCCAGAACCTCCGCGAGATCTACGATTTCAAAGAGGTGCTCGTTGCCCTGCACCGTATCGCCGTTCATGGCCTCGACGTGCATCACGGTGCCGCCGATCGGACTCGCGATCTCCATCAGGCTACCCAAGGGAGGCCGCGAACCCTGGGCGATCCCGGTCACGACATCCGCCGGAAGCCCCAGTCCCAGGAGCTTTGCCTGGGCCACCTGGCTGGCTGCCGCCATCTGCTGCCAGCGGGCACGAGCCTCGGTGAGTTCACGGCCCGTCGCCACCCGCGCCTCGACCAGCGACGTGAGCCGGTCGAGATTCCGCGTCGCGAGGTCGTACTCCGCGCGAGCGGCGAGCAATTCGAGCTGGATCGTCTCGAGCGTGAGGCTCTGGAGCGTCGCCAGTCGTTGGCCTGCCTCCACCGAATCGCCCGCCCGCACGTGGATTGCCACGACCCTGCCGGCGATCCCAGTGGCCGCAAACGCATGCCGATTCCAGCCTGGAATCAGTCGGGCGTAGGCCAGGGTGCGATCGACGAACGGTCGCGTGGCGACCTCCGCGGTGGCCACCCCCAAGGCCTGATGGGCGACGCGACTCAGGGCGATCGTGCCGGCCTCGACATCGACCAGCACCCCCTTGGTCGGCAGCGGCTCGTGACCCTCGTGGGCCATGGCGATCCCGCCGCCTATGACGAACACGCAGGCGAGCCCGAATCGCCACCAGGGGTCATATTGCCGGTGGGTCGCCATCATGGCATCCCGCGGCGGCTTACTGCTTGACATACGCCTTGGGTTCCTTGATCTGATCGGGGGATTCCTTGGCCTGCCGCACGAATTCCTCCACGCACGGCGGACAGCAAAACTGGTAGACCTGGCCGCCGACCACCCAGGTGCAGGCCGGATTGGCCTTCGTTTCGGTGATCGGGCAGATCAGGTCTCCCCGCTTCGGGTGCATGTCGTGCTTGGCCATGAAGCCCATGAACTTCTGCTTGGCCGTGACCCGCCCATTGGCCTCAATGTCGGCCTCCGTATACCTGCCGCCGGGCGTCAGAAAGAGCGCCGCGGATGCGTCCTCAGCCAACGGGGCCGGCATCGCGCCATCGTCGTGGTGCTCGGGTATCACCGAGGAGAACCCGACGCGAAACCGCTGCCCCTCGATTCGCAGGTTGGGGATCATCACGTCGACCTGCGATTCGCGGAGCGATTCCGGGATCACGCCCTTGAACCGCGATGTCATCCCTTCGGCATCGCCCTCCTGGGGCTCGGCCGCGATCTCGATCGCAACCGTCTCCCGCCCTCCGGCAAGCTTCACAAACGCCTTGAGTGTCTGACGCTCCGTCTCCTGGACGCGCGTCTCATCGGCACCCAAAAGGTAGAGGCGAAGCACTCCACCAGACTCGAAGACGGGCTCGATGTGGTAGTTCTCCCGGCCCAGCGGCAGGATGAGCCCGCCGTTGGCGCCTGTGCCGTGCTCGTGGTCGCCGTGTTCGCCGGCCTGGAGCACCGATCCGCAGGGCAGCATCGCGACGGCGGCGAGAACCCGAACCACGAGGGAAGCCACGCCAGCCCGACCAAAACCGGTATGCAAAGTATGCATGGACCAATCTCCAAAGGTGATCGAGGAGAAACACAGAGTGCGGAGCGCACCGCAGCGTCCGCCGGAAGGGCGACGCTGTCAGAGGGAACAACGCCACCGAAACAACGTGGACTCAGCCGCGAACAGCGGCGGACCTAGCAGCGCAGAATCTGGAGCCGCAGAAGCAGACTGCGGCCGCCGAGCGCGTCGCGCTCGCCACGATACCGAACCGGCGCCCTGCTGCTCGTCGTCACGAGGCTCGCGGTGGCAAGACCGACACCGACCCACGGCTCGATGGCCGGGGCGGGACGAAACTTGGCTATGTGTCCGTCGGCACCGCTGTCCCAGGCCTGCCGTGGCTTGCCACGAGACGGACAACCACCGTCGTCGGGCTGGCTGCTTTCATAGGGACCGGCACAGGCACAAACCTGGTGACCTGCCTCACCGGCCAATACCTCGGCGGAGTCGGCGGCGGCGTCTTTTCCGGGAACCATACAACACGAGCAGCACGCCGCCACCTCGCACCCGGCCTGTGACGCCCCAGCAGCCGTCGTCCGTATCCCACAGCAACACCGCTGCGGGCCGGCCAACACTGCCAGCACCACCACGAGCATTTGGAGCCGACGCAATGCCATGAGATCTGAACTCTTCCCGGGCTTGCCTACCTCAACCAACCTTACGTCGACCCGACTGAACCGGCAAGGCGGCCAGAGTTCCAGGACCCTCCCCCCCTTGGGGATGGCCACTCCCAGCGGGCTTTTGCGGCTGCGTGGTCACATCCAGCCGTCGACCCTCCCCGAGCCAGACACTGGGAAAACTGGGCAGGGGGCGCGAGAGTGCGTGCGGGGACTCGCATCACCCTGCCAAAGCCTCCGATACCATTCAACAGCGGAAGCCGCGGCCCGCCACGATGGCTCGTGACCAACGCTGCGTTGCAAGGGGGAGACCGTGATTGGCAACCCGCCATCCGCAACCGACCGTCGGCGGCTGGCGACGGCACTGCTGTTCCTCGTTGCGGGACTCGCCCTGGGGCCAGCCGCACAAGCCCAGAAGGAACTCGCCGACGATCTGATCGTGATCGGCGCGGGCCAGAGCGCGCAGGCATCCCGGCGAGCAGCCTCGGCGGCGACTCCCGGCGGCTCGTACAACCGGCTTGGAACACCACCCGGGGGCGGCGAGTCGGCGATCCGGCCCTTGCCCGGCTTCGCGATGCGGGTGGCGCAGCAGCCTGATGTGTTGTCGGCGGCCGCCAACCCGATCGGTGGGGTCACGCCGTCGCAGCCCGAGTATCTCGCCCCGCCTCCTCCGCTCTCCCCTGCCGACTTGCCGGCCGGCGGTCCGCTGGAACTGCCGACCGCCGACGAAGAGGGACCACCAGACGGCCTCACGCTCGACGCCGCAATCGATCTGGTGACCGCTCAGTCGCTGTCACTGCAGGCAAAGTTTCGTGAGATCCCGAAGGCGACCGCCGACGTGCTGACCGCCGGCCTGCGGGGCAATCCGCTCGTGTTCGGCAGCGTCGACAACGCACCCTACGGCGAGTATTCACAGCAGCGGCCCGGCGAGGTGGGCTACGGCATCACCGTCATCCAGCCTTTCGACATCAACCAGAAGCGGGTCTACCGGGTGATTGCCGCCGAGCGGGCCCGGGAGGTCGTGCACGCCCAGTACCAGGATGCGGTCCGCACCGAAATCGACGTCGTCTATGCCCTCTATGTCGACGCGCTGGCCGCCCGCGAGACGATCCGATATGTCGAGGCGAGCATCGCCGGCCTGGAGGAGGTGTTGGCGACCGTCGACCGGCTCGTCGCCAACAGCGAACTCACGTCGCTCGAACAGGATCGCGTGCTCGTCCAACTCGACGCCGCAGCCCTGACGCGGGAGCAGGCCCAGGCCGCCCTCGACAAGGCCTGTGAACGGCTGGCGACGGCGCTGGCGTTACCTCCGCCCGCGGGCGCACCGCTGGCACTCCGCGGATCGATCCGCACGGAGCTCAGCCAGGTTCCCGGCCTCGACCAGGTTCTCGACCTGGCAGCGATGAACCGGCCCGATCTGCGGGCCTACCAGCTCGGAATGTCGCGAGCGGCCGCGGAAGTCGACCTGGCCGTGAAGGAGCGGTATCCGGACGTGTTTGTGCTGTACACGCCCTGGGGGCTCACCGACAACTCGGCCCTTGGTGAACGCAACGCCGAGTCCTGGGGCATCAGCGGCATGGCGAGCGTGCCGCTCTTCAATCGCAACCAGGGCAACATCCGCCGGGCGCAACTGAGCCGGCAGCAGACGGGCCTGGAGTGGACCCAGTTGCAGCGGCAGATCGAGGGCGAGGTTCGCCAGGCCTACCGCGACTTCGAATTGGCGGTCGAGAAGTCGCGGCGGCTCGAGACCGTCATCCTGCCCCGCGTCCGAA
>CAMDDJ010000091.1 GCA_945891385.1 Candidatus Kuenenia stuttgartensis | reverse complement strand
GGCACGATCGCGGTGGCCGACACCGACGAGTGGGACGACAAGAGCCACGATCCGGGCGACTTCAACGGCATCCTCCGGACGCCGGTGATCGACCTCGCGACCGTGACGTCGTCGGCCGTGACGATCGAGTTCGACTCGAGCTTCCGTCCCGAGGGCGGTGGCGGCGGTGCGGCCGAGGGCAACCAGACGGGTGTGGTGGAGGTGACCTTCGACGGCGGTGCGACGTGGACCAACCTGCTGACGCAGGACGGCAACACGTCGACCGGTTCGGCGACGCACCCGAGCGTGAACCGGCATGAGGTGCTCACGGCCACGATTCCGGCCGGGGCGTCCACGATGCAGGTGCGATTCGGTCAGATCGGCTCGAACGACTACTGGTGGGCCATCGACAACGTCGAGATTTCGGCGACCGTCAACGGCTACGAGTTCGTCGGGATCTCCGGTCAGACGGCGCACGCCTTCACAACGGCAGCAGCCGGAAACGAGACCGTGGTCGAGGTCGGCACGGGTCAGACCGTGACCGACACGGTGGTGCACTCCGGCGACGAGACGATCGTCAAGACCGGCTCGGGCACGCTGGTGATCGATCTGGCCAACACCCACACGGGCGGGCTGGTCGTTCAGGCAGGCACGGTGATCCTGCGGAACGTCGCCGCTCTGAACGGTGGTCCGCTCACCGTGGCAGCCGGGGCGAAGGTGGTCGTCGACACCGGCACGAGCCGGATCAACCTCTCCGACCTCGCCCTCGATCCCGCGGGCAGCCTTGAGCTTGGTCGGGCTGGGGTGGTCGTGGCGTCGGGTGGCTTCAATGCGGCTGCTGTTCGGCAGGCGCTCGTCGCCGGCCGCAACGGTGGCGGCTGGAATGGGGCCGCCGGCATCACCTCGGCAGCCGCAGCCTCCACGGCTGGCCGGGCCGTGGGCTACATCGTGGGTGGTGACGGTCGGCTCACGGTCGGCTTCGCCGCACTCGGCGATGCCAACATGGACGGCCAGTTCAACCCGTTCGATCTCGTGGCGATGCAGTCGGGCGGCGTGTTCAACACGGGGGCGGCCTCATCGTGGCAGACCGGCGACTTCAACTACGACGGTGTGTCGAACGTGGTCGACCTCGTGGGGGCCAACGGCAGCGGCGTGTATGGCCAGGGCAACTACAACGTGGCTCCTGCCGGTGTTCAGGTGGTCTCGGCGTCGGTGCCCGTCGCCAGTTCGGCGGCCACGGCCCCGTCGCTCTCGAGCGGAGGCACGGTCACCCAGCTCACCTTCGCGGCCCTCTCGGCCGAGCAGGATCGGGCCAGCTCCGGCACGGTGAAGAAGAAGGCGTTCGCCACGCTCTGATCGGTTCGTGTGATTCAAGGCACCCGGGGGTGGATGGGCCGCCCCCGGGTGCCGGGTATTTCAGGTGTCGCGAAGGAGCCAAACCAAGGACGTGTTGTTCATGAGGGGCAGTTTTTTCACGGGCTCGTGGGCTGGGCGGCTCACTGCCCTGGCGGTGGTGTTGGCCGGAATCACCGGCTGCGGCAAGCCACCGATGATCGGCGTGCACGGCACGGTTCGGATCGACGGCAAGCCGGTCGAGGGATGCAAGGTCGGTCTTTTTCCCGATGTGACCCAGTTCAACCCTGACCGTCACGGTTTCGGCTTCGGGATCACCGGCGGCGACGGTGCCTACAGCATCGTCCATCCCCAGGGTGAAAACGGCATCTGGCCGGGCGACTACAAGGTTTCGCTCGTGGCCTGGGTGGACCGCAACGGGAATACCGTCGCCGCCGACCAGAAGCCGAGCGAGGTGCCCGGCGGGGTCAAGAACCGTTTTCCAGAAGAGTACGAGGCGTCGGACACGACGCCATTACGAGTCACCGTCAAGAAGGGAGAGAGCAATGTTTTCGATTTCGATGTATCGGCGAAGTGAGCGCCGCAGCGGCTTTACGCTCGTGGAACTTCTCGTGGTGATCGCGATCATCGCGACTCTGATCGGGCTTTTGCTGCCGGCCGTGCAGGGTGCCCGCGAGTCGGCTCGGCGGATGGGCTGCGCGAATAACATCCGGCAGTTGTCCGTGGCATGCCAGGGATTTCACGACGCCCGCAAGGGCTTTCCGATGGCGGCCGAATTCGGCGTGGGCACGGCCTGGTCGGCCCTGATTCTGCCGTTCATCGAAGAGGGAGGACTCTACGAATTGCTTACCTTCCAGGAGGACGGCGAGGGCAATTACCAATGGGCCTTCGGCGTGCCCGGCATCACCGGCGAGGCGGCCCTCAATAATAGGGCCTACAACAAGTTTTACCGAAACATCTACGTCTGCGAGCAGCCGCTGAAGGCGTTCCGGTGCGCTTCCTCGGAGATGCCGATCCAGGTGGCCGACATCTCCGGTGACAATTGGATCGTGCAGCGGCGGGCTCCGAGCAACTATCTGGCGTGCGTGTCGGGCACGCTGACGAACGACCGGCGGCCGCAGTCGGTCGAAGCCCCGTGGGGCGGTTCCGGTTCGGTGGAGAACGTTGCCGATCTCGATGGTCTCGTCGTCAACCGGATTCCGCATCAACGGATTCGCTACAACGGAAAGTCCTACGGCATGGTCGGGTCGAAGATCGGGGAGTGCAGCGACGGCACGAGCAACACGATCCTGCTCGGTGAAGCGGAGCCCGACATCCTGACGATGCCCGAGATGGGCATCCGAAGCGAGTCAAATGTGCCAAATCGTGGCCGGAAGGATCACTGGCTCATCGGCAGCGACGACATCGACACCTCGAATCAGGGCGACATGTCGGAGGTGCTGGGCTCGACCGGTGTGCCGATGAACGCTCCGCGGGTGCCGCAGGGATCGCCCGCCTTTGCCGCCTATGAATTGAGCTTCGGCAGCAAGCACCCGGGTGGCGCGAACTTCGCCTTTGGCGACAGTTCGGTGCGGTTTCTCAGTGAGACGATCGATCCGGCGATTTATTCTGCCCTCGGGTCGCGGAATGGCGGCGAGGCGTCACACCAGTTCGACTGAGGATCAGGCTCTGGGCAGGCGCTCGGCCCGCGTCAGGGCGTGACGTCTGTCGCGAGGTCGTGCAAGCCATGGCGATCGAGCCATTCCAAGCCGGCGGTGATCTCGTGACCGTGCCGTTCACGGGACGCCGCCAGCAGGGAGGTGCGGAGGTCGCTGTCGTAGGCGACCTCGGTCTTCTTGGCGTAGCGGTGCATCAGCGGCCCGGCCAGGATCGTCGCGACGTCGCCCGTGTGGCCCAGGAATGCGATCGATGCGGCGAGTGTCGCGGCGGGACTCACCAGGAATCGGTCGAAGTCGATCCAGTGCGTGCGGTGCGGGTGAGCCGTCGCGAGTGCTCCCAAGGTAGCCGTCTCGCAGGCCCAGGCTGCCGCCGCGTGTTCACCCAGGCTGGTTGCCGTCGCTTCCGGCTTCACCAAGCCGAGCCCGATCAGCCGCGCGAGCCGGTCTTCGGCGTGCGACTCGATGTCGCTGCGGGAGCCGTCGAGTACCGCGGCCAGAAAGGTTTCGGCTGGCAGGCCGATCAGGATGGCCCGGGAATCGTGTGCCCGGGCCATCAGCCGGTCCGCTACCGCGTTGACGACGCTCGTCGCCTTGACCAGCGGTCGCTCGGTCGGCTGGAACACCCGCGACAGCAGCCCGAGGACGGCATCGATCCGGGCCTCGGAATCCGTGCCGCCGAGGCCCCGGAGAATGCCGGGCTCGCGGACCGAGAAGACACCGGGCGCGGTGCCGATCAGCCGGGAGAGCAGGGTCGATCCGCAGTGCGAAATGTGGAAGATGAAGTTGCACCGCCGCGGCAGGTCGACGAGCCAGGGCTCGGCGAGCGACCAGGGCACTGCTCCGGTCGGCGTGCCGGGCTGCAGGGCCCGGCGGTCGAGAAAACTCGCCGCCCGGTAGTCGGCCTCACTCAGCTTGGCGAACAACACGGTCGTCCGGTCGTCGTTCCACGCGAGTGGACACAGGGCAGGCGAGGCCACCAGGGCCTCCCGCAGGGCCGCCGGGTCTGGAGAGGATTGGCTCACGACGGCCGCCAGGTGGCGTTGAAGGCGATCGAAATCCGAGGCGTGTCACTGGCCATGGGATGCACGAAGTGATACAGCCAACTCGGAAACATGACGAGGAGTCCCGGCACGGGTCGGATCAGCATTCGCTGGCCGTAGGGGGTGCCTGGTACCTCGACCATCTCGGTGAAGGGGCGGGGATCGTAGAACTCGAGTACCCCGGCCAGCGAATCCTCGGATCCCGCGCCGGTCACGTAGTAGCAGCCCGACCAGGCGCTCGACGGATGGTTATGCATCCGATGGTAGTTTCCGCGGCGGGCGACATTCGCCCAGGCCGAGACGTTGAAGGCCCCGCGGGGCGGGGCGGTGCGGGCCTGGCTCTCGGGCAGCTGGGCCGAGGCCTGCACGACCTGTTGCAGGGCTTCGGTGATCCAGCCGCGGAGCCGGGCCACGGCGTCGCCCGGCCAGTCGAGGAGATCCGCGCGGGAGTGCCAGCCGCCGAAGTTGGCATGATCGTGACTCGGGCTCGTCCGTTCCCGCTCCAGCACGAGGGCCGCGAGTTGCTCGTTCGTCACCTCGGCGCCGGCCACCTGCATCCGTCCGATCAGGGTCGGGAAGGCAGGGGTGATCTGCAATTGATGATTCGGCGATGTGGCCATGGTGATCGACTCCATATCCCGTCTCGCGGGATGCGCCGGATGAAGGGAGAAACGTGATGACGAAGCCGGAAGGAAACGCCAGTTCGAGCCCGGGATTCCGCGGCGTGCAGGCCTGGCCGACGATGTTTTTTCTCAGGCCCTGGGCCAACCACGCCGCCCACCGCGATGCCATCATAGCCTTCCTTCGGGGACTGCAAGCCAGGCAGGAGCGGCCCGTCGCAAGTGGCGTCGCCGAGGGCATGAAGTCGCCGCGGGGGCTGCACGAGGGAACCTTCGATCTCCTGCGGCAGCCTCACGAAAGCCTCACGCACCTCTCGAGATTCATCGAGGAGACGGTGGCCGCCGCCGCCAGCATCGCAAACGGCAACGAGGTGCCGCCCGACGACCTGATCGTGTCGATCAAGGATAGCTGGTATCACATCACCAACGAGGCCGGTTTTCACGATGCCCACCATCACCATGGCTGCAGTTGGTGCGGCATCTATTACCTCGAGATCGGCGAGTCGGGCCGGCAGCCGGGGGGTGGCGCGCCCAACGGTGGCAGCCGGTTCTACTGCCCGTTCCTCACCGGCGGGCAGTACGTGGATTACGGCAACCGCTATCTGAAGGGCTCTCTCGACATGCCGCTGGAGAATGGCCTGTTGCTCCTTTTTCCCTCGTATCTCCTTCACAGCGGCCTGCCCTACCGCGGGGCCCAGGATCGAATCGTGATCGCGTTCAATTCCCAGGTGCACGTCCGAGCCGGCACGGCCGCGGCGGCCCGACTCGGAGAAAGATAGGCAGACATGCATTGCAAGCCCGCATGGGGACGTTTCAGGCCGCTGTTGGCCCTTTTGTTCGCGCTGGTGAGTCTGGTGCCGGGCGCCTGGGATTGTCGCGGCGAAGCTCGATCGGCCGACATCGAGCGGATCGCCATCCTCGCCTGCCACCGTCAGAATGAGCCCGCACCGTCGATCGCGGCCTGCGTCGAGACGAATCCCGATCTCGTGCTCTGGATCGGGGACAACGTCTACGCCGACACCAAGGACTCGCCGCAGTTCATCCGCGACTGCTACGCCACGCTCGCGGGCAAGCCTGGGTTCCAGGAATTGAGGCAGCGGGCTCCCTGGCTGGCGACCTGGGACGACCATGACTTCGGCTTCAATGATGCCGGCGGCGAGTATCCGCTCAAGGGGGAGAGCCGCGAGATCTTTCGCGACTTCTGGCAACTGGCCGATGAGATTCCAGCCGAGCGTGACGGCGTCTACTACGCCAAGCGGTTTCAGACCCACGGCAAGACGCTCCAGGTGATCCTGCTCGATCCGCGGTTCAACCGTGAGCCGCCCGGTCCGGAGGCGGACACGCTCGGTGACCGACAGTGGGCCTGGCTGGCCGAGCGGCTGGCCGAGCCCGCCGACCTTCGACTCGTGGTCTCTGGCTATCAGATCCTGCTCGACGCCGACACCGGCTCCGAGACCTGGGCCGAGTTTCCCCGGGCCAGGCAGCGGCTGTTTGATCTGATCCGCCAGCAACGGGCCGAGCACGTGGTTTTTCTCACGGGAGACCAGCACTACGGGGAGGTTTGTCGGCTGCGCGGGGCTCTCGGCTACGACGCGGTCGAACTCCAGTTCGCCGGGCTCAATCAGATCGAGGGACCGGAATTCAATTCCACGCGGGTGACCCCGGTGTCGAGGTCGAAGCATTCCTACGCCCTGCTCGACATCCGTTGGATGCAGACCGATACCGAGGTGCCGCACCTCTTGTTCCGAGTCTTCGATGCCGAGACGGGCGCTGCGGAGCTGGTCTATCGGGTCAACTTCTCCGAATTGACTGCCGCCGGCCAGGCGGAGCCAACGAAGTCAGCGGATGCAGCCGTCCCGCCGCCGGCCTCCGTCAAGTCCCTCCCCGCCGCCCACGCCCACAACGACTACCGGCACGAGCGGCCGCTGGCCGACGCGCTGGCCTGGGGATTCTGCAACGTCGAGGCCGACGTGTTTCCAGTGGACGGCCACCTTCTGGTCGGTCACGACCGCCATGAGCTCCGGCCCGAGCGAACCCTCCGACGACTCTACCTGGAGCCGCTGCGGGCCAGACTCGCGGCCGAAGGCACAGTGCAGCCCGGGAGTGACCGGTTTCTGCTGCTGGTCGATATCAAGTCGGACGCCGAGGAGGCCTACCGGCTGCTGGCGCGAGAGCTCGAGCCGCTGCGGCCGTTTCTCGTAGCGACTGCGGGTCGCCCTGCGCCGCTCGAGGTCGTGGTCAGCGGGAGCCGGCCGATCGACCTGATCGCCTCCGATCCCGAGCGGCTCGTCGGCGTCGACGGCCGGCTCGAGGATCTCACCCGTGACGACCGGCCCGCGGCGCTCATGCCCCTCGTGAGCGACCAGTGGAGCAAGAGGTTCTCATGGTTCGGCGGCAACGAGATGCCCGCTGAGCAGCGGAAAGAGTTACGACACCTCGTCGAACGAGCCCATGCCCGCGGACAACGGATTCGGTTCTGGGCGACCCCCGAGGACCCGGCCTGCTGGCGGGAGTTGGCCGCGGCCGGGGTGGACCTGATCGCCACCGACGACCTGCCTGCGTTGGCGGCATTCCTCACCACGCAGGCCGAACGAAGCGGTGGCGACGACTCTCCGGCGACGCCGTCGGACACCTCGGTGGTCGGCCGCCGGCCCGACGGCACGCAGATGACGCCCGTGAATCAGCTCGTCGATCCGGCCGGGAAGCAGATCGAACTGCCCGGCCTGCGGCCCCAGGTGGTGGCGATCTCGCCCGACGGCCGACTCATCGCGACCTCGGGGAAGACCAACGAGGTGGTGATCCTGAAGGCGGCCGACAGCGAGATCATCGCCCGGGTGCGGCCGCCGGCGGAGCAACTGACGACACCCCCCACCAAGCCCTCGGACCGGAATCTCGAACCCGACACCGCAGCGATCGAGAGCTACACGGGGCTCATCTTTTCTCCGGATGGTCGTTGGCTGGCGATGAGCAACGTCCATGGATCGATCAAGTTCTTCGCCGTCGATGGCGAGAGCGTGACGGCCTCGCACACCCTGCCACTGCCCCCGGCGAACGCCCCGGAGCGGGCCGCCGAGATTCCAGCCGGTCTCGCCTTCTCCGCAGACGGCACCCGACTCTATGTCTGTGGCAACCTTTCGAATCGGCTGCTGGAACTCGACGCCGCCACGGGGAAGGTCCTGCGAACCTTCGAGGTGGGTGTCGCTCCGTTCGACGTCGTGCTCGCCGAAGGCCGGGCGTTTGTCAGTAACCTCGGCGGCCGCCGGCCGGGTCCGGAGGATCTCACCGGGGCGGCGGGCAAGGGCACCCGAGTGCGGGTCGATCCGATCCGACACACCTCGGCCGAAGGCTCGGTCAGCGTGATCGACCTGGCGACAGGAGCGGTGCAGGAGCGGCTCGTGGGCCGGCATGCCTCGGCGCTCGCCCGTTCACCCGACGGCCGGCATGTCGTCTGTGCCAATTCCGGCGACGATTCACTGACGGTGTTCACTGCGGCAACCGGCGAGATCAGCGAGACCGTCTCGACCAAGCGAACCCCCGCCGAACTCTACTCGGCGATGCCCAACGGGCTGGCCTTCGATCCGTCCGGTGAACGGCTCTATGTGACCAACGGCGCTCAGAACGCAGTGGCGGTGCTCGACTGGGATCCGGACGACCGCGGCGAGACCAGAGTGACCGGCTTGATTCCCGTCGGCTGGTTCCCGGGCGCGGTGGCCTTCGATGCCGCGCGGGATCGGCTCGTCGTGGCCAATATCAAGGGGCTGCCCGATCGGCCGCGTCCCCAGGGCGACTCCGTCGGGTTCAACAGCCACCAATACCACGGGTCGCTCTCGCTCGTGCCCCTCCCAGACACCGCGCGGCTGGAGGAGTTCTCCGCGAGTGTCGACCGCGGCATGCGGGCCGAGGCCGTCGCCGCGTCGGCCCGGCCACCCCGGCCGGGTGTCGCGGCCCGGGCGATCCCGGAGCGGATCGGTGAGCCGAGCCTGATCGAGCACGTCGTCTACGTCATCAAGGAGAACCGCACCTTCGACCAGGTGCTCGGCGACCTGCCGAACTGCCGGGCGAACAGAGACCTCTGCATCTTCGGCGAGTCGATCACGCCCAATCAGCATGCCCTCGCGCGGCAGTTCGTGCTGCTCGACAATACCTACTGCTGCGGCATCCTCAGCGCCGACGGCCACAACTGGTCGACCGCCGCCGTCGCCAACGACTATCTTGAGAAGAGCTTTGCCGGGTTTCCTCGCAGCTACCCCGACGGAATGGAAGACGCCGACAACGACGCCCTCGCCTGGTCGCCGGCCGGCTTCATCTGGGATTCGTGCCTCCGCCGCGGCCGCACGCTCCGCAACTACGGCGAATTCATGATGCCGCGGGTGCGGTGGCGGGCCCCGGCCCGGCAGGGCCATCCCGGTTTTGCCGGCTGCTATGCGGCCTGGAAGGCGGGCCCCGACCAGCAGGACGTGATCATCGCCTCGGAGCCGGCGGTCGAGTCGCTGCGGCCGCATTCACCGTCCGATACCGTCGGCTGGGACATGAGCGTGCCCGATCAGTTTCGGGCCGACTTCATCATCCGAGAACTCGCGGAGTTCGAGCGTCGGGGCGAATACCCAAACCTCGTGATCATCTGCCTGCCCCAGGACCACACGAGCGGCACGAGTCCGGGTTGTCCCACGCCCGCCGCCTGCATGGCCGACAACGACCTGGCCCTCGGGAGGATCGTCGAAGCCCTCAGCCACAGCCGATTCTGGCCGAAGATGGCGATCTTCGCGATCGAGGATGATCCCCAGGCCGGCTGGGATCACGTGAGCGGCTATCGCACCACGGCGTATGTGGCCAGCCCATACGCCCGGCGGGGCGTGACCGTGAGCACGCAGTACAACTCGACGAGCGTGCTGCGGACGATCGGGCAGATCCTTGGCCTCCCGCCGATGAACCTGTTCGACGCCAGCGCCACGCCGATGGTCGACTGCTTCACCGACACGCCCGATCTGACCCCGTTCAAGGCCCTCCCGGTGACGGTGCCGCTCGACGAGATGAATCCCGATCCTGCCGCCCTCACCGATCCATTGCTCCGAGCCCATGCGCTTGCGAGTTCCGCGATGAACTTCGCCGAGATCGACAAGGCCCCCGAAGACCTGCTGAACCGCGTGCTCTGGCATGCGATGCGGGGGAGCGCCACGGCCTACCCAGACTGGGCCGCCGGCGTCGAGGACGACGAGGAAGAGGCCGTTGAGAGTGACGATGCTGCGGAGTGACGCCCGGGCGACGGTGAAGGGCAGCCCTAGGACGCATCTGAGATAGCGGTAGCGACGATTCGGCAAACTGAGCCCGGGAGGCGAGGGGGTCGGCAAACGCTCGAGGAGCATACGGGCGTATCCTCGCCCGCGACAATTCGGAGGAGTCGGTCCTCCGACCGACTTTTGCCGCCCCCGAGTCGGTGCTACACGTAACTCGAATGCGTTCTAAAGGCTGATCATCCGCGGCGGACGAGGCGTTCGAGGAGCGGGGCGAAATCATCGACCGACGGCGTCGTTGCTCCCGGCACCTTGGCCAGTTCGTCGTACCGCCGCAGTCGCACGGCCGCTTCCCAGTGGGGGTTTTGCCGGAATTCCTCCTGCTCGGCCGTCGACATCGGCCCGCCCTGGAGCATCAGGCTCGTGATGCTTGGCTCGCTCAGCTTTGCCATGTAGTCGGGCTCGACCGCGGTGAGGTATCGCTTGGCGGCCACGTGAAGCCGGACGGGCTCGGCCACTTCGGGCCCGAAGTGCTCGGCGACGAAGCGGGCGCCGGAGTTCTCGTGATGGTCATCGATGCCCTCGTCGGGCGCGTCGTCGGGCAGATCGTGGAGCATGTGCCCGATGTCATGCAGCAGGGAGGCGGCCACGAGGGCCTCGTCGGCACCCTCGGCGATCGCGCAGGCGGCAGCCTGGAGGGCGTGCTCCTCCTGGTTCACGCTCTCACCGCCGTACTCGGAAGAACCTCGCTCCCGAAAGAGTTCCAGGATCAGGGCCACTGGGTTGGTGACACGGTCTTCGCCTGCCATCGCTGAATCGCTCCAAAAAAGGGGTCGTTTGGCCGACTGTGCGGTCTTTCGCCGAGATTCCTGGCCGTTCCGGCCCGCTCATGGTACCGACACAGCATGAGAGTTCCGTGAGTGCCCGGACAGCGGTGCTTGCGACCGACCCCGCCGACCGTGGATACTCCCGGCCACGAATCCGGAACGCACGGCCTGCTGGCGGTGTGTAGGGCGGCAGGAGGCGCATGCCATGGAAATGCGGGCGGTCTTCGAGAGCAGGGACGCGGCCGACCGGAGTTGGCGGGTGTTTCCGGCCGGTTCGAACGGCGAGTATGGGCTGCCGCAGGAACTCAGCGTCGTGCTGCGTCGGGGCGATGGATGCCGCGTCTGGGACGTCAGCGGTCGGGAGTTTCTCGACTTCACCATGGGCTGGGGCTCGGTGCTGCTCGGGCATGGCCACTCCGGGGTGACGGCCGCCGTCATCGGGCAGGCGCCGCTGGGCTCGAACTTCGCCCATGTGAACGAACACTCGCTGAGACTCGCCGAGCGGCTCGTCGAGATCTCGCCCGCCTGCGAACAGGTGCGATTCTGTGCGTCGGGCACCGAGGCGACGATGCATTGCCTCCGCCTGGCGCGGGCCTTTCGCCGCCGGGCCGGGATTCTCAAGTTCGAGGGGGCTTACCACGGTTCGCACGACGTGGGCACGACGAGCCTCTTCGGCCGGGAGTTCCGCCGGTTTCCCGAGCCCGAGCCGCTGGGCGGAAGCATGCCGGTAGGCGAACAGCAGGTGATGCGGGTCGCCCCCTTCAACGACGCCGAGACGGCTGCGGATCTCATTGCCGCGCATGCCGAGGATCTCGCCGCCGTAATCTGCGAACCGCTGCACCGCTGCCTGCCCCCCGAGCCTGGATTTCTCCAGGCTGTGCGAGAGGCCTGCACGCGGCACGGCGTGCTGCTGATCTTCGACGAGGTGGTGACCGGCTTTCGGCTGGCCCTGGGCGGCGCCCAGGAGCGGTATGGCGTCGTGCCCGATCTCGTCGCCTACGGCAAGGCGATCGGCGGCGGCTATCCGCTCGGTGTGTATGGCGGCCGCACGAGCATCATGGCCCTCGTCGAGGAACAGCGGATTGCAGACTCCGACTATGTCTGGACGGCATCCACGGTCGGCGGGAATCCCGTCTCGTCGGCGGCCGCCTTGGCCGTGCTCGATGCGGTATCCGAGCCCGACTTCTATCCCGATCTCCACGCGATGGGCGAATTTCTGCGAGAAGGCATGCGACGGGTGCTGGCCGACGCGGGCCGCGCGGCCTGCGTGATCGGCGACGGCCCGCTAGCGCAGGTCGTGTTCCGGCCGGGACCGGTGCGGAACTCCCGCGAGATCTGGCAGGGCGACCCCGGGGCGGGCCGACGGATGATGCTCGGACTATTCGAACGGGGCGTGTTTCTCAATCCAATGGGCACGAAGCTCTATCTCTCGGCGGCCCACGATCGGGAGGCCTGCGAGGACTTCCTCGAACGGTTCGCCGACGCGCTCGCCGGGATCAGTTGATCGCGCTCAACTCTGACGCCGACGCA
>CAMDDJ010000090.1 GCA_945891385.1 Candidatus Kuenenia stuttgartensis | reverse complement strand
CTGATGGCAGGGAACGAGGCGAGGACTGAAGGCGGCTGCCAACCAGGCGAGGCCCGGTACCAACGGGTTGCCATCGTCGATCACCGCCCCGTGGCGACCGGCACCTGGAGGATCCGGCTCGAATGGCCGTCCGCCGCGGCGACCGCCGTGCCGGGACAGTTCGCGATGCTCCGGATTCCGGGTCGCACCGATCCGCTGCTGGCGCGGCCGCTGGCTTTCTACGACGTGTTTCCCGGGCCAGACGGACGGCCGAGGTATGTCGATTTCATCTATGCCGTGCACGGCAGGTTCACCAGTTCGCTCGCTCGGGTTGCGGCGGGCGAGGAACTGGCGGCCTGGGGGCCTCTGGGGAACGGATTCGAGTTACCGCCAGCCGACCACCTGCTGCTCGTCGCCGGCGGCATTGGCCAGACGGCACTGCTTTCCCTTGCTCGTGAGCGGTCGGGCCAGGCTCGTTACGGCCGCCCGCCGCGGGCCGCGGCGCGGGCCCGAAAGATCACGTTCTGCTGGGGTGCTCGCTCGGCCGATGCGTTCGCCGACGTGGCGGATTTCGAGCGTGCCGGGTGCGAGGTGCATCTGGCCACGCTCGACGGCTCGGCCGGAGTCCGTGGCACGGTGATCGATCTGCTCGATCAACTCGCTGCCGCAGGAGGCTTGCCCCAGGCAGCCGACGGCCATGTCGCCACTTGTGGTCCGGAGCCGATGATGGCTGCGGTCGCGGGCTGGGCCGCCGGGAGAGGGCTTGGCTGCCACGCCTCACTCGAAACCCCGATGGCCTGCGGTATTGGCATCTGCTTCACCTGCGTCGCCCCGATCAAGGACGCTGTGGGCAACTGGGACTATCGACGCACGTGCATCGAAGGACCGGTGTTCGACGCCGCCACCATCGTCTGGTGAGAGCCTGCCTCAGGCCTTGGTGGCCTTGCGGACCTTGCTCGTCGCGGCCGAATCGCCCTTGCTCGCCGCCAACACGCGGGCCGAGAGCCGCGACTTGATGCGGGCGGCGCGGTTGCGATGGATCGTGCCAGCCGACGCCGCCTGATCGGCCGTCCGCGAGGCGCCGCGGAACTGCTCCCGGGCCAACGCCACATCCCCGGTCGAAATCGCCTCGAGAACCTTACGGATCGACGACTTGATCTCGGACTTTGCCGCCCGATTGCGATCGCGGTTGCGGAGATTCTGACGGTGACGCTTCTTGGCGCTGGCCGAGTGGGGCATGGGAATCCTCGATGGTACGGACGTGTGCGAGAGGGAGCGACCGAAAGCACAGCCCCCAAGGGAGGGGGCTACGGCTCCGACATACCGTTATCGCTCGCGGAACGGAGTTTGTCCAGCCGCTCGGCCACATCCCGGTATCCGTAGTCCAGGCTCGCGACGGCGGAGAGGTGCTTGATCGCCCCGTCGACGTCCTTGAGTCCCGCCGCCAAGACGCCGGCCCGGTACAGGGCCCGCTTGCGGAGCTCTGCCTCCCGGTCGGAAAGTGTCTCAACCGCCACCTCGTAATTCTGCATGGCGAGCTGGTACTGCTTGATACTTTGGAAGCATTCGCCGAGTTCCAGCGAGATCACGCCCCTCCGGCGGGTGTCCTGGATTGCTTCCTGAAAGCAGCGAATCGCTTCCGGAAACTTGCCCGCGGACTTGAGCCGGAGGGCGAGTTCGTACTTCCAAGTGAGGTTTTCCGGATAGCGACTGGTGCGGGCTGCGAAGACCTCGATTTCCTGCCGGAGCTGCGCCGTCTTGAGCTTTTCGACCGTGGCCCGGTTCTCGGGGGAGTCGTCGGCGGCGAGCCGCTTCTCTGCGATGAGGATCCGGCCGCGGCCCCAGCGGAGCTGGCGGTCTTCGATGTGCTCCCGCACCTTGATGTCATTGCCTGAGGCGGCGAGCGCCTTGGCCAGCACCTTCTCTGCCTCGTCGGCGGTGGCTTCCCGCTCCACCAGGTCGGCGAGTTCGAGGTAGGCATCGATGTCGGCCGGGTTGTCGCGGATCTTGTGCTCGAGAGCCTCGCGGGGGCTCGTCCCCCTGCCAGCTGCCGCTTCGCCGGCCGGCGGGGCCGTGGCCTTCATCATGCCGGGCCGACCAGCCATGCCCTGGCCGGCTGCGATCGTCTTGTCGACCGAGAGCTCGGCGATTGCCTTCTCGGCCTCCTCGGCTAGGCCCTTGATCTTCGCGATCCGTCTCCAGCATTCGATGGCCTGGTCAAAATTGCCTTGGCTCGCGGCGTATTTGGCGCACTGCCGGTTCACATCGGCGTCGGCGGGGGCGGCATCGAGCGCGGCCCGAAGATAGACCGCCTGGCAGTCGAAGAACATCAGATTGCCGCAGGCTTCCGCCATCGACAGGAGGCAGCCGTAGTCAGCCGGATTGCCCTTGAGGATGTCGACGCCCTGGGCGAGCAGTTCTCGCCACTTCGCCCCGGCCGCCAGCCGCTTGAGCCCTGCCCGGCTTCCGGCAGAAAACAGCGACGTCAGACCGCCGGCCTTCTTGGTGCCGAACTTCTTGCGGAGGGCGGCCAGAAAGGCCTGGAGGAAGACGACGTTGCCCGGGTCTCCGCCGACGCAGATCGAGAACATGTCGATCGCATACTGCGGATTGGCGGCGTTGGCTATGCCCGTGCGGTAGCACTTGATCAGCCGCGACCTGTCGCCGTCGGAGAGCGCAGCCCACGAGGGAGACAGGGTGGGATCGGCCTGAGCCGGGGTCGCCGCGGTAGACTCGTTCGCCATGTCCGATCCAGAATGCCCGTCGCGTCACGTCGAAACGGCCGGAATCCCAGCCGTCATCGGCCGAACTCCTTCGACGCCCGCAGTGTAGGTTTCGGCCGGATCCACCACAAACCCGTCTCCCCGTTCGCGCGGCTCCGGCCATGCTATCCCGCCTCGATTCTTCCCCAGCGACTCATTCCGTCCTGTTTGTCGGGGCCGGTCCCGGGGCAGCCGATTTGTTGACGGTTCGCGCCGCCTCGGCCCTCGCTGCGGCGGATGTCGTGGTTCATGATCGGCTGGTGTCAGAGGAAGTTCTCGCACTGATTCCGGCCACGGCCGAGCGGATCTGCGTGGATCGGCGGGACCTCTCCGACGCGGATCCGGGGCGGACCACCGGCGAACTGCTCGCGGAACTGGCTGCGGCAGGCCGCCGGGTGGTGCGACTCAAGGGTGGGGATCCGACCGTCTTCGCGCGGCTCGAGGAGGAACTCGAACCGCTCCAGCGGGCCGGTGTCGACGTGGAGTTCGTGCCCGGCATCACCGCGGCGTTGGCAGCCGCGGCGGCCCTCGGCACGCCGCTCACCAGCCGGGGAAGGGCGTCGAGCCTCACGCTTGTCACCGGGCATGAGGCTCGCGGCAAGGAAGGTCCGATCGACTTTCAGTCGCTCGCGCATCTGCCGGGCACGTTGGCGGTCTACATGGGCGTGGAGCAAGTGGCCGAGTGGTCGAGGCAACTGCTCACGGCTGGCCGCCCCGGCAGCACGCCGGTGGCCGTGGTGAGCCGCTGCTCGTGGCCCGATCAACGGCTCGCAACCTGCACGCTTGCCGACTGCGCAGCGGTGGCTGAGCGGGAGGGCTGGAAGTCCCCGGCGATGCTGCTGGTCGGCTCTGTCCTGCAGCCGAGGTTGGGCGGTCGGCTGCGCGGCTGCCGTGTGCTCCTGACCAGGCCCGAAGGTCAGGAGCACGAACTGGCTCGGCTCCTCGAGCCCGAGGGAGCCGAGTGCCTTTCGGTGCCGGTGATCCGGATTGCGGAGCCCGCTTCCTGGGAGCCGCTCGATGCGGCGATCGGGCGGCTCGACACCTATGACTGGGTCGTGTTCGCCAGCAGCTACGGGGTTCGGGGGTTCGTGGACCGGCTGGCGGCGGCCCGCAGGGATGGACGAGCTCTGGGCACGGCCCGGCTTGCGGCGATCGGCCCGGCGACGCGGGAGGCCCTCGAAGCCTCTGGTTTTGTCTGCGATCGGGTGCCCGAGCGATTCAGTTCCGAAGGGCTGGTGGCGGCCTTCGCCGGCTTGCCGCCCGGAGGCCGCTTTCTGCTGGTGCGGGCCGAGGAGGGCCGCGACCTCCTCCGCCGGAGTTTGGAGTCGGCCGGCCAGCAGGTAGACGAGGTGGCGGCCTACCAGTCGCTGCCGGTATCGCACCTGAGTTCGGCGACGGAGGCTGCGATCGCCGGCGCCGGCGACACCTGGATCACCGTGACCAGCGGCCGGATCGTCGAGGCGACGACCCGGCTCTTTGGCGATCGGCTGCGGCGTTGGCGGATCGCGAGCCTGAGTCCCGTCACCACGGAGACGCTCCGCCGATTCGGGCTGGAACCGGCCGCCGAAGCAGGCGAGGCGACGGCGGCGGGCCTCGCCCGGGCGATCATCGAGGCGCGTTGAGACCCGCTCTGCGCGACTGGCAACGCTTACCAGGCTTGCCCGCGCTGCCTGATGCGCACGGGTTGAAACGCAGCGTGGGTGAGTCTGCGGGCCAGGGGACGGGTCGTAGTCTGGCTGAACCACAGGCTGGCGGTGGGTCGATACCCTCCAGGTCTGGACGCGGGGGGGAACGGGTATGCAAGCAGCAGAGACACGGGCCACGATCGTCGTTTGTGCCATGGTGTCGGGGACGCCGGCGGGTCGGCGGAGCGAATGGCCGCGGCTCGATCGTTCTCGTGTGCCGGTCACCTGGATCGCCTCGTGGGATACCCTGTCCGACTGGGCGGCCGCGGTTCGCATGCCGGGGGCCGTTGCGCTCGATATCCCGGCGGCCGCCATCGAGGCTCGCCATCGGATCCGGACGCTCCTCGCCCGCGGTCGCGAGGCCGTGCCGCAACTCGACACGGTGGCGGTCCATGGGCCGATCGACCGAAGCCATCGCGATCTGCTCCTCGACGAAGGCGTGCGGGCGGTCGTCGTCGATCGCCTCGGCGATGATGGACGCGGCTCACGGCGGCCGGCCCCCAAGGGCTGGCGGTGCCGGAATACGGCTTGGGGACTCTGGGAAGTCGAGGCTGCTCGGGCTGAATCCGGAGGCTGGCTCGCATGGCTCGGCGGAGGTTTGCCTCGGCCGCGGGCCTCGTCGCTCCATACGGTCGCGACGGAAGGCCTCACGACGAGCAGTGGCGGCCAGCTGCAGGTGCATCCCCAGCTCGAACGCCGGCTGGCCTGGGCTGAGCGGCACCTCGACCGCGGGCTGGCTACGGCGGAAACGGTTCGCGGTCTCGTGGCCCGGCTGGCCGGCGAAGAGCGACAGCCGCTGGCCGGATCGGTCTTGCGGGCGGCGTGAGCGTGGTGCTGCTTTAGCGAGCGGCCGCCGGGCCGGTCTTCGCCCGGCTCGCGGGGGGCATGATCGACCAGCTCAGGTACGCCACGACCAGCCCGCCGAGCAAGAACGCGATGTCAAAAAACATGCTCACCCGTCCGAACGGAAAGCCCGCGATCAAGTCGGCGAGAAACAGGATCACGATCAGTCCAGATGCAACCAGTCCCGTGATGGCGAGCGGTTTCGACACGAAATCTCCGGCGTCTCGAGGAAGGATGACAACCCAACCAAGTGCTTAGCATAATTGACGCGTCGGCGGGAGCCACCTCGGTTCTTCGACGGGATCCCGGCCCGCGGTTCCCGGGGGTGAGCACGGCCCCGGCCCGCCCAGCCTGTTCGGAGGAGTCGTCGGGTGATGTCCGAAACTACCGTCAGCCGGTCTGCTGTCTACACCGGCTCGTTCGACCCGATCACGCTCGGTCACCTCGACGTGATCACGCGGGCGAGCCTGATCTTCGAGCGGATCGTGGTGGGGGTGGGTATCAATCCCGACAAGCATCCGCTGTTCACGCTCGAGGAGCGGGTGCGGCTGGTGCGGGAGTCGCTCGATGGCCTCGGCAACGTGCGGGTGGAACTCTTCAGTGGGCTGTCGGTGGCCTTCGTGCGGGAACAAGGGGCGAGGGTTCTGCTCCGCGGGGTGCGGTCGCTGACCGACATCGAGGCGGAATTCACGATGACGCTCGCGAACCGAAAGCTCGATCCTGACGTCGAGACCGTGTTTCTGATGGCCGACGCCGCGTACTCCCACATTTCGTCGTCGCTGCTCAAACAGATCACGCCGCTGGCCGACGACGAGGCCCTGCTGAAGTTCGTACCCCCTCCCGTGCTCGCCGCCCTGCGGGGAAAGTTCACAGCGGGCTGACGGCCGGGTTCAGTTCGGCGCCGGTTCGGCGCCCTCGAAGTGCTGCCGGAGGTAGCGGGCCCGCTCGATGTTGCGGTCTTTCGTATCGAGTTCGACGCCTCTGATCTTCTGCAGGTGGGCCGGCTGGGTGCGGACGAGCAGGGAATTGATGTCCGCGATGTTGACGTCGCCGATCAGACCCAGGAGCACCCCCATCCGCACGCGGGAAAGGAGCTGCATCGTCTCCTCGGCGGTGATCGTCTGGGCGGTGCGGAGAATGCCGAAGGCGCGGCTCACCTGATCGTGGACGTTCTGCTGGGTCTCCCGCACCAGGAACTCGCGGGCCCGCCGCTCGTAGTCGATGAGGACGGGGACGACGTCGCCGACCTGCTCGACGAGTTCCTCCTCGGTGCGACCGAGCGTGGTCTGGTTGGAGATCTGGTAGAAGTCGCCCATCGCCTGGGAGCCTTCGCCGTACAGGCCGCGAACGGCCAGCGAAATTTTGTGGAGGCTGCGGAAAACCTTGTCGATCTGCCGGGTGATCACGAGCGCCGGCAGATGGAGCATCACGCTCACCCGGATGCCGGTGCCCACGTTGGTGGGGCACGCCGTGAGGTAGCCCCAGCGTTCGTGGAATGCGTAGGGCACGACCCGGCCGATCTCGTCGTCCACCAGTCGGATCTGATCCCACACGCCCCGCAGATCGAGGCCGCTGTGCATGCACTGGATCCGGAGGTGGTCTTCCTCGTTGATCATCAGGCTGACCTGTTCTCGGCCGTCGATCGCCACGCCCCTGGCTCCCTGGGCCTCTGCGTGCTCGCGGCTGATCAGTTGCCGCTCCACGAGCAACTGGCGGTCGATCTCCTCGAGGTGCCCGACGTCGATGTACTCAAGTCCCTTGCCGACCGGAGCCGTCGCGATCCGTTCCCGGAGAAACCGGTCGATCTCAACGCGATCCTGTTCCGACGCCCGGCTCACGAAGGGGTAGTGGGCAAGGTTGCGGGCGAGCCGCACCCGGCTGCTCATCACGATGTCGGACTCCGGGCCGGTGCCCTTGAGCCATTCGCCGGTCACGTGCGTCAGGGATTCGATGTTCATCGGGGCTTGGGGATCCGGTGCGTTCAAGCGGGAGAGTCGGCCAACCAACGGTCTTCGATCCGACGAATCTCGTCGCGGATCTCGCGAGCTTGTTCATAGTCTTCGCAGGCGATCGCCTCCTGCATCGAGCGGCGAAGCCCGATCACGGCCGTGAGTTCCTCGGTCGCCTCCGGGAGCGGGCCGCCGGCCCGGTCCGGCCGCCGACCCGTGTGGCGGGTGCTGCCGTGGATGTTGGAGATCAGCGGTTCGAGTTCCTTCTCGAAGTGGACGTAGTCGTGCGGGCATCCCAGCCGGCCCTGGTTGCGAAACTCGAAGAAGGTGATGCCGCACATGTCGCAGGCCTTTTTGTCGAGTACGGCCAGTTCGTCGGCTGTCTGGCCGACGGTGAGCGGGCCGCTCAGACCGGTTCCGGGGCCGCCGTCGTCGGGCGGCCCTCCCGATTCTGACTGGCTCAGGTAGGTGCGGGCGTGGTCTTCGCAGAGGTGCAATTCTCGCACCTCACCCGTCTCGAGTTCGGTGATGTGAAAGACCGCCTGCTTGTCGCACTGCTGGCACTTCATGACACGCTCCGGGGGCTCCGCGTTCCGAATCATAGCGGCTGCCTGGCCCGCGGTCGCGGGCAGTCGCTGGCGACCGGGACAAGGGCCGCGGGCCGGGGTGGACTGCCGCCGGTTGTTCGCCCCCCGCCGCCACGGGTAGTCTCCGGACACGACCCGGCCGGTGCCGGTCGTCCCCCGGTCAATCGCAGCCCTCATGTCCCACCTGCCAGATCGGTCCCGATTTGCCGCCCTGGCCGCCGAGAGCCGGCTCGTGCCGGTGTACCGCAGGCTGTTTGCCGACGCCCTCACGCCCCTCTCCGCCTTCGCCCGGCTCGACGCCGGCGAGGCAGCCTGCCTGTTCGAGAGCGTGGTGGGGGGCGAGCGGGTCGGGCGATACAGCTTCCTGGGCGCCAATCCCTTTCTCCGCCTCGAGGCTCGCGGCCCGAAGGTGCGGGTGATCACCAGCCAGGGCGTCGAGGAATGTGAGTCTGACGATCCGCTGGCGGAGCTCGAGCGGCGGGTGGCCGCCTACCGGCCAGCGCGGCTGCCGGAGCTTCCCCCGTTTACCAGCGGCGCCGTCGGCTATGCCGCCTACGACTCCGTTCGCTACGTCGAGCGGCTGCCCGATCCACCGCCCGATGACCTCGGCCTGCCCGATCTCGACTTCGCCTTCTACGACCGGCTCGTCGTGTTCGACAACGCCACCAAGGCGATCGACGTGGTGGTACTCGCCCGGATCGAGGATGCGTCGGAGGCTGGCGTCGCTGCGGCCTACGAGGCTGCCTGCCACCGGGTCGACGAGACGATTCACCGGCTCGCAGCCCCGAGCGACTGGCCGCCGCCGGCTGATATCGGTCCACGGATCGAGCCCCGTTGTCTGGCCGACGGCTCGGCCCGTTCCGCCTTCGGCCGGGAGGCGTTTCTCGCGGCGGTGGAGCGGGCGAGCGAATACATCCGGGCCGGCGACGTGTTTCAGGTGGTGCTGAGCCGGCGTCTCGACGTGGCCTTCAAGGGCCCGGCCCTCGAGATCTACCGCACGCTCCGGGTGGTGAATCCCAGCCCGTTCATGTTCTATCTCCGGTCGCCGGCCTGCACCCTCGTGGGAAGCTCACCCGAGATCATGGTGCGGTGCGTGGATCGCGAGGTGACCGTGCGGCCGCTCGCCGGCACCCGTCGCCGGGGGGCGACGCCCGACGAGGATCGGGCCTTGGCCGAGGATCTGCTGGCCGATCCCAAGGAACGGGCCGAGCATGTGATGCTCATCGATCTCGGCCGCAATGACGTGGGACGGGTGAGCGAGATCGGCTCGGTCGTGCTCTCCGACGTGATGACGATCGAGCGGTATAGCCATGTGATGCATCTGACGAGCAACGTCACCGGGCGGCTTCGGCCGGAACTCACCGCCTTCGAGGCCCTGCGGGCCTGTCTGCCGGCCGGCACGGTGTCGGGAGCGCCCAAGATTCGCGCGATGCAGATCATCGACGAACTGGAGCCGGTCCGCCGGGGTCCCTATGCCGGCGCAGTGGGCTACATCGATTTCGCCGGCTCGATGGATACCTGCATCGCCCTGCGGACGATCGTGGTCAAGGATGGCCGGGCCTATGTGCAATCGGGTGCCGGGATCGTGGCTGACAGCGTGCCCGAGAAGGAGTTCGAGGAGACGCTCAACAAGGCGCGAGGACTGCTCGTGTCGATCGAGATGACGGCCGATCGGCTGGTGAACGGATCCGGTTCCATGCCGGCTGACGCATGACCCGACCGGAGTGTCCCCAGGGGCTGACTCGGGCATGATTCGTTGCGACCGGGTGAGCGTGGAGCTGGGTGGACAGCTGGTGATAGCGCCGCTCTCGCTGCATGCGCGGGCGGGTGAGGCCTGGGCGATCGTCGGCCCCAGCGGCGCCGGCAAGAGCACGCTCGTAGCCGCGATTGCGACCGCGGTGCCCCTGCATGGCGGCGATGCTGTGGTGCACGGCTACTCGGTGCGCCGGGAGGGCGAGGCGGTGCGACGGCTGATCGGGTATGCCCCTGACGCGCCGCCCGACTGGCCCGGGCTGCGGGCCCGGGAATTCCTCGAACTCTTCGCCGCCGCGTCTGGGCTACGGAAGGAGGCGGCGACGCAGGCCGTGGCCAAGTCGCTGGCCATGGCGAGGCTCGACCCGGCGGGTCGGGATCCGCTCGGCACGCTCGCCGCCGGCCACGCCAAACACCTGCTCATCGCTCGGGCGCTGCTCCACGATCCGGAGGTGTTGCTGTTCGACGATCCCTTTTCCGGCCTCGACTCCTCCCAGGCTCAGGCGGTCGAACAGCTGATCGGAGACGCCTGCCTGATGGGCAAGACGGTGCTGGCCGCGGTGGATGATGGTGGGGTGCCCGCCTGCTTCACCCATCTGGCGGTGCTGCGGGAAGGACGGCTCGTGGCCGAGGGGCGAAACGACCCGGCCGCGTTTGCCACGGGGCGGCGGTGGCGATTCGCGATCCGATCGCCCGGCCACTCGGCCGACGCCGGAACGGCCGTAGCGACACTGGTGGCCGAGGTCGAACTCGTCGACGACGACACGCTGGTGGTTGTCATCGATCCTGCCGTCGTCGGGCCGCACGCACTCGTCGCAGCCGTCGTACGGGCAGGGCTTCCAGTCGAGGCCGCCGGCTACGAGCCCCCGTGGCAGGCGCAGGTCTGACCGTCGGCATCAGGCCGCGTCGCCCCACGCGCTGCGGACCTTCGTCCATGTCGCGATCAGGCAACCGATCCTCGCGGACCAAGCCTTCCGAGTGGGAATTCAAGCCGCCCCAACCGGGCGTGGCCAGCGAGGGATGGGGCCGCTCACCCGTGGGCGGCGGCGACGAGGTCGGCGACGAATCGCTCGACGGCAGCGGTGACCGCGGCCGGGCCGTGGGCCGCCTGCTCGGCGACGAGCCGCACCAGCGCCGAGCCCACGATCGCGCCGTCGGCCACCTCGCAGACGGCCTTCACCTGATCGGGGCCGGAGATTCCAAAGCCCACCAGGATCGGCACATCGGTCTGCGTCCGGAGCCACTTCACCCGATCGATCAGCCCGGGCGGCAGTTCCGTGCGGGCTCCGGTCACGCCCGCCACCGACACGCAGTAGAGAAAGCCGGTCGACTTGGCGGCGATCGCCGCCGCTCGTTCCGGTGGTGTGGTGGGCGTGACGAGCCGCACGAGCGCGAGGCCGGCTGAGCGGCAGGCTTGGTCGAGATCGTCGGACTCTTCCACCGGAAGGTCGGGCACGACGAATCCGGCCAGGCCCGCCGCGACCGCGTCGGCCACGAACCGGTCGATGCCGCGACGAAAGACGAGCGAATAGCTCGCCATCGCCAGAATCGGCATCGAGATTCGGCCGGCCGCTTCACGGGCCGCCCCGAAGACTTTTTCAAGCGTGATTCCCGAGCCAAGGGCCCGCGTGTAGGAAGCCTGGATCACCGGCCCGTCGGCGATCGGATCGCTGTAGGGCACGCCGAGTTCGCAGAGCGAGGCCCCGGCCCGCGCGACCGCTTCGAGCACCGCGACGGTGGTGGCGGGATCGGGATCGCCCGCGGTCACGAACGGGGCGACCGCCTTGCGGCCGGCGGCCCGGTTGGCAGCGAACATCGCCTCGAGCGCGGCGATCGGTCTGGTGGCGGTGGATGTCGTCATCGGGAACCATCCTCGGAGAGCCCGCGGAGCCGGGCGATTTCAGCGGCGTCTTTGTCGCCCCGGCCCGAGAGGCAGACCACGATGATTTCATCGGCCGGCCGGCGGGCCGCTTCCCTGGCCGCCCAGGCGAGGGCATGGGAGGTCTCCAGGGCCGGCAGGATTCCTTCGCGGCGGGCCACGAGGTCGAAGGCGTCGAGGGCCTCGGCGTCTGTGACGCTCGAATACTCGACCCGGCCCAGGTCCCGCCAATACGAATGCTCGGGACCGACGCCGGGATAGTCGAGTCCAGCCGAGACTGAATGCACGTCGGCGGTCTGCCCGTCGGCATCTTGGAGCACGTAGCTCAGGCTGCCGTGGAGGATGCCAGGCGAGCCGAAGGAGAGGCTTGCGGCGTGGTGGCCGGGATCGGCAGACCGGCCGCCGGCTTCAATGCCCACCAGCCGCACCTCGCCGTGATCGACGAATGGATAGAACATGCCAGCGGCGTTGCTGCCGCCGCCGACGCAGGCCACCACGGTGTCGGGCAGGCGGCCCAGTTTCTCGCGGCACTGCTCGATCGTCTCGCGGCCGATCACCGACTGGAAGTCGCGCACGATCCGCGGGAAGGGATGGGGCCCCACGACCGATCCGATGATGTAGTGGGTGGTTTCGACCGAGGCCATCCAGTCCCGCATCGCCTCATTGATCGCGTCGCGGAGGGTCCGCGAGCCGCTCTCGACGGGCCGCACCTCAGCGCCCATCAGCCGCATCGCCCGCACGTTGGGCGCCTGCCGGCGGACGTCTTCGGACCCCATGTAGACGACGCACTCCAGGCCGAACCGGGCGCAGGCGGTGGCGGTG
>CAMDDJ010000089.1 GCA_945891385.1 Candidatus Kuenenia stuttgartensis | reverse complement strand
ATCCTGATCACGGATCTCTCGCTTCGGCCGTCCACCCATGGCGGGCACGATAACGCCCCGCCGTCCAGCGCGCAACTCCCCTCAGCTTGCCTCGCTTGCCTGCTTTCAGGCGGGCAAGACCCGTGCCGAACAGGATTGCCAGGGATGGCCGAAGCGAACGTCCGGCGACGGGGCACGGGCAACCCGGCCCCACCACAGGACGTCGCCTCAGCCCCTTCATACGGCAGCCAACGTCCGGCGACGGGGCAGGGATAATCGGACCCCACACAAGACGTCGCCTCCGCCCCAGCCCAGCCTACGCCTCGTCGTCACACTCCGCCACGCCGCGGTAGGCCAGGCCACCCACGATGCCGCCGACGAGCGGCGCCACCCAGAAGAGCCAGAGCTGCTTCATCGCCCAGCCGCCGGCCACCACCGCCGCGGCGGTCGAACGGGCGGGGTTCACCGAGGTGTTGGTGACCGGAATGCTGACGAGATGGATCAGCGTGAGGCAGAGGCCGATCGCGATCGGGGCAATCACGGCCGGCGCCCGCTTGTCGGTGGCCCCGTGGATCACGAACAGAAACACGGCCGTGAGCACGGCCTCGATGATGAAGCAGCTCTGCCAGGGGTAACCGCCGGCTCCGAGGGCCGCAGCCGGCGAGTGGTCGCCGTAGCCGTTGCTCGCAAAGCCTCCGATCTGGAAGCCCGGCAACCCGGACGCCACGAGGTAGAGCACGCCCGCCCCGGCGAGGCCACCGAGCACCTGGGCCAGCCAGTAGCCGGGAAGATCCTTGGCCGGGAACCGGCCGCTGGCGACGAGGCCGGCCGTGACTGCGGGATTGAGATGGCAGCCCGAGACGTGGCCGATTGCGGCCGCCATCGTAAGCACCGTCAAGCCGAAGGCGAGAGAGACGCCGAGGAACCCGATTCCAAGATCGGGATACGCAGCCGCGAGCACGGCGCTGCCACAGCCCCCGAGCACCAGCCAAAAGGTTCCAATCGCTTCCGCCAAGAGCTTGCCGATCATCGTGGTTTCTCCTCTGTCCTGTGTCTCTGTTTGTCGAGTCGTCGTGGACGAATTGCCGCCCTGCCTGGCTGCGGCGAGCCGCAGCCAGGCAAGGCCACCACGGTAGGAAGAAACGGCCAGAACGGTCAACGCGGCTCGACCGACCCGATCATCTCAGGCCGGCAGCAGGGCCCAGAGCCGGGGGCCGAGGATCAGGAGTCCCACGACGATCGCCGTGAGCACCGCCACGAGCACTCCGCCGCTGGCATGATCGAGGGCGGCGCCGATCCGGTCGTCCGGGTAGCGATCGAAGGCACGGGCCAGCGATTCGATCGACGTGTTGAAGACCTCCGCCATCACAACAAGCCCGATCGCCAGCGCGATCAGGCACCATTCGACGAGGCTGACCCGCAGCCAGGCGGCCAGCATCACGGCCGCCGCCGCCACCGGCAGGTGGGCCGCAAAGCTCGATTCGTTGAAGATCGCGCGAAACAGTCCCCGGAAGGAATCGGCGAACTTGCCAATCCAGGTGCGGGGAGGTGGTTTCACGCCAGTGCCGGCCTCGCGGCTCAGCCCACCTTCACGTAGGGATCGCCCTTCTTCCAGTTGCAGGGGCAGAGTTCGTCGCTTTGGAGGGCGTCGAGCACCCGCAGCACTTCGGCGACATTCCGGCCGACCCGGCCCTGGTTGACATCCACCCATTGGATCACGCCATTGGGATCGACGATGAACGTCGCCCGCAGGCAGTAGCCCTCCGACTTCTCCAGGATCCCGAGTTCCGGGGCAAGTTTCTGGGCGGCGATCAGCGGATAGGCGAGCTTCTCCAGGTCGGGATGGGCCCGCCGCCAGGCGAGATGGGAATACTCGTTGTCGGTGCTGCCGCCGACGACGCTCGTGTCACGATCGGCGAACGCCGCGAGTTGCTTGTTGAATTCGGCCAGTTCGGTCGGACAGACGAACGTGAAATCCTTGGGATAGAAGAAGTAGACGACCCACTTGCCCGAGAAGTCGGCATTCGTGAGGAGTTTCACATCGTCCTTGCCGGTGCCGACGCAGGCCTGGCACGAGAACTGGGGAAACAAGTCGCCGACTGTGAGCATGCGGGATTCTCCGGAAGCCTGATCGAATTTGAGCCTGATCGAATTTGAGATTGAGAGTGTACGGGCCGCACTAGGGCCATTCAACACGACCGGCCGGTTCGCAGGGAACCGGTTCGGAGGGGACCTCGGAGCCGGCCGGGGCGGAACCTGGTGCATACTAGCGCACCATGCCTGTTCAACGGTCTTCCGAACGTGATCCGCGGGATCCGAAGGTCTGCCACGACACCCACACGGGGCGGACGGTGTTCATCGCACCGCGACGGGACGAGCGGCCAGGTGACGCCAAACTGGTCGCAGAAGCTGGACCGGCCCCCGGGGCATGGTGCCCCTTCTGCGCCGGTAACGAATCCCGCACGCCTCTGGCGATCCGCCGGGCACCAGCCGATCCGGCTCGAGCCTGGCAGGCGCGAATCATTCCCAATCGGTATCCGTTTGTCGAACCGCAGCCGGACGCACCGGAAGGCACCGAGCGGCCGGCCCACGGAATCCATGAGGTGCTCATCGAGTCGCCCCAGCACCACACCTCGATTCTGGAGATCGAGCCGGATGGCTGGGTCGAGGCGTGGGCGCTCACCCAGCGCCGGCTGGCCGATCTGGCCGCCCGACGCGATCTGGCCTGGGGCATGGTCTTCAAGAACTCGGGGCCGCGGGCCGGCGCGTCGCTGGAACACGTGCACAGCCAGATCGTCGGGGTTGATTTCGTACCTCCGGCGGTGCGGGCCAAATTCACCGCGGCCGCAAATCATGCCGATCCCTGCGCCGATCTGATCGCCGACGCGGCGGCCGCGGGCCGGATCGTGCTTGAAGCGGACGGCCTGGTGGCGCTCGTGCCCGCCGCGGCTCGCCAGCCGTTCGAGACCTGGGTGTTGCCGGTGTCCTGCGAACCCCACTTCCACGCCGCTTCGGCGGAACGGGCGGCCACGGTAGCCAGGTTCACGCGACTGCTCGTCGGTCGACTCGCAACGCTGTTGCCCGGCGTCGACTTCAACTGGTGGCTGCACGAGGCCGCCTGGTCGGGCCCGTTCACCGAAGACCCGATCACGCAGCGGTGGCACTGGCAGCTCGAGATTCTCCCGCGGGCCACGGAACTGGCCGGCTTCGAACTCGGCACCGGCTGCCACATCACGGCTCTGCCCCCGGGCGAGGCGGCGGCACGTCTGCGAGATGGCTGAGGCCCGCGGCCAGGGCCCACCAGTCGAGCGGCGGATCGAACTCGGCCGCGTCGTGCCAGAGGATGGTCACCGGCACCTCGGGCAGAAGCGCTGCCAGATCGGCCGCCGTTTGCCGGGCGATGCTTCGGTCTGGGTCGCTGGATCGGCGATCGGCCGGGGCAGCGACCTCCGAGAAGACGCAGGCGGCGACCGTGAGCCCTTCGGCCCGCGCGGCCCGTGCGGCGCACAGGGTGCGGCCGATTCCCCCGAGCCGTGCGGCATCCACAATCACAAGCGGCAGGCCGAGATCCCGGGCCAGGTCGACACCGAGCGTCACGTGGCCCAAGGGGGAGAACAGCCCACCGGCACCCTCGACCACGACCATGTCCATCGACTGCCAGGCGGTCAGACCGGTCCGGAGCAGGGCGTCGTCAACCCGTCGACCTTCGGCCAGGCCGCTCCGGGGAGGCGAAACCGGTGCGGCGAACACCTGCGGGCAGACTTCATGGAGAGAACGCGGCCGACCGGCCGCCTCCCAGAGCCGCACCGGATCGCCGCCGGGCTCGGCCGCCGTGGGGATCCCCGTGGCGACTGGCTTGTAGCCACCCACCCGCCGGCCCGATCGAACGACCGCCTGCAGAATCCGAACGGCGACTGCCGTTTTTCCGACCCCGGTATCGGTGCCGACTACAAACACGCCTGGAGCCATGCCGCACGATACCGGGCTTTGCCACACCCGGGCCAAAAAAGCCGATGTGTGTTGCGTTGCGATGACGAAAACAACTAGACTACCGAAATCGTTCTGAGATTGATTCTCAAAAACTTCATGCCTCTTCCAGTTGGAACAATTGGTGCGTCCATGGCTGTTGCTCAGGGAACGCTCGAAGACGCGGTTCTCGGCGAATGCGTTCGGGTGGGCGATGTCTCCGGCAATGACCGGGTGGCGATTCGGCTTCTGGAAATGGGCCTGACCCCCGGCGCGACCGTGCGGGTGCTCGGGCGGGCGCCCTTCGGCGATCCGCTGGAACTCGAGGTTCGAGGCTACCGATTGTCGATCCGCCGGGCCGAAGCAGCCCGTGTGGTTCTCGAGGCGAACTGAGCCACCGGACCGGAGCCATGCACCAGGCAGCCATGGCCGCCGGAACCGATGCTCTGACCGCCGCGTTGTTGGGCAATCCCAACACCGGAAAGAGCACGCTATTCACAGCCCTCGCCGGCATCCCGACCCGCGTCGGCAACTATCCTGGGGTCACCGTCGAGGAGAAACTGGGAAGGTACACCCACCGCGGCCGCTCGATCGACCTGATCGATCTGCCGGGAACCTACAGCCTCGTTGCCCAGGGGCCCGATGAGCAGGTGGCCGTCGACGTGCTCCATGGCCGACAGCAGGGCGTGCCCCGCCCCGATGTGGTCGTGGTGGTCGCCGATGCCACGAATCTCGAACGAAATCTCTTCCTGGCAACGCAGGCAACGGAGCTCGGCCTGCCGCTGGTGGTGGCCCTGACGTTGACCGATGTGGCCGCCCGCCGGGGGATCACGATCAACACGGCTGAACTGGGCAACCGGCTCGGCTGCGAGGTGATCCCGGTGGCGGCTCCCTCCCGCCGCGGCCTCACAGAACTTGGCGACGCGATCTGCGCGGCGGCCGTCCCGCGGCCATTGCCGCTCGGTCCCGACGGGGTCGACACCGAGCGAGCCCCGGCAGCCCGCGATGCGATCCGCCGCTACGCCCTCGTGGAGCGGATTCTCGCGGGCACGGTCGGCCGCCGTCCGCAGTCAGGCCCTCTTCCAGAAGAGCGACTCGACCAACTGCTCACGCACCGCATCTGGGGCACCCTCGCATTCGCCGCGGTCATGCTGCTGTTGTTCAGCGCGATCTTCTGGCTGGCAGCGCCTCTGATGGACCTGATCTCGGCCGGTGTGGATGCCGTCGCCGAACGGCTCGCGGCAAGGCTGCCGGCCGGAGCGATCCGGGATCTCCTCATCGACGGCGTGCTCGCCGGGATCGGCGGTGTGGTGGTGTTCGTGCCGCAGATCGCCCTGCTGTTCGTGTTCATCGCAGCCCTCGAGGGCTGCGGCTATCTGGCCCGGGCCGCCTATTTGATGGACAGGCTTCTCGTCGGCGTAGGCCTGTCGGGCAAATCTTTCATTCCGCTCTTGTCGAGCTTCGCATGTGCGATCCCCGGAATCATGGCGGCCCGCACGATCGAAAATCGCCGCGACCGCCTGCTCACGATCCTGGTCGCTCCCTTGATGAGCTGCTCAGCGAGGCTGCCGGTCTACCTGCTCCTGTGCGGTGCCTTCGTGCCGAATCTTGCGGTCGGCCTTTCCTGGCTCCGGCTGCCTGCGGTCGTGCTCGCCGGCATGTATGCACTGGGTGTGATCGTGGCCGCCGCGGTGGCCTTCCTGCTCTCGAAAACCGTCTTTCGCGGCCCGCCGCAGCCCTTCGTCATGGAACTGCCCGGCTGGCGCTGGCCACAGCCCGCCGTGGTGCTCGAGCGGGCCCGCGAGGCCGTCTGGTCGTTTCTTACCAACGCCGGCACGCTGATCCTGGCGATGAGCGTGGTGATCTGGGCGCTCTCGAACTATCCGCGGCGGGAAGCTGCGATCGCGGGCGACATCGAGGCCCGCCGCGCGGCGATGGCGGCGGCCCTTGCGGACCCGGCCACTCCCTCGTCCGACCGCGAGGAACTCGCAACTGAGTTGGCTGCCCTGGAGACACCCGCCGGGGCCGAGTCGGCCCGACGGGGCGCCATCCAGCGACAGAGTTTCCTCGGGCAGGCTGGGCGGCTGATTGAGCCGGTCGTGCGGCCCCTGGGCTGGGATTGGCGGATTGGTTGCGCCGCGATCGCCAGCTTCCCCGCCCGCGAGGTCGTCCTCGGCACGCTTGCGGTTCTCTACGACCTGCCGGAGGATGACGCCGAGGGCACCGGGCTCGAGCGGCGGCTCAAAGCCGCCCGTTGGGACGACACCAGCCGTCCGGTCTTCACGCTGCCGGTGGCCCTCTCGATCATGGTCTTCTTCGCGCTGTGTGCCCAGTGCGCCAGCACGCTCGTGGTGATCGGCCGGGAAACCGGCTCCTGGGTCTGGCCGGTGGTCACGTTCGTCTACATGACCACACTGGCCTGGCTTGGAGCGTTCATGATCTACCAGCTGGGTACCTGGGCAGGCTGGTAGGGGGAACGGTACGGAGCATGCAGGACTGGGTCGCGATCGCTATCGCCGTCGCCGCGGGGAGCTGGCTGGCCTGGTCGCTCACCCGCCGCTGCCTCGCCCCTCCTTGTCGGCCCGCCGACGCCCCGGGGGGCTGCGACGGCTTCGTCGCCCTCGACGCGGTCGCCCGCAGCGGCCATCAAAAAAGTCGGGGCGGCCCGAAGGCCGCCCCGAACGATTGTTGAGCGGTCGCAGTCGCGCCGGCTCAATACATGTCGTAGTCACCGCCATGGCCGCCGGCACCGGCCTTGGCCTTGGTTTCCTTGGGCTTGTCGGCGATCAGCGCATCGCTCGTCAGAAGCAGTGTGGAGACGCTGGTGGCGTTTTGGAGCGCCGTCCGCGTCACCTTCGCAGGGTCAATCACGCCCGACTTGACGAGGTCTTCGTATTCACCCGTGGCGGCGTTGTAGCCGAAGTTACCGCTGCCGGCGAGCACCTTCTCGCACACGATCGAACCGTCCTGCCCCGCGTTCGATGCGATCATCGAGAGCGGAGCGCGGGAGGCCCGAACCACGATCTGGTAGCCGACGTTCTCATCGTCGGAGAGCCCCTTCGGCTTGAGCTGCGAGCAGGCCCGCAGGAGCGCCACGCCGCCACCCGGGAGAATGCCCTCTTCAACGGCTGCCCGCGTGGCGTGCAGCGCGTCTTCGACGCGAGCCTTCTTCTCCTTCATCTCGCTCTCGGTGGCCGCCCCGACGTTGATCTTGGCCACGCCACCAGAGAGCTTGGCCAGCCGCTCCTCGAGCTTCTCACGGTCGTAGTCGCTCGTCGAACCCTCGATCTCCCGGCGGATCTGCTCGATCCGGGACTTGATGTCGGTGGCCTTTCCGGCTCCTTCGATGATCGTGGTGTTGTCCTTGTCGATGATCACCTTCTTCGCCCGGCCGAGTTCGGCAAGCCCGAGGCTCTCGAGCTTCATGCCGAGGTTCTCGAACACCGCCGTCGCGCCCGTGAGGATCGCGATGTCCTCGAGCATCGCCTTGCGGCGGTCGCCGTAACCGGGAGCCTTGACCGCGCAGACCTGGAAGGTGCCGCGGAGTCGGTTGATCACGAGCGTGGCCAAAGCCTCACCGTCGACCTCCTCCGACACGATCAGGAGCGGCTTGCCCGAATTCACCACCGCCTCGAGCAGCGGCACGATGTCCTTGATCGTCGAGATTTTCTTTTCGAAGACCAGGATGTAGCAGTCCTCCAGGACGCATTGCATCTGCTGCGGATTGGTGACGAAGTAAGGCGAAAGATACCCGCGATCGAACTGCATGCCCTCGACGAACTCGATCTCGGTCTTGAGGCTCTTGCCTTCATCCACCGTGATCACGCCGTCCTTGCCCACCTTGTCCATCGCCTCGGCCAAGAGCTCGCCGATCTCCGCGTCGTTGTTCGCGGCGATCGAAGCGACCTGAGCCATCTCCTTCTTACCCTTGACCGGAATCGACATGGTCTTGAGCTGAGCCGTGATGTCGGCCACGGCCTTTTCGATGCCGGCCTTCATCTGAATTGGGTTGACCCCGGCCACGACGGCCCGCAGCCCCTCGTTGAAAACCGCCTCGGCGAGCACGGTCGCCGTGGTGGTGCCGTCACCGGCCACGTCGCTCGTCTTGCTCGCGACCTCTCGAACCATCCGGGCGCCCATGTTCTCGTAGACGTCCTCGAGGTCGATCTCTTTGGCGACGGTGACGCCGTCCTTCGTGACCGTCGGAGAGCCAAAGCTCTTCTGCAGGATCACGTTGCGTCCCTTGGGGCCGAGGGTGACCTTCACGGCGCGGGCCAGTTTGGAAACGCCCCGTCGCATCGCTTCGCGGGCTTCCTGGTCGAATACCATCATCTTGGCCATGGATCAGATTCTCCTAGTTTTTGGTTGTGACTGGAACGTGTGAGAAGAAAGACCGTCTGGAACCCACCATGGTTCAGCCGAGGATTGCGAGAATGTCGTCTTCCCGCATCAGGAGCAATTCATCGTCGCCCACCTTGAAGGGCTCACCGGCATAGCTCGTGAACACCACCCGGTCGCCGGGCTTGACCTGGAGCGGGTGCCGCATTCCCTTGTCGTCACACTTGCCCTCGCCCACGCTGACGATCGTGCCGCGGGCCGGCTTGTCCTTGGCCGAATCGGGCAGGAGGATCCCGCCCGAGGTCTTCTGCTCGCTCTGCTCCCGTTCGACGACGACTCGATCACCGAGGGGGATCAACGTGGACTTCTTGCGTGCTGGCTTGGTGGCTGTCGCTGACATACGGATAAACCTCTGCCGAAAAAGGTAAAAAATGCCGGTGGTGGGGAAATCGGGCTCGACCGACACGGACCGGGCGCAACCCAGCGGCCTGCCAGCCCTGCCATGGTCCAGAACCGACCGACTCCCCCCAAGCAATTGGCGCGCCGGAACCCATCTGTGGCGGCTGACTTCACAAAAACTAGGTACTTTTTGCAGAAAGCCTGGATCGGATCGCTTGATCGACGGCATCGACGGCCAGTTGGTTCTGCCAGATTGGCAGAGCCGACTGGCCTCGCCGAAACCCACCCAGCGCCCCCGTACCACCTCGACACGCAGCGCTGAGCCTGTCAGCCGCTGAGCCCGAACCGGGAATTCGGCATCCTGATGGTCACGGGCGGCGAGAGGCGGTAAGGTGCTGAATTCGCCCCGCGGTGGGGCGGCGGGAGAAGATCTACGATGGCCACACATCGACGCATCGACGTTTCTAAGACCGGTGACGTATCGGTCGTGAAATTCCTCGATCGGAAGATCCTCGAGGAGGCGGCGATCCAGGAACTCGGCGCTGAATTGTTTGCCCTCGTCGAAGTCGATAATCGCAAGGCGATCCTGCTCGACTTTGACGGCGTGGAGTTTCTCTCGAGCGCTGCCCTCGGAAAGCTGATCACCTTCGACCGGAAACTCAAGACCGCGAAGGGACGACTGAAGATGTGCGGGGTCGCGCCGGGGATCCTGGAAGTCTTCCAGGTCACGAAGCTCAACAAGGTCTTCGACATCCGCACCGACGCGACCGAGGCCCTCACGGCCTTCTAGCGCGAAGAGGAGCCCGGGAGACACCGGAGCGACGCCATGTCGGACAATCCCTCGGCCGAGCCCTGGCAACGGACGGTCGTTCTCCCGAGCGAGCGGGGCACCAGCCGGCTGGTGACCGACGACCTGCTCGAGCAACTCGGCCTATACGGCTGGCCTCAAGACGAGATCTTCGGCATCCACCTCGCGGCCGAAGAGGCGCTCGTCAATGCGGCGGTGCACGGCAACAAACTCGACCCTGCCAAACGGGTGCATGTCGAGTGCCACGTGTCGCCCGATCTCGTGCGGCTGACCGTTACCGACGAGGGCCCCGGCTTCGACCCCGAAGCCGTACCTGACTGCACCCGCGCTGAGCGGCTGGAATTCCCCAGCGGCCGGGGCGTGATGCTGATGCGGTCGTTCATGACCAGGGTCGAATACAACCCCCGGGGCAACAGCGTGGTGCTTGAGAAGCGGCGCGGCGTTGCCCCGTCTCCCGCCGAGTAAGCCGCACCCCCGCTCCGACGGGACCGCCCTGCAAGGCCCCGGGGAAAAAAATCAAGAAATCAGGACCAGGGGCGGGTCGATTTCGGCTCCACAACGCGTTATTCTGAGAGGCTCGATTCCCCGATAGCTCAATGGTAGAGCGGCCGGCTGTTAACCGGTAGGTTGTAGGTTCGAGCCCTACTCGGGGAGCTACGCCACTTCGGCACGCAGTGGTTGTCCAACTGCAGGTCAGTGGACCTTGACTTCAATGCCGAATGTCGGCGCGGCCGCTGCGATCCGCCGTTTCTCTTCGTCGCCCAGGGGAGGGATCGGTGAGGCACGGTCGGCGACGGCCCGGCCGGTCTGCCTGAACAGGCCTTCCATCCCGCCGGGCGCGACGATGATAAGCATCCGTGCCGGCCGATTCCCCTCGTTGCGGAACCAGTGGGTGCTGCCGACCGGCATGTTCACGAACGCACCTGCCCCGGCAACCACCCGGCGGCCGTCCACGTAGACCGCGATCTCACCATCAATGACGTAAAAGCCTTCTTCCTCGCGCGTGTGAAGGTGCGGCGGCGGTCCGCCACCCGGTGGGACAACCGCCTCCCAGATTCCATACTTCCCGTCGGTCACCTCACGGGTGGCGAGGAAGCGGTAGCGATCCCCGCCGGCGTCGATCAACTCCCCTTCGTGGGGCAACACCACATGCGGCAGCCGGCTGTCGGACATGCTGAACCTCGGATAGACGAGTGAAGATATCGGGCCTACGAAGCACCACGCGCCAAGAAGGCCCCGAGTACGTCTCGGGCCTTCGTCCAGGGCATCGCGTAGCGGTCGTTGTCGAGTCGCTCGAACTTTGGCAGGCCGCTGTACATATTGTGCATGTACTGCATGCCCTGCCAGGCCGGGTAGAGTTCGCCCTTGTCGGGCGTGAAGGCTCGGGTCATGCGGATCATGGCACCGAGCATCGCGAGTCCGCCCGGCCGCAGAATGCCGTGCCGCCTGCCGGTGAGCTCGGTCATCAGCTCGGCCAACCCTCGCGCGGTCAGCTCCTCGCCCGCGATCCTAAGGTAACGCGGTGTCGTCGGGTCGAGTGCCGCCGAGGCCGTATATCTCGCCGTGTCGGCGATCGTGGTCCAGTCCATCGCCTGATCAGGGTCGCCCCAACAGAGCACCCGACGGAAGCGAAACAGGATAAACGGTGCCGTGCCGGTCAGCATGTCCATGAACGCGCCGTTCAGAATGGACGTGGCACGGATCGGCGCCTCGTCGACTGTGCGGCGAAACTCCTCGCGTAGGTCGAGGTTCCGGTTGGAACCGCGGGGCAGTTTGGTGAAATCGATGGCGTAGTCCGAAGGAATGAAACGGGGAACGCCGGCCTGCACCGCAGCGGCGAGCAACTGCCCCTGTGCATCGACGACCACGTCGCGCAAGCCCGCCACGGCCGACACGACCACCGCGGCACCCTCCACCGCCCGCGCGAGCGCCGCGGGGTCGCCGAAATCGACGGACGTGATCTCCGCGCCCAGCGGGCGGAGAGTCTCGAGCCGCGGGGCGGCGCTGCCGCCCCGCGTGAGCGCACGCACGGCCGCACCCTTGTGCAGCAACTCACTCGCGATGCGGGCTCCAAGGTCGCCGCTGGCTCCGGCGATCACGATTGATTCAGTCGCCATGCCTCCGACTCCTGGTAGGTGAGTGAGTGGTTTGTGAGTGAGATTTCCGTGCCCGAGCGCGAGCCAGGTGGCTCCATGCCAGGCTCATCAACGGTCCTTGTTCCTTCTCGGGGAGCTTTGGCCCTTTTCAAAAGTGGCCGTACGAGCCCGCCGCGGCCATTCTGGACTACTCGATCACCTCGATGTCCGACAGCACCCAGGAGCGGTCGAAGTAGGCCTGGGTCGGGCCGTAGAGGCGGAAGTAGCTGAACCAGCCTTTGCCCGGGAGCGTCTTGATCCAGTTGCGCTCCGGCGTGCCGGCGGGAACCGCGGGGCCAAACGTGAGGTCCACGGAGCCGTCGGCGTTCGTGACGATGGCGTCTCGCGATGAACGATCCGGCGAAACGCCCGACTTCACGAAGCAGCGGGTCTCGTTGTCGTACACGGTGACAGACCAGAATTGCGCCACGGGAACGTCCTTCGGGACCGTGAGGCGATAGGTCTTGGCACCATCGAGCCAATGGCCCTGGCTGTCTTTCGCGGCCTCGAGGTAGACCTGCCCGACTCCGACGGCGCGGCCCATCATGCCCACGGAGACACCGACCGCTTCGTAAAACCAACTCGTGCGCTCATCCAACTGCGTGTGATGCCGAGCTTCCTGATTGGTCTCGGCAAGCAACAGCGACAG
>CAMDDJ010000088.1 GCA_945891385.1 Candidatus Kuenenia stuttgartensis | reverse complement strand
AGAACTACGGCCACGAGGCGATCGTCTCCACGCAGTCCTACCGCGACACCGCGTCGGGCGGCACCAACCAGACCACCAACCACATCTACGGCTACAGCTATACGATCCCGGTTGGCAAGACGCTGGCCAGCATCACGCTGCCCCAGAACCCGAACGTTCGGCTGCTCGACATTCAAATGTCGACCGCCACGTCGGTGAACCTCTCGGGCGCCTACACCTCGTGGGGCATCGCCAACGGGGAACATCAAGTGGCCAACCATCAGGGCTTCGATGGTGGTGGCTATTACTACTACTCCGGGAATCTCCAGTCGACGATCACCTGGAGCGGGGCGACCTTCCAGTTCGGTCCGGTGCCAAACTCAAGCGACGGGCAGAACAACTTCGTCCAAGCCAAGGGGCAGTCGATCGATCTGCCGCAGGGCGACTATGGCTGGCTCTACCTTGCCGGCGCCGCGGCCAATGGCAACCAGCCGAACCAGCCGATCACGCTGACCTTCACCGACGGCTCGACGGCCCCGTGGACGCAGTCGTTCAGCGACTGGTGCGGGCCGCAGAACTACGCGGGCGAGACGATCATCCAGATGCAGCCCAACTGGGTGAACCAGGTCGGCAACGTCCATCCCCAGACCAACTACGTCTACGGCTACGCCTACCAGATCCCGGCGGACAAGACGCTCGCCTCGATCAAGCTCCCGAACAACGAGAACGTTGGCATCTTGGGGATGACGATGGTGGGAAGCACCACTCAGCAGTCCTATGCTATCGGTCTGGCCACCGACGGCACGCCATTCTTCGGCGGCGGGTTTGATAGCGATGGCTACGCTTATTCGTGGGATGCGATGGGGGACGCCAATGCGTTTTTGGTCACACTTGCAAGTGGTAACACAGCAATGTTGGGCGGGATGCGGGTCGGCAGCACGCTGGCCTGGAATGGGGTGACCTTCGACCTGGGCAGCCCCAATCAGCCGAACTTCACCTGGGCAGCCGGGCAGACGATCGGGGTGCCGCAAGGCGACTACAACACGCTGAATCTGGCCGGCGCGGCGGTCAACGGGTCCCAGCAGAACCAGCAAATCACGCTGACCTTCACCGACGGCTCGAGCGTGGTCTGGACGCAGTCGTTCAGCGACTGGGGTAGCCCGCAGACCTACGCCCACGAGGCGACCGTCTCCGCGCAGTCCTACCGCAACACGGCGTCGGGCGGCACGGATGAGTTCACCAACTACATCTACGGTTACAGCTACGCGATCCCGGCCGGCAAGACGCTGGCCAGCATCACGCTGCCTGAGAACCCGAACGTTCGCCTCCTCGACCTCCAGATGTCGAACTCAACCCCGGTGAACCTCTCGGCCGCCTACAACTGGTGGGGCATCGCCAACGGGGAACATCAAACGGATAATAATCAAGGCTTTGGGGGGGAAAACGCGCAGGCTCGGGAAGGCTATTACTACTACTCCGGGGAACTCGGGTCCACGATCACCTGGAGCGGGGCGACCTTCCAGTTCGGTCCGGTGCCAAACTCCAGGGACGGGCAGAACAACTTCGTCCAAGCCAAGGGGCAGACAATCGATCTGCCGCAGGGCGACTACGGTTGGCTCTATCTCGCCGGTGCCTCGGGCTCTAGCAACCAGCAGAACCAGCAGTTCACGCTGACCTTCACCGACGGCTCGACGGACACGTGGACACAGTCGTTCCACTCCTGGCTTTTGTCGAATGGTACGGGGGCTGTCGAACTCTACGCGGGCGAGACAATCATCCAGACCCAGTCCAAGTGGGTGAACGAGGTCGGCAATGTCCGTTCCAAGTGGAACTACGTCTTCGGCTACGCCTACCAGATCCCGGCGGGCAAGACGCTCGCTTCGATCACACTCCCGAACCAATCATACAGTTATCGCGTTGGCATCCTGGGCATGGCCATGCTGTGATCGCCCAGTCAGCCCGGTCAACGGCACCTCCGCCAGCATCCTGAGCAGGCTCAACGCTCGGGGCGTCACCAGCCAGTCACCCGAACCGCTTGCCGCGGGCGGCGGTTGGCTTCGTGGCCGCAAGCGGGCAAGAGGCGACGAACGAACTGCGTCCTCTTTTTGAACGCCTGTTGGGGTCAGGAAGGCCGGGCCCTCAGCTCACGAGCCGCTCATCAACTCGAAAGCGGCTGCGGAAGTGCCATTGGCCGGACTATCCTTCATTGACCGGGCAATCCTTTACCCTTCTGAACGGATGGCGATCTGCCCCTCGACGAACTGGTGAATTAGGCCCGAGATCAGGCTTTGATACGGGATACCCTGCTCGGCCGCCTTCCGCTGGATGCCAGCGAGGTCGTGATCGGATAGCCGGATATTGATCCGCCGGTCCTTGCGGGTCGTGTTTTCGGCGGCTTCCGCAAACCGCGCCAGTAACGCCGGCGTCGGGTCGTGAAGAACGAATTCGTCGCGGTCGAATGCCTTGATGATCTCTTTCTCATGCTGATTCAGCCGAGTCGTGGGGCGTTTCATGGCCGGCTCCTTTTTTCCTGCAGGTACTGCCGCGTCGCCTTGCGGCTGGGAATGATGGTCCGCAGATGGATCACATCGCCCGCAACGTCGAACGGCACCAGAAAGATGTATTCATCGACGACGACGAAGGCGATCGATTGGTGCGGGTACTTCTCGGGATTCGGATGCGGACTTGTCTTCCAAACGTCGCCGCGGCCAAGATGCACTACGATCTCTTCGAACGAGATTCGGCGGTGCTCCCGCAGCCAGGCATTTTTCTCGGGCTTCCATTCGAACCGCATGCCAAAGTATGCCTTTTAGGCACACGCTCGGCAAGGCCGGGGTCGCCCCGGCTGCCCGACGGCCCCGATCACCAGCGCCTCCACGCCGCGCGACTCGAGAATGCCGGTCACCTCCTCGGCAGCCCGAATCACCTCATCGGGATCGGTCATTGGTCACGCCTTGCGGGGAGCCGGCTGGAGCGCGGCGAATCGGCGACCCAAGCCCAAGGCCGCCTTCACTCGTTCCTCGACCGTCATGCGACGGACCCGTGCGATCTCGGCCTGCCGCGACGCATTCTGGCTGACACTGGGCCGCAGCCGTGGAAAAGACGGTTGGTCAGTCGGCTCGGTCATCATGCCATCATGATGCTTTCGCGAAGGGGAATCGGAGAATCTCGAGGATCCGGTCGGCGAAGGCCTCCGGGGACCGGGCGGTCAGGAGTGCCTGCCGCCGGCGGTCTGAGACCTCCGTCGTCGCGGCGGCCTCGATCGCGGTGGCCAGTGCGTCGGGGGAACAATCGGCCGGCACGCATCCGGCCAGTTCGGGCGGGAGTTCCGCGAAGCTGCCGGCCCCGGTGACCACCACCGGCGTGCCGAGGGCGAGCAGCTGGCTGACCACGCCCGACGATTCGCCGAAGGTGGGTGAGCGGAGCTGCACCGCCACATGCACGCTGCGCATGGCCGCAGCGAGCGACTCCTCGTCGGGGGAGTCGATCACGTCGAGGTCTGCGGGCAGCCCAAGCCGCCGGCAATAGCGGGCCGCCTCCCAGCCCGCCACCACGATGTCGACGGGCCGCCGGCGGCGGAGCACCGCGGCGGCGCGGAGTACGAGATCGAGCCGCTTCGTGTCGCCGGCCAAGCCGAAGGACCCGATCCGAAGCGGGGCTTCCGGTCGGCCTGCGATCGGCCTGGCGATCCGCGGCTCACTCGGGTGCCCGTTTGGCGGCTCGATCGGATGGAAGGCCACGTCGATCGTCCAGCGGTCGGCGAGCGGGCCGAGCACGGCCCGGATGAGGTCGCGGCAGGCGGCCGAATTGACGATCAGGCCGTCGAGTTCCGCCCGTTCGGCCAGAAACCGCAGGCCGCAGTCGAGATCGGGCTTCGCCGCGATGGCGTCGCGGATCCACGCGGCAGCGGTGGCAGGCGCGGGGGCCGCCGCCGGCCGGTCGCAGGCCGAGGAGGTCTCGCGCCAGCCGCGAAACAGTGATTCAAGCGCCGCCTCGTGGAGATAGGCCAGCCGGCGGGCCGGCGTGCCCCGGGTGCGGATGATCGCGTCGAGCACCTTGGCGTGGTGCGCCGAGTTGCCCAGCACGAAGATCACCGCGTCGTGCCGGTCGCGGAGCAGGGCGGCCGAGAGGGATTCGATCGGCATGAGCCGCGAGTCGGAGCGGAGGCGAGCCTGCGGGGCCAGCCGCGGCCCCGGGCTGGCCTCGTAGAAGGATGTCTGCCAGCGGTCGCTCTGGAGAAACCGCTGGGTGTAGGGGGCGATGCCGGTGCGGGCAGGTGGCAGCACGCCGGCCACGGCCAGCCGCGGTCGGGCTGCCGCCGGCGGTCGCAGCGGCCGGCTCGGCGCGAGCGCCTCGAGCACGTGATCGGCCGCGCGGTGCCAGCCGAGCGCGTCGTCGAGCAGCCGTCGGCCGAAGGTCCGGGAGCGGTCGGCGGTCGCTGGATCGAGGATCACCCGCCGCATCGCAGCCGCAATGGCTGCGGGATCTTCGGGGTTGCAGGCGAGTTCGGGCAGCACGAGTTCCGCCACGCTCGAGGTGTTCGAGCCGACGACGGGCGTGCCGCAGCCATGCGCCTCGAGCACGGGCAGGCCGAGGCCCTCGTAGAGCGATGGGTAGACGAGCAGCGTCGCCTGCCGAACCAGTGCGATCAGATCCTCATCGGGCACGAAGCCCGTGCACACGACCGCATCGACGGGGAGGCCGGCCGCCGTCGCGAGCCGCTGGAGGTCGGCCACGCGGTCGGAGCAGAGCTTGCAGATGATCGCCAGCTGCTGCTCGGGATGCGACGCATGGAACTCGGCGAAGGCCCGGATCACGGTCGGCATGTTCTTCCGCCAGTCGTCGCCACCGATGCAGACGCAGAACGGGCCACGGAGCCCGTAGCGGGCGGGCACGCCGGCGGTGGCGGCGACGGGCTGCTCCATCAGCATCCGCTTGCGGTGGTCGATGTCGCCATAAATGCAGGCGATCCGGGCCGGATCGACCGCGGCATGGCGGATCGTGTCGCGGCGGGTGGCGTGGCTGATGGCAAAGAGCCGGTCGGCCTTGCGGAGCAGTCGCAGCGCGGCGAGGTAGTGCTGCCGAGCCAGGGGGCGATGGAGGTAGCGGTCGGGAAACAGGAGCGGCACGAGGTCGTAGACGATCCCGGTCCAGCGGGGCGCGTGGCGGGCGAGCCAGTCCGGCCTGAGGTAGTCGACGCCGCAGCGATGGTCGGGGAGAAAGAAGCAGCTGGTGAGGACGGCCTCGATGCGGAGCGAGCGATCCTGCTCGAGGTCGGCTGCCGTCCGCCACTCGGCGTGGGCCGCGAGTTCAGCGGCGCGGCCCGGGAGCGGCCGGCTGGGATCGTGGAGCAAGAGCCAGCGATGGCTGGCGGTCCGGCGGACGAGCTCGGCCGTGAGGCTCTGGGCGTAGGCGGGAATCCCGCGGTCGCCGTTGAACTGGGCGGCCCGGAGGTCGATGAGGATCGTGCGGGAGTCGGTCATGCGGCCTCCCGGGAGTTCCTCGGGGAGCCAGGGGCGAGCGGAGAGCCTGGGCCACGCGGTTCTGCGGCCCTGTCATCGAAGTGGAGCGAGACGAGACCCGTGAGTTCCCGCACGAGGGACTCGAGTTCCTCGACCCGGCTTTCGAGGTCCGCCAGGCGGCGTGAGCCACCGCCAAACCGCGGCAGCCGCAGCCGCCGGCCCAAGGGACGGAGCCACGATTTCTCGAGCGAGCGGAGGAGTGAGCGGGTGGACACGGTAACTCGGTTCCTGGTCGTGCCTCGGCTCAGGCCGCCTCGAGTGTGCGGCCGGTCGCTCGGCCCGCGGCCTCGGCGGCAGCCATCACCTGCCCGGCCGTGTAGGTCCAGGGCGTCGGCTTGAAGCGGGCCCGGATTTCGCTCTCCTTTTGCCGCACCCAGTCGGGGTCATGGAGCGTCCGCGAGACGAGGGCCACCAGGCCGTGCACGTCGAGCGGGTCGAAGAATGCGGGAAGCTCGGAGCTGATCTCCGGAATGCTCGTGGCGTTGGAGGCGAGGCAGAGCCGCCCATGCCCCAGGCTCTCGGCCACCGGAAGGCCCCAGCCTTCATACCGCGAAGGATAGATCGTGGCGGCGCAGTGGCGGTAGTACCACGCGAGTTCGGTGTCAGCGATGCCGTGCAGGAAATGGATGCGGCCGTTGACCTGCTGATCCTGCCGGATCTCCCGCAGCAGGTCGGTGACGTAGAGGTGCGGCACGCCGAGGCAGACGAGGTCGGGACAGGCGGCGGTGTCGCGGCTGGCCAACACCTGCCAGGCGTCGTAGAGCAGGCGATGATTCTTACGGACGTCGAGCGTCGACACGCAGACGAAGAACGGCCGTCGCGGCACGAATCGGGGCAGCGGCGGATGCGGGTCGTCGGCCGACTCGAGCTCGTCACCCAGCCGCACCACCGCCAGCGGAGGCGCGGGAAGATTGCTTTCCTCGCAGTAGGCAGCGATCTCGCTCCGGGAGAACTCGGAGATCGTGAGCACGTAGTCAGACTCGGTGAGCACGCGGCGGACCCAGCGGGTCACCTGCCGTGCCGACGGTTCGTCGACCCACTGCGGCTTGATGGCGGGTATGAGGTCGTAGACCATGCGAATCGCCCGCACCCCGTGCTTTCGCAGGCCGGCGACGGCCTCGGCATGGCCGGCGATCGGCCAGGTGGCGCCGAGCGACAGGAGCAGGTCGCCAGCCGCCAGCGGACCCGGATGGCTACTTGCCTGAGGCAGTTGTCGCGGGACGGTCGTCCGGCCGAAGTGGCTTGCCGGCAGCAGCCGACTCGTTGCCGTTTCGGAACACCGCACCCGGGCCCAGCGGGCGAACGATCGGCGGCAGGTCCGAGCGGCAGCCTTGAATTCGCGAAAGGCCTGCCGAAGTTCCCCGGCGGCGGGACTGGTGCCGAACACGGTATCCCGGTGGAAGAACCGCCGGCGTCGGCGGGCAGTCTGTGGCGGCGCCGTCGGCTCGCACGTGGTCAACCCGGCGGCCGACGCAGTTCCGGCGGCCGCGAGGCAGCCCGGCAGATGCCGCTGCACCGCTTCCGGCAGTTCTCTGACACTGAGCGAAACGAACTCCTGCCGCGGGCCGTCGAACCGCACCAGCCGCGGATCGGCTCCCCGAGCCACGAGCCCGTTGAGAATCCCCACGGTCGTCCGCTGAATCCCCGTCAGATGGGGCAGCGTCCAGGTCGTCAGATCGGAGACGTCGTACCAGAGCGTCACGGCTGGTCCTCGGGGCGGGCGGTGGGCGGGAGCGTCAGGCAGCGGGCTTCCGAGCCAGGAAGTGGCCGGGTACCAGCGCGAAGCCATCGGTGATGTTGGCGGGATAGGAGAGCGGAGCTCTCAGGGCCGGCTCTTCGCGGCGGTAGTAGAAGCGGTTGAGGCCGTCGAACAGGGCGAACTCGTAGCCGTGCTGGAAGAGGATCCCTTCCCAGTCAAACCAGGCCGGCTCGTAGGAGTAGGGATCGCAGCCGGGGAGCTTGGGCTTGATCGCCTCGAGCAGGATCACCCGCGGCCGAAACGACCGCCAGTCGCCCCCGAGTAGCACGTCGCGCTCCGCACCCTCGACGTCGATCTTGAGAAACTCGACCTCCCCCGGTGGCAATTGGCGGGCGATCTCGGCGAGCGTCGTCATCGGCACGGTGTGGGTGGTTCGCTCGAAGCCGAACTGGGCCACGGCCTTGGGGTCGAAGGTCTCGACGTAGGTCGAGAGGCCCGAGTCGCCCCACTCGTGAAATTCGATGCTGCCGACGGTGGGGCCGCAGACGACGTTGAGATTCCAGTCGCGGGGCCGCTGCTCGACGAACTTCTGGTGAAACCGCTTCACGGGCTCAACGTTCACGCCCGACCAGCCGCGGTCGTAGAAGTGCTTCGTCACGGAGTCGACCACCGGGTCGTAGCCGCCGATGTCGACATAGCGGCCTTGGTCGCAGGCATGAAACACACGCTGCAGAATCACGTCTTCGAAGTTCTGGGCGTAGGAGATCATGGAGAGAGGATTCCTTCGGGACGCGGACGTGGAACCAGGCGGTGATTAGGCCGCCTTGCGGATGATCAGGGCGATGGAGGTCGAGGCATGACCCCAGAGGTTGAGACGCATGTGCTTCACCTTGGGAGCGGGCGTGGTCAACCAATCGGGGTAGGGAGGCTCATCCACGAAGCGATCGAGCCGATGGCGGCCGGGATCGACGTCGAGTGGCTCGACCGTGTGGCCGGCCGCGACGAACTCGCCACAGACGGCCTCCAGATCGCGGAGCCGGTAGATCACACAGGGGCCGTCGGCGACCGTGGCGTCGTTGCTCGAGAGGTTGAATTCGGTGGTGTGCACGGCCACCCCGCCCGGTACGAGGCAATCCATCTGCCGCCGGAGGAAGTCGAGTCCGAGGTCGAGCGAGCCGCAGTGCTCGAAGGAGCAGGTCGACCAAGTGAAGTCGTAGCCGGTGAGATCGCCCGGCACGTGATTCATGTCCACAGGGCGAAACTCGACCCGCTCGCGGAAGGCCTCGGGATCGCAGAGCCCCGCGGCGTTGAGCGCGTCTCGCTCGCCGACCCACTGGCCGGTCTTGGCCCATGGATTGCGGCGCTCGTCGTCGGCCGGCAGGTCGGTCGCAGTGATCCGACAGCCCCGGGCGGCGAAAGCCGAGGGCAGCTTCTCGGCTCCGACGGCGAAGCCGAGGCCCCGCCGACCTGGGCGGAGCATATCCCGCTCGTCGAGCGCCTGGCAGATGAAGGCGAGTTCCCAGAGCTTGCGATGCGGCCGCCAGGTTTCTCCGAGCACGGCGGCCCAGTGCCGGAAGGTGCTTGAAGCGAGCGTCTGGTAGCGGCAGAGCTGGCTGACGAGCCGGCGGGAATCATCCCGCCGGGGGCCGCGGAGATACAGTTCAGGCCGGTCGCGGCGGAGGCGATGCGGATGAACTGGCGGCCCACCCGGCAGTGACACAGACAGCGGCCCGAGCCACTTTCGCAGTTTCCTCGCCAACGCTTTCATCGTCCGATCGCCTCCCTCGCGGCCGCGTCCGTCGTTTCGTGGTGGGTCAGGCCGCCTTCCGGCCGGCCGGGAGTCCCTTGATCACGGCCTCCTGGCGAGCGAGCTCGAGGTCGCCCTCGACCATCATGTCCACGAGTTCGGCGAAGCTCGTCTGGGGTGTCCAGCCGAGCCGAGTGCGGGCCTTGGTCGAGTCGCCGAGCAGGAGATCGACTTCGGCCGGGCGGTAGTAGCGGGGATCGATTTCGACGTGGTCGCGGTAGTCCATGCCCAGCCGCGAGAAGGTCTGCTCGCAGAAGTCGCGGACGGAGTAGAGCTCGTTCATCGCGATCACGTAGTCGTCTGCCTCGTCCTGCTGGAGCATCAGCCACATCGCCTCGACGTAATCGCCGGCAAATCCCCAGTCTCGCTGGGCGTCGAGGTTGCCGAGGAAGAGCTTGTCTTGGAGCCCGAGCTTGATTCGGGTGGCGGCACGGGTGATCTTCCGGGTCACGAACGTCTCACCCCGCCGCGGGCTCTCGTGGTTGAAGAGGATGCCGCAGGAGGCGTGGAGCCCGTAGCTCTCACGGTAGTTGACGGTGATCCAGTGGCCGTAGACCTTGGCCACGCCGTAGGGCGAGCGGGGGTAGAAGGGCGTCGTCTCCTTCTGGGGCGTCTCCACCACCTTGCCGAACATCTCCGACGACGACGCCTGGTAGAAGCGGATCTGCTCGCCGGTGTCATCCTGGACGTCGCGGATCGCCTCGAGCAGTCGCAGCGTGCCCACGGCTGTCACGTCGGCGGTGTAGGCAGGCTGATCGAAGCTGACGCGAACATGGCTCTGGGCGGCGAGGTTGTAGACCTCGTGGGGCCGGATCTCGCGGATCAGCCGGACGAGCCCGTTGCCGTCGGAGAGGTCGCCATAGTGGAGGTGGAGACTCGGCGACTCGCCGAAGATCAGGTGCTCGATCCGCTGCGTGCCGAACGTGCTCGAGCGGCGGCGCAGCCCGTGCACGGCGTAGCCCTTCGCGATCAGGAGTTCCGCGAGGTATGAGCCATCCTGGCCGGTGACACCGGTGATCAATGCACGCTTTTGCATGAAGCCTCCCTGCTGACAAGTCGCGATGAACGGGCCGGCGGGGCACACTGCGATCCGTGCAGGGCTTGGGTCACCGGCGGTACGCGGGGACGATAGCAACCCCCGCCGCTGTCCGGAATGCCATTTCAGGCGGGGTTTTGGGCCACGAGCGACTCGTAGACCCGGGCATATCCCCGGGCCGTCGCTCCCCACGAGTAGGTGGCGGCGTGGGCCCGGGCCCGGGCGGCAAACTCCGGATCGGCTGCAAAGGCCGCCATTCCGGCCTCGAAGGCGGCAGCCAGGGCGGCGGGATCGAAGGAATCGAGATAGAAGCCGTGGTCGCCCGCGATTTCGGGCAGGCAGGTGGTACGGGCCAGGAACACCGGCCGGCCGGCGTGCATCGCCTCCAACACCGGAAACCCGAAGCCCTCGGTCAGCGACGGGAAGAAGAAGGCCTCGCAGTTCTCGTAGAGCCATTGCCGGTCGGCGTCGCTCACCTCACCGGGCAGCACAGCGCGGTTGGCCAGCCGCCGCCGGGAGACCTCGCGGCCGAGGAACTCGCCATACGGCGTGGCCTTCTTGCCTGCGATCACCAGCCGCCGGTCGGGCAGCCGTTCGATCAGATCGAGGAGCACGTGGAAGTTCTTGTGGGCCAGGCAGTTGCCCACCGTCAGCAGAAAGGGTCCGTCGGAGAGCCAGGCCGGCCGTTCCGCCGCGGCCTTCGGGGCCGCCGACAGCCCGAGCGGCACGACGGAGATCGGCCGGCCACCGAGCTCGAGATGGGCCGCGACGTCATCCGCCACAAACTGCGAGTCAGTTACCACGGCGACGGCCCGGTCGATCTTGGCCTGAACATCGGCGAGCTTGCGGCTGATCTTGCCCACCTGCTCGTCGTGGCACGCCTCGTGCAGGAAGTTCAGGTCGTGGATCGTGAGCAGGACCGGAGTTCGCGGGTCGAGCGGCAGATACTTCGACATCTGGTTGGTCATGTGCCAGAGCGCGATGTCGGGTTTCGGCAGGAACGGCCGGGCGAGCGGCCGGTAGAGCCGCCGCAGGGCCTCCTTCTTCCAGGGAGCGACCTGGAGCACGTCGTAGCCGCCGCCGGGGAAATATCGCTCACACCCCTTGGGGAGAAACAGGATCGGCTCGAACCGGCCGGGGGCGACCTGGAGGAGTTCCTCGCCCAGATGCAGCGAAAACCGGCCCAGGCCGCAGTTGATGTGCCGCAGCTTCTCGAGGTCGATGACGATGCGGGGCAGGGGAGCGGCCATGAATCGCCTATCTTCGACGCCGCGTCGCGGATCGCACAACCCGGGGCAATCTCGGCTCCTGGGCCATGGGCGCTCCTCGGGGGTCACGGTCCAGTTGTTCCGCTCCCAACGCCATCGTAGGCTTCGGCAGTTCGCGTTCCTCCGGGAGTCTCCCTGCATGCTCACTTGCGCCTTCGTGCTGCCGCTCGGCGTCGTTCTCGCCGGATTCCTGGCATCCCCCGTCCACGCGGCCGAGTCGGCCGTCGCGGAGCCCGCCGCCGGCTGGCGGATGCTCTTCAATGACACCGATCTCGAGGGCTGGGATGGCGACCCCGCGATGTGGACCGTGAAGGACGGCGTGATCCACGGCGAGACCACGCCGGAGGTCGTCGCCAACGGCAACACCTTCCTGATCGCCCGCGATCTCGTGCTCGAGGACTTCGAACTCCTGCTCGGCTTCCGCTGCAGCGCCACGAACAATTCCGGCATCCAGTACCGTTCCCGGCACATCACGGAGGGTAATCCCAAGAACCCGTGGGTCGTCCGCGGCTATCAGCACGAACTGCGGAACGAGAAGACGCCGCCCAACGTGTCTGGCTTTATCTACGACGAGGGGGGCAAGCGTGGACGAATCTGCCTCGTGGGCGAGCAGGCTGAGTGGACGGCCGAAGGCAAGAAGGTGACCGGCGAACTGATCGATGCAGCCGCCTTCGAGCAGCTCTTTCGGCTCGACGACTGGAACAACGTACGGATTCTCGCCGAGGGTAAACGGATCCGCCATTACCTCAACGAGACCCTGATCCTCGACTTTACCGACGACGACGCCCACGCCCTCCGCAAGGGCATCCTCGCGCTGCAATTGCACGCCGGCAAGCCGATGTGGGTCGAGTTCCGCGACATCAAACTCCGCGAATTGCCGGCCGAGTGACGGAGCATGTTTGCGGTCGTCACTGTTCGTGCCGCGTCGCGGGACGCGGCGTGACGTGACGTGACGTGACGTGACGTGACGTGACGTTTGAAGGGGCGGAGGCGACGTCCACTGGCGGGTCGGGATTGCCCATGCCCTGTCGCCGGACGTTCGCTTCGTCGACCAATCCGCCTCAGGCGGATCGGTGCCCGCTGCCCTTCGCTCACTCGGAGGAAACCTTCGCTGCGCAATCCTTGCTGCGCTCGGTTTCCTACGCCGGCTCTCGGGG
>CAMDDJ010000087.1 GCA_945891385.1 Candidatus Kuenenia stuttgartensis | reverse complement strand
ACGTCTCGTTCCTCGACCGGAATTCCCAGGTCGCGACCGAGTTCGAGCACGACCGACCGCGTGATTCCTTCCGGGCAGGCCCGCGTGGTGGATGTGACCACGCAGCCGGCCCGCACGAGAAACAGGTGAGTCGAACTTGTCTCGGCCAGCATGCCGGCCGTGTCGAGCAGAATCGCGTCGTCGACGCCGGCCGCGTTGGCCTCGAGCTTGGCGAGGATGCTCGTGAGCTGGTTGCAGCTGTGGATGTGCTGGTCGAGCACGTCGCCGAAGGGCCGCCGCTGCCGGGCGGTGATCAGGCGGATGCCGTGGGTGTTGTCGAAGACCGGCGGCTTGTGTTCGGCCAGGATGAAGAATGAGCAGCCCGCCTGGTTGATCCGAGGATCGAGGCCGCTGGTGTATTTCAGGCCGCGGGACACGGTCAGCCGCACGTGCACGCCGTCATGCATCTGGTTGGCAGCAAGCGTGCGGGCGAGTTCGTCCGTCAGCGTCTTGTCCGAGGGCATCCCCCGGTAGGCCAGCATCGCCGCGCTCTTCCGCAGCCGGGCGAGGTGGGCCTCGAGCCGGAAGATCCGCCCCTCATAGAGCCGCAGACCCTCCCAGACTGCGTCGCCGTTTTGCACGCTCGAATCGAAGGGCGAAACGCCCGCCTCATCTCGAGGCAGGAGCCGTCCGTTGATGTTGACGATCAGGTTGTCGTTGGCTGGGTTTCGGCGTTGGAGCATGAGCGGAGCCGATCGTACAGCGCGACGGCCTCGGCGAGGAATGGAACGTCGGGTTCGGGGAGCGGCGGCTCATCGGCCGCGACGGGCTCGAAGCCGGTCGACTGCCAGGTGCCCTCGTACCAGTGCGGGGCCCAGACGCCATCCTGGGGATGCGGACCGGCCGGCCAGGCGAGCATCGCGGGATCCCAGGCAAGCCCCAGGCCGGCGCAGAGCCGGCGGAGCGTCGCTTCTGGGCTTCGCCGCAGATCGGCCGCATCGATCACAACCGGCCGCATGCCACGAGTCGCTGCGAGATGCTCGAAGAGCCGCACCTGCCAGGGCAGGCCCGTCTCGGCGAGCGTCATCGTGGGAAACACCTTCACATAGCTGGCGATCACCCGGGCCGGATGCCGCACGAGCAGCGCGTGGTCGAGCCGATCGAGCCAAGGGCCGAGCATCTCGGCCCGCATGTGCTGGGCCATGTGCTTCTGATACCAGACCGGCCGCGGGAGCGGTGCCGGACCTTCGGAGAGCGCCGTCGCCACCTGCCGCCAATCCTGCGGCTGGCTGGCCAATACCTCCTGCCGGCCCGGGTGTTCGAAGCCCGTCGCCGCGAGATAGGCGGCGTAGAAGGGCTCGTCGCTGACCACGCAGTCAGTCCGCGAGGAAAAGCTCCGCATGAGGGCGGTCGAAAGGTTCCGTGGGCCGGACCAGACAGCGAGGCGGCGCATAAGGCCGGTATTCCTTGAGAAAACTCCGCCGCCGGGAGCACACGGATTCCTGGCGACCGGCAGCCCTTTCTTCTACCCTTGGCGGAGCGAGAGTCCAGGGCAGCGGCAGCCCGACGTCCGATCCCATGCTTCCTCCATGAATGCCCGGCTTGTCGTCGTCGCGATTCTCTGCAGCTGGCTCCCGGCTCCCGGTTACGGCCAACTCACGGGCGAACTCGGAGCCCACGATCCGTCGACTGTCGTGCGGGACGGCAGCGTCGCGTCGTACTTCGCCACCGGACAGGGGATCGTCTCCCGCAGTTCCACGAACCTCACGAACTGGTCGGCCGGGCGGCCGGTCTTCAGCACGCCGCCGGCCTGGACGACCCAGGCGGTGCCGGGCTTCGAAGGCGTGTTCTGGGCGCCCGACCTGGCTTATTTCAACGGGCTCTACCACCTCTACTATTCGGTCTCGACCTGGCAATCGATCGATTCGGCGATCGGGGTCGCTACGTCGCCATCGCTCGCCAACCCGACCTGGACCGACCGGGGCAAGGTGATCCAGTCGGACGCTGCCTGGAACACGAGCCCCACCACCGACACGACCGCCTTCAACGCGATCGACCCGAGCATTCTGGTGGACGGCGGCCGGGTCTGGATGAGCTGGGGCTCATACTCGTCGGGCATCGTGGTGACGGAGCTCGACCCGGCCTCGGGCAAGCCGCTGACCGGCTCGGTCGGCACGATGGTGGCCAACAACTCCGGCACCCGCGGCTGGGGCAGCACGCTCGAGGCCTCGTCGCTCCTGAAGCAAGGCGATGCCTACTATCTGCTCGTCAACGCAGGGGGCTGCTGCTCGGGGGTCGACAGCACCTACGAGATCCGGGTGGGCCGCGGCACGAGCCCCACCGGACCTTTCTACGACAAGAACGGCGTCGATCTGCGGGATGGCGGTGGCTCGCTCTTTTTCGACGACGCCGGACGTGAGATCGGCCCGGGCCACTTCGAGCCGGTCAGCGACGGTGGCCGGGAGTACTTCAGCTACCACTTCTACAACGGCGACGCGATGGGAGCCCCCACGTTCGGTCTCCGGGAGCTCTTCTGGACGGAGTCTGGCTGGCCGAGCCTGGCCGAAGTGAGCACCGACTGGAAGGGCGGCGCGAGCGATGCCTGGGCCGCGGCCGGAAACTGGTGGGATGCGACCGTGCCCGACGGCATCGACCACGTGGCCACCTTCGGCGACCGCACGGCCGCCCGCCGCTCCGTGCAGGTCGACGCCGCGGGCCGCACCGTCGGAGCCCTCAATCTCTCCGGCGCAGGAGGCTTCATGATCAGCGGCGGCAGCCTCCGGCTCGACGCCACCCCAGGACGACAGGCCACGCTCAACGGCCTCTCGGGGAACCATCGGATCGACGCCCCGATCACCGCCCTGGATCCCGTCGGGGCGACCGTCAATGCCGGCGCGCGGCTCACCCTCGGCGGAACGGTGACGGCCCCGGGTCTGACCAAATACGGCTACGGCACGCTCGGACTCTACGGCCCCACGACCGTCAACGGCACCCTGCTCGTCAAGTGGGGCACGCTCGAGATCGGCGGAGCGGTGCGGACCACGCAGTATGCAAGCGTCGGCGCCGTGCTGGCCGAGAATGCCTCGCTCGTGATCCGCGCCGGCGGCAGCCTGACGGTGGCCTCCGATCTCAACATCGGCGACACGGGCAACGCGGTCGACACGGCGACTGGCACGCTCCTGCTCCAGGACGGTGGACAGATCACGGTGGAATCCGCAGGCGGCTTCTTCGTGGGCTCGGGCTTCTTTGCGAACACCAAGGCGTCGGGCAGCGTCACGCAGACCGGCGGCACGCTCACGGTGAACGCCGGCTTCGACGGCGGCTTCGTGATCGGCGGCCGCACCTCGAGCCTTCCAGTCGGCATCTACCACCTCGACGGCGGGACAGTGACCGCCAACACCAACGTTCAGGTTGGGGGCCGGGGCACCGGCACGATCGAGCAGACCGGAGGCAGCTTCACGGCCAATGGCTTCGTGGCGATCGGCCGCCACACAGGCAGCGCCGGGCAGTGGACCGTGGAGGGTGGCACGCTCACCCAGGTCGGAACGAGCCGCCGGCTGATCGTGGGCGAGGCGGGCGCGGGAAGCCTGACCGTCGTCGGCACGGGCCGGGTGACACTGGCCGCTCCGCTCCAACTTGCCGCGCTCTCCACTGCCACGGGCACGGTCAGTCTCGAAGGAGGCGTTCTGACGACCCCCCGCATCTTCAAGGGCAACGGCACCGCCGCCTGGCGATTCGACGGCGGCGTGCTCCGGGCGGGAGCGAGCAGCAGCGTGTTCATGCAGGGTCTCTCGACCGCGATCGTGGGACAAGGCGGCGCGATCCTCGACACGCAGAACTTCAGCATCACGATCGCCCAGCCGTTGCAACATGATCCGGAGATCACCACGACAGATGGCGGCCTCGTGAAGCGGGGCAGCGGCACGCTCGTCCTCGCCGCCGCCAACACCTACTCCGGGCCGACGATCGTCGAAGCGGGCACGCTCCGGCTCACACACGGTGCCGCGCTCGGGGCGGGCAGTCTGCGGGTGGAGTCGGGCGGCCTGCTCGCGCTCGCGCCGGGACTCGTCGCCCAGGCCGCAGCGATCGAACTCGCGGGCGGCCGAGTCGATGTAGCCGATGGGCGGCTCGCACTCGCGGCACAAGCTGGACTCGAGGCGACCCTGCGCGCCGGGCTGGCGGCCGGCCGCGGTACGGGCGGCTGGGACGGTCCCACAGGGATCGTATCGACAGTTGCCGCAGCCGCGCCGCCGGGCAGCCGCGGACTCGGCTACCTGATCGCGGCCGACGGCTCGGCCACGATCGCGTTCGCCGCCGCTGGCGATACCGATCTCGATGGGCGGGTCGATGTGTTCGATCTGGTGACGATCGGCGGTGGTGGCGACTATGGCACGGGCCAGTCGGCGAGTTGGGCCACCGGCGACATGAACTACGACGGCCGAGCCGACGTCTTTGACGTCGTGGCGATCAACACTTCGGGGGTGTATGGCCTGCCGAGCTACCGATCGGCCGCGGTGACCGCCGTTCCCGAACCTGCGATCGGCTTCCCGCTGGGGGCCCTGGCCCTGGTCCTGGCCGAGTTCGCCCATCGGCGCGGTATGCTCGCACGGTCAGGCAGGATACCTCCGGAGGATACATGACCATGACACGAGCCCCGCGGACGCTGGACTTCGGCTGGCCCCTGATCGTGGTCGTGATGCTGGCCAGCGGCTGCGAGCCGCCCCCGGCCGAGAAGCCGGCCGCGACCAAGCCCAAGGTCGAGACCCGCAAGACCGTCGGCAAGACGACGCAGAAGGTGCTCGACCTGGCTGAAGCGCAGGCCAAGGGCGGCGTGGTGGCCGACATCACTGCCGAGCGATCGGGCCTCGACGCCGTCACCGGTGCCTACCGCTCCGCCGTCGGGCAGGTCTCCATTCTGGCCGTTGAACACAAGATGCAACTCGACAAGGCCGAGCACGGCTCGTCCCCCAAGACCCACGCCGAGTTCATGAAGCGGATCATCCAGCCGGGCGGTCCCGAGGGAATTGCCCTGCCGATGCTGCCCTACTATCAGGAATATGCCTTCGACCCGGAGCGGCAGGGCCTGGTGATCGTGGAGTTCCCGGAACTCAAGGCCCAACGGGAAAAGGAAACAACAGGCGCGGCCGGACTGTAGCCCCTGAAACTCTGGAGGTTGGCTCTGGGCTATCCGTCTCATGTCTGTGACAAGACGGACTCCGCGCCGCAGTGGCGCGACAGGCCCTCCGGCGGGCGATCATGCGGCTTTTTTAGGCAATCGGATCACTTCTCACGTTCCACGAGCGTGACCACGCCGCCCCAAAAACCCGCGTTTCCCACGGGAGTTCGCGTTTTCGGGCTTTGGCACGGGATGTGCTGACAGTTTTCATGGCGGACGAGCTGATCACCGTGATCGGCCGACCATGCACGAGCCCCTGTCGGGCCGACGAACGAGGAGAGTGGGTTATGAAGAAGATCGAAGCGATCATTCGGCATTTCAAGCTGGAGGAAGTCAAGGACGCGCTCAACGCCCTGGGCGTCAAGGGCATGACGGTGACGGAAGTCCGCGGCTTCGGCCGGCAGAAGGGCCACACCGAGACCTACCGGGGAGCCGAGTATTCCGTCGACTTCCTCCCGAAGGTCAAGATCGAAGTGGTCGTCGGCGAAGACGAGGCGCAGAGCGTGATCAGCAAGATCATGACCACCGCCCGTACCGGCCAGGTGGGCGACGGCAAGATCTTCGTGACGAACCTCGCCGAGGTCGTCCGGATCCGTACCGGCGAGACCGCCGCCGGCGCGATCTAGTTTCCCGGCTGCACGGCCATTCAGGGCCCGTGCAGCCTCGAGCCGGCGGGGGGACATGCAAGGTGTCCCTCGCCGGCTGCGCGGTCGCACGTCCGGGCGACCGTCAGGTGGAGAGCGGCCGGGTCATCTCGACCGGCACGACCCATTCGTCGTATTGCTCGGGGGTCACGTAGCCGAGGGCCACGGCGGCTTCCTTGAGGCTGGTTCCGTTCACGTGGGCCTGCTTGGCGATCTTGGCCGCCTTCTCGTAGCCGATGTGGGTGTTGAGGGCCGTGACCAGCATCAGGGACTCGTCGAGATGGTGCTTGATCCGGGCCAGGTTGGGCGTGATCCCCACGGCGCAGTGAACCCGCATCGAGTCGCAGGCGTCGGCCATCAGGTCGGCGCTCTCGAGCACGTTGTGCACCATCAGCGGCTTGAATACGTTGAGCTGGAAATGCCCTTGCGAGCCGGCAAAGGCGACCGCAGCGTCGTTGCCAAATACCTGCACGCAGGCCATCGTCATCGCCTCGCACTGCGTGGGATTCACCTTGCCCGGCATGATGGAACTGCCCGGTTCGTTCTCCGGGATCGAGATCTCGCCGATCCCGCAGCGGGGGCCGCTGGCCAGCCAGCGGATGTCGTTGGCGATCTTGAAGAGCGCCATGGCCAGGCCCCGCTCCGCCGCGCTCACGTCGACCATCGCGTCGTGGGCCGAGAGCGCCGCGAACTTGTTCGGCGCCGACACGAACGGATGGCCCGTCTCCTTGGCAATGAAACCCGCGGCCGTGTCGCCGAACTTCGGGTGGGCGTTGAGCCCGGTGCCCACGGCCGTGCCGCCGATCGCGAGTTCGTAGAGTCCCGGCAGCGCCCGCTCGATGCCTGCGAGCCGATCGTCGAGTTGGGCCCGCCAGGCCGAGATCTCCTGGCCGAGGGTGATCGGGGTCGCGTCTTGGAGGTGGGTACGGCCGATCTTGACGATGTCGGCGTAGCGGTTCTCGAGGTCGAGGAACACGTCGCGAAGGGCCCGCACGGCTGGGAGCAGCCGGTCGTGGATCACCTCCACCGCCGCGATGTGCATCGCCGTCGGGAAGGTGTCGTTCGACGACTGGCCCCGGTTGACGTCGTCGTTGGGATGGACCGGTTTCTTCGAGCCCATCTCGCCGCCGGCCATCTCGATCGCCCGATTCGAGATCACCTCGTTGGCATTCATGTTCGACTGGGTGCCGCTGCCGGTCTGGAACACGACCAGCGGAAAGTGGTCGTCGAGCTTGCCGGCGATCACCTCGTCGGCCGCCGCCACGATCCGCTTCACCGTATCGGCCGGAAGCTGACCCAGTTCACCGTTGGCGAGTGCCGCCGCCTTCTTCAGGATGCCCATCGCCCGCTTGACCGCCCGGCCCCACTGGAACCGCTCGACGCCGATCTTGAAATTGTCGCGGGACCGCTCCGTCTGAGCGCCCCAGTAGCGGTCGGCGGGAACCTGCACCTCGCCCATGCTGTCGGACTCGGTGCGGAAAGCGGCGGCTGGCATAGCGGGTGATCCTGGCAGGCTGAACGTGGAAGGGACTCTCGATACCGGAGGATCGACCAGTGTATCGGCCCTCCGGGCCGCGTGGCCCGGACGCTAGAGCTTCAGCCCCCAGACAGGGCCGCGGGAGCGATTTTTGCGGATCGGCCGGAGTTGCTCGAGGGCCGCGGCCTGCGGGGGCACGACCACGGGCGTGAAGGTGCCGCCGTGGGCCGTGGCGATCTCGATCAGGTTTTGGTTGCAGGCCTGCTGCTCCCGCACCCGTTCGGGGTCGATGGCTCCGGTCCGCGTGTCGAATACGTTCTGCTGCATCCCGAAGGTGTGCATGGCCGTGTCGCCAAAGTCGGCCTCCGCCACGCGGTCCACCACGCTCTCGCCATGGTCGCCATCGGACAGGAAGTAGACGACGTCCGCATCCAAACCGGCTGCAAGTTTGACGGCTTCGTGGATGCCCTGGCCGCCGCTACACATCTCGACAGTGCCCAGCCAGGCCCGCAGCCGCGCTTTGTTTTCCGGAGTGGCAGGCTGGAGGGCGTCGAGCCGGTCGGGATGCCACATGGGATAGGCCGCATCGCTGAAGAAGATCACAAAAAAAGATTGCGCGGGCTGAAGGGCATCGACGGCCCGGGCCACCTCGGCGAGCACCGTATGAAAGCCGCCGTCGCGGTAGCTGTTGGAGTTGTCGCAGACGAAGCAGACGCTCTTGCCCTGGCCCGGCTTGCCAAAGAACGTGGGGGCTCCGGCCGCCCCGCCGCCCGCCGCGGCAGCTCGACCGCCCCCTCCTCCCGCTCCGCCGGCACCGCCCCCGATCGTGGCCAGCATGTCTGATGAATCGAAGGACACCGGCATGATGTTTATTGCCTCGCCCGGCGGAGCGTCGGCAGACAGCTCGGGCTCATCGAGGACAACCGGCTCGGCGTCGAAAGAAACCAGTTCCGCGACGGCCGGCTCCGGCGACTCTTCCGCCGATTCTTCGGTCGACTCGACCGCCTCGAATTCGAGCGGCGTGAACTCCTCCACGAGAGTCTCCGCCGGCCGGTCCGACGTGATCACGAACGGATCCGTCTTGTCATCGCGGGCGACGAAGATCATCGCCAGGCCGACGAGCACGATCAGATGCATGGCCGTGCTGACGACAACCGGTCCGGCCGGTTTCACCCGCCACCAAGCCGTCGCAGCTCGGAGGGCAGGCCGCTGGACGGCTTTGCGGCCGCGTGCGGCCGAAGGCTTGCCGCGAGATCGCTTCGCATCATCAGAGCCCGTCGGGGAGCTCGGCTCCTTCGGCGTCGGACGAGAAGCTGGTCGTCGAGCAGAACCGGCAGGGCGGTCGCGGGCGGAATCTCGCTCGGTTGAACCAGGCTTGCGACCAGCGAGTCCGGCCGCCGAAGCCGCCAGCTGGGCGGCCGACGCCGCCACCTCGACTGTCTCCCGGGGCGAAACCGCCTCCTCGGCATCACGTCCGCGACCGGCCAGCAGGGCGAGTTCCTCAGCCCGTTCGCCGATTCGCCTCCCGAGGTCGGCCAGTTCTCCGAGCACCCGCGCGATCCGCGAATCATCCCGACCCATCGCCGCACCCTAGCCTCTGAGAGTCCCAACTGCCCGCTGCAGGACCCACCCTATCACGGGACAAGCCCCTCCCAAAGCATTCGGTCGCCAAAAAAGAGTACGCAGTCCCGCAGCGAAGCGGTCGCCGCCGCGGCTAGCGCCGGAGCCGGCGGTCTGCTTCGAACCGGGCGGCCGTGGGCGTCGGTGGGGCGGGGCTGAGCACGGGTTCGGCGAGGGCGATTCCCAGCCAGCCGTCGGTGGCGACTGCCTGCACGGCCCTGATTCCGGCCAGCCTAGGATTCTGCGTGACCACCTCCGGCACGACGGGCACGGGCCGATCGCGGACGAAGATCTTGCCGAAGATCGTCCGCAGGGCGATTTCCATGCGGCCTTCGTGGCCCTGACCGCCGATCTGCACGGGCCCTTCCCGCTCCAACAGGATCTGGGATCCGGCCATGACCGGCCGGTAGGCCACCCGCACGACGAGGTCGTACCAATTCCGCCGACCGCTCTCCAGCGTGTCGAGGGCGATCCGCAGGTGAATCAGCCCGTCGCGGCACTCCACCCGCAGCGGCTCGGTCGCTGCAAAGGTGATGGCCACGCCATCGGGCAGGTCCTCGGGCAGCCGCGGTGGAATACCGGCCCGATCACAGACCAGCCGCACGAGTTGGGGAAGCTCCAGCCGGCGGCCGGCAATCCCGAATCGGTCGAACGCGTTGTTCACGACGGTCTCGTGCAGTTGCATGCTCACAAGGGCGTCGCCAGGGGCCCGCGGCCGGGGCGTGTGGGCAGCGAGCTGCGTGTCGGCCGCCAGCCGGAGCCGGAGGCTGGCCACGTCGGCGGTCGTCTCCAGAGCCAGTGGCGTCGGCTCGAGCCCAAGGTTCACGAGCGGATTCCAGAGCCGTTCCCGGATCCGCTCGACCATCTGTTCGACCTTCGGCCCGGCCTGCTGATCGACCTCCCGACAGGCCTGGCCCACGATCTTGCCGCTGACCTCACGATTGGCCTCGGCGCGGGCGTCGTCGTGCTGGTTGCGGGCGATCGTGCGGACGAGCGATCCCATGATCGGCACGGAGTCGAAGCTCGTTTGGATGTCGGCCAGCTGGGCCCGGGCGGAGGCCGTGCCCCGAGAAACGCCGAGGTCAAGCCCCGCGGGCGTGACGGTGATCGGCTTGAGGACCGTGAAGCTCGCCTGGCTCCGTGAGTGGAGCGAGACGGGACCCGACTCCGTCACCGTACGAGAGGCGACCTCCCCGTTGATCACAAGCTCCATCCGGATCTCGCCCGAATGCGGCACAAACCTGATACCGGTCGACTGGTGCACGGTGCGGCGGCCATGGACAGGCCGGCCGAGCACGAAATCGTGCACCGGCCCGTTGGTCACGGTCGTCTCCGGCAGCATCCGCTCGACGAAACTCCGATGGACCGCGATCCGCACGTTGGGCGCGAGATAGTGACTCGCGGTCGTTCGGGCGAGCTCACCGGCGTATGGGCAGGAAGCCGATCGGATCGCGGCGAGCGTGCCCTTGACGGCGGCGGCATCGGCCAGGGCACCGGAGGCCTCGTACCGTTCGATGAAGCCGAGCAGCCGGAACGCCTCGTCGCTCACGCCCCGGCCCCCGAGCATCACAGCCACGTCGCTCCTGTGGGCCAGTTCGCCACCGCCGCAAGCGGTGGCAGCCCGCCAGACGGCCGCCCGTCGGGCCACGGCGAGGGCGGCGCGGCGGGTCTCGGAGGCGAGCGGCGATTGCGGAATAGCGTCAGCCACTGCCATGCCGGCGGCGACGGTCTCGCCCAGCGAGAGCAGCGGACCGGCGGCGGCAGGATCACCGGGCCCCTCTGTCTGGAGCACGGCATCGATGGCGTCGAGCGTGGTCGTTGCCCAGGAGACGATCGGAGGCTGTGCGCTGGCAGCCGCCAGCGCCTCGAGTTGGGCGAGCAGTCGATCCGGAGTCGGCCAGCCGGAGCCGATCACCAGTTGGGCATCGGGCGTCGTCTCCGCCGTGGCGGTGAAACTGCGGGCCAGCCGGGCATCCCTGTCGCCCCACCGGCGCCCCAGCAGTCGCTCGCCGACCGGGAGGCCGATCATCCGCCGGTTCGAATCGCTCGCGGCCCCGTCCTCGGCAAGGCGGTCGGAGATTCGCTCGATGAGCCGCGGTGCCGTCTGATGCCGGGCGGGCTCCGTCGTCGGAACGTCAATCCAATTGACGCTGTCTGGATCGGTCCAGGTGGTGCCTGGCAAGGGAGCCGGGAGCGGAACGGCTTCGGGGCCGGCGGGCTGCCCGGCCTGGATTCTGCCGATCAGGAGGAGGACCGCCGCCCACACCCCTGCCGGCCGCCCGATGCTCTGGCTGGTGAACCCCATCGATCGATCGCCGTCCGCCTAAAGATCGGGCGAGGCGCGTCACCGAAGCCGCACCTCACAGCAAAGGATCGACAGGCAGGACCGGGAAAATCGATCGCGGCGTGGGCAACCCGCAGGGTTTCCCAGCCGCCACACGCAGCGGGAACTCAGGAGGCCTGGGCGAGCCGGGGGGCTTCGAGCACGGCCGTCCAGGCGTCGATGAGCGTCGGCAGGTGGGCGTTCATCGCAATGGCGTCGAGCGCGTCGAGCGTGCAGTCCAGGCTCGCCGCGGCCTCCTCGGCCGAGCCGTTCCAGGAATCCAAGGCCGCGGCCAGCGCCGGATCAGCAGGGCGTTCGCCCGCGGCGGCATGCCGCAGGGCCGCGCGATACCACTCGACGGCAGCGGCCAGCACCGTCGCCAGCCGGGCCCGGCGGGGCGCCGCCTCCTTGCCAGCAGCCTCCACAACCGCCGTCGTCTCCCGCGCGAGTGCCACCCCCGCCAATGGCCGCCGGCTGAGAAGCTCGAGCAAGCGGACGCGGAAGACCCCAACCTCCGCGTCGAGCAGGAGACGGGCCCGGTCGAGGCTCCCCCCTGAGGCTGCTGCGGCGGCCGCGATCGCAGCGAGATCGGTCTCGTCTCCGGCGCGGGCAAGTTCCTTGGTCAGCAGCCGCTCGACCGTGGCGGCCGGGAGCGGCTTGAACCGGATCACCTGGCACCGCGACCGGATCGTGGGGAGCTGGCGTTCGAGCGACGTGCCCACGAGGATGATCACCGCGCCGGGGGGCGGTTCCTCGAGCGTCTTGAGCAGGCAGTTCGCCGCTTCTTCCGCGAGATGATCGGCGTCGAGCACGATCGCCACCTTTCGGCCCCCGACTGCCGGCTTGAGCAGGAGCCGCCAGCAGAGGCCCTCCCGCATCCGATGCGCCGCATCGCCGATGAACGACTCGAGTGGAATCGTGGCTCTGTCTTCCGGTTTGGCCACGACATCGATGTCGGGATGACTGCCGGCATCGGCCTGCACGCAGGAACGGCACCGGCCACAGGCCACGAGGCCCGGCGACGGCTCGAGACAGGTGAGGGCCTTTGCCAGCGCCCGGGCGAAGGCGGCCTTGCCCACGCCGGGAGGGCCGATGAACAGATACGAGCCGCCGATTCGGCCCTGCGCTTCAGCCGCGACCATGGAGGCTGCGACACGATCGTGTCCTTCGATGCCCTGCCAGGCCATGGACTCAGCCTCCCTCGGCCAGTTCAGGAAACCGACCGGCGGTCGCGGATCGCACCGCCGCCGTGACGGCCTCAGGGCTTCCGGTCGCGTCGAGCACCCTGATCCGCTCGGGATCGGCAG
>CAMDDJ010000086.1 GCA_945891385.1 Candidatus Kuenenia stuttgartensis | reverse complement strand
TGGGCGATCGTGGAGAACACGACTGACCGCGACTGGACCGACGTGCGGATGTCGCTCGTGAGCGGCCGGCCGATCTCGTTCGTGATGGACCTCTACCAGCCGCTGTTCGTGCCGCGGCCGGTCGTGCAGCCCGAACTCTTCGCCTCGCTCGCGCCCCAGGTCTACGGGCAGGACTTGTACGGGCAGGACTTGGCAGACCGGGAGGCCGAGTTCGTCGTGGCGGGAAAGACCCGGGGAGCCGCCCGAGGGCGGGCCATGAGCGAGGCGCCCGGTGCGCCGGCGCCCGCATCGGCGCCAGCGGAAATCGCCCTCAACATGGCGAAGGAACCCGAAGCTGACCGGTGGTATTTCGGCCGATCGGTCGCAAGCGTCGCGGCGGGCGAGTCCCTCGGCAAGCTGTTTCGCTACGAGATCGCCGCTCCTGTGTCGATCGCCCGGCAGCGTTCGGCGATGCTCCCGATCGTGGCCGAAGAGGTCGAGGCGGAGCGGCTGGCCATCTACGACGAGGCCGTGCTCGCCAAGCATCCGCTGGCCGGGGTGCGGCTGGTCAACACGACTAGGCTCGACCTGATGCAGGGGCCGGTCACCATCTACGCGGGCGGTGCCTACGCTGGCGACGCCCGCATCGAAGACCTGCCCGCCGGGAGCGAGCGGCTGCTCACCTATGCGGTCGATCTCGACGTCGAGGTGGCCACGCGGGCCGAGAGTCGGCCGGAGGAGATCGTGACGATCAGGCTCGTGAAGGGCACTCTCGAGATCGTCCGGCGGCTGGCCCGCACGAAGACGTTCGAACTGAAGAACTCGGCCGCCGAGCCCGAGACCGTGCTCGTGGAGCATTCGCTCGAGGCCGACTGGCAGTTGGTCGAGCCGAAGGAGCCGACGGAGAAGACCCGTGAACGCTACCGGTTTGCCGTGGTAGCCGAGCCGGGCAAGCCCGCCACGCTGACGGTGGCCGAGGAGCGGCGGGTCTCCCAGCAATCGGTCATCGCCAGCCTCGACGACGACGCAATCCTGTTCTTCGCCTCGGCCCGAGCGACGAGCCCGGCGGTGGCCGCGGCCTTGAAGGAGGTCGTGGAGGCGAAGCAGGGTATCCGGGCGATCGAAACAGACCGCATCCGCCGCGAGGAGGAGATCCGGGTGGTCGATGAGGAGCAGAACCGGATCCGGCAGAACATGCAGCAGCTCGATCGGCAGAGCGATCTCTACGCCCGCTACGTGCGGAAGTTCGCCGAGCAGGAAGACCGCGTGGAGGAACTGCGGGCCGACATCACTCGGCTCAAGGACAAGGAGCAGGCCGCCCGCCAGGCGCTCGACGAGCGGCTGGCCAGCCTCAGGCTCGACTGAGTGGGGAGCGGCACCGATCGCTTTCCAGCCTCAGAGCACCACGCAATCACGAATCACCGATCCGGTACGCAATCGGCTTCGAGTACGAACACATTTCGACCCTCGGCAGGGATCGAGCGGCAGAATTGTGCGACCGTGTAGCCCGCCCGGGGTTCGGCGTACTCCGTGAGAAGCTTGACCCTCAGCCAGAGTTCGGCGGTGCCGAGAAGGCTCAATGGTAGATCGCCGGCGAGTCTGCAGTTCACGCCGCTCCAATGGCGAGCGTTAAGCCTATGACCACGCCTCGTCGTCGCCCCGGCCCGCACGCACCACGCACGGGAAATCGCATCCGGTCGATGAGATCGGCATGGCCCCCCCGAACCCTCCGGAAAGTGCTTCCGAGCGTCGTGGTAATTGAGAAGCGCGAGCCCCTGCTGCTTGAGGTTGTTTCCACAAGAGATGCGTCTACCAGCTTCGCGAGCGCTCTGAACCGCAGGAAGGAGCAGGCCAATCAGCGTGGCGATGATCGCTATTACGACAAGTAACTCGACTGACGAGGAAGCGATCTCGCAGCGCTTCCAACCTGAACCGGAAAGGGCTGCGTCGCCCGCTACTCCGCCGCCAGGCGGAGCCGGGATCGCGGCTGCGGAATTGGAAACGGGGGCTGGCCGGTCGAGAGGAGCACCTTCACCATCGGACCGGGCAGGATTTCGGTCACTTCGGCCTTGATCCACTCGCCCCGGTAGACCTCGACCGTATCGCCCACTTGAAGCGGTGTCTGGTCGGTGATTTCCCGGCCGGCGGGGATCTCCCGCGGGCCTCCCGGCCGCGGCCCACGCGACGGCAGAGCAGCGGAAGTCGGGGGCGGGGGAACTCTCGGCGTGGGCGGGCCCGGCCTCGACAGCGGGGCAGCTGCGGCGGCGGTACCCGGCTGGGGCTGCGCGGGAGGTTCGGGTTGAGGCTGCGGAGGAGGCTCGGGCCGCGGGCGGGCGGGAGCGGGCCGAGCAGGAGCAGGCTCGGCCGTGGCAACCTGAGCCACCGGCGGCGACGCCAGGGCAGGCGAGTGTTCCCCAGCTGCCCGCCCCTCGAGGGCGGCCTCGATCCGGGGCCTTGCCGCAGCCAGGAGGCTCGTCAGGAGCACGGTTTTGTCCACGCCCGAGCGGCGATGGAACACGAGGTAGTGGAGTTGCTTGTCGCGGTTCTTTCGGCCGACCTGCTCTACGATCTTCTCTTCGAGTCGCACCACATCGGCGAAGGCAATGTTGAACTGCTTCTTCGGGTCGGCGAGGAACCAGAGGGCTCGGTCATCGCCCTCCACGTGCGTTTCATCGACCGTGACGTAGGTGAAGAATGTCCGCGGGGCGAAGCCAAGCAGGAGCAAAAGACCACCGACGACCATGCCGATGCCGACCGACCGTTGGGCAAACTTCCGCTCCTGCCGCACGATCAACGCGCCCCAGCCGGCCAGAGCCGCCGCCCCGATGACCGACAGCAGAAACACCCACGGCGCATAGGTGTAGGTCGCAGAGTCACCGGAGACCCGCTCCTGGGTGCACCCGGCCAGAACCACCAGACAGGGAGCCCAGGTGAACGGCCAGCGCCGCATGGTGCGGAATCCTCGTGAGCGTCTCGGCACAATACCTCCGTCGCGGGTGAGTGTATCGACACGCCGCGTCTGTGGTCGACTCAGGTAGAATCAGTTGCAACCCCCTCACCTCGGCCCGACGGCGGCGATCAGGTCGATCATCGCGGCCACGTCGGCAGCCGAGACGGTTTCGGTCTTTCGGGTCGCCGGGTCGATGCAGGTCTCGCGGAGCGTGTCGGCGTCGAGGCTTGCCAGGCCGCGAAACCGGCGAACGCCGCCGCCCCGCTCCCGAGCGCGGTCTGCCAGGGCCGCAAACTCCGGCTCTGAGAAGGCCAACAGCACCTCGCCGGCGATCACGGCCTCGCCCCAGGGGGGCCGCACGATCTCGATCCGCCCAGCGTCGAGGAGCGGCCGGAGCCAGCCATGACAGAAGAGCAGCACGAGAAACCCGCAGTGGATCCCGTCGGCGTCGGGATCGGTGAGCAGGAGCAGCCGTTCGTAGCGGGACCGCTGCGGCTCACAGTCGGCCTCAAGGCCGGCCCCGATCGCGTCCACGAGCGGGCCGAAAAACGGATGCGCGAGCAGTTTCGGCCGGGAGGCACGGGCGGCGTTGAGCGGCTTTCCCTGCATCGGCAGCACGGCCTGCAGCCGCGGATCCCGCACCCGCACGACCGCGGCCGCCGCCGAGTCGCCCTCGACGACGATGAGTTCGGCCCCCGAGCCCGGGCCGTGGACGGCCGAGTCTTCGAGCTTGGAGACGCCCCCATGCCGCCCCTCACCGCTCGACCTCATGCGGCGACGCTCCTTGCCTGGCCCGAGCGGGCCGTTTGCCGATTCACCGGAAGGAACCGCGTCCGCTGCATCGGTGTGCTCAGGCGATGATCGCCGTGACGGGAGCGGCGGGCTCGACGCCGGTGAGCTTGGTGTCGAGGCCCTGGTAGGCCACGGTGAATCGGGCGTGGTCGATGCCAAGGAGGTGGAGCATCGTGGCATGCAGGTCGCGGACGTGCACCACGTCCTGGATCGCGTGGTAGCCAAACTCGTCGGTAGCGCCGTGGGTGATGCCTCCCTTGATCCCGCCGCCGGCCAGCGCCATCGAGAAGCCCTTGATGTGGTGGTCGCGGCCGGTGCCCTCCTGATCCTTGCCCTGGGCCATCGGCGTCCGCCCGAACTCGCCGCCGACCACCACGAGCGTCTCGTCGAGCAGCCCGCGGCGCTCGAGATCGATGAGGAGCGCCGCGGCCGCCTTGTCGGTCGGCGGGCAGATCTCGTCCATGTAGTTGCGGATTCCGCCGTGATGGTCCCAGTCGCTGTGGTAGAGGTGCACGAACCGCACGCCGCGTTCAACGAGCCGGCGGGCCATCAGGCAATTGGTGCCCACGGTCGCCCGACCCGGCTCGGCCCCGTAGAGGGCGAGGGTCTCGGGCGTCTCGTCGGAGAGGTCGGCCAACTCCGGCACGCTCGTCTGCATTCGGAAGGCGAGCTCATACTGGGTGATCCGCGTCGCCACCTCCGGATCGGCGAGCCGGGTCAGGCGATGGTTTTCGAGCGCCGCCACGGTGTCGATCAGATCCCGCTGGTGCGGCACCGACACGCCGGGCGGATTGGTGGCGTAATGGACCGGCGCGCCGGAGGTGGAGAACTCCACCCCCTGAAACTGCCCCGGCAGAAATCCGGAATGCCACTGCCGGGCGGCGATCGGCTGGGGATTGCGGCCCACCTTGCTTGTCATGACCACGAACCCGGGCAGGTCGTCGGCCTCGCTGCCGAGTCCGTAGGTCACCCAGGCTCCCATGCTCGGCCGGCCCGAGAGGGCGGTGCCGCAGTTCATGAAGGTGTGGGCCGGATCGTGGTTGATCTGCTCGGTGACCATGCTCCGCACGATCGCATACTTGTCGGCGAGGCTGCCGAACAATGGAAAGTAGTCGCTCACCTCCGCCCCGCACTGGCCGTAGCGATTGAAGGGCCGCAGCGGCCCGAGCACCCGAAGCTCCTTACCCTGAAGCTGGGCGATCGGCTGCCCCTTCGTCACGCTCTCGGGCATCGGCTCGCCGTTCATCTTCGCGAGCAGAGGCTTGTAGTCGAAGGTCTCGAGGTGGCTGGGGCCGCCGGCCAGGCAGAGGAAGATCACCGACTTCGCCCTGGGCGGATGGTGGAGCGGCCAGACGGCGCCGCGACCGACGGCGGGCAGTCCCGCGGAGATCGTCGTCGCCGGAGCCGAGCGGGCGAGGAGCGTGCCCAGGGCGGCACCGCCGAGCGACAGCCCAGACCGGGCCAGAAAGGTGCGGCGATGCATCGAGATCGGAGTCATGGTCAATACCTTGCGATCGACTCGTGGAGGTTGAGCACGGCTCGGGCCGTGGCGGTCCAGGCGGCCAGCTCCACCTGGTCGAGATCACCATTCCGCGGGGCGATGCCCACGGCGAGCAGGTCGCGGGCCGAATCGGGAGCAGCGGCATATTCGAGCCGCCGGCGGGAGAGCAGACCAGCGAGGAGTTCCCGCTCCTGACTGTCGGGTCGGCGGGAGAGCACGTGCCGCCAGAGCGCTTCGAGCCGAGCGGCGTCGCCCTCGGCCTCACGGATCACCCGCTCGGCGAGTTTGCGGGCCGCCTCGACGAAGGTGGGGTCGTTCAAGAGCACGAGTGCCGCCTTGGGCGTGTTCGACCGGGCCCGCACCGCCGTGCACTCCTCGCGGGTCGGGGCGTCGAAGGCGAGCAGCTGCGGGTGGAGAAACATCCGCTGCCAGTGAACGTAGAGGCCCCGCCGCCACTGCCGCGAGTCCGTGTCGCTCGTGTATTCCCGCTGGGGGAAGTTGAGGTGCTGGTAGTAGCCGGCAGGCTGGTAGGGATGCACGCTCTCGCCGCCGAGCTCTTCGACGAGCAGTCCGCTCGAAAACAGGGCCGCGTCGCGGACGCCCTCGGCCGGATACCGCCAGCGGCCCTGCCGAGCCAGGAGCCGATTCTCCGGATCGCGGGCCAGGAGTTCGGCCGGGGCGGCGGACGACTGCCGGTAGGCATGGCTCGTGACGATCGTGCGGACAAGGTCGCGAACATTCCACCCGCTGCGGCAGAACTCGATCGCCAGCCGGTCGAGTAATTCGGGATGATCGGGCGGTTCGCCCTGGCCGCCGAAGTCGTCGGCCGACCGGCACAGCCCCGCCCCGAAGAAGATCGCCCAGAGCCGGTTGGCGGCGACGCGGGCGGTGAACTCGCCGACACCACCGGCGGTGGTCGGCGTGATCAGCCAGCGGGCCAGATCGGCCCGGGTGGCACGCTCATCGCTCGGGATGGTTCCGAGAAACGCCGGCACCGCCGGCTCGACCACCTCGCCCGACTCGTCCATCCAATTGCCACGGGGCAGGATCCGAACGGTTCGCGGCTCGGCCAGGGCCTGCGTGACCATCAGCTTCCGCTCGAGCCGCCGCCGCTGCTTTTCGAGGTCGGCGAGCCGCTTCCGCTTGGCAAGGATCTCTGCCGGCTCGGGCGGAGCGGCCGGCGCTGACTCGACCGCGGTCGTGACGGCACCGTCGGCGGCGGTCGCAGCGGCCGGGGTGACCGAGGGCCCCGCTGCCGCGGCCGCTGGCTTTGGCTCCGACGGCAGGCTCTCTCGCAGCGCACGGATCCGGGCGTCGAGCGACGCGGCCCGCTCGCGATCGAAAGGACCCACGAGCGGCCGCTCGGGCTCGCGGGTGGTGGGCGAGGTGTTGGCAGCGCCGCCGAAGCCGGCCACACCCATGTGCTTCTCGTCGTCGATGTCGGCGAAGAAGCCACCCATCGCATAGAAATCGCGGGCGGTGTACGGGTCGTATTTGTGGTCGTGGCACTGGGCGCAGCCGAGCGTCGCGCCCATCCAGGCCTCCGACACGTTGCGGATCCGGTCGGCCTGGTAGATCGCCCGGTATTCCTTGACCTGCAGGCCGCCTTCGTGAGTCGTCTGCAAGAGTCGGTTGTAGGCGGCCGCGAGCACGCGATCGTCGGGGTGTTCCTCGGGCAAGGGCTCGACCAGGTCGCCGGCCAACTGCAGGACCGTGAACCGGTCAAAGGGCCGGTTCTCCAGAAACGCGGCGATCACCCAGTCGCGGTACAAGGCCGACCGATGCCCCTGGTCGCCGTGGTAACCCACCGTGTCGGCATACCGCACGAGGTCGAGCCACCAGGCGGCAAGTTGCTCCGCGTGCCGCGGCGAGGCCAGCAAGCGGTCGACGAGCCGCTCATAGCGGTCGGCCGCAGGATCGGCCAGGTAGGCATCGACCTCGGCAGGCGTCGGTGGCAGACCGGTGAGGTCGAAGAACAGACGGCGGACGAGCGTGAACTCATCGGCATCGGGAGCAGGCTCGAGCCCCTGCTCCTCGAGCCCGCCGAGCACGAAGCGGTCGATCCAGTTGAAGCACCAGCCTTCGGTCTCGACCTTCGGCTCCGGCCAGGCAACCGGGGCGACGTAGGCCCAGTGGTCCGCGTATTCCGCCCCGGCCGCGATCCAGGCTTCGAGCAAATCCTTCTGTTCTGGCGTGAGCGCATGATTGCCGTCAGCCGGTGGCATCACGAGATCGGGATCCGATTCCCGAATCCGGATCACGAGTTCGCTGGCCGCCGGATCGCCCGGCACGATCGCCACCAGGCCGCTCTCGAGTTCAGCAGTCGCGGCCGTCCGGTCGTCCAGCCGCAGGCCCGCCTGCCGGTCATGCTCGTCGTGGCCGTGGCAGGCAAAGCAGTTCCGCGACAGGATCGGCCGGATGTCGCGGTTGAAATCGGGCCCATCCGCCACGACAGGGGGGGCAATGGCGGCGACGGCCAGGGAAACCAGCCGCATCAGGCGGGCAGACGCTCTCACGAGACCATCACACTCCGTCGGGGTTCGACCCGCGTCCCCTTCGATCGTTTGAGCGGCGGGCCGCACGGAACCACTTTACATTGTAGTGTTTGACGCAACGAACGGTCGGCCCGAACGGGCGCCGCCGCGGCGGCTCGTTGACGGCCCCCGGCCCCGACCGTAGATTCGCGACGGTTTTCGGGCAGAAAACCCGCGCAGTTCCCCGCCTTGCCCCCTTTTGAAAGGTCTCGATCCGCCTATGGCCACCTCGACCCGCAAGAAGTCAGCCCCCGGCAAATCCGTCAAGAAAGAGACCAAGGGGGCCAAGGCCGGGCGGATGATTTACTCCTTTGGCGAGAAGAAGTGTGACGGCGACGGCACGATGAAGTCCCTCCTTGGCGGCAAGGGGGCCAACCTCGCCCAGATGACCAAGATCGGCCTGCCGGTGCCCCCAGGCTTCACGATCACCACGGCCGTTTGCATCGACTACTACAAGCAGGGCAAGAAGTTTCCCGCCGGCCTGGAGGACCAGGTTCACGCCGCCCTCAAGCTGATCGAGAAGGAAACGGGCAAGAAGTTCGGCGATCCCAAGAACGCCCTGCTCGTCAGCGTCCGCTCCGGTGCCCGCGACAGCATGCCGGGCATGATGGACACGATCCTCAACCTGGGACTCAACGACGAAACCGTCCGCGGGCTGGCCGAGGCGACGGGCAATCCCCGGTTTGCCTACGACTCCTACCGCCGCTTCATCCAGATGTATGGCGACGTCGTGATGGGGGTGCAGAAGCGGCATGAAAACGAGCACGAGCCCTTCGAAGAGGTGATGGACGGGCTCAAGCACCAGCTCGGCATCCACAACGACACCGACCTCGAGGAGTCCCACCTCCGCGAGCTGATCAGTCGCTACATCCGCCTGATCAAGGAGCGGACCGGCAAGGACTTCCCCCAGGATCCCTTCTCCCAGTTGATGGGGGCGGTCGGGGCCGTGTTCGGCAGCTGGATGAACGAGCGGGCAATCCTCTATCGCCGCAAGTACAAGATCCCCGACGAGTGGGGCACGGCCGTCAACGTGCAGAGCATGGTGTTCGGCAACATGGGCGACGACTGCGCCACCGGCGTGGCCTTCACCCGCGATCCCGCCACCGGCGAGGACATCTTCTACGGTGAGTACCTGGTCAACGCCCAGGGCGAAGACGTGGTGGCCGGCGTGCGGACGCCGCTGCCGGTGCTCGAGATGAAGCACGACCCAATGTTCGCCGCCACCTACAAGCAGCTGGAAAAGGTGCGGCAGACGCTCGAAAAGAAGTTCGGCGACGTTCAGGACTTCGAGTTCACGGTCGAGAAGAAGAAGCTCTACATGCTTCAGACCCGCAACGGCAAGCGGACGGCGCTGGCCTACGTGAAGATCGCCCACGACATGGTCAAGCAGAAGCTGATGACCCCGGCCCACGCGATCCTCTCGGCCGATCCAGACGCCCTCTCGCAGCTCTTGGCGCCGATCTTCGACCGTGTCGCCTACGAGGCGGCGAAGAAGGAAGGCCGGCTGCTCTCGACGGGCCTGCCGGCAGGCCCGGGGGCCGCCGCCGGGCAGCTCGTGTTCACCGCCGCCAAGGCCGAGGAACTGGCCAACGCCGGCAAGAAGGTGGTGCTCGCCCGCGTCGAGACCAGCCCCGAGGACCTTCGGGGCATGATCGCCGCCGAGGGCATCCTCACCAGCCGTGGCGGTGTCTCGAGCCACGCCGCCCTCGTGGCCCGGCAGATGGGCAAGGTCTGCGTGGCCGGAGCCGGCGCGATCGTGATCGACTACGGCAAGGGCACGCTCTCCTGCGCCGGCAAGACCCTTCGCGAGGGCGACGCGATCTCGATCAACGGCTCCACCGGCGAGGTCTTCGCCGGCGACATCAAGACGGCCGACAGCGAGCTGAAGCAGGTGCTGATCACCGAGACTCTGAAGCCGGCCGACTCGGAAGTCTTCCAGTATTACGACTTCATCATGAAGCTCGCCGACAAGCACCGACAACTCGGCATCCGGACCAACGCCGACACGCCGGAGCAGGTACGGCACGCGATTGCGTTCGGTGCCGAAGGCATCGGCCTGACCCGGACCGAGCACATGTTCTTCGAAGGCGACCGGATCGACGCGATGCGGGAGATGATCCTGGCCGAGACGGAGGAGGCGCGGCGGGCCGCGCTGAAGAAGTTGCTGCCCTATCAGAGGGAAGACTTCGAGGGCATCTTCCGCGCGCTCGACGGCCGGCCGGCGACGATCCGATTCCTCGATCCGCCGCTGCATGAGTTCGTGCCGCACGACGAGGCCGCCCAGGCCGATCTGGCCAAGAAGCTCCGCATGCCGGTGGAGACCGTGAAGCAGCGGGTGGCCTCGCTGCATGAGTTCAACCCGATGCTCGGCCATCGCGGCTGCCGCCTCGGGATCAGCTATCCGGAAATCTCCGAGATGCAGGCCCGGGCGGTATTCGAGGCGGCCGCCAAGGTGCAGAAGGATGGGGTCCGGGTGCGGCCCGAGATCATGATCCCGCTCGTGGGCTTCAAAAAGGAGCTCGACAATCAGGTGGAGATCGTGCACCGGGTGGCCGAGCAGGTACAGAAGGAGACAGGCCAGAAGATCAAATATCTCGTCGGCACGATGATCGAGATCCCGCGGGGTGCCCTGACGGCCGACGAGATCGCCGAGACGGCTGAGTTCTTCTCCTTTGGCACGAACGACCTGACCCAGACCTGTCTCGGCATGAGCCGCGACGACATGGGCTCGTTCCTCCAGACCTACACCGAGGAAGGGATCTTCAAGGCCAATCCGTTCGCCTCGATCGACGTCTCGGGCGTGGGCCAGCTGATGAAGATCGCGGTCGAGAAGGGCCGAAAGAGCCGCGAAGACATCAAGCTCGGCATCTGCGGCGAGCATGGCGGCGATCCCCACTCGGTGGTCTTCTGCCACCAGATCGGGCTCGATTACGTGAGCTGCTCGCCGTTCCGCCTGCCGGTCGCCCGGCTGGCCGCGGCCCAGGCCGCCCTCAGGCAGTAAACCGCATCGCTCCGGCTCAGTCGGCGGAGTGCCGCCGACTGGGCCGGCAGGCGACGAACGTGCTCAGACCGACGAGCATCAGCACGATCGCGTAGGCCGGGATGTATTTCGCGCCGCCCAGGCCCACGGATTCGGCCGAGGCCGGGGCGGACTCGGCTGCCCCCTCCGCGGCCCCGGTGACGGCACTGGCACTCCGGCCCTGCATGTCTTGGGACATCGCGGTCGCCGCATTGACCTCGGTGAGCGATACCTGGGCCCGAGCGGCAGGTGAAACCGCGGCAATCGCTGCTACCACCGGGATCGAGAAAACAAGCCGACGCATAGCGGGTGACATCCTCGAGGGGCGACTGCGGTCGGTCCGCGGTCTTGCCGCAGTCTAGCCCGCCCCGGCCAGCCCCGCGACCCAGTATGCTGCCGGCTCTCACCTGCCCAGAGGCTGCCGATGCCACTCACGCCCGAAGCCCAGGCCCTGGCCGTGATCGTGGTCGGGGTGGTGATCCTCTGGATCACAGAGGCCCTGCCGCTGGCCGTGACGGCGCTGTTGGGGGCGGTGGCCTGCGTGCTCGCCGGGGTGGCCCCGGCCCGCGAGGTCTTCGCCCCGTTCGCCGACCCGCTGATTTTTTTGTTCATCGGCTCCTTCATCCTGGCCGAGGCGATCCGGATCCACCGGCTCGACCGCCGGCTCGCGTTCGCCGTACTCTCGCTGCCGGGTGTGGGAGAGCGGCCGGGCCGGATCCTGGCTGCCGTGGCGGTGGTCTGCTGCCTGGCGAGTGCCTTCCTCTCGAACACCTGCACCACGGCGATGATGCTGGCGATCGTCTCGGGAATCATCACTGCGATCGAGGAGGCGGCCGGCGCTTCAGGGCACACACCGCGACCTGGCTTCGCGACCGGGCTGCTCCTGTGCGTCGCCTTCGCCTCGTCGATCGGCGGCCTCGCCACCCCGATCGGCACGCCCCCCAACCTGATCGGCCTGGGCTTCATCCGCAACCAACTCGGCGTCGAGGTATCGTTTCCCGGCTGGTGCGGCATCGGCGTGCCGATCGTCGTCCTGTTGACCAGTTTCACCGTCGTCCTGCTCGGACGGATGTTTCCTGCCGGCGTGGACCGGCTGGAGGGGGTCGCCGAGTTCGTAACCTCCCAACGGGCGGGTCTCGGCCCCTGGACCACGGCCCAGAAGTCGACGGCCCTGGCCTTCGCGGTCACGGTCGTGCTCTGGGTGCTGCCGGGAGTCGTGTTGGCCGCCCGCGGGCCGAGCGACCCAGCCGCGGTGCTCCTGAAGCAACGGCTCCCCGAGGGTGTGGCGGCGCTCGTGGGCGCGATCCTGCTCTTCCTCCTGCCCGGCGGCGGGCCGGGCGAGCGGAGGCGGGCACTTCTGTGGACGGAAGCGCGGATCGACTGGGGCATCGTTCTGCTCTACGGCGGCGGGATGGCCCTCGGCACGCTCTGCTTTTCGACCGGTCTGGCGGCCGCGCTCGGCGGGTCGATTCAGGGGCTCGTGCCCACGGGCTCCTGGGGGGGACCAGTGCTCGTGCTGCTCGCCGCGATCGTGGCCGTAACGACGAGTGAATTCACGAGCAACACCGCCAGCGCCAACATCGTCGTGCCGGTCGCGATCGCCCTGGGAGCGGCGGCCGGTGCCGATCCGCTCGTGGCCGCCCTGGCCGCCACCTTCGCCGCCAGCCTCGGATTCATGATGCCTGTGAGCACGCCCTGCAACGCCATCGTCTACGGCTCGGGGCGGATCCCGCTCCGCAGCATGATGGCCGCCGGGATCCTGCTCGATCTCGCCGGGGTAGCGGTGATCACCACCGCCATGCTGCTCGTCGCGAGACTCTGGTGACTCACCCCGAGGCGGGCCGGCCGGCACACGACGTCGCGGGG
>CAMDDJ010000085.1 GCA_945891385.1 Candidatus Kuenenia stuttgartensis | reverse complement strand
CTGCCGGTGTGGATGCTGCTCCAACCACGCGACTACATCAACAGCCTCCAGCTCGTGGCAAGCCTCGGGCTGATCATGCTCGGGCTCGCAGCCGCCGCCTGCTTCGGCGGCCCGGCGATCGGCGGGGCCCCGCGGCAGCCGCTCACGCTTGTGGCCCCCCTGCTCGATCTCCATCCCACGCACGCGCCACCGATCATTCCCTTCCTGTTTTTCACGATCGCCTGCGGTGCCGTGAGCGGCTTCCATTGCCTCGTCAGCTCCGGCACGTCGAGCAAGCAACTGCGGTGCGAACTCGACGCCCATCCGGTGGGCTACGGCTCGATGCTGCTCGAGGCCTTCCTGGCGATCCTCGTGGTCGTGGCCGTGGGGGCGGGGATCGGGCTCGGCTGGCCGCAGGCCCATCCGGGGCTCACTGGCACCGATCTCTGGACCACGATCTACGCCGACTGGACAAAGGTCACCGGCGGCGGCGCGATCGCGGCCTTCGTGGTGGGCTCGGGCAACCTGCTCCAGGCCCTCGGCATCGAGGCCACCTTCGCCCGGGCGATGATGGGCGTGCTCGTGGCGAGCTTCGCCGGCACCACGCTCGACACAGCCACGCGGCTTCAGCGGTATGTCGTGCAGGAACTCGCCGGCACGCTCCTCCCGAGCGGCACCGCCTGGAGCCCGCAGGCGACCCGGCCCACCGCCAGGCTCTCGCCGCTGCAGTGGCCGCTCTGGCTCCTCACCACGCCCCACGGTGCCACGCTGTTCGCCGTCGGCTCAGCCTTCCTGCTCGCGCTGATGCCCGCCCCAGGCAAGCCCTGGAGCTACGAGACGCTCGGCACCGGCGGCCTGATCCTCTGGCCCTTGTTCGGCGCAACGAACCAGCTTCTCGCGGGGCTGTCGCTGCTCGTCGTGAGCTTCTATCTTGTCCGCCGCGGCCTGCCCACCTGGTTCGCCGTGATCCCGATGCTGTTCATGCTCGCCATGCCGGCCTGGGCCCTGGCAATTGACGTGCAACGGTGGTGGGCCGGCGGGAGCTGGGCCCTCGTGGCCGTCGCCGCCGTGATGCTTGCGGTCGAGGCATGGATGATGGTCGAAGCCGCCCTGCTCTGGCCAAAGGTCCGCGGCGTGCTCGAACCCCCGCTGCCGCCGTTGGCGGGCGGCGTTTCGGCGGCACTGACTCAGCGACGCTGAGTCGGATGCCTTTGGGCACCCACTCTGCTGCCCCTAGGCGGCGGCCGGGTGGCAGACGGCCAGCCGCGTCCCCAACGCCCCGAGGCCGTGCCGCAATGCGTTGAGAGTCGCCCGACGCGACGGTCACAGTCGCTTCGCTGATCCGCACCCGGGCTGAGGGGTATCCGGATGTTCACGACAAGAACTTGTCATTGCGAACGGGGGCATCCTCTTCGAAGATTTTGGCGGTTGGGCGGTTGGCTGCGGGGAAACGTACCTCCCCGTTTCGGGTCTTTGAGCGTTTCCGGAGGTAGGCGAATGTCCTGCTTGTGTCGGCGGTTGTGCTTCGTCGTGGCCTGTTGTTCGCTCCTGACCGGCGTCGGAGGCGGGCACGCGGCTGATATCTCCATGATCGCCGCCGACACCTTGGGGAACTCCTCATTCAATTCCGGCCTCAATTGGCCCGGCAATGTCGCGCCGACCGCCGGAAACAACTATTCAAATGCCAACTTTCTGCTGCGCACGCCTCCGAACGCGGCAAGCTACACCTTCCAAGGCGATCTGCTCACGATCACCGGGGGTGGGCTGGCCGCGGCCGCGAACAATGAAGCCCTGATGTGGAAGGGGACGGGCACCAGCTCGGTCATCACGGTCAACAACCTCGTCATCAATGGCGGCCAACTCCGGCAGGCGCAGGCCAGTGCGGATTCATTTACCCTGGCCGGGGCTTTGGCGGTCGGAGCAAACGGTGCCAACATGGCCACTCAAGGTGGCATGACCGTGGCCTCGGCGATCTCCGGATCGAGCACGATTCGCATCCTCGACAACGGCAACGGTGAGGCCGCCCGCGTGGTCACCTTCTCCAGCGGCGGCAACACCTTCACGGGCAACATCGAAATGTTTGCGACTGGCGGCAATGCGGCCCGCGCTCGCCTGAACCTCGCCGACAATGCGAATCTGAACTTCGTGATCGGAGCCAACGGCGTGAGCAACAGTGTCTTTGGAACAGGCACGGTGTCCTATGCCGGCGACTTTTTCTTCGACCTCACGGGTGCCGGGAGCACGATCGGCGACTCCTGGGCGGTCTCATCGCCGACGGTTCAGTCCTACGGCCCAACGTTCACCGTGAGCAGCTTCACCGACGTCGGCGGCGATCTCTGGGAGAAGTTCGAGAACGGTGTGACCTATCAGTTCGCCGAAGGCACTGGCACGCTCTCCGTCGTGCCCGAGCCAGCCGCGTTCGGCCTGCTGGCCATCGGCCTCGCAGCCTCCGGCGCGGCACTGCGACGGCGGGCCGCCCGCTGAATCTTCGGCCGGTTTGTCCACCTGATTTCAGTTCGGGCCGAACGAAGCACCGGTGAGGCGGCAACGAAGATCGTCGTATTCCGACGGGGCTTCAGACCCTACTGCCCCGCGATGTCTCCCGCCGCCCGGGTGCCGAGGGCCGTGTAGGTGGCGAAGTCGATCGTCTCCATCACCGGCCGCACCGAGCCGTCGCAGTTGAGAAACTGGGCCGCGCCGGAGTGGGCGGACGAGACGTCGCGATCGTCGCTCCACGGGTCGTTGGGCACGTGGCCCGTCTGAAAGAGCACCATGTGGCCATGGTCGTCGGTCGAGTCGTAAACATCACGGACGGCGCCGGTCCAGGTGGTCTCATACTCGAAGTGGTTGCCGTGGGCCCCGGCCATCCGGAAGGGGCCGTTCTGCCGCTCGCCTACCATCAACGTCTTCGACAGGCCGTCGGTGATCTCACGAAACCGGGTCCCGCTGTTACGGCTGAACACTCCGTCGCGCTGTTCTTGATCCTCGTCGAGATCGGGCGGTCCGAAGTTTGCGACGTAGCAGGCCATCGCATACCGCTCGCTGCCCATCGCCACGAACCCACCTGGGGAAATCCCGTCGCTCGGGCAGAGAAACACGGCCAGGTGCTGCTCGCGGGCCGACTGGTTAGCGGCATCGTAGATCGGCCGGTCGAGTTGCAGTTGCCCATACAGCCCCGCCTCCTCGAGGAAGGGCAGCAGGAGACAGCCCCAGGAAAACCCGCGGGCGTTGCCTTGCGGGCCGGCTTCGTATTCATACCCCGGCGGCAGCCGGCGGCGGGCCGTCTCGTAGTTGTGCATGGCGAGCCCGAACTGCTTGAGGTTGTTGCGGCAGCCGGTCTGGCGGGCCGCCTCGCGGGCGCTCTGCACCGCCGGCAGCACGAGGCCGATCAGCGTGGCGATAATCGCGATCACCACGAGGAGTTCCACGAGCGTAAAGGCCGAACGAAACCGTTCGGCGGAGCGGCGGTTGGTCATGGGATCACCGGAATGGAGGAGGGAGGAACGGTCGTGACGGGCGGATGGTCGTGGTCGTGGGCATGGCGGCCCCCGGGGAAATCCGCGTGATCGTGGTCGTGCTGGATGTCCGGGGCATGCACATGCTCGTGGGCATGTTCCGTCTGGCCGATGACCGGCGGCACGGGTGGAATCTCGACCGGAACACCGCAGCCACCGGCCGCCAACGCCACAAGCAGGATCGCTGCCGACAACGTGCACACGGTCGATATCGGGCCAGTGTTCATCCTGTCGCTCCGGGAGGCTCAGGCAGGGGTTTTGGGACCGATGCGGCGAGGAGTATATCTTCTCATCATGCCGGGACGATCAGAATTCGATCGTTGCCCCCGTCACGCATGCCGGTCGTCGGCTGCAGGCCGCTGCGAGGTGAACGATGGCCGGCGGCCGCGATTCAGACGCCCCGATCACCCGCGGCCGCTTGATGGTCTTCGGCGTCGTACAGGGCGTAGGCTTTCGGCCCTACGTCTGGCGGCTGGCGACCAGGGCCGGCCTTTCAGGTTCGGTCGAGAACACGCCGGCGGGCGTCGTGATCGAGATCCAAGGGCCGCAGCCTGCCGTCGCTGCCTTCCCGGCCGCTCTCGCAGCCGATCCACCGCCGCTGGCTGCGATCGACCGCGTGCAGGTCGAGCCGCTGACTGTGCAGGCCCATGAGCCGGCGGGGCGATTCCTGATCCTGGAGACGCTGCAGGGCGAAGGACCACGAACCGACCTCCCGCCCGATGTGGCGACCTGCGAAGCGTGCCTTGTCGAACTGCGTGATCCGAGCGACCGCCGTCACGGCCACCCCTTCCTCTCCTGCACCGACTGCGGTCCCCGGTTCACGATCATCGAGCGGCTCCCCTACGACCGGCCTGCGACCACGATGCGGGGCTTCCCGATGTGTCGAGGGTGCGCTGCGGAATATGCCAATCCAGCCGACCGCCGGTTTCATGCCCAGCCGATCTGTTGCCCGGAGTGCGGACCGGTCGTCTGGTTTGCATCCTCGGCTGAAGCGGTTCCCGACCGACCAGCCGGACTGCCGCCTGCCGGTGCGGCCCTTGCCGCCGCCCGCGATCTTCTCGCCGCCGGTGGCATCCTGGCCGTCAAGAACCTCGGCGGCTTTCAGCTCGCCTGCGATGCCACGAGCGAGGCGGCCGTGGGCGAGCTTCGCCGCCGCAAGCACCGGCCGGGCAAACCCCTGGCCGTGATGGTGGCCGACCTCGAGCAGGCGCGGTCCATCGCCAGCATCGATCAGCAGGAGGCCAGGCTGCTCACCGGCCCCGAGCGGCCGATCGTGCTCCTGCGCAGGCGGCCCGGAGGCGGCCTCGCCAGCGGGATTGCGCCAGGCAACGACTTCGTGGGCGTCATGCTGCCGGCGGCGCCGCTCCACCATCTGCTCGCTGCCGGCCTGCCGCCGCTCGTGATGACCTCGGGCAACCTCGCGGAGGAGCCGATCGCCTCCGACAACGCCGAAGCGATCCAACGTCTTGGCCAGATTGCCGACGGCTTCCTCCTCCACGATCGCGGAATCCACGTCGCCTGCGACGACTCGGTCGTGCGGTGCGTGGCCGGCGCCCCGCTGCCGATCCGCCGCTCTCGGGGCCACGTGCCGCTGCCGGTGCGACTGGCCGCGGATGGCCCCACTGTCTTGGCGGTGGGAGGTGAGCTGAAGGCCGCCCTCTGCCTGGCCGTGGGCGACCGGGCGGTCCTGGGCCAGCACCTGGGCGACGTGGCGAATCTCGAGACACTCGCCGCCCTCGAACACTCGGCCTCGCATCTGCTCGATCTGTTCGCCGCCGAGCCCGTCGCGATCGCGGCCGACCTCCACCCTGGCTATCTCTCGGCCGATTGGGCGGCCCGCTTCGCCACGGCCCGCGGCATCCCGCTCGTGCGGGTGCAGCACCACGAGGCCCACGTGGCTGCGCTCATGGCAGAACACTTCGGTGCGGCCTGTCCGCCGGACGGAACCCGCAGCCTCGTCGCGTGCTTCGACGGCACGGGCTACGGCCCACCCGATCCAGGCGCAGGGACAGCCGCCACGATTCGCGGCGGGGAGTTTTTTCTGGCCGACTCGACCGGGCTCCATCACGTGGCCCAGCTCGCCCCGTTTCCATTGCCAGGCGGCGATGCCGCGATCCGGCATCCCTGGCGGACGGCGCTCGCGATGCTTCACGCGGCCGGCCTGCCGTGGGACGAACGGCTGCCGCCGGTCCGGTCAACGAGCGAGGCCGACCGCCGGCTGCTCCACCGGCAACTCGATCGCGGTCTCGCCTGTACGCCCACGACCAGCATGGGGCGGCTTTTCGACGCCGTCGCGGCGCTCGTCGGCGGCCCTACGGCGGTGACCTTCGAGGCGGAAGCGGCGCTCGCGCTCGAATCCTGGGCCGCCCGCGTTTCAGGGCCCACGCGAAACCGTTACGCCTTCGAGCTCGGCGACAACCGTCCGGGGCAGCCGGTGGCGATCCAGTGGCAGAGACTCCTGGCCACGATCGTCGAGGATGTCACTGCCGGTGAGGCCGTCGAACGAATCGCTGCGGGCTTTCATCTGGCCGTGATCGAGCTGATCGGCGCAGTCTCGAGCGGGCTCGGGCCGCAGCCGCCCACGACCGTCGGGCTCACGGGGGGCGTGTTTCAAAATGCGGTCCTCGTCGACCTGGCGACGGCCTGGTGCCGGTCACGAGACCATGGCCTTCTGCTGCATCACGTCGTCCCGCCCAACGATGGCGGCCTCGCCCTTGGCCAGGTCCTGGTTGCCCGCCGGCAACTGGCTGCCAATGGTCCGCTCGGCGTCGATCCGCAGGAGTGAGTGACTGCTGCGACGACGGTGCTCAGCCGGCCGCCCGAGCGACGGCGGAGAAATAATCCCGGCGGTCGGCGCGGCGCATCATCCGCCAGTAACCGAGCGCGGAGCCTGGCCACAGGGTGTGATTGCGGCCCGAGGCGTGGCGATACCAGCTGCCGCAGGGCGGGTAGGCCCAACCCTTGCTGCCCGGCCCGCTCTGCCATTCGGTCGATCGCCAGACCGTCCGTTCGAACCGCTTTTCGAGCTGCTCGTTGTAGGCCTGCTGAATCTCTGGCCGCACCTCGACAGCCGCCAGCCGCCCGGTGTCGAGCCAGCGGAGGCACTGCATGACATACCGCACCTGGGCCTCGATCACGAACAGGATCGAGTTGTGGCCAAGGGCCGTGTTTGGGCCCATCAGCAGGAAGAGATTCGGATAACCGGCCACCGCCACGCCGCGGAAGGCTTCGGGGCCCTCCCGCCAATCGTTGGCGAGCGATCGCCCCTCACGCCCGCGGATCTCGATTCCGCGGGTCAGGTCGAACGGCTCGAATCCGGTGGCGCAGACGATCGCATCGATCGGATGGCTGCCGCCTGCCTCCGTCCGGATCGCATCGGGGTCGATGCCCACGATGGCATCGGTCACGAGCCGCACGTTCGCCCGGCAGAGCGTCGGATAGTATTCGTCGGAGAGCAGCACCCGCTTGCAGCCGAGCGCGTAGCCGGGGCAGAGCTTCCGCCGCAGCGACTCCTCGGGTACGGATTCGAAGAGGAACCGCAGCGCCTGCTTCTGGGCGCGCTCGACGAACTTCGGCCGGGCGACGAAGGCGATCGCCCGGGCTTCGGCCGCCAGAAAATCGATGAGTCGCCGAGCCTGCTGGAGCCCCGGCACGGTTTGTAGCAGCCGGCGGACGAGCGGCGACGGGCCCGGGCGACGCGGAAGCACCCAGGGAGGCGACCGCTGGAAGACGACGAGCCGCTCAGCCTGCCGGGCGAGTTCGGGAATCACCTGCGCTGCGCTCGCCCCTGTCCCGATCACCGCCACGCGGCGGCCGGTCAGGTCGAGGTCGTGCCGCCACCGGGCGGTGTGGATCACGGGCCCCGCAAACCGCTCGAGTCCCGGCAGGTGCGGCAGCTTCGGCAGGTGCAAGCCGCCCGTCGCCGCGATCACGCTCCGGGCCAAAAACCGGCGGCCGTCGGCGGTTTCCACGAGCCAGCGGTCGTCGTGGTCGAGCCAGGTCAGCCGCCGGACCACCGTGTTTCCGCGGACATACCGCTCGATCCCGAGGCGGGCGGCCACGCTCCTAATGTAGGAAAGGATCTCGGCCTGGCCGGCAAACCTCCCCGACCAGTTCGTGTTCTGGGCGAAGGAGAAGGAGTAGACGTGGGCGGGCACGTCGCAGGCGCAGCCGGGGTAGGTGTTGTCACGCCAGGTGCCCCCGATCGAGGCAGCCTTTTCTAGCACCACGAAATCCCGCCGGCCTTGCTCCGCCAGTTTGATCGCCATCGCGACGCCCGCGAACCCGGCGCCGATGATCACCACGCCGAAGGACTCGGGTTCGCGTTCAGGCCGCCCGGCTGCGACAGGCTTGGCCGAGGTAGGCTCGTCAGGCGGCGGTGCCGCTCGGGCCGGGATCCCGAGCCAACCGTCGTGGGCCGCGAGTTCTGCCGCTGCGTCGGGCGACAGTTCCGTCAGGCTCGCCAGCGAGAGCCAGCCCCCATGCCGGCCGAGTGCCCGGGCCGCCTCGCGATCGAGCGATTCAACACCGTCAAGGGCGAGGTCGCCCCGCCGGTCGGCGAGGATTCCGGCGACCTCGGCCGAGAGCTGCCGCAGGCCACCGAGCGAAAGCCGGCCGTCGTGTTCGGCCAAGGCCCGCGCAACCGCTGGTGGGATGGTCTCGACCCCGTCGAGAACGAGCGGTCCCCGGTGCAGCGCGAGCGTCGTGGCGAGGGCGGGCGATAGTTCCACAAGCCCACCAAGTGAGAGCCGGCCCGCATGCTGCGCGAGGGCTGCGGCCTCGGCCGGCGCGAGTGCGCGGATCCCGTCGAGCACGAGGTCGCCGTCATGGGAGGCAAGCAGTTCCGCCACCTCTTCGGAGACAGCCGAGAGCCCGGGCAGCCAGAGGCCCCCGCCCGATCGCGCAAGCCAACGGGCTGCCTCGGTATCAAGCTGTGCGAGGCCGGCCAGCGAGAGGCCGCCGCCATGGCCCGCCAGGGCCTCCGCGATCGCCGGAGTGAGTTCCCGTAGCCCGTCGAGGAGCAGCAGATCGCGATGCTCCGCCAGTCCGGCCGCCGCGTCGGGTGTGAGGTCGGTCACGCCGGGCAGCGACAGCGAACCCGGATGCCGCGCGGCGAATCGCGACTCGTAGTGTCCCAACTCGGTCACGCCCGGGAGCACGATCCCGCCGCGGAGATTTCCGAACCGCTCGGCGACGTCGATCGGCAGAGGGCCCTGGATCGCGAGGAAGCTCGGATCGGGCCGGTCGCGAAAGTGGAAGCCGGTGTGGGTCGTTCGCGAGTCGGTCACCTGGTCACCTTTTTCACGGGTATCGCCGGTGATCGGGCGGAGCGTCAAGCGGGTTCTGCGGGTTCCACCCACGCTCGGTGAGTCCGGGTAACCTGGGAGTTCTGCGGGCCCGGCGTTCGCCGGAGCTCCGCCGCCGTCTCACGCCGGGGAGTCAGCCATGCGTCGATTGCCGTGCGTTGCTCGGATCGAGAGCGTCTGCCTCATGCTCGCCGTCGTGGTCTCTGGCCTCGCGACCATGGCACCCGCCGCCGACGCTCAGGCTCCGCGTCCCAACATCGTTTGGCTCACGGTTGAAGACATGAGCCCCTGGATCGGTCCCTACGGCGACGGGACCGTACCCACGCCCAACCTCGACCGGCTCGCGCGGGAAGGCGTGGTCTATGACAGCGCCTTCGCCACGTCGCCGGTCTGCGCGCCGGCCCGCTCGGCGCTGATCACCGGCATGTTCGCCACCCGGATCGGCACGATGCACATGCGAAACAACGCCCCGAGCAAGGCCTCGCTCGCCCGGGATCCCCAGGCCTATGCCGCGATCCCGGGCTACGAGGGGCTGCCTCCAGCCTTCGTGCGGTGCTTCCCCGAGTGGCTCCGAGCAGCCGGCTACTACTGCACGAACAACGCCAAGACCGACTACCAGTTCAAAGCCCCGGTCACCGTCTGGGACGAGTCGAGCGGCAAGGCCCACTGGAAGCACCGCGCGGCCGGCCAGCCCTTCTTCGCCGTCTTCAACCATACCGGCACCCACGAGAGCCAGGCCTTCCCCGACTCGCCCCGGCAGCCGCAGGCAATCGCCCCCGACGACGTGTCGCTGCCCCCCTTCTATCCCGACACGCCCGCGGTGCGCGATGCCGTCGCCCGCACCTACGACAACATCGCCGCGATGGACCGCTGGGTCGGCGAGCGGCTGGCCGAGCTCGACGAGGCCGGGCTACTCGACGACACGATCGTGATCTTCTTCAGCGATCACGGTGTCGGCCTGCCGCGGGGCAAGCGATCCTGCTTCGACACGGGCCTGCGGGTGCCGCTGATCGTGCGGTATCCAGATGGTCGGGCGGCCGGCTCGCGGGAGACGCGGGTGGTGAGCTTCGTCGACTTCGGCCCGTCCGTGCTATCGCTCGCCGGCATCGAGCCCGACGAGCGGCTCGACGGCGTGCCCTTTCTGGGCCGGTGTGCCCGCGAGGCCACCGACTACCGCCGCGGCCATGCCTACGCCAACGCCGACCGGTTCGACGCCGTCTACGACCGCAGCCGCACCGTCTCCGACGGCCGCTACCGCTACACCCGCAACCTGCTGCCCGAGCTGCCCTACCTGATCCGCAACGCCTATCGCGAACAGCTGCCGCTCACGGCCGACCTCTATGCCCTGGAGGGCACCGGCGGCACCCGGCCGGAGCAGTGGCAGCTCGCGGCGGGCCGGCGACCGACCGAAGAGTTCTACGACTCGGCCGCCGATCCCTGGGAGGTGGTAAACCTGATCGACGACCCGGCCCACGCGGACCGCATCGCCGACCTTCGCCGGCATCTCGACGACTGGATGGCAGCCACAGGCGACCTTGGCCTCGTGCTGCCCGAGACGACGCTCGTCCGCGAAGAGATCTGGCCGCCCGACGGCATCCAGCCGGCCACGCCGGCCGCCGAGATCGATGACCGGGCGGTACAGCAGGGCGATGGCATGGTGTTCGTGGTCACGCTCACCTGTGCCGATCCCGGAGCCTCGATCGGCTACCGACAGAGCGATCGAAAAAAGTATGTCGGACCATGGACCGTCTACACGGGTCCCTTCGAGGTGCCGGCCGACCGGCGGTTTCTCGAGGTGCAGACCCACCGGATCGGCCACGCGGCCACCACCACCGGCGCCTTCCTGGGCGGCGAGTAGGGATGGCTGTCCGCTCCCGGATTCACCCGGTTACCATGCGTTTCGCCGCTGGTATGGCTGGGAGCCCGTGCCCGTCGAACGGCGGCTGGGCATCCCAGCCTGGAAAGTCGCCGACCTTCACGACGGCCGGTCGGATCCGTGCGAAAACCTGGTGTGATCCACTCTCGCTGGTCCTGATGCAGGTCCTGGGGAAACCTGGTCAGAACACGCCACCCGCCGAACGTGGGTCGGGGCGACGTGCCTGTCGAATCGTGCGAATCAAATGGAGATCCTCCCGGCAGGCTGCTACGATCCCACGATGAGGGGACACATCATCCGGTCATCCGGGAACGCAGCGCATGGTCGTCAACATCGGGCTCGTCACGGTTCTCATCATCCTGGCCGCCTCCGGCGGAGGCCTCCTCGGCCTGCCGCTTTCGATTCCGCCGCTGCCGCCGGATCCAGTGATCGCGCGGGCGGCTCCGGATGACTGCCTGCTGCATCTGGCGTTGGAGGGCGTCGCGGCCCCCGACTCGGGCTCGGCAAACCTGACCGAACGCATGCTCGCCGACGACGAGGTGCGGGAGTTTCTCGCCGCGCTCGGCCGCGAGGCCTTGAAGGCCCGGCAGATGGCGAACCTCCCGCCGGCGATCGAAGCAGCCGCCACGACGCTCGTGACGGCGCTCTTCACACGGCCCGCAGCGATCACGATCGAGCGATTCGCGCCGCCAGCCCCGGGCCGGCCGCCGGAGATCGTGGCGTCGGTGCTCATCCGCACGGGCGACCGTGAAGCCGCGCTCGCAGAAGCAGCCGACACGCTGGCCGCCCTCATGCCCGGCATTCCGGTCGATCAGCCCGCGGCGAAGGTGACGCTCGGCACGGCGCGCCTCTGGCGGATGCCCACCCCGCTCGGCCCGTTTTCCTGGGGCGTCCACGAGGGGTCGTTGATCGCGGCGATCGGCGCGGAAGCTGCGGAGTCGCTCCTCGAACGGATCGCCGATCAGGGCCGGCCGGCACCCGCCTGGAAGACCGCGGCCCGGGACCGCATGGCCGTGGCCCGTCCCGCGACGCTGGCCTATCTCGACGCCGCCGCGGTCGTGCGGCTCATGAAGGCGGGCCCGGCCTCCGGCGACGATCGGCTCGAAGCCATCCTCGACGCGTCTGGCTTGGAGGACCTCGCGAGCCTCATCGCCGCGACCGGGATGGATGCCGAGGGCGTGGTGACCGATCTCCGACTGGCGTTCCAGGGCCCGCCGACCGGCCTCTTCGCCCCTGCCGGGAAGGGCATCGGCGCCGAACAACTGGCCCGCGTACCGGAGAATGCTGTCGTCGCGCAGACCTGGTCGCTCGACCTTGCCCAGCTCCTCGTCACGACGCTCGACGTGATCGATGCGGCTGACCCCACGGCGGCGGCCGGGATCCGCAGCGGGCTCGAGCGATTTCGGGCGGTCGTCGGCTTCGATCTCGAGGAGCATCTGCTCCGCCCGCTCGGCCCCGACTGGACCGTGGTGGCGCTGCCGGCCCCGGGCGCGCTTCTGCCCAATCTGGCCGTGATGGCCGGTCTCGAGGATCGTGAGACCTTTGCCACGACCCACAAAGCACTGCTTGATCTCTTAGAAAAACTGACCGGTGATGACCGCAGCCGCCCCACGATCACGGAGATTCCCTACCGCGGGCAGACCATCTATACGCTCGCCGTCGAGGGCCCCGACCTGGCGCTCCCGTTCTCCCCGGCCTGGTGCCTGACCGAGGATCGGCTCATCGTCACGCTCTCGCCGCAGCTCTTGAAGACCCTCCTGGCCCGCGCCGACGGCGACCCGAGTCTCCTCGACGTGCCCGAGGTGAAGCGGGCCCTCGCGGAACACGCCGAGGCCGACCTGGTGGGCGTGCTCGACCCGCAGCCGCTGCTCGCCTCGCTCTGTTCGGTCTATGAACTCGCTTCGCCCTTCGTCCGCCAGGCGGCGGCCGGCTCCGGTCTGGACGTCACGATCCCGACCCTGCCGCGCATGACGGCGGTCATGCCCTCGGCGCGGCCGAGTGTGACGGTGATCCGCCACGAACCGGAGGCCATCCGGGTGCGGACCACCGCCACGCTGCCGCTCGGGCCACTGGGAGGGGGCGGCGGCGCGATCCTGGGGCTCTCGCCGGCCGCCACCCCGGTGATGATCTCGCTCCTCGTGCCGGCGGTGCAGTCGGCCCGCGAGGCAGCCCGCCGGGCGCAGACCATGAACAACATGAAACAGGTGCTCCTCGCCATGCACAACTACCACGACGCGCATGGGCGGTTTCCCTCCCAGGCGATCTGCGACGCCCAGGGCAAGCCGCTGCTGAGTTGGCGGGTGGCCTTGCTGCCCTCCTTCGGCGAGCAGAATCTCTACGACGAATTCCGGCTCGACGAGCCCTGGGACAGCGACCACAACCGCCCGCTCCTGGCCCGGATGCCCACCTGGCTCACCGATCCGAACGCCGATCCCGAGACGATTCGCGCCGGCCTGACCACGACCCAGGTCTTCACCGGCCCGGGCACGGCCTACGCCGATCCCGCCGTCGGCCCGCGGTTCCGCGACATCACCGACGGCCTGAGCAAGACGCTGGCGATCCTCCGAGTCATGCCGAACAAGGCCGTGCCCTGGACCAAACCGGAGGATCACCCGTTCGATCCCGACGAACCGCTCGCCGGATTCGGCCAGCCGGATCCAAGGAGCGGCGGTGTCCTGGGCGGATTCTTCGACGGCAGCGTGCGAGGCCTACCTCCCGA
>CAMDDJ010000084.1 GCA_945891385.1 Candidatus Kuenenia stuttgartensis | reverse complement strand
CCGCATGGCGGGCGGGAGGAACGAACGCGGGCGGGGCGGCCGCTGCTTCGGTCACGACCGGCTGCGGCAGAAGGGCCGCGGCCGTCTCTTCGAGATAGCGGTAACCGTGCCGTGTGTCGGGTTCGAGGTGGGCCCCCTCGGCCCATTCGTTCCAGGCGTTGATGAACACGAGCTGCCGCTCGGGCGGCTGCTCCCGCTGCATCCGCTCGATCGTCCCCCGCAGCCAGCGGCCGTAGAGCTCGGGGGACGAGTTCGTCCAGACCGTGGCCCGCTCCATCCGCCGGGCGGTGTTGTCCCAGCTCGGCATCAGGCCGCGGAAGAGCGGGTAGGGCTCAGCCGGCCGAGCGAGTGCGTGACACATCGCCTCGCGGTAGTCGAGCACGCCGCCGCAAAACTTCTTGTCAACGCCTTCGAGGCCGGTGTCGGCCATCGAGGTGGTCGGCGTCTGCAGCGGTGGAAACTGGATCGCCGCGTCGAAGCCATAGGCCCGGGGATCGGTGCGGTCGAAGCTGTGGAAGCAGGCGAGGTAGAGGCCGGGGAGCCCTTCGGCTTCAGCGATCCGCCGCCAGCGGTCAGCGGTGGCGGCCGGCTCGTCGAGCAGGCCCGGCCGGTAGACCGCCACCAGCGGCCGGCCTTCGACGTGGATGTACCGCGGGTCGCGGAGCGTGGGCAGAAGATCCCGCAGAAACCGCTCGTCGCTCTCCGGCGAATGCCGCTGGGCGAGCAGCACCTGCTTCTCCAGGCCGTCCCAGGTGCGGGTCCAGTTCTCGTTGGCCCAGCAGACGCAGAAGGGGAAGTCGGGCCGGCCGCTCGCGAGCAGCCGCTCCACCGGCTTCTCCAGGATCCGCCGTCCGTCGAACCAGTAGTGGTAGAAGCAGAAGCCGTGGATGCCGTGGCGGCGAGCCATCTCGGCCTGCCGCTCGAGCACGCTCTCGTCGTCGAGGTCGTAGTAGCCGATGTCGAGGTGCGGCACATGGGGCTGATGGTGGCCCTTGAACATCGGCCGGCCGCGGCGGACATTGGTCCACTCGGTGAAGCCCTCGCCCCACCACTCGTCGTTCTCCTTCACGCGGTGGAACTGCGGCAGGTAGATCGCGATCGCCCTGACGTCGCCTCGATTCACGGGCCCGACCTGTGGCGGCCGGGGAGCGGCGGGCGACGCCGTCGCGCGGGCTGCCGCCGTCTGCCGCGACCGCGGATCGCTGCCGACGAGCCGGCAGCCGTGCGCGAGGAAGTGGGCCAAGGGTTCTTGGCCCGAGGCGGCCACGTCGGGATGCGAAGCCAGGTAGCCCGCCGCGTTGAACTGCGGATGCGGCGAGCGACCTTCCCGCCAGCCCTGCGTGAGGTAATGGAGCAGCGGCTCGCTGCCTGCCGTAGCCACGTCGGGATACTCGGCCAGATACCAGGACGGATCGAAGAGCGAGCATGGCTGCCGGCCCTCCCGCCAGCCATGGCTGACGTAGTGTGCGAGCGGTTCGAGGCCCGCGGCCCGCACGTCGGGATACTGTTCCAGATACCAGGCGGTGTCGAAGAGCGGCTGCGGCGAGTGCTGCTTCCGCCAGCCCCGCCGGCAGTAATACCGCCAGGGCCAGCGGCGGACGAGCGGCTTCCCTGTGGCGTAGGTCGCCACGTACCAGGCCTTGTCGAAATAGGGGCGCAGGTCGGGCTTGGCAGCAGCCGGCATGGCGGGAGTCTCGCGGACGTGATTCCGGGAACCGGGATATCTCGGGAGGGCGGGGAAGTACCGCGCCGAAATTGCCGACGTCAAGGTCGGAGGCGATGCCGGAAGGAAGGGTGAACGAGGTGGGCCGGGAGGTCTGGGTGGGCCGCGGGCTTGGGCGGAGATGGCGTTGACGCTGCGGTAAGTGGTTTGGAATGATCCCGCCCCCTCGTTGTTGCATCGGGAGCATTCAGACATGACGTGCCACGCCTCGCAGGCCCGCCCCCCGGCTCTGGTCATCGGCGGCATGCACCGCTCGACCACGTCGCTGGCGGCCTCGATCCTGGCCGCGGCCGGCCTTCATCTTGGCGACGACCTGATGGGAGCCGGCACCGGCAACGAGGCCGGCCACTTCGAAGACAACGACTTCTATCTGCTCCACCAGCGGATCCTCGCGGCCAACGGCCTCTCGATGGAGGGCTACACCTGCGCGGAGCGGATCGATGTGCCCGCCACCGCGCGGGACGAGGCGGTCGCGCTCGTGGCTCGCCGCCGGGCGGCCGGCAGACCGTGGGGCTGGAAGGATCCGCGGACCGTACTGTTCCTCGACTTCTGGGCCGACCTCGTGCCGGAGGCTCGCTGGTTATTCGTCGTGCGGCCGCCATGGGAGGTGGTCGATTCGCTCTTCCGCCGCGGCGACACGGCCTTCCGGGCAAACCCGCGGTTCGCCGCGGAGGTGTGGGTGGCCTACAACCGGCGGATCCTCGACTTCGTTCACGCGCGACCCGATCATACCGCCGTCGTCGCAGCGGCTGACGTCGTGGCCGATCATTCGGGCTTCATCCGCCGGGCGTCGGACCTGCTCGGAGTGCCGCTCGAAAATCCGGCTTCGCAGTTCCGGCCCGACCTCTACGGCGCCGATCAGCCCCCGCACCGGATGGTCCTCGTCCGCGCAGCCGCGCCTGAAGCCCACGAACTCTGCCGGGAACTTGCCGCCCTCGCCGGCGGCGGCCGGCGCGGCCTGGGAACGGCCGTCAGCCCACCGCGGCTCGCCGACGTGGCCGCCGCCGGCCTGATCGAGTGGAACCGGGCCTGCCAGGCAAACGCCGAACGGGGCGGGTTCTCGGCGCTCGTGGCCGAAGCACGACAGGCCCGTGATGCCGTGGCGGCCGAACTCTCCGCCGAGCGCGAGACCGTCGTCCGCATGCACGCCCACGTTGAAGAGCTCACCCGCGATCTCATCACGGAGCGGGCCGCGCGGGCCGAGGTGACGACCTATGCCGAGCAGCTCGCGAAGGATCTGGCTGCCGAGCGAGACGGTCGGCACGCGGTGACCGCGCACGTGGAGGAACTCACCCGCGATCTCGTCACGGAGCGGGCTGCGCGGGCCGAGGTGACGACCTATGCCGAGCAGCTCGTGAAGGATCTGGCTGCCGAGCGAGACGCTCGGCAGTCGGTGACCGCGCACGTGGAGGAGCTCACCCGCGATCTCGTCACGGAACGGGCAGCGCGGGCCGAGGTCACGGCCTATGCCGAGTCGGTTGCCGCCAACCTGGCGGCCACGCAGACCGAACTTGCCACAGCCCAGGCAGAGAACGCGGCCCGCCGGGTCGAGGCCGAGGCGCGGTTGGCGGTGTCAGACCGGGAGTGGTCGGCCCGACTCGAGAGCGAGCGAGCCAGGCGGGAGTCGGAGACGGAGCGGCTCGCGGCGGCGGTCGCAGAGGCACGCGGCCGCGTGGACTCGCTGACACACGAGGCGGCTGAGCACGCTGCAGAGTACGAGGCGGCCCTCAAACACCTCAAGGCTGAGGGGGCAGCGGCCATCGCGCAACTGAAAGCCGAGCGAGACGCTCTTGAAGCGACGCTGCGAGCGGAACGCGAGGCCCTCATAGCCCAGCTCGATGCCGAGCGGGGCATCTATGAATCCATGCGGCAGGATCTCACCAGCCGCATCGAGGTGGCCCGCGCCGGCCGCCGCAAGGCCGGCTAAAGGTCACCCAGCCGACCAGCCTGGCTTTGGCTTCGCATGCACGAGCCCCGGTTTCACCGCGAGCCGGGCCAGGGCGTCCCGGACCGCCGTGAGTCGCTCGCCCGAGAGATGTTCGAGGGCGAGGTCGAAGGAAACACTGCCGCCGGGGGCCAGCGACACCACCCGGCCTTGCGCTTCCTCGAACGACCGTGGGTTCGGATAGTTTGTGCCGGGTTCGAGCCCCGTCACGTAGCCGTCGGCCTCACCCCCCTGGTTCTTCCAGAGCGAGAAGCAGGGCAGAGTGTCGGTCTTCCAGAACAGGCCGGCTGCCTGGCTGCCATCGGGGGCGACGAGCACCGCGGTCGCGCGGCCGGCTGAGTCGCTCCGCAGCCTGGCGAAGTGCACCTCCTCGCCTCGACCGGGCTGCGGGGCGTCGTAACGACTCCACGAGGGCACGTCGGCCGCTGCCGCCGCATCCCGCGGGGCGAGTTCCTCGATCGACGCCAGGCATTCCGCTCCCGCTCCGAGCAGCGGCGGGCCGAAGTTGACGTGATAGAGCATCTGCATCGTGGTCGGGCGATCAGCGCGGTTGGTGACCGTGTCGGTCCACTCGATCCGCGGTCGGTCAGCGCGGAGCACGAGCCTGGTCTCCATTCGGAGCGAGTGAAACAGGAACCGGGTCTCATCCACGGCACCGGTGAGCGTGATCGTGCCCGCCTCCTCGTCGAGCGTGGCATTGAACTCGTGGGCCGGCAGATTGGCGATCCGGCCGTGGAGGCCATGCCGCAGCCGGCCGGCGGCGTCGAAGTCGGGGGCCCCGTTGCTCACCAGGCCGCAGCGGGCCACAAGCTCGTCGAAGCCGTCGAGCCAGCCGAGGCCCGACGGCTCGGCGAGCGGAACGAAGGCGGGATGCACCGGGCCGGCCACGGGCGACTGCCAGCCCAGCGCCACGTCACCCACCAGCATCTTCCAGATGCCGAGGCCCCGCTCGGGCACAAGAAACACCCGCGTCGTGCCGGCGACGAGCTGCACGAGCGACAGCCCTGCGCGGCGGTCGCTCCCGAGGCGGCAGACCTTCACGGCCAGCGGGCCGGCCGCCGCGACCGTGGCCATCTCCTGGGTGAGCGGCGACTCCGGGTGGGCAAGCGACACGGTGCGACTGGCCATACGAAAAGCTCCTCAACCAGGGCGTCGGCACAGGCGTTGTCGCCTTCGCGGTGGGGCTGGTCAAGCGGGCCTGGCGTTCCGGGTTGATCAGCCGTCGTCGGGACGTCACAGTGAGGCCCTCGGGCCGCGGTTTCCGCAGCCCTCCCGTCGCCTCTCGAGCGATCCCATGAACGACCTGAAGATTTTCTCAGGGCCGGCCAATCCGGCGCTGACGCAGGACATCTGCCGCTACCTCAACCTGCCGATGGGCAAGATCTCGCTGGGGCGGTTCCCCGACGGCGAGATCTCCTGCAAGATCGACGAAGACGTCCGCGGCCGCGACATCTTCATCGTGCAGCCCACCTGCCCGCCGGTCAACGAGCACATCATGGAGATGCTCGTGATGATCGACAGCTTCAAGCGGGCCAGCTCCTACCGGATCACGGCCGTGATTCCCTACTTCGGCTACGCCCGCCAGGATCGGAAGGACGCCGGTCGCGTGCCGATCACGGCCAAGCTCGTGGCCAACCTGATCACACGGGCCGGGGCGGATCGCGTGCTGGCGATGGATCTCCATGCCGCCCAGATCCAGGGCTTCTTCGACGTGCCGGTGGATCATCTCTACGCCGCGCCCGTCCTCAATAACTATTTCCAGTCCCTCGATCTGGCCAAGGAAGACCTCGTGATCGTCAGCGCCGACGAGGGGGGCATCAAACGGGCGCTGGGCCATGCCAACCGGCTCGGCGCGCCCCTGGCGATCATCGACAAGCGGCGGCTCTCGGCCGACACGATCAAGAGCACGAACATCATCGGCGCGAGCGTGGAGGGCAAGACGGCCCTGATGTTCGACGACATGATCAGCACGGCCGGGTCGATCTGCGGCGCCGCCGACGTGGTGCACAAGCACGGTGCCAAGGCGATCTACGCCGCGGCCACCCACGGTCTGCTCGTGGGCCCGGCGATCGAGCGGCTGAAGAATTCTCCGTTCAAGGCGATCGTGATCACCGATTCGATCCCGCTTACGCCCGGGAAGATGCTGCCGAACATCCAGGTGCTCTCGGTGGCCAGCCTGTTGGGCCAGGCGATCAAGCGGATCCACCGCAACGAGTCCGTGAGCATGATGTTTCAGTGACGCCCGCGGCAGCATCCCACCGGAGAGACCTTCCATGACGAACGACATGACGAACGACGCCGACGAGAGGCTCACGCCGGACCAGGCCGGCGAGCCACCCGCCGCGCCGCCGGCCAGTTTCGATTTTCTCGTCCACACGCTGTTTACGCAGGCCCTCATGGCACTCGGGAGAATCCCCAATCCGATCACCAAGGAGAGCCACGTCAACATGGCCGCCGCCCGCCACTTCGTCGACATGCTCGCGATGCTCGAGCAGAAGACGACGGGCAACCTCACGACCGACGAGGCCCGGCTCCTCGAGGAGGTGCAGCACCAATTGCGGATGATGGTGCTGACCGGAGGCTCGGGCTCCTGATGGCTGCCACCGTTCTCGACGGCCGAAGCCTGGCCACCAGGATCGAAGACAGCCTCCGCGCGGAGGTCGAGACCTTCGCGGCGATGTTTCGCCACCGCCCGCGGCTGGTCGTGGTGCTGGTAGGCGACCTGGCAGCGAGCGCTTCGTACGTGAAGAGCAAGTCGGCGGCGGCCGCCCGGGTGGGGATCGACTCGGAGGTGGTCGCGGCTCCGGCCACAGCCACCACGGCCGAACTCGTCGCCCTCGTCGAGTCGATCGCCCGCGGCGAGCGGGGACGGGCCGACGGCATCCTGGTGCAACTTCCGCTGCCGGACCACGTCGACTCCGTGGCCGTGCTTGATGCGGTGCCACCGCAGCTCGACGTCGACGGCTTCCATCCGGAAAACGCCGGGCTCTTGTCGCAGGGACGGCCACGGTTCGTGCCCTGCACGGCCGCCGGCGTCCAGCGGCTGTTGATCGACGCGGAGATCGAGACGGCCGGCCGCCACGCCGTGATCGTCGGCCGCAGTGACATCGTGGGCAAGCCGCTGGCGCTCTTGCTTTCGGCGAAGGCGCCCTCCACGGCGGCCCCGCCGGCTCGCCACGGCTGCGACGCGACGGTCACGCTCTGTCACAGCCGCTCGGCCGACCTCGCGACGCTCACGCGGCAGGCCGACATCCTGGTGGCCGCGGTAGGCCGGCCGAAGATGATCACGGCCGAGATGGTGAAGCCGGGCGCCGCGGTGATCGACGTCGGGATCAACCGCGTCGATGGCAGGCTCGTGGGCGACGTCGACTTCGAATCCGTCAGCCAGGTGGCGGGTCAGATCACGCCCGTGCCCGGGGGCGTGGGTCCGCTGACGGTGGCGATGCTCCTGGCCAACACGCTCCTGGCCGCCGAGCTGCGCGGCCGCAACGGCCACGCCTGAGCATCACGCCAGGGGATTGGCCCGATCGACCATCGGCCAGGTGATCCGCTCGCCCGCGAGCGTCGAGGCGTAGATCGCGGCGGTCATCTCCACCACCGTCCGGCCCGTGTACATGCCCGTCTCCGGCTCGCGATCGGTGAGGATCGCATCGACAAGGTCGAGCGCGGCCCGGCGGCCCCAGACGGCCCGGGCGGCGGCCCGGTCGACATTCTGCGGCTGCTCAGACTCGATGCCCTCCGGGCCGATCGGCTTCCACGGATAGTCTTTGTCGGTCCGCCAGAGGGGCGCTTCCCGCAGCCAGACCTGGGGCACCCAGTCGGGCCGGATGTGCATCGCCCCCTTGCTGCCTGCCACGGTGAGCCCGAAGGCGGGCTGCTTGAGGCCGGCGTTGCGGCTGCTGGCAAAGAAGCCGATCGGACCGTCGGCCAGGCCGAACATGGCGGCAATCGAGTCGCCGGCGATCAGGCCGAGGCCCTCGGGTCCTTCGCTGGCATCGGCCTTCGTGACGAGCCGGCCCCCTGCGGTCACGGTAGCCTGGCACCACGTCGGCTCGCCGCCGAGGTCGACCATCAGGTCGAGCAGATGGCTGCCGAGCACATGGAGATCCTCGCCACCGCCGCGCTGGTCTTCCTTGCCGCGGGCCCGGATCTCGAGCACCTGGCCGATCCGCCCCGACTCGATCAGGTCACGGGCCGTCAGATACGAGGCGGCGTGGCGATTGACGAAGGCGAGCGAGAGCTTCGTGCCGGCCTTCACGCAGGCGGCGATCACGGCGTCGGCCTCGGCTGGTGTGCGAACGAAGGGCTTCTCCATGAAGATGCCCTTGGCCCCGGCCTCGGCCGCTGTGATCGCCATCTCGGCATGGCAGTCGAGATGCCGCGGGCAGATCGCCACGATCTCGGGCTTCACAGAGGCGAGCATCTCCCGCCAGTCGCGAAAGCTCGCTTCGGCGGCGAGGGAATGTCGCTCGGCGGCCGCGGCACGTCCGGCGGCGTTCTCGTCGGCGGCCGCCACGACCCTGGCGACCTCCAGATCCTGCCAGAGCTCGTCGATGGCGTGGCCCCAATCACCGCGACCAGATCGCCCGATCACCGCCACCCGCATCGCGTCGGCCTGCATGCGTCACACTCCCGGAAGCCTCTTTCGCCAGGGACACAGTCTATCGGGTACAAGGGCGGGTCATGGCACACGACCACAACCATGGACACGGCGGCCACGCGCACGGCCTGGCCACGGCCCATTTCGACCGCGCGATGGCGATCGGCGTGGCACTGAACGTGGCATTCGTGGCCGTCGAGCTCGCGGCAGGTTTCTGGGCCGGGTCTCTGGCACTCCTGGCCGATGCGGGCCACAACGCCAGCGATGTGCTCGGACTGCTTTTGGCATGGGGGGCCGACTGGCTGGCCCGACGGCCGCCGTCGCGGAAGTTCACCTGGGGTTTCCGCCGGGCGACGATCTTCGCGGCCCTGGGCAACGCGGTGCTGCTGCTCGCGGCCTGCGGCGGGATTCTCTGGGAGGCCTGGCATCGGCTCCGGGAACCGGCCCCAGTGGCGGGACTCACGGTGATCGCGGTCGCGGCAGTGGGCGTGGTGATCAACACGCTGACCGCCCTGCTCTTCGTTCGAGGCCACAACGACGCAAACGTTCGCGGCGCGTTTCTCCACATGGCGGCCGACGCGGCCGTATCGGCCGGGGTGGTGGTAGCCGGGCTGGCGATCTGGCTCACGGGCCTTTCGTGGGTCGACCCGGCCGTGAGCATCGCGATCGCGGCGTTGATCATCCTCGGCACCTGGGGCCTGTTTCGCGAGAGCCTCGACCTCGCCCTCGACGCAGTCCCGCGAGGCTTCGAGGTCGAGGCTGCCGAGACAGCGCTCGCGGCCATCGATGGCGTGGCGGAGGTGCACGATCTCCACGTCTGGGGAGCGAGTACGAAGGAGATCTCGCTCACGGCGCACCTTGTGGTCGTCGACGCAGCCGACCGCGACGCGGTGCTCGCCACGGCGACGCAGGTGGCTCGGGATAGGTTCCACGCCGCCCACGTCACGCTCCAGCTCGAGAGCACGGCAGCCGGCGAGAACTGCCACCAGCGTCCCGGCGACGTGCTGTAGAGCCGCGTACCACCTCGTTTCCAACCGGAGACCGGAGGCTCGGGGATCAGCGGACGCTCGCGGAGCATAGGGGCGTATCCTCGGCCGCGACGCGACTTTTGCCGTCCCCGAGCCGGTGCGGATGAGTGGCCCCTGACCCGCTGCGAAGAAAAAGCCATGCCCGGGGAAAGGTTCCCGCGGCAGCATCCGTGCTGGGGGGCCCCGTTCCGTGGTTATTCAGTTTCCTGGGAAAGGATGATTCCGGCAGGAGTTAACCGTTTCCTCTCACCCGGGCATGGCCATGGTCGGTCGTGGCATGCGGCCCGGTGGCCGTCATGCGGTCAGGTCGTCGATCCTTTGGCGGAAGGCCGGCATCTCGGCGGTCACGAAGGCGGTCCAGGCGGCCGGCTGCCAGAGCTCCACGCAGACCGCAGCCCCCACCACCATGAGGTCGCCCCCGGCCTCCACGCCGAGAAACTCGCGGAACCCCTCGGGCAGCACGAGCCGGCCGCGACCCGCGAGTGAGACGGTCTTGTGGCGGGTCGAGAGCAGTCGGCCGATGTCCTGCAACTGGCTCACCCGCTGGGTGAGCAGCCCGGCCTGCATCTTGCTGCGGATGACCTCCACGGCCGCATCGAGACGGGGCTTCCAGGTGGCGGCCGACCAGAGTGAAAGGCAGCCGGCCCGCTCCTTGGCGAGCACGAGCTTCCCGCCGTCGGCGAGGAGCGGATCGAGGAGTTCCGGCGGAACGGCCAGGCGAAACCGCTCGTCGAGCGTGCGGGGAAACTCGCCGATGAGCAGGTCGGGTGCCGAGGCCATGTGGTATCGCGACTGTCACGGGCACCCGCTCCGCGGGGATCGGTCAACCCCCAGATCCCTCTGGGGCTGATATGGGCTCAAAACCCACGAAAAAATACGTCAATTGCCTTATGTGGGCTCGTAACCCACGGGCAGTAGTCTACTGATGGTGGGAGAGTCTGCAAGCTGGCGGCCTGGGCGCATACGCGGATCTCCCGCGTCGGCCCCCCGGATTTCCCCGGCCAGGCTGCTACACTGCGGGGCTTTCCGGGCTGGCCAGACCGGCCCGGGCGACGCCCCGCCAGGAATCTGCCGACGTGCCCAGCAAGCCCGCGTCCGTCAAGGCCCAAGAGAAAGCGATCCAGAAGGCCGACACCCTGATCGAGGCCCTCGGCTGGATCCGCAAATTCCGCGACACGACCACCGTCATCAAGCTCGGTGGTAGCGTGTTGGAACACCCCGATGCCCTGCGGCACCTGCTGCTCGACATCGTCTTTATGACCACGCTTGGCATGCGGGTGGTCGTGATCCACGGTGGTGGCAAGGCGATCAGCCGGGCGATGGACGAGGCGGGCATCGAGCCGCGATTCGTGCAGGGCCGCCGCTTCACCGACGAGGCGACACTGGCGATCGTCGAGCAGGTGCTGGCGACCGATCTCAATCATGAGCTCGTCAGGAAACTCGAGGAATACGGCGGCCGGGCGATGTCGCTCAATTTCCTGTCCACCAACGTGCTCTTCGGCGAGCGGCTCACACTCGATGGTCCCGATGGCCAGCCGCTCGACCTCGGCCACGTCGGAGAGGTGACCCGGGTCGACCGGCTGACGATCGACAACCTGGCTTACGCCGGCCAGGTGCCGGTCATCCCTTCGATGGCGATCGGCCCTGACGGCCACAAGCTCAACGTCAACGCCGACACGGCGGCCACCGCCGTCGCCGCGGCGCTCGGGGCAGACAAGCTCGTGGTGCTCTCTGACATTCCCGGCGTGCTCCGTGACATGAATGATCCCGAGAGCCTGATCCACTCGCTCTCCGCGGCCGAGGCCCGCCGCCTGATCGCCGACGGCACGATCGCCGGCGGCATGATCCCCAAGATCGAAGGTTGCCTCGACACGCTGGCCCGGGGCGTCGGCAAGATCCACATCATCGACGGCCGGCTCCGTCACTCGCTCTTGCTCGAGATCTATACGACCAGCGGTGTGGGCACGGAGATTGTCCGCGATGCCCAGCCGGCCAACCCGGCATCGACGGCGGTCGCCGTCGGTGCTCGCTGACCACCCTTGCAGGAGGCATGTCATGGCCACGCTCGAATCACCCCCCGCCATCGGCCCTGCGACCCAGGGCGTGATCGACACCTTTAGCCGCTACGTTGTGCCGAACTACCGGCGTTTTCCCATCTGCCTGACCCGCGGCGAGGGTTCGCGGGTCTGGGATGCGGAAGGAGCCGAATACCTCGACCTGTTTCCTGGCTGGGGCTGCAACCTCCTCGGGCACTGCCCCGGTCCGGTGGTGCGCGCGGTGCAGGAGCAGGTGGCCCGGCTGATCCACGTGCCTAACTCCTGGTACATCGAGCCGCAGGGTGAGTGGGCCAAGCTTCTCTCGGAGCGGTCGTTCGGCGGCCAGGCCTTCTTCTGCAACTCGGGCACCGAGGCCAACGAGGCGGCCATCAAACTCGTACGGCTGCGAACCAATGGCGAACGGTACAAGATCATCACCTTCCAGGGAGGCTTCCACGGCCGCACGATGGGAAGCGTCACGGCCACCGCCCAGCCGAAGTACCACGACGGCCTTGGGCCGATGCTGGCCGGCTTCCAGTACGCACCCCACGGCGATCTGGAGGCGGTCGAGAAGCTGATCGACGACCGCACCGGCGGCATCCTCGTCGAGCCGATCCTCGGCGAAGGGGGTGTGGTGCCGGCGCCCGAGGGCTTTCTCCAAGGGCTGCGGCGGATCTGCGACGAGCGTGACCTCCTGCTCGTGTTCGACGAGGTGCAGTGCGGCTGCGGCCGCACCGGCCACTGGTTCGGCCACCAGCACTTCGGCGTGGTGCCCGACGTGATGACGCTGGCCAAGAGCCTGTGCGCTGGGATCGCCGGCGGCGCGATGCTGACCACCGTGGACCTCGCCAAGCATCTGCGGCCGGGCATGCACGCCTCGACCTTCGGCGGCAATCCGATCGCGGCCGCAGCCGGCATCGCGGCGATCCGGATGATCGAGGAAGAAGGCCTGCTCGCCCACGTGGAACGCATCGCCGGCCTCTTCCGGGAGCGGCTCGAGGCTCTCCAGGAGCGGTGCGATGCCGTGCGGGATGTTCGGGTGATGGGCATGATGATCGGCGTGGAACTCGCCTTCGATGGCGCGGCGGTCGTGCAGGCCAGCCTCGACCGCAAACTGCTCGTCAACTGCACCCAGGGCAACGTCATTCGGCTCCTTCCGGCGATGAACCTGTCGGCAAGCGAAGTGGAGGACGGCTGCGACCGGCTGGGCGACGCGATCCTCGAGGTCGCGGGCAGGCAGTGAGCAGAACGGAGGAGCGGGCCATGCGACACCTGATCGTTCCGGAAGACCTGTCGGCCGCTGAGGTCGAGGCGGTATTCGCGGTCTCGCGGGATCTCCAGGAGAAGTTCACGGCCGGCCGCCGCGATGCGCTCCTGCCGGGCCGCGTCCTGGCGCTCGTGTTCGAGAAGCCGAGCCTGCGGACGCGGGTGAGCTTTCAGACGGCGATGACCCACCTCGGCGGCGCGAGCCTGTTTCTCGGGGAAGACACCGGCTTCGCCTCCTCGCGGGAGAGCATCGCCGACTTTGGACGGGTGCTCGGCGGCTACGTCGATGCGATCGTCTGCCGCTCGAAGTCGCACGACACGATCTGCCAGCTCGCCGAAGTGGCGGGTGTGCCGGTGATCAACGGCCTCTCCGACCAGTCGCATCCCTGCCAGGCGCTCGCCGACGTGTACACGCTGCGGCAGCATGTGGGCCGCGTGCAGGGGCTCACGCTCACCTTCGTCGGCGACGGCAACAACGTGGCCCGGTCGCTGGCGACCGTCTGCGGCATCCTCGGGATGCGGTTCGTGCTCGCGGCCCCGAGGGCCTATCAGTTCGACGCCGGCTTCCGCCGGCACCTGGCGGCGATCCTGCCCGGGGCCGAGATCGAGGAGACGACCGACCCGGTCGCCGCGGTCACGGGCGCAGCGGCTGTGTACACCGATGTCTGGGCCAGCATGGGTCAGGAGAAGGAGCGAGCCGAGCGGCAGAAGGCCCTCGCGGCCTACCAGGTGAACGAGGCCCTGATGGCCCACTGCCCCGACGCCGTCTTCATGCACTGCCTCCCGGCCCGCCGGGGCGAGGAAGTAACCGACGGCGTGATCGACGGCCCGCAGAGCGTGGTGTTGGCCCAAGCGGCCAACCGGATGCACGTCCAGAAGGGCCTCCTCGCATGGCTCCTGGGCCAGGCCTAGCCTCGGGCCAAAGCCGGTTTCTCCGCTGCCGCGGTAGGCAGATCGCAGGCTACCGCCGCCTCTCGCATGAGGCCGCCCTGGATGCGGTCCGTGGCCGCTGGCAAGCAGCCTGCTGATTCCGCGAGTGGCTCAGCGGCTCTCTCGTTCCGAACCGGGTGCCTGCGGGGGATCCGCGGCGGGCGGCTTCGAGTCGAGCGTGATCGACGAGGAGTTGATGCAGTACCGCAGGCCGGTCGGGGGCGGACCGTC
>CAMDDJ010000083.1 GCA_945891385.1 Candidatus Kuenenia stuttgartensis | reverse complement strand
GAGAACGGCTTGGGCGTCTACGACAGCAGCGACGGGGCCAGTTCCGTCGTGATCGGCGGGGCGAGCCGGGTCGAATTCGGTGCGGCCGCGGGCTACACGGGCCCCACCTACCTGAATGGTGGTCACCTGGCGATCGGTAATGACAGCGGCGTTTCAAGTGAGGTCGTGTTTGCCGGCGGCCGGCTGAGTTCCTGGTCGACCGCCGATCGGACGCTCGCCGCCGCCGTCCGGTTCGCCGGTGATGGAGCCTTCGGCGACGCCGATGCGGCCCGTTCCGGCCGGATGACCATCACCGGTGACGTCGATCTGGGGGGTGCGGCTCGGACGATCACGACCGACCGCGACACAGCCTTCACCGGCACGGTCTCGAATGGCGGACTCACCAAGACAGGTGCCGCCAGGCTGACGCTTTCCGGCGCGAACACCTACGAAGGCCCGACCCGAATTCTCACCGGTGGTATCGCCTTCACGACGAGAAACTCCCTCTACAACGGTGATCCGAGCAAGTGGACCTCGGCCAACCTCGTGACGGGCGAGGGCGTGGCGGTGGTCTTAGGGGTCGGCGGCACCTCCGGCTTCACGGGGTCGGACCTGGATACGCTCCTCGGGGTGCTCGATCGGGACGCCTCGACCGGCTCACTGAAGGCCGGCGGGAGCCTCGGCTTCGAGGTGGCCGAGGGGGCCGAGGTGTCGGTGTCGGCCGCCGTCGAGGACACGACCGGCGAGGGGGGCGGCTCGATCGGGTTCATCAAGTCGGGGCCCGGTCTTCTGACTCTCGACGGCGCCAGCACCTACTCGGGCGGCACCGTCGTCGAAGGAGGCGGCCTGCTCTTCGGGAGCACGGCGGCCTTGCCTCCCTCTGGCTCCTTCACCGTGCTGCAGGGTGCTGCGATCGGAGGAGGGTATGCCACGCTGGCCGATTGGCTTGGCGGGGGCCGGCTGGCCACCACCTCGGCCGGAGCGATTCTCCTTACGGCCAACGACGCAACGGCGGCTTCGTTTGCGGATTATCCCGCCATGTCGGTGGGCGGCGTGGGCAACGTCACCTACTCCGGTAGCCTGACTCCGGGCGGCGATGCCTACCGGCTCGGAGGCGGCCCAGGCAATCTGACCGTGGCGTCTGCCCTGACGGGTGCCTCTGGGCTGGTGGTGGTCGGCCCGGGCACCGTCACGCTCACCGGTGCCAACGACTTCACGGGCGGCACGTCACTCACTGGGGGCCGGCTCGTGCTTGGATCGGCCGGAGCGGTCGGGAGCGAAGGCACGATCACCTTCTCCGGTGGTGCGACGCTCGTCTCATCGGCGGCCAACACGAGTGACTACTCGGGCCGATTCTCCACCGCCAACAACCAGGCGATCCGGATCGATACCGCCGGTCAGTCCGTCTCGTTCGCCACGCCGCTGGTCAACAGCGGGGGCACGCTGACGAAGCTCGGCGCCGGTACGCTCACCCTGGCGGCCGCCAACTCCTACTCGGGCGACACGCGGATCGTTGAAGGGACACTGCGGCTTGCCGATGCGTCGGCCCTGGCCGGCTCGGTGCTCGACCTGGCCGATGGTGACGCCGGCAGCCTCGGCTTCCAGGGCGGCCTGGTCGGGCCGTTCCGGCTCGGTGGCATCGAGGGCGTTCGCCCCCTCGATGCGGCCGGCATCTCGCTCGTCATCGGTGGTAATAATGCATCGACGACGTATTCCGGCGCATTGTCGGCCGGCCAGCTGAGGAAGGCCGGCACGGGAACCCTGACCCTGACCGGCTCGGCCGCCCTCGCGGGCTCGATCGGCACCGAACTCGGCACCCTGCGGCTCGACTTTGCCTCGGCCGCCCTGCCCGACAACATCGTCTCGCCAACCTCCGGGCTCCAGCTTGGCGGCGGCACGCTGCTGGTCGCTGCGGGTGAAGGCCAGTTCAACACGCAGTCGTTTGCGTCGACCACCGTGGCCGCCAACGCCTCGACGGTGTCCGCGAACTCGGGCACCGGATTCAATCTCGACGTCGCCTTGGGAACGCTCACCCGGTCAACCGGCGCGACCCTGAACATCGCACTGCCGGTCGCGGGCACGATGACTGCGGCCGTCGGCAACACCAACGGCATCGTTGGTCCGTGGACCACCGTGGGCGGCAATACCTGGGCCGTTGCCTTCGGAGATCCGACGTTTGCGGGGCCGGTGCTCGGCCTCGACGAGTTCTCCTACCAGCCGGTCAACATCTTCGGCGGCTCCGACACGTCGAATTCCCTCACCAGCCTGACGGAGACGCTCCAGGCGCCGCTGACCACCTGGAGCCTGAAGATGGCTGTCACCGAGGCGGCTCAGGTCTTCGATCTCGGCTCACAGAGGCTGACTGTTTCAAGCGGTGGGCTCCTGATCACGGCGCCGAACACGAGCAACACGGGCACGATCGCCGGGCAGGCTGGTCAGGTGGGCCTCACCGCCGGCGACGGCACAGCTCCGGCCGAACTGATCGTGCACCAATACAACACCAACGGCACCGGCGTGACGATCTCGGCCGGGATTGGCGACAACGGATCGGCGGCGGTCTCGCTGACGAAGGTGGGCTCCGGGCGGCTGACGTTGTCCGGTACCAACAGCTTCTCCGGGCCGATTCGGGTTCTGGCCGGCCGGCTCGGCGCGACGGCCGACACCGCCGTGGCGTCGGCTCCCTCCATCAACGTCTCGGCCGGGAGCGGCGCCCAGTTTCGGATGGAGGGCGACGGCATGAACCTCTCCCAGCCGCTCACGATTCAGGGAGGCGGCATCGTGGGCGAGGGCGTTCTTCAGGCCGCGGTCGCCACTGGATCGGCCACCTACTCCGGGTCGATTACAGTGACAGGGCCGACCCAGTCTGGCGGCCACTTCGGCTCGTCGTCGACTGGCAGCCTGGTGCTGGCCGGCCCGATCACGCATACGGCCGGCCTGCCGCAGGATCGCTGGGTTTCGTCGCGGGCGGGCACGGTCGTGCTGGCCAACGCCACCAGCGACTATGCGGAGTTCCGCCTTTCGGAGGGCACGCTCCGGCTGGGTGTCGCCAACGCGATCCCGACCGGCGGGAGCCTGCGGGTGGGCGACCTTGGCAACAACAATGCATCGGCGACCTTCGATCTCGCTGGCTTCGATCAAACGCTGGCGGGTGTGGTCAATAATCTGACCGGTTCGAATGCGACGAGTCGGATCACGTCGAGTACGGGGCCGGCGACCCTCACCCTCGAGCCGGCCGCCGGGGCGACGTCGACCTATTCGGGGCAGGTCACGGGTAGCGTGGCCCTCGTCAAGCAGGGGGCGGGCACGTTCAGACTGAATGGTGCCAACGACTACCTGGGATCGACCAGGGTCGTGGCCGGCACCTTTGCGCTTGGAGCTACGGCGACGCTCGCCGGGACACCGCTGGTGAGCCTCGCCACCGGGACGTCCTTCGACGTCTCGGCGAGGGCCGAGGGATACACTGTGCCGGTGGCCCAGACGCTCGCGGGCTCTGGCACCGTCATCGGCTCCCTCTCGATCGGCTCCGGTGGCACGCTCTCGCCAGGGGCGAGCCCTGGGGCCCTGAGCGTCACGGAGACGGTCACCTGGGCCTCCGGCGGCAACTACAACTGGCAGATCGCGTCGGCCTCCGGCACCGCCGGAGTCAACTGGGACCTGCTCACGATCGGCGGGCCGCTCGCCATCGGGGCGACCGCGGCCGAGCCGTTCCGGATCAACCTCTGGAGCCTCTCGGGCACCGGCCCCGACGTCAGCGGTAACGTGCCAGGCTTCAACCCTGCCCAGGCTTCGAGTTGGACGATCGCGTCGGCGGTCGGCGGCATCACCGGCTTTGCGGCCGATGCCTTCCTAATTTCGACTGATCCAGTCAATGGCACGGGGGGCTTCACCAACGATCTGGCCGGCGGCAGCTTTAGCGTCGCCGTGTCCGGGAACGATCTGAATCTCGTGTTCACGCCTGGATCGTCACCCTCTGACATCGTGATCGACGTCCCCTCGGGTAGTCAGACCCAGGCCGCCGCCGGGTATCCGACGATTGCGACGGCGACCTCGGTGACAAAGGTCGGTGCCGGCACCGTCGTCTTCGATGCGGCCAATGCCTACACCGGGCCGACGACCGTATCCGCAGGCACGCTCCAGGTGGCCAGCCCCGACGGCCTGGCAGCCACTCCGGTCACAGTCGACACCGGAGCCACACTCGCGATCACATCCGGCACGACCATGCGGTCTCCCTCGGTGATCGTCGATGGTGGCACCCTCTCGGCCGGATCGCTGGCGGTCAACGGTTCGACCGGGATCGCGTCGCTGGCAATCAACGCTGGCACCCTGGCTGGCTCCCCGGCGGTCTCGGTCGGTGCTGGAGGCACGATGTCGCTCCCGCAGAATGTTCGGGTGACGGCGGCCCTGGGCAGTCTCGATGTGGATGACGCCAGCGGCGGAGGCCGGCTCGATCTCGGGGCCGGGCAGGTCACGATCGCAGCCGGCGGGATCACCGCCGCTCAGCTGCGGGCCGACCTGCTCGCCGGCCGCAACAATGGCGGCTGGAACGGCGCCACGGGCATCATGTCGACCGCAGCGGCGGCGTCCGGAGGAACCCGCGCGGTCGGGTACGTCGCGGCGGCGGATGGTTCGGCCACCGTCTCCTTCGCTGCGGCTGGCGACGTCAATCTCAACGGCCAGGTCGACGTCTTCGACCTGGTGAGCATCAACAGCGCCGGGAAGTACGGTACCGGCACCGCCGCGGTCTGGAATCAGGGCGACTTCAACTACGACGGGGTTACCAACGTGTTCGACCTGGTCGGCATCAACACCGCCGGTGCCTACGGCCGGGGCAACTACTTCCCGGCAACGCCGACCAGCCTCGGATCGGTGGCGGCGGTGCCTGAGCCGACCGCGGGTCTCTGGCTGGCTGGCTCGATCGCGATCGGAACGTGGGGCCTGCGGCGCCGCCGGCTCGTCCGCGGCAACCTGGGCCGAATCGAGCAGGGAGCGTGACGCATGAGAATTCGGTTCCGCATCGGCCGAGTGCGGCACGGTTTCACACTGGTCGAACTCCTGGTCGTGATCGCGATCATCGCCACGTTGATCGGCCTCTTGCTTCCGGCCGTGCAGAGCGCCCGCGAGACGGCGCGGCGGGTCAAGTGTGGCAACAACCTGCGGCAGGTGGCCCTCGGCCTCCACGCCTACCATGATCAGCGGAAGGCCCTGCCCATGACGCTGGCCAACAAGAACCAGCAGAACCCGAAGGTGGTCAGTTCCCAGGGGAAGCAGGCCTGGACGCTCGGCACGCCCGACACCTGGCCGGCGATGATCCTGCCGAGCCTCGAGCAGGGCACGCTCTTCGACGCGATCGACTTCTCACGGCCGGTCGGCGACCGGGCCCGTTCAGTGACGCGGCCGGTGTCGAACTACCAGCTCGTTCAGCAGGTCATCCCGCCCTACGTCTGCCCGAGTGATTCCTATGCGGCCACGCCGATCCTGAAGAATCGCTGCAACTACTCGAACTTCTTCCAGACGACGGAGCAGCACGCCCTCTGGTATGGCGGCAATTTCGGTCCCCATCCGGCCCGCGGGCGTTGCCCGCTCTGTCCCGGCAACTCGGCTTGGGGCACGTCGGCCCAGCCCTCCGTCCGCAATCCCTGCTGCAACCACCCGGGCGGAGAGCACCTCGGCTACGAGGGCTATGCGCCGGGCATGTTCGCCCACGACATGGTGCGGATCGCCTTCAAGAATGTGGGCGACGGCCTGAGTAAGACGATTCTCGTCGGCGAAACGCTGCCCTACGAGACGGTCCACAACGGCGTCTATCTTTCGGGTACGATGACGGTGTTGACGAACACCCCGATCAACACGTTCGCGCTTCCCAACGAGCTCGTGCCGGATGGCCAGCACGACGGGCCGGTCGGAAGCGCGAGTGACCATCGAATCAACGGGATCAAGAGCCGTCATCCAAGCGGGGCGCAGGTGGCGATGGGAGACGCTTCCGTCCGATTCCTGAATGAGACGATCTCCCTGCCATTGCTCTGGGCATTGGGCACGCGGGATCTCGCGGCCATCGATGTCGTGCCCGTCTCCACCGAATGATTTCCGGACGACGCATACGGCTGATGCTGGTCGATGACCACCCGGTGATGCGGGTAGGTCTGGCCAACCTGCTCACATCCGATCCGGACTTCGAAGTGGTCGGCCAGGCCGATGACGGTGAGACCGCAGTGACGCTCTGGCGGGAGGTCCGCCCCGATGTCTGCCTCCTCGACATCACGATGCACGGCCTCGACGGCATCGCGACGATGCAACGGCTCCGTGAGATCGACCGCTCCGCGAAGGTGCTGATCCTTACCTCGAGCGACTCGGCCGCCGACGTCGCCTGGGCGCTGTCGGCCGGGGCCAACGGCTACATGACGAAGAATGTCAGCCACGAGGAGCTCTTCGCGGCGATCCGGGAAGTCGCCCGCGGGGGCACGCCGGTGAGCCGAGACCGGATCGTGGATGCGGCTTTGGCTCCGACGGAGTCGACCGGGATCACACCGCGTGAGGTCGAGGTGCTCGGACTGTTGCGAGAAGGCTTCTCGAACGCTGAGATCGCCCGGCTGCTGGGGATCTCCACGCATACAGCCAAGGCGCACGTCGCCGCGCTCTTGGCCAAACTGGACGTGGCCGACAGGGCGGAAGCCGTGGCGCGGGGATTTGATCTTGGCTTCCTGTCCCGCCGGTCGAGCCAGCCTGTGCCCCCGCGGCGATAGTTTGGGGCCACTCGGATGGCTTGTAACCTGGCGATATCCACGCCGTAGGATTCGTGCCAATGAGGGCCGGATACGATAGGAAAAGGTCCGTCCGTGTGTCCGGGGTGCCGTATGAGAACCTGGTCGAAGTGCCGGTATGCGTTGATCTGCGCCGCACTCGGGGTCTTTGTCGCCGGCCAAGGATTGGGAGCGGACTCGACGGCGGTGGCCACGATCGCAGAAGTCCTGGCGACGCCGATGAGCGAGCGAGACGGCTCGCGGACGTTCGTCGTCCGCGGCGTGCTGACGATGGTCCATCCGCACGCCGATGTCGCGGTCGTGCAGGATGCAACCGGCAGTCTCTGGCTGTCGATCGACGGGCAGAGCCACTCGCAGAAACAGGTGATCAGGCCGGGTGCCGAGGGAACGGAGGTCGAGATCACAGGCCAACTCTACCGAGGCGGCTACACACCGGTATTGGTCGTGCGGTCGATCCAGGCCCTTGGTGCGATGGACCTGCCGCCACCCGCCGAAGCAGACTTAGAAGACCTGTTTCTTGGTACCAACAACGGGCTGCGGATCACCTGCGAGGGCGTCGTTCAGGCCTGGGAGGGCAGGGCCGGACATGGCAGCCTGCTGCTGGCCTGTGGGTCGCGGCGGATCTGGGTCCACGTGCTCGATAGCACCGGCCTGCCTGCCGAAGAGAGCCTGCTCGACTCGCGGGTGCGGGTCGTGGGTGTCGTTGGATCGGTGCGAAACACACGCGGTGAGTTTTTGGCACCGCATTTCGTCTGTTCCCGCCGTATCGACATCGAGGTCGTGGCTGTACCGCCGGCACCGCCCTTCGAGGAACCGGTCGTATCGCTGGCGGAGGTCGGTCGCTACCGATACGGACCGGTCTCGGCCCATCGGATCACGACCGAGGGCGTGGTGACGTTCGTGGGAGACAAGCAGTTGTTTGTCCAAGAGGGTCTGCGGGGCGTTCGTGTGAAGACGATGACGCGTCCGGCCGTCGTCCCGGGCGATCGGGTGCGGATCACCGGGTTCATCGAGAAATCCCGGCTCATCGCCGGGATCGACGGGGCGATCATCGAGCGAGTCGGCTCTGCCGAGCCGCCGCGAGCCCTCGCGATCACGCCCGACGAGGTGGCCGTCATCAACGGGCGGGCCGTTTCCAGCCATTCGATGGCCGAACCGAGCGACTGCGACGGCTGTCTGGTGACCTTTCCGGCGTCCCTGATCGAAGCCAAGCGATCCGGCCGATCGGGTGAACTCGTACTCTCTGCCGGAACCTCGACCATCGTGGCTCCGCTCACCGAACGGATGGTCGAGGCCCTGGGCTCTCTGCTGCCGGGCAGCCGGCTCGAACTCACCGGCGTCCTCCAAGTTCACTTCGCCGACGCCGATGGCGCGATGCAGGTGACCACCACCCCGACGCTCCAACGAATGTCGCTTCATGTTCGCAGCCCCGCTGATGTGAGGGTGCTATCCCGGCCCTCGTGGTGGACGCCGGGCCGGCTGGCGGTCCTTCTGGGTGGCACAGTGCTGGGACTCGCCGGTGTGTCGATCTGGGTCTGGCTCCTCCGCCGTGAGGTGGCCTCCCAGGGCCGGATGCTCGCCCATGAGATGCGGCTGCGGCGGGATGCGGCGGTCGAGTTCGCGGCGAGCACCCGGGAGCGGAATCGCTTGGCCGCGAATCTCCACGACACGTTGCTCCAGACGCTCCGGGGCATCGATTACCAACTCGGTGCCTGCCGTGCCTTCCGCGACCAGCCAACCGCCGATCATGCGATGTACCTTGAGGTGGCTCGGAAGATGGTGAACCATGCAGCCGAAGAGCTGCGGGATTCCGTCTGGGCGCTGAGGACGATGCCGCTAGCCGGCCGGTCGTTCGAGGAGTCCCTCGAGGCCGTGGCACGGCAGACGGGCCACGGGCATGCCGAACGGATCACCATCAGGCTGGAGGGCGAGCCGTTCGAGCTTCCCCATTTCGTCGCCGGTAACCTGCTCCTCGTGGCCCAGGAGGCGATTCACAACGCGATTCGTCACGCTTCCGCCGCTACGATCGATGTCGTGGCGACCTTCAATGCGGATGCCGGGGACGTGACGGTCCGCATCGACGACGACGGCCGTGGATTCGTGCCAGGCGAACAAGTGGGGCCAGACCAGGGACATTTTGGGCTGGCCGGGATGCGGGAGCGAATCGAGCGGCTCGGCGGCAACCTGGAGGTGCGTTCGCTCCCCGGCTCGGGAACGACGGTCATAGCCCACGTGCGCAAGCGGCAGTATGACGAGCGGCTCGACGTCGAGGCCGCGGAAATGCTGTTCAGCGGGCCGGCTGGCTGAGCGTCGTCCCCTCACGGAGCGTCAGGATGCTTCGCGTGGCGTCAGTAGGCTCCCCACGGACCGCGGACGGCATTCACGCCGAACTGCACCGTGTCGCTCGGTTGATTCGGAGTGGGCAGGAAGCCGCCTCCGCCGCCGGGAAGTGCGCCCGGGCCAGGGTAGGGCCGGCGGAACTGATGGTAGATCGGCATCACGCGGGAACTGGGCACGCCCCAGGCATATTGAGTCTCGAACTCCGCCGTCGGCGGCACGACCAGCGCGATCGGCCGCCCTTCGGCCGGGTTGTACCAGGCGCTGTGCCAGCTCTTGCCCTGGCTGCGGAGGAAATACCGCTTCTCGATCGTGTCGTGATGGATCCAGTGACCGTCGCAGTGGCCGTGGCCGCAGTGGTGATTGAGCAGCCCAGGGCCGGCGTAGCAGCAGTTCCCTCCTCGGCAGCCATGACCGCAATGGCCACAGCCGGCCTGACCGCACCCGCCCACGCAGCCGGCCGCCTGGCCATGAGCCGGATGGATGGCCAGCGCTTCGGGGGCCGACGCGAGCCAGGCTCCGGCCGCGGTCGCGATACTCGACACCATCAGCAGGGCCTGGAGTCTGTTCGATCGCTGCATGGACATGCTCCTCACCACCAGTAGCCGTGAACGGTCGTCCGCAGGCCGGTCACGCCGGCGGGCCTGACGTACTTCCGTCGATGCTTGTACAGGAACTCGTGCGGCATGAACGGTGGATAGGTAATCCACGTGTGGCCCACTCGCGGCGGAACCGGGCGGGGCGACACGTAGAGCTGGGCGCCCATCGCCGGGTGTGGGCCGACCGATACCGGAGGCGTGTAAAAGTTGTAGAAGACGTCGGGCACCGGGCCCTCCACGCCGCCGTCGATCGGCAGGGCGACCGCCGTGTCGGCGGCGACGCCGCCGATGCCAAGGGCCGCCGCCAGCAGACAGCGGGCGAGTCTCTTCCTGGTTGTCATCGATGCTTCCCCCGTTGCCGCTGGACCGCCTGGTCGAAGTCGCCTGGCCGATGCCGGCGCTCCCCGGCAGATCGGCTGCACTGTGCCCCGAGAAGATTCGGCGGGAACGCATCTCCCGCATGACCCCGAGGATGTGGCGACGGGCTGGACTGCCTGACAGGCAGACCTTGCCGCCACGGAGGCTGGCCAGGCGCAGCCGTCAAAGACGGCCGGCAGGGTCAGCCCGACCGGCAAATCCTGCGGCCCTTGCCAAGTCGGACGGCCGAGGTCACAGTGTGGTTTTTCCAGGCATTTCTCGCGGAATCCCCATGTCCAAGACCGCTCGCCGGGCCAAGGCAGCCCGCCCCACCAAGACCGCTCCGGAACCCTCCGAGCAGGTGCCGAGCGAGGCGGACTCAGGCAATCCCCCCCCCGCTCCCAAAACCAAGCGGCGGGCGACGGCCCAGACGCTCGCCGCCGGCCAGCGAGACATCTCGGTCAGCGAGTTCTTCGCCAAGAATCGGCATCTGCTCGGCTTCGACTCCCCCCGCAAGGCCCTGCTCACGAGCGTCAAGGAGGCCGTCGACAACTCGCTCGACGCCTGCGAGGAAGCTGGCATCCTGCCCGAGATCTGGGTGCACATCGAGCAGGTCGGCGAGAGCGGCAGCCGCTATCGCATGGGCGTGCAGGACAACGGCCCGGGCATCGTCAGTAAGCAGATTCCCCTGATCTTCGGCAAGCTCCTCTATGGCTCGAAGTTTCACCGGCTGCGGATGAGCCGCGGCCAGCAGGGAATCGGCATCTCGGCGGCGGGCATGTACGGCGTGCTCACCACGGGCAAGCCGGTGAAGATCATCTCCAAGATCGACGCCAAGCACCCGGCCCATTACTACGAGCTGCGGATCGACACCAAGACCAACCAGCCGCAGATCCTGAACGGCAAGGGGGAGGGGGTCGACATCCCGGCCGGCAAGGGGGGCTCGGAGCTGATGACGAAGCACGCCATCGAGTGGGTGGCGGAGAATGACCGGGGCGAGCCGATCCATCACGGCACCCGCGTCACGATCGAGATGGAGGCGAAGTTTCAGCGGGGCCGCGGCAGCGTCGAGGAGTATCTCGAGCAGACGGCGATCGCCAATCCCCATGCTCGGATCCATTTCATCGGTCCCGACGGCAACGAGCGGCTTCTGGAGCGGGCCAACGACGACCTGCCGCCCGAGCCCAAGGAGATCAAGCCGCATCCCTACGGCGTCGAGCTCGGACGCCTCGTGACGATGCTCCAGGAGCATCCCAAACTGACCCTCACCCAGTTTCTCGCCCAGTCGTTCTCCCGGGTCTCGCCGGGCACGGCCCGGAAGATCTGCGACACGGCGAAGCTCTCGAGCCGGGTCTCGACCGGGAAGCTCGGCCGGGGCGAAGCCGATGCGCTCTACAAGGCGATCCAAGAGACCCGCATCCCGCCGCCGGCCACCGACTGCATCGTGCCGATCGGGGAGCAGCGGCTCCTGGCGGGCCTGCGGCAGGTCGTGCCAGGGGAGTTCTTCACGGCGGCGACTCGGCCCCCCTCCGTCTACCGCGGCAATCCCTTCCTGATTGAGGCGGCCCTCGCCTTCGGCGGCGGCCCGTCCGCAACCCGGGTGAGCCGCGAGGCGCTTGGCGAGCTCGCAAGCGAGAGTGATGCCCGCAGCCTGCGGCAGTTCCTCACGACCACCTTTGCGGGGGTGGGAGGCGAGGGGGCCGACAAGATTCTCGCCGAGGCGGAACTCGCGCCGCGGCAATCGCCCGCCAAGCTCAAGAAGCAGCAACTCGACGCCCTCCATGAGGCGATGCAGCATGTCAATGTGGACGACGGCCAGAGCATGAACGTGCTCCGGTTCGCCAACCGGGTGCCGCTCCAGTTTCAGCATGCGGCCTGTGCCGTCACTCAGACGATCCTCTCGACCAACTGGCGGTCCTACGGCCTGTCGCAATCCCGCGGCAGTCTTCCATCGGGGCCGGTCACCGTGATGGTCCATGTGGCGAGCGTCTGGGTGCCGTTCACGAGCGAGTCGAAGGAGGCGATCGCCCACTATCCGGAGATTCAGAAGGAGATCCGGCTCGCCCTCCAGACGGTCGGCCGCAAGCTCGGGATGTACATGCGGCGGCGGCTGCGGGTGGCTCAGGAGGGACAGCGGCGGAGCATCTTCCTCCGGTATCTCGGGGAAGTCGCCACGGCCGTATCGCAGATCAACGGCACCGATCGGGGAAAGCTCTACGACCAATTGCTCGCGGTGGCCAAACGGAAGACGGCCGAAGCCGACGTCAAACTCGACGACCGTGGGCGGCCGATCGAGGAGCAAGACGAACTCGACCTCGGTGAGAACTGCATCATCGTGTCGCAAGAGCCGGCCGCCGAGCCAGTGGCGGCGGCCGAGTCAGCCGACGCCAAGCCTGCCCGCAAGCGGCGCGGCAAGGCGGGCGACGCCGCAGCCGAGCCGAAGGTCGCGGAAAAGCCCGACCGCGGGAAGGCCAAACGGTCGAAGCGAAGAGGTTGACCGTCGGAGCTGGTCGTCGCGACGGGCCGGAAGGATCGCTGGGCGAGCCCACGCAGCTGAGTGGACCCGCTGCCCAGGGTTTAGGACACCGACGCCGACACCGGGCCGATGGGTCACACGCACCGCGGCTCCGGAGAGCGTCATCTGAAGAAACGGCCGACGTTCAGTCGTCGTCCTTCTCTTCCAGTTCCTTTGTGAGCCGGGCTACTTCGGCTTCGAGTCGCTCGATCCGACTCTGGAGCGCGGCGAACCGTTCACGGGAAGCCCGCATCAACTCTCGGACCGGATCACCATCGGGCCGCGGTCGAGCCTCGCGCTCGGCCCGCCGGGTCGGCTCGTCGCCGGGCGATCGGGGCCGCTCATCACGCGGCCGCTCACCGCGGGCCTCGCCTTCGGGCCGGCTGCGGCGATCACTCTCTCGCATCCGCTCGCGGGTCGCCTCCATCCTGGCTCCCATCGTTTCCCGCATCTCGGCCCGCTCCTCCGGCGACATCTTCTCCCAGCGTTCGCGAGCTTCGGCGGCCCGGGCCTGCATGCGTTCCCGCATCTCCGGTGGCATGCCCTCGCGCGGCCGGCGAAATTCATCGCGGCCCCGCATATCACCGCGCGGGCCCCACGGTCCGCGCGGCGGTCCGGGAGGAGGACCACCCGGTCCCATCGGCCTCGCGGCCAGCATCGATTCGATCCGACGGAGCCGCCCGAGGATTTCGTCGAGTCTCCCGAGCGCGTCTCCACGTGGCCCCGATTCGGTCCGCCCGCCATCCTCGGCCACGAGGGTCAGAACAGCCATCCACGAGCGAACGGCTGGATTGAGAAAGGTCTCCTGCCAGGTTTCTGCCCGCGCCGCCGTGGAAGACCCGAGGGCCACGAGAGAAGCCAGCCCGCACGCGACAGGCGTAAGCCAGGACAAACGGCGATTCAGACGAGTCATGGGAGACCTCCGACAGACAACGGGCACATGCACAAACTCGAGTCGACAGGAGCGACTCTTGCCACCGGAATAAACGGGTGACCCCGGCCGAGGTTGCGGGGAGACTCGCGGCGTTCGTGCACGGACGCGTGGATCACCGGGCGAAGCCGATTCATGGCCGCACATGGGCAGGCTGTAAGCCTGCCCTCACGGGCCAATTGGAACACGAGCCCGGAAGCCGCCTCACGGCAAAGTTGCCGCATCCCAGCACTTTCCAAGAAACTTCCCAAGAGACTTCCTTGGCCGGGGCTACTCCTGCTCCGAGAGCCGGCCTAGGGAACCAGCGAAGCCAGGATGGCGAAGCGTCGGTTCCCTCGGAGTGAGCG
>CAMDDJ010000082.1 GCA_945891385.1 Candidatus Kuenenia stuttgartensis | reverse complement strand
CGGGCTGTTCCCGGGGCCGCTACTACGTCCAGGCCGACCGCGAGGTGAGCACCCTGCTCGCCGAGAAATCGTGTGATCCGCGCTGGGCGGTGCCCATGAACTACACGGTCCGCCAGGACGAGCGGAGCCGGTTTTACGACGCCTACAACCAGATCTTCCCGCCGATGCCCCCCGACGACCCCACGGCGCACCGCTACATGCACTGCATCGACGGCAAGAAGGGATTCCCACGCTGGCACATCAACGGCGACCGCACGACGCTCGACAATCCCGACTGGCGGCAGCGGCTGCACGAGGTGGTGGAACTGACCGACTCCGGTGCGATCACGCTCGATCTCGATTCCGCCATCAGGCTGGCCTACCTGAATTCCCTCGACTGGCAGGATCAGCTGGAGACGCTCTACCTCTCGGCCCTCGACGTGAGCACGGAGCGGTTTCAGTTCGATGTGCAGTTCTACGGCGGCAACACCACGGCCTACGCCAACCGCGGGCCGCTCAATCCACGCGGTGAGAGCACCACCTGGCAGACCGACACGAACCTCGAGGCCCGCAAGTATTTTGCCACGGCGGGGGAGGCGGTGGTGGGCGTGCTCAACTCGATCGTCTGGCAGTTTGCCGGGTCGGATCAGTACGCCAACGTGTCGCTTCTCAACTTCACGCTCCTGCAGCCCCTGCTGCGGAACGCCGGCCGGTCGATCGCACTGGAGCGGCTGACGATCGTGGAGCGGGCCCTGCTCGCGAACCTCCGCCGGCTGCAGTTCTACCGCCAGGGCTTCTTCCTCACCGTGGCCGTCGGGGCGAACAACCCTCCGGGCCTGCAACGGCGGGGCGGCTTCTTCGGCGGCACCGGATTCGCGGGCTTCACCGGCACGGGCATCGGCGGCTTCGGCAACCTCGGCGGCGTGTTCTTCGGCGGCGGCGGCGTGGGCCTTCAGATCGGGGGTGGCGGCACGGGCGCTGGGTTTGCCGGCGGCGGCGCGGGCAACGTCGGAGGCTTCCTCGGGATCCTCCAGTCACGGCAGCAGATCCGCAACGCGGAGCAAAACCTCGCCGCCCAGGAGCGAGCTCTTGCGCTCTTGGAGGCGAACCTCGAGGCGGGTCTCGTCGGCGTGGAGCAGGTCGACCAGCTCCGCCAGAGCATCGAGACCAACCGGGCTGGGCTGCTGCAGGCCAAGACCTCGCTGACCAACCAACTCGAGAGCTTCAAGGTCAACACCCTCTGCATACCCTCCGACACGGCCGTGGCGATCGACGAGGGCTTCATGGAGCAGTTCCAGTTCATCAGTCCGGAGATGGAGTCGCTCCAGAACGACCTGGGTGACTTCCTCGCCACCTACTCCTTCGGGGCCGAGGAGCCACTGGCGGAGACCGAGGATCCCCGCCAGGATGCCCCGGGCGAAGACCCGGATGCGCTCGATCTCGTGCCGCCGGCGATCGCCGGCACGACCGAACTCCTGCCGGCTCCCCGATCCACCGCGGACGGCGACGCGACCGATCCCGCGGTAGACGACACGCGGTCGATCGAGGCGGTCGAGGACGAGGTGGACAAGACCCTCGTGACCGTGGCGCTGGCGGCCCTCGATGGCATGCGGCAGCGGGTGGTGAAGCAGGCGACGGTGGTGGAAGGCGACCTCGAGCGGGCCGCCTCGGCGGCCGCCAGCCGACTGACCGGGATGCGGCCCACCGAACGGGAGACCTTCAACCGCGAGATGCGGCTCTTGGCCGATGACCTGGCCCGTTTGCTCGGCGACATCCGGCGAGCCGAGGACGAGATCGAGCGGATCGGGGAGGGACTCGCCCCGGAAAATCTCCGCCAGTCGGCCGACGCGATTGCGCGGCTCGTGGGGCAGGTCTCGGGGGCCGTCGACGAGATCTCGCTGATTCAGGCCCGGGCCCGGGTCGAGGCGATCGCGATCGTGCCGGAGAAGCTCGACCCAGACATCGCCTTCGAGATCGCCCGGGCCAACCGGCTCGACTGGATGAACAACCGCGCCGCCCTCGTCGATCAGTGGCGGCTCATCCAATACAACGCGATGTCGCTCCTGGCCGGCCTCGACGTCGAGATCGCCGGCGATCTGCGGACCACCGGCAACAACCCGGCCCGATTTCGGGCCCCGACCGGAGCCCTGGGGGCGAGCCTCCGGTTCGACGCGCCGCTCACCCGGCTGATCGAGCGGAACAATTTCCGGCAGGCGATCGTGGACTACCAGCAGGTGCGGCGGCAGCAGATCCAGTTCGAGGATCGGATCAAGCTCTCGCTGCGGCAGTCGCTGCGGCAGCTCGAACTCGACGAGCGGAATCTGGAGACCCAGCGTCGGGCCGTGATCATCGCCATTCGCCGGGTCGACCAGACTCGGCTGACGCTCAGCCAGCCGGCGCCGCCGCCGCCACTGCCGGGCCCTGACGGCACGATCGCCGAGGATCCGTCGGCCGCGCAGTTCAGCCCCACCGCGACCCTCAATCTGATCTACGCGTTCAACGATCTCCGCAGCTCCCAAGATGCGCTCACGAGCATCTGGATCAACTACTACGCCACCCGCGCAAGTCTCGCCCAGCAGCTCGGTGTGATGGAGCTCAGCGACGAGGGACTCTGGATCGATAGGCCGTTCTCCGGTGCCGACCGAGCCTGCGCCGACGAGATGCCACTGCCGCCTCCGGTGCCACCGGAGTGGCTGGAGCACCTGGAGGAGATCTCCACGCCGGCACCGTTCCCGAGGGACTTCGAACTCGAGGATGCAGCCGCCGCCGGTAAGCGGAAGTGGAACTTCTCCAGCCTCAGTGAGATACTTCCATGAGCAGGGCATCGTCGCCCGGACGGAACGGTGTGGTCTCGAGGTCGAGCCGCGAGTCGGAGCGTCGGGCCACACACGGGGCGGGATGCCGGAGGAGCCGATGACGAGCGTGGCGAGTGAACTGCAGGCTGAGCCGGAAGCTGGTCGGGCCGATGCCGCCCTGATCGCCGACCTGCTCGGCAGCCCGACGTCCGATGCGGAGGTGGCGGGGCCGGTGAGCCGGCGGCGATTTCCCGTGTGGATTGGCCTGCTGTTGGCGGCCGGCGTGACCGCCGGTGCGGCCTATCCCTGGCTGGCCGGCTCGTTCGGCGGCCGCGACGCCACCGCTGCGCTCGACGCGATACCCACCACCGTCGTCCGCCGGGGCGACCTCACGATCTCGGTGACGGAGGAGGGAAGCCTCGTGAGCGACGAGAACGTCGATATCGTCTGCGGCGTGGCAGGCGGGGCCACGATCGTCTGGCTGATCGACGACGGGGCCCGGGTGACCGAGGGCATGGAGATCGTGCGGCTCGACGATTCCACGATCGCGGAAAACGCGACCGCCCAGCGGATCGCCTTCGAGAAGGCCCGCGCCGCGATGATCCAGGCCGACAAAGACCATGCGGCCGCCACGATCGCCGTCGAGGAGTATCGCGAAGGCACGTTCAAGAAGGAATTGCGGATGGCCGAGTCGAGCGTGACGGCCGCCACTGAAAGGCTCCAGGCGACCCGGAACACGCTCGCGTACGGCGAGCGGATGTTTCGCAAGGGCTATATCTCACCGCAGCAACTCGATGCTCAGAAATCGGCGGTGGAGCGGGCCGAACTCGACCTGGGCACGGCCGAGATCGCCCTCGATGTGTTGACCCGATTCACGAAGCCGAAGACCGTCACGGGCCTCGAGAGCGTGCGCGACGCGGCCGCCGCGCGACTTGCCAGCGAGAAGGCGGCGCTCGAGCTCGAGCAGGTGAAGCTCGACCGGCTCAATGCCCAACTGGCAAAGTGCGTCGTCAAGGCTCCCAAGGACGGGCTGGTGATCTACGCCAACGATCGGAACCGCGATCGCGACAGCGAGGTCAAGGCCGGCGCAATGGTCAGCGAGGGCAAGACGATCCTGCGGCTGCCCAACCTCAGCAAGATGCGGGCCGACGTCGAGGTGCACGAGTCCAAGGTGGACAGGATCCGTCCGGGAATGAAGGCCCGGATCCGGGTCCAGGGGCGAGAATTCGCCGGCGAGGTGGCCGCGGTGGCCAACCGGCCGCAGTCGAACTGGCTCTCGACGGCCAAGAAATACGTGGTGGAGGTGCGGATCGATGGCAACACCGAAGACCTGCGGCCAGGCTTCACCGCGGAGGTGGAAATCATCGTGGCCGATCTCCGCGACGTGATCGCGGTGCCGGTGGCGGCCGTGATCGAGCAGGGCGGGGAATACGTCTGTGCCGTCCGGCACGAGGCCGAGGTCGAGCGGCGGGTGGTGACGCTTGGGCAGGGCAACGACAAGCGGGTGGAGATCCTCGCGGGCCTCGAGGAAGGTGAGCAGTTGCTCCTGAATCCGCGGGCCATCCTCCCGGATGAATCGACGCCCGCCGACGGCCTCCCTTCGGCGTAGGCAGACGTACGGGATGCCGGCAGGACCAAGCAGCAGGCACGACACGGGAGGCTCGGGGGTCGGCGAACGCTCGCGGAGCATCGGGGCGTATCCTCGCCCGCGACGCGACTTTTGCCGTCCCAGAGCCGGCAGGAGAACTCAGCGGACAAGTATCAGGGAGGCTCGGGGGTCGGCGAACGCTCGCGAAGCATCGAGGCGAATCCTCGCCCGCGACGCGACTTTTGCCGGCCCCGAGCCGGCAGATCGACACCCTTGACATGCGTTAGGCATTCGGCCGTGAATCTCTTTCAACAGCTCCGACTCGGCTTTCGCAGCCTTTTGCTGCACAAGCTTCGATCGGCCCTGGCCGTGCTTGGAATCCTGATCGGCGTCACGGCGGTGATCTGGCTCGTGGCGATGGGGGAGGGGGTGAGCTTCCAGGCCCAGCAGCAGATCAAGGATCTCGGCGCCACGAGCATCATCGTGCGGACGATCAAGCCGACTGAGGAGGCCAACCGGGAGGCCGGCGGCCGCACCGGCATCGCCTACGGCCTGCTGCGGGACGACTACGACCGCATCCTCACCAACGTGCCCGCGGTGCGGCGGGCGGTTCCGATGCGAGAGATCAGCCGCGAGGTGCGGCACGGCGAGTTTTCGCTCGATGCCCAATTGATCGGCTGCACGCCCGAGTATTTCGCCATCAACCGACTACCGGTCGCCCGCGGTCGGCCGCTCTCCGATGCCGACCTGAAAAATCTCGACAACGTGGCGGTGCTGGCGTGGGAGGTGGCCCAGCGGTTGTTTCCCATCGACGACCCGCTCGGGCGGACGGTGCAGATCGGAACCGACTTCTATGTCGTGGTGGGGGTGGCCGAGCAACGCACGAGTGCGGCGGCGATCGGCGGCAGTTTCGCGGCGCGGCAGTACGATCGCGACGTCTACATCCCGCTTGCGACCTTTCGGGCCCGGATCGGCGATCGGGTGATCACGATTCGGGGTGGCTCGTTTCAGAACGAGACCGTGGAACTCGACCAGGTGACGGCGGTGGTGGACGACATCTCGCAGGTGGATGCCTCGGCCGACATCATTCGCGAGCTCCTGGGCCGCTATCACAAACAGACCGACTACGCGGTGGTCGTGCCCAAGGAATTGCTCGAGCAGGCGGAGGCGATGCGGCTTATGTTCAGCGTCTTGCTCCTGTTGATCGCCGGCATCTCCCTGCTGGTGGGCGGGATCGGAATCATGAACATCATGCTCGCCACCGTCACCGAACGCACCCGTGAGATCGGCATCCGCCGGGCGCTCGGGGCGACGAAGGGGGAGATCGTGCAGCAGTTTCTCTGGGAGACCGTCGTGCTTTCGGGAACCGGAGGCCTCTTGGGGGTGGGGATCGGCTTCCTCTGCGGGCCGACGGTGCACCTCGTCCGCACGGGCCTGGCCCGGCTCATGCCCGAGCTCTGGTCGAATCTGCCACCGGCGATCCGCGACCTCGAGCCGCGGCTGGCCGCCTGGTCGATCATCGCCGCCTTCGGGATCTCCGTGGCGGTTGGGATCGTATTCGGGATCTACCCGGCCCGGCGGGCCGCCGCCATGGATCCGATCGAGGCTCTGCGACATGAGTGACCAGCGCAGGGCAGCGGCCGACGTGGTGGCCAGCGTGCGGAACGTGACCAAGATCTATCGCCTCGGTGGGCACGACGTGCGGGCTCTGGATGGCCTCTCGATTGAATTTCGCCGGGGCGACTTCGTCGCGATCATGGGCTCCTCCGGATCGGGCAAGAGCACGCTCTTGAACCTGCTTGGGTGCCTGGATCGGCCCACCGCGGGGCAATACGTGCTCGGCGGCTACGACGTGGCCCAGCTCGACGACGAGTCGCTCTCGCGGGTTCGGGGCCGGTATCTCGGCTTCGTGTTCCAGTCGTACAATCTGATCCAGCAACTGAGCGTGGTGGAAAACATCGCCGTCCCGCTGGCGTACCAGCGGCCTGTGCGGCCTGGCGGCCAGGAACTCTGCGTCCGGCTGGCCACGCTCGTGGGCCTGGCGGGCCGGCTCGACCATCGCCCCACCCAGCTCTCGGGCGGCCAGCAGCAGCGTGTGGCGATCGCCCGGGCGCTGGTCAACAATCCTCATGTGATCCTGGCCGACGAGCCAACCGGCAATCTCGACACGGCCACGAGCCGGGAGATCATGGATTTGCTGGCGGCGCTCAACGAGGCCGGCCGTACGATCGTGATGGTCACCCACGAGCCCGACATCGCGGCCCGAGCCAAGCGGGTGATCAGCCTTCGCGATGGGAAGATCGCCTCCGACGAGCGGCAGTGAGCGGAGCCGGGTGTCAAGCTCGTGACACCCTCGATCCAGCCCTGGCAACGTATGATGGAGTCACATGCGGGAACTCCTTCACGCCATTCGCGGGCCGATTCTCAATCCGCTGCCCGATGCAGGGGTGGAGTATTTCCCCGACGGGTTGCTGCTCGGGGATGACCGCGGGCGGGTGGTGGCCGTCGGCGGCTGGAACGACATCGCCGCCAGGTTCGGCCTCGACGCGGCGGCCGTGCCGCAGAGCCTGGGCTTCATCATGCCGCCGCTCCTCGACGCCCACATTCACATTCCACAGCACCCGATTCGGGGGCACTTCACCGACGACATCGGGTCGGCGCCGGCCGGTGGCCGGCTGCTGGCCAGCCTGGAGCGAAACGTGTTTCCGGCGGAAGGGCGGTGCGAGGCTCCGGCCCACGCGCGCCAGGTCGTGGCCGGTTTTCTCGCCGATACGCTCGCCAACGGTGTGGTCGGCGGCGCTGCCTACATGACGGTGCATCCCCGCACCACACGGCTGGCGCTCGAGCAATTGCCCGACACGTGGAGCGTCGGGCTCGTTTTGATGAATCAGAACTGTCCCGGCTATCTGCGAACCGAGGAGGCCTCGCTGGTGGACGACGTGGCCGGGCTGGCCCGCGACTTCGGCCGACGGCTGATCGTCACCGACCGGTTTGCGGTGAGCGTCAATGGACCGCTGCGGAGATGCGGGGTGGACCTGGCACGGCGGCACGGCCTGCGGATGCAGACCCACCTCGACGAGCAACGGGCCGAGAAGCAACTGATCGAGAAGGTGCTCTATCCCGAGGCCGCCAGTTATACGGACGTCTACGCCCGCGACGGCCTGCTCGACTGCGAGCCGATCCTCGCCCACTGCATTCACGTGCGGCCCGAGGAGGTCGCGGCGATCGCGGCGAGCCGATCGGCCATCGCACACTGTCCGGTCTCGAACACCCTGCTCGGTTCGGGCGTGATGCCGCTGACGACGATCCGCGCCGCCGGCATTCCCCACACCCTGTGCACCGATGTGGGAGCGTCACCGACGACATCACTGCTCTGCGAGATGGCCCAATTTCTCAAGGTGCACGCCGGCGATACGGCCGAGGCCACGCCGGAAGAGGCCCTCCGGCTCGTCACCCTCGCGCCCGCGGCGATTCTTGGGCTCGGCGGACGGATCGGGCGATTTGCTCCCGGGATGGAGTGGACCTGGATCGACGTGGCCAGTTTTCTCGCCGCTCCGGCAGTCACGGCTCGCGAGGCGATCCTGGAGGGGTTGCTCGGGATGAGCGAGGCCGAACTGGCAGCGTGGCGCGGGGCTGACGATCCTCGTGTCGCGGCCGTGGGAAGACTCCGACGCGAGGGGCTCGACGAGGGGCCCCATCTCGCGCTGCTCGAAGCCGACGTGCGGGCCACGGCTGGCCGGCTCGAGCGGCGGGTGCGGCAGGTCGTTTCCGCGGGGCGGACGATCTGGAAAGAAACTCGCTCATGACCGACGAGCCGAGGCTCCGACGGTCGACCACGCGGGCCGCATACACTCGACCCACCCGGGGTGCGTGGTTTGTCATGATCGCCGGCCCTGGTAGCGTCGTGCATGGTGCACCTGCCGCTTCCTCCCGTACCATGCCCACTCCCTCGTGCAGGATCATGTGATGACACACGACACGCCCGTCGCCGCTCCCGCCAGTGGCATCGGCTTCTTCGAGCGGTATCTCACGCTCTGGGTGCTGCTCTGTATCGTGGCCGGTATCGCTTTGGGCCGGCTCGCGCCCGACCTCGCCACCACGCTTGACCGGATGGCCATCACGGTCGACGGAGCACCGGTGATCTCGATTCCGATCGCGATCTGCCTGTTCTTCATGATGTATCCAATCATGGTGAAGATCGACTTCGCCGAGGTGCTGCAGGCAGGCCGTTCGCTGCGTCCCGTCCTCCTCACGCTCGTCGTGAATTGGGCGATCAAGCCCTTCACGATGTATGCGATCGCCAGCTTCTTCCTCGGCACCCTCTTTCTGCCGTTCATCGGCCCGGCGGCCGTGGACCACGTCTCCATGCCTCTGGGCGTGAGTCTCGACGTCGGCGAGACCTACGGAGCCGGCACGGCCGTGCTCCACGAGGGGGTCAAGATGCTCGAAGTGCCGCTGTGGCGGAGTTACCTGGCCGGGTGCATCCTGCTCGGGATCGCCCCTTGCACGGCGATGGTACTCGTCTGGGGCCACCTTGCGCGGGGGAACGCCGGCCACACGCTCGTGATGGTCGCCATCAACTCGCTCACGATGCTCGTGCTCTACGGGGCACTCGGGGGCCTGCTCTTGGGCATGGGCCGGCTTCCCGTGCCGTGGCGGGCGCTCCTGCTTTCGATCGCGGTCTACGTGGCCCTGCCGCTCGCGGCAGGCATCGTGTCGCAGCGGTGGATCGTTCAGGCTTTCGGTCGGACGTGGTTCGAGGAGCGGTTTCTGGGCTGGCTGCAGCCGATCACGATCACGGCCCTGCTGGCGACGCTCGTGCTGCTGTTTTCGTTCAAGGGTGACACCATCGTCGCCAACCCGCTCACAATCCTCTGGATCGCGATTCCACTCTTTCTTCAGACGGTGTTGATTTTCGCCGTGACCTACCTGTTGGCCAGGTTGCTGGGCTTCACCTACGAGAATGCTGCCCCGTCGGCGATGATCGGAGCTTCAAATCATTTCGAAGTGGCGATCGCGACGGCGGCGATGCTCTATGGCCTAGCGTCGGGGGCGGCGCTCGCGACCGTCGTCGGAGTGCTCATCGAAGTGCCGGTGATGTTGATGCTGGTCCGGTTCTGCCTGCGGACGCAGGCCTGGTTTCCCTGTGATGCCACGACCCCGCTGCTCGCACGCACAGGCAGGCCGTGAACGATGGTGGGCGACCGCCAGACGGGCGTCGTCCCATCTGCAAAACCTCCGCTCGGGAAGTCGCACAAGGGTAGAAACCATCGGTTTACCCTTGTGCGCTTATTTTCCCTTGCGGGCGCTGCCGACCATCGGCAGGGTTTTGCACTACAAAACAAGTCCTTTTCCTAAAATGGGCAGCACAGGACTCGAACCTGTGACCTCCACGGTGTGAACGTGGCGCTCTAACCAACTGAGCTAGCTGCCCGACGAGCCACAGCGACCTTCGGGGACATCGCCCGTGACGTGGGGAAATCGTAGCACGGCCGAGGCCGGGCGTCACCACCCGCGTGCTGCGGCCCGCGGCGGCTTAGCCGTCGGTCTCGGTCGGCGGCTCGATTTTCGGAGAGGCCACCGTCGGGCCAGCCTCGTCGATGGAGCGACGGGTGGAGGCCGGGCGGCGGGGAGAGGGTTGCTGGCTGTCGAGAGATGCCGCCAGCTCGAACTCCCGCGACATCTCCTGCCATTGCCGGCGGAGCTGCCCCATCGTCTTGCCCGCGGTCCGGCCCACTTCCGGGAGCCGTTTGCCGTAGATCATGACGGCGATCGCCGCAATCACGACGATCTCGAGGGGGCCGAGTCCGAACATGGCAGGGATTCCAGCCCCGACCGCCGGGGCAAAAAGGCTGGATCAACGGGCGTCGGGCGAGCCGTCACGGTGCACGCCCGCTGTGTCTTCGATGCCCTGCACGCCCCGCTTGAATTCCACGATGCCCTCGCCCAGCGAACGCATCACCTTGGGCAGGCGGGTGCCGAACAGCAGGAGCACGACGACGCCGAGAATGAGAAGCTCGGTGGTGCCGAGGCCAAAAAACGCGAAGGTTGGAACCACGGGCAGATGCTCCGGCAGGCGGGCGGCCTTGTTCGATCACTCTTCTAAGTCTATCCCGGCCGCAACAGCCCTTCAAACCGGGTCGGTCGGACTGCGTGGGAAGCGATGGGGGCCGCAGCCTAATGCACGGGCCGGATAGCCACTCGGTGGCCCCGGTCGTGGAGCGGCCGGTATCGGTAGTAGACCTCCAGGGTCAGAGCGGAGAGCGCGGTGGCGTAGACCCGACCACCGTGGCCTCCCCAGACCCGGTCTGGATCCCAGCTACCGTCGAGTGGTCCTCCCGAGCGGTGCTGGAGCGGAAGCAGTGCGGCCTGGAGGCGGGCGTTCCAGGCTGCCCACTGCGGGCCGCCGGCATGGAATGATGCGAGCGTTGCGTAATACCACGTGTACGCATTGTAGGTGCCACCCGTTGGCAACGCGCGGCCCACGAGCTCCAGAGCCTCGGCAGTAGCCGGGTGGTCCGGAGGCAGCCCCAGCAGCATCCGGCAGAAGATCGCCTCGGCCGTCATTGCCACGCTCGGTCGTTCGCCTGGGCGATAGGCGGCCAAGCCTCCGGCCGATCCTGAGGCGACACTCTGGAGAAACCCGCCGGCCCGGGCCTCGGCCTGCTCGAAACCTGCCAGGCCGGCATTGCGGCTGCTGGCCAGCAGCATCACCTGCCAGCCGAGCTGGCTCGTGTCGCCGCGGTCACCGGCGGCGTAACGCCAGCCGCCCGTGTGGGGATGCTGCATCGCCAGGGTATATGCCACGGCACGGTCGAGGACCGGCCGCAGGGCTTCGTCGCCAGTGAGCGCATAGCACTCCGCAACTGCGATCGCGGCCATGCCGTGGCAGTAGAGCGACGCAAAGAACTCGGCATCTCCCGCCAGGGAGCCGTCGGCCCGTTGCCGCTGGGCCAGGCGGCCGATGCCCTTGGCCACCTCGGCGGCGTGCGGCCCGTCGCGATGGGTGGTGCCGGCGCCGAGAAATGCCAGAAGGGCCAGGCCCGTCACCCCGTGGTCGCTCTGCATGCCGACCGTCGCGGCGTGCTGGGCCGTCGCCGCGGAGCCCGTGCCGGCCCCATGCCGAGCGGCATTCCAGCGGCCGTCACTCGATTGATTTCGTGCCAGCCACGCCAGCGCTGCCTGCACGGCTCGTTCCGTGTCGACCGTGCCTCCCCGGGCGGCGGCCGCGGCCGCCCGTCGCTCGCCGATCCGATCGGCGTAGGCAGGGGGCACGGGACGGCCCAGCGCGGTCTCGTCACGTGCTCTGGTAGCGGCCCCGTCGCTCGGAACATCCTCCGCCGCCTCCTCCGTCAGGCGTGTGACCGCGGAAGGATCCGGGGTGGCGGCGGGTGGCTCCCCGGCTGGCACCTCCAGCAGCGGCACCAGATCGGGAGGGGCAGGGGATGCCGCGCTGGGCGTGAGCGAAACGAGCGGCGGAGGTGCGGGCTCGTCACCTCCGTCGGCTTCGACGCCCGGCTCATCCTGTGGTGGATCGGCTTCTCCCTGGTGTTCGGCGGCGTCGGCCAACGCCGGCTCAACAGGATCGTCGTCGGCGACCACCATGAGCATCGTCATCCGGCCCACGTCCCGTTGGCCCCAGGAGGCTGGCGACCAGCCGCCGACGAAGACCGCTAGGATCCCCAGCACGCCGTGGAGTCCGACCGACAGGGCGACACACTTCTCGAGCGTATGCGACTCGAGCCAACGGGTCCGCATGAGCAGGGCGAACGTCGCGATTCCCGAAGCCGCGAGCACCGTCACCGCGATCCAGGTGCCTTGCATCAGGCGGCCCTCACTTCCGGGCCGCGTCGGGCCTCGTCCGCACCGCGATGGCGACATGCCGCACCCCGGCGCCACGGCAGGCCTCGTAGATCTCCGCCATCCGGCCGTGGGGCACGGCCTGCTCGCCCCGGATCATCACGGCGACGTCGGGTCGCGCCACGCGGGCGGCCGTCAGGCGGGCGGCAAGGTCCTCGAGGGAGACGTCATCGGGCCCGAGCCGCAGTCCACCGGTCGCCTCGACCTCGACGATCTCCGGCTTGGCAGCGTCGACGACCGGGGCCCCGCCCACCTGCGGCAGATCGAGCTCGAACTGTCGCTCGTCGCCGGAAAACTTGGTGGCGCACATGAAGAAGATCGTGAGCACGAGGATCACGTCGATCATCGGCGCCAGGTTCGGCGTGGGGTCGTCATCGGTCTCGAGACGCACCAGCGGCATCGGGTCACCCGGCCTTCCGGCTGCGGGGTTCGGCCTGCTGGGCTTCCTGCGAGATCTCGTCGATCACCTGCTGGCAGGCTCCGTCGAGTCGCATCGCGAGCCGATCGACGCGGCTGATGAAATAGGAATGGAGAATCATCGCCGGGATCGCCACGAGCAATCCCATCGCCGTGGTGATCAGCGCCTCGCCGAAGCCGCCCGCGAGCAGGTCGGGCCGACCCATCGCCCCTGCCGCCGCCACCTCGTTGAAGGAACGGATCAGGCCGAACACGGTGCCCAGGAGCCCCAGCAGAGGGCTGATGGTGGCCACGCCGTTGAAGACCCGTCGGTACCGGCGGAGGCGGTTGAGTTCCCGCTCGCAGGCGTCGATGGCCGCCTGTTCGATCTCCACCGCCGGCCGGCCCCACCGCCGGAGCGCGGCGGCAAAGACTCGGGCCGCGGGGCTGCCATTTTCGTCGCAGGCATCGAGGGCAGCGCCTCGGGAGAGGCTGCGGTCTTGGAGTTGCGCGATCAGCCGCTCGGTGAAGACCGTGGGTACCACCGAGCCGGTTCGCAGGTTCACCGCCCGTTCGATGCCGAATACTGCGAGGGCGAACGAGCAACCGAGGAGTGGCACCATGAGCAGCCCGCCATCGCGGATCGTGCCTAGGAGGTTGCCGGTGGGGATCAGCGTCTCGGCCGCGTGGTCGGTGGCCGCGGAGGCCGGAGGCGTTGCGGCGACCCGCAAAGGCTCGCGAGCTTCGGCAGTGCCTCCAGCCCAGGCCCGGGTCGCCTGGGCGGATGCCGCGGCCGGCGGCAGCAGGATCGCTGCGGCGATCGCGAGACCGACGAACACCCGTCGGCTCAGCCCGGCGGTCGGGGAGCCTTGGAGAGCACAGCGGGTGGAGATCCTTCTCCGGTGCGCGGGCATGCAGCCACCGATATCCTCGACGAGGCGCATCATTCCCTCGATGCCGCCACCTCTTTGGAAAGATCGGCGGCTCCGGCAGACCAGTCCGCATGCTTTGGCCGCGTCGGCTCCCGCCGACAAAACCGTCACAACCCGAAGCGGTAACGGCTGCTTGGGCAGCGTCGCGAGCGTTTGACGGGGCGGAGGCAGCGTCAACTGGTGGGTCGGGATTGCCCATGCCCCGTCGCCGGACGTGGACAGTTTTCGCGCCGTCGCCGCCGACCGGCGTCGGCTCCGGCTTACGGTCGCCGAGCAGAGACTCGGCTCCATGGCTCCGCTGGTTTCCTAGGCCGGCTCTCGG
>CAMDDJ010000081.1 GCA_945891385.1 Candidatus Kuenenia stuttgartensis | reverse complement strand
GGGGCGTTCTCGACCACGGCTCCGACCAACAATGCCGCTCCCCGAGCGCTCATCTCTCCGATCGACTTCAGTGATCCGGGCGACGTCGTTCAGTTCACTGGGCAGGTGACGCTCTCGCCGCCCGGGGCGAACATCGGGAACCAGCAGTTTCGGATTGGCTTATGGGACACCAACGGCGCGAACACCGGCACCCTGAGCGGCGGTGTGTGGAACAGCGCTAACGCGAATGGCTGGCTCGGCTACATGGTTCAGGTTGGGGTCAGCGGCGGCCAAGACTCTCTCAAGGGGCGCACCAATCCGAATTCGGCGGCATGGCTGTCGAACACGGGCACCTACGTCGTGAACAATACGAACGTGAGCGACTCACCCGCCGCGGGAACCTATGACTTCACGATGACGCTCACTCGAAACACCGCTAGTGAGGTCTCGATCGCCTACACCTTGGCCGGCGGGAATTCGATCAACCGCGTCAGCGGGCTGTTGACCGACACCAACGCCGCCGCTGCGGCGATGACGACCATCGATGCGGTCGGGTTTCTTCTCAACACCAACACCGGGGCTGGCTCGTTTACGAATTTGCAAGTGTCGGCGGTGCCGGAGCCGGGTTCGGTCGCCCTCCTCGTCGGGGCTGGAATCGCAGGCATGACCGTCCGAAGGCGGCGACTCGCAGCCTGAAAAGGCTTGCTAAAGTACCGTCAGTGACATAGCCTTCCAAGAGCGGGGGGTGACACCGGATCGCGGGTTCGACCTTCCGCCCGAGCTTCACCAAGGCTCTTCCCGGGAGGTATGTCGATGACGATCCGTGGCGTTTTCCTGGTCTGTGCTCTGGTTGGGGCCTCGGTCGTGGCGGCGGTCAGGCCGCTCCGGGCGGCCGATATCGTGATGATCGGCAACGACGCCTTTGGCACGTCGTCGTTCAACACGGGAACGCAGTGGAACGACGGCCAGGCTCCTGCGGCGGGAAACAACTACTCCACCGCGGGCTTTCTGCTTCGCACGCCGACCGGGTCCGCGAATTACACGTTCGCGGGTGATCTCCTGGTAGTCACGGGAGATGGTCTGGCCACGGGTCCGAACAACCAGGCCCTGCTTTGGAAAGGCTCCGGGACCACGTCGGTCCTCACGGTCAATGACCTTCTGATCGACGGCGGGCAACTTCGGCACGCCCAGGGCGACAGCGATCAATTCAATATCGCGGGCAACATCCGGGTCGGCTCGCTGGGGGCCAACTTTACGACGCAGGGGCCGATGTACGTGGCCTCCGCGATCAGCGGCACCGAGACCCTCCGGATTGTCGACAACGGGAGCGGCGGTGCCACCCGCACGATCTATTTGACGAGCGGAGCGAATACGTTCACGGGCAATATCGAGATGACGGCCCCGGCCGCGGCCCGGGCCCGGATGACGCTCGCCGAGAACGCCAATCTTAATTTTGTGATCGGGGCAAGCGGCACGAACAACGCGGTGGTGGGCACCGGCATCGTCGGCTACGACGGGATCTTCAACTTCGACCTGAGCGGGGCGGGGACCGGATTCCGCGACTCCTGGGCCGTCGCCGCCGCGACAACCCAGTCGTTCGGCGCGACCTTCACCGTAGCGGGCTTCGACGATCTCGGTGACGGGCGCTGGAGAACGACGGCCGGGGCCGCGACCTATGAGTTCAGCGAGTCGACCGGCCGCCTGACGGTGGTGCCCGTGTCGCAGGGGAGCGTCACTTGGACGGGTTTGAGCGGCACGGCCTGGAACCTGGCGGGGAATTGGAATCCGGCCCGAGCGGTTGGTGCGGGCGTCAACGATCTTGTGTTCGCGGGCACTGCGGCGAGCCTCGTGAGCGACAACGACAACGCCGCCGGCACGGCCGGCGTGGCTTCCTTGACCTTTGCCCCGGATGCCGCATCCTATTCGCTCACCGGCAATCAGTTCGTGCTGTTGGGCACCGTCGCCAACCAGAGCAGCAACCGCCAGACGATCTCCGCTCCGATCGAACTGCTCGAGTCCCGGCGGTTCACGTCCGCCGCCGGGGGCGGCGACCTGACGGTGTCGGGCGAGATCTCGGGGCTCGGTGGCCTGGTGGCTGACGGATCGGGTTCGGTGCGGCTCGCCGGAAGTACCAGCTACACGGGTAGCACGGCCGTGGAGGCCGGTGCCCGACTCGAACTTGCGGGCTCGCACACCGGCGGCGGGCCGCTGCTCGTGGGCAGCGTGGCCGACAGCCGAGCCACGGCGGTGATCAGCGGCGCGGTCACGGCGTCGAGCCTCAATGGTGTTGGCGGCGGCGGCAGCGGTGCTGGTGCGATCTACCAGACCGGCGGGAGCCTCGATCTGACCCAGGCCATCGGCGATACCAACTTTTCGCTCGGCGGCGTGGGCAACAATGTCTCGGCCGGGTACGGCTTCTACGGCGTCTCCTCCGGCACGCTGACAGCCAATCGGCTTTCGATCGGCGCTCGGGCCGACGGCGCCGTGGGCGTCCTCGAAATAAACGGCGGTACGGTCACCGCCAATGACGGTGTCAACATCGCCCGAGCTGGCACCGTCATCGATGGGTCTGCTTCGGGATTGCTCAACGTGCTCGGCGGTAGTCTTTCGTTTGGCGCCGTCACGCCCGCAGGGCGGATCCAGGCCGGCTTCGCCAGTGGCACCGGGGTGATCAATGTCGGCGGTGGGCAGGCGGCAGCCGCCGTCACGGGCGGCGCCGACGCCGGGGGCGGCGTCGAGCTTGCCAACCAGGCTGCTGCTGAAGCGACGACGGTATTGAACCTCCGGTCGAACGGGGTGCTGACGACCCCGCGGATCTACGCCTCGCAGGCGGCGCCGACGGCCCTCGTCAATTTCGACGGCGGCACGCTCCAGGCCACGAGCGTCAACGCCGGCGGGGGCTTCATGGCCAGCGGAAACATCGACGCCGTCACGGTCTATGCCGGCGGTGGCACGATCGACAATGCAGGCACCGACATCACGATCGCCAATCCCCTGCTCGCCCCGGCGGGAGCGGGCGTGGGCTCGATTTCCTTGAGCGACGGTGGTGCGGGCTACATCGCGCCGCCGCTGGTGGAGTTCAGTGGCGGCGATGGCGTCGGGGCGACCGGGTATGCGGTTCTGGAAAATGGCCGGGTATCGTCGGTCGTCGTGACGAGCCCCGGCACCGGCTACACCACGGCCCCGACGGTCGCGCTCGTCGGCGGCGGCTCCTTGACCGCCGCCACCGTCGGAACGGCGAGTCTCAATGGCGGCAATGTCGGCGGCGGGATGACCTTCCAGGGATTCGGCACGACCACCCTGACCGGGGCAAGCACCTATACGGGACCCACGGCGTTGTCCGCCGGCACGCTGGTCCTCGGCGGGGCTGGAGCTCTCACTGGCACGAGTGGGATCACGGTCAGCGGGTTCGGCACCACCCTGCGGCTGGCCAGCACGGAGCCCTCGCCGGTGCCCCTCACCCTGACCCAAGGCATCCTCGAAGGAAGCGGCACCCTCGGCGCGGTTTCCGTGGGCAACGACGGCACGGCGACGATCACGACCGGCACGGCTGCCGGCGATCGTCTGACGTTCGGGTCGCTGGGCTTCGGTGGCGCGGCCACCACCAACCTGACCGTGACGGCAGGCGCGCCGATCGTGGTAACGGGGGCGCTGTCCACGACCCCGGCCAGCGGGCTGGTCACGATCAACGCGGCGAGCGATCGCTGGACGAACGGCCCCAATCCCCTGATCGGGTATGGAACGTTCGCGGGATCGGCTGGCGATTTCACGCTCGGATCGATCACCGGGCTCACCGGGCGGCAGTCGGTCGCGGGGCTGACGCTCGCCAGTCAGAGCGTCGCCCTTCAGATCAGTGGCGACAATCCGGTGTGGACCGGGGCCAACGGCGGCATCTGGACGACTGGCACGTTCGGGGTCGTCGGCCCAACGCCGAACTGGGCGCTCGCGATCGCCCACACACCGACCGACTTCTGGCCCGACGACATCGTCGAGTTCAACGACACGGTCAACGTCAACGGCACCGTCGCTCCCCCTACGACGACGGCGGTGAGCATCCAGGGCGGATCGGTGAGTCCGCGGCTGACCGTCTTCAATAACGAGACCCTCTCGTACACCCTCTCGAGCCCCGATGCCTCCGGGATCGCGACCGGTTCGCTCGTCAAGAACGGTGCCGGCACTCTCTCGGTCGCCACCCCCAACACATCGGCGGCCGGCACGGTGCTCAACGGCGGCCGACTCAACGTCAACGACTCCCTGGCGTTGGGCTTCGGCAGCCTCGAGATCAACGGCGGCACGCTGGGCAATACAAGCGGGGGGCCGCTCTTCAACGCCAACGTCGGGATGACGCAGGCCTGGAACGGCGACTTTTCCTTTTCGGGCACGGTCGACGGCCTCCAGGATCTCAGCCTCGGAAGTGGAGCCGTGGCCCTCGGGGGCGCCGGCGAGGCACGGACGGTCACGGTGACCGCCGGCACCTTGACCGTCGGACCGATCTCCGGCCCAGCCGGCGGTCCGGGGCTCACCAAGGCGGGCCCCGGCACGCTCTCGCTCGACGCGGTCGCCGCCAGCACGATTGCCGGCACGCTCACGGTCACCGCCGGCACACTGAACATCGGCCAGAACGACATGATCACGGGCGGGCTGGCTGGAACCGGCACGATTGCCAACGGCAGTAGCACGACCCGCTGGTTGCTCGTGGGGAACGCCACCGATCAGACATTCGGTGGATCCCTCCAGGACGGCAGTGGAGGCGGCCTGCTCGGGATGCTCAAGCGGGGGGCTGGCACGCTGCAGTTGACGGGCACCAGCGGTATGAGCGATCGGCTCACCGTCGAGGCCGGCACGCTCGAGATATCGGGCGGCGGCGCGGTCACGAACGCATCCGGCTACTTCATCACGAACACGGGCGTCCTGCGGCTCGACGGTCCGGGCCGGATCGGCACGAACCCGATCAACATCGGCAGCAGCGGGGCCGCCGTGTCCACCTGGGACAATCGCCTGGAGTTGGCCGGCGGTCTGTCGCTCGAGAACCCGATCACCTTCGCCCAGCGAAACAACGAGACCGACGGCGTAGTCAACGTCTCGGGCGACAACACGCTCACCGGTCCGGTCACGATCGTGACCGGTGGCACCTCGGTGCGATTCCGCTCCGATGCTGGCCGGCTTTCGCTGGCCGGTCCCATCAGCACCACGGCCACCTCGGCCCGCACCCTCTGGCTGCGGGGCGCTGGCGGTGGCGAATTGTCGGGTGTGGTGGCCGACAACCCCTCAAACGTCAATGGCCGGGTCAATCTCGTGAAAGACGGGGCCGGTACCTGGCTGATCACCAGCGCGAATACCACCACCGGCACCACGGCGGTGAACGGCGGCACGCTGCTCGTCAACGGTTCGATCGGCAGTTCGTCGGGCGTGACCGTTTCGGCCGGGGGCACGCTCGCCGGAAGCGGCACCGTGGCCGCGACGACGATCGGTACGTCCGCCACCCTGTCGCCGGGCGACGGGGTCGGCACGCTCTCCACGACCGGGGCGGTCACCTGGGCTTCCGGCGGCAACCTCAACTGGCAGCTCACCGATTCAAGCGGCACCGCGGGCACCGGCTGGGATCTGCTGGCGGTGACCGGCGGCCTATCGATCACGGCCACGTCGGCCGATCCGTTCAAACTCAATCTCTGGACGGTGTCGGGCACGTCTCCGGTGGTCGATGGCCCGGCGGCCAACTTCGATGCCCAGGTCGCCGCCACCTGGACGCTGGCCACTACCACGGCCGGGATCACCGGATTCGCCGCCGACGCCTTCCAGGTGGTCACTGGTCCGAGCAACGGCACAGGTGGATTCGCCAACGCCTTCGGCAGCGGCTCGTTCTCGGTGGCCCAGGCGGGCAGCGATCTGCAGCTGGTCTACACGCCCGGGGGAGCGCCCACGGACATCGTGATCGACATACCGAGCGGTTCCCAGACCCAGTCCCAGGCGGGATACCCGACGATCGCGGCGGCCACTTCGGTTCGTAAGGTCGGTGCGGGAACGGTGGTATTCGATGCGAGCAACACCTACACCGGCCCAACGACGATCGCAGCCGGCACGCTCGAGGTGGCCACGCCGGGTGCGTTGGCAGCCACCGTGGTCACGGTCGACAGCGGTGCCAGACTGGCGGTGGCTTCCGGCACCACGATGCGGGCGCCGGCGGTGATCGTTGACGGAGGCACGCTCTCGGCCGGTGCCCTCGCCATCAACGCGAGTTCCGGCATCACGTCGCTGGCGATCAACGCTGGCACGCTGACTGGCTCTCCAGTCGTCACCATTTCCGCCGGAGGCCAGATGGCGCTCGTCCAAGACGCCCGGGTCAGCGTGGCGATCGCCGGGCTCTCGGTGGATCAGGCGCCGGCGGGCGGACGGCTGGATATGGGGGCCGGCGCGGTTTCGATCGCAGCGGGAGGCATCTCGGCTGCAGATCTGCGGGCCGACCTGATCGCCGGCCGCAACGGCGGCGCGTGGAATGGCAGCGCGGGAATCATGTCGAGTGCGGCAGCCGCAGCGGGAGGAACCCGGGCGGTGGGCTATGTCGTTTCAGGCAATGGGTCAGCCCAGGTGTCGTTCGCGGCTCCCGGCGACGTTGACCTCAGCGGCACGGTCAACGTCTTCGACCTGGTGGCGATCAACAGTTCCGGCACCTACGGCACCGGCGCGACCAGCGTGTGGAACAAAGGCGACTTCAACTACGACGGAGTCACCAACGTGTTCGACCTGGTTTCGGTGAACACGGCGGGCGCCTACGGGCAGGGTAACTACTTCCCGGCCAGCCCCTCGACGACGGGTGCGGTTTCAGCCGTACCTGAGCCAGCCGGATGGCTGCTCCTGTCCGTCGGGGGAATGATCGGCGGGCTCATGCGACGGTCTCGCCGGCAGCCGCACGCTTGACGAGCGCGTGGAATCGAGCAAGCCGAACTATTCACGATCGGGTACGAACGCCTGATCGTGTTTGCCGGCAAGATAGGCATCGGCTTCGGTGACGGGCACTTCCACGACCGAGCCGTCGGTCTTGAAGATCTGCACCCGGCCGCTGACGCCTTCGGATTCACACACAACCGGGTAGATCGTGGTCAGGGGCCCCTTCACGCCGTAGCGAATTCGGAACGGCTTGTGATCCCGCTCCGACTGAAACAGGGCGGCATCGTTCGGATCGGTGATCCCCATCTCCTCGAGAGCGACAGCGGGGGTCTGCCGGATGAATGCCTGGAGCACCTTTTCGCTCGCAGGCCCGGTGAAGCCATTTGGCCCCATAACCGGTCCGGTCGGCGAAGCCATGGACCGGCCATACATGATCGCCAGCCGCTTGCCGTTGAGCTGAAACGACTTTCGCATGGCGTCCTTCATCCGGCTCTCCGGGGATTGCTCGCAGCCCCCGGCAAGGCCAAGACAGAGGACCGCAAGCGTCAGGGACGCCTTCAACCTTGAATCCATGGCTGCATACCTCTTTCGATTCCGGCTCGAACGGGCCGCGGTTTAATTGAGTTGTGACTGACTGCCGTCGCCGCCGCTGCGGGAGCAGAGCGGGTCGAGAACGCCGACGACGTCGACTTCATAGTTAATGAGACGCACCGAACCGTCCCCGAAAGCCGCCATGAAGCCCGCCTCGTGGGCCGACCCGAAACCGATCTCCTTGCCCTTTGCGCGATCGTTCTCGGAGGCGGCCCGGGCGATCGAATCCGGTTTTGGTGCCCAGCGGGCAGGTCCGACGATTCGCTGGTAGCTCCAAATCCGATCACCATTGCTCTCGAAGTGGAGAAACCCACCGTCGGATGCTCCGCCGCTAAGGAAATCCTTGGAGAGGATCGCTTTTTCGGCGAGGATAATCGTGTTGGAAAGGCCGTCACCGACCTTGCCGACGGTCACGGTCGTGTAGCGATTGGCGAGGGTCGATTCGCCGCCCCAGCCGACCTGGCCGCCTGGTTGCACGATCGTTCCGTAGACCGCCTCGATCACTTCGGAGGGCGTGCTCTGGTATGTGATTTCCTGGATCAATCCGCCGTGGCCACCGGCCCCGACTCGAGCCGGCGACGCGTAATCGAGGCACGGGGAAGGAACCCCTGAATTGCCGACCGTGTAGGCGGTATTGCTGTTGATCCGCAGGCCGCGGCTCGGGCAGCTGTAGCCCTTGACAACCTGAGCATGCATCGACGCGGTGCCCTGGCCCCAGTCACGATAGCCATCACCACTGAATCGCCGCTCGTAGAGATTCGCTTCCTCGCAATACGGCAGGATCTGGTGCGGCCAGGGCGTGGCGGGAGTGGGGTAGATGTCTCGATTCTTGAGCGCCGTCCAACTGCCGGAACCCCAGGCCCCCATCTGGAGACCCAGCGTGGGAAAACGTCGCTTGGCCGATTCGGAGTTCGCGAACGTCAGTCCGAGCTGCTTCATGGTGTTCTGGCAGCCGGCCCGCCGGGCTGCTTCACGGGCACTCTGGACAGCCGGCAGCAAGAGCCCGATCAGGGTCGCGATGATCGCGATCACAACGAGCAATTCCACCAACGTGAATGCCCGGCTTCGTCGCGGGCGAGACCAGACAGAATGCAGCGGTTTCATGGATGAATCCCCCGATGAAGACCCGAAATGAAGCGAAACCCGTCAACTTAAGTATTTTAGCAACAGGCGGACGGCAAGGAAAGAGCGGGTGATCGTGACGCCCCCCGGGGCGGGTTCCCTTCTGCAGACCCCGGGCCCTTGAATCGACACGCCAGCCTCCTGCGAGTCGGAACCGTAGCCCCCGACTGGCGGCACAGCGAGGCGAGACCTATATTTTATGGTGCAGTGGCGGCGGAGCGCAACGCCGACACCCTTGGATTCACGCCGTGTCCGGACGATTCCGGCAGCGGTCTGACTGCACTTGAGGTGTTCGATGCTCCGAATTGCTGCCACGACGGCGTGCGTCGTTCTTCTTTGCCAGGCGAGTCCGCTCAGCGCCGCCGAGATCGCGTTCAATCGCGACATTCGGCCGATCCTGGTCGAGCATTGCTTCTCCTGCCACGGGGCCGACAGCGGCAGCCGGCAGGCCGACCTTCGGCTCGACCGCCGCGAGGATGCAATCGAATTCGGCGCGATCGTGGCGGGCGACCCCGACTCGAGCCCGATGCTCGACCGGGTCTTCTCCGACGATCCCGAGGAGGTGATGCCGCCGCCGGCCACGAAGAAGCCGCTGTCGGCGGCTCAGAAGGAATTGCTGACCCAGTGGATCGCCGCCGGGGCGGTCTATGAGCCCCACTGGTCGTTCATTCCGCCGGTCAAGCCGCCGCTGCCCCCCGTGGCCAACGAGGCCTGGCCGCGAAACGAGATCGACCGCTTTATCCTCGCCGGTCTCGAGGCGGCCGGGCTCGAACCGGCGGCGGAGGCCGATCGTCGAACGCTCGCCCGCCGGGCCGCGCTCGATCTCACGGGACTCCCGCCGGAGCCGGCTGCGGTCGAGGCCTTCGTGGCCGATTCCCGGCCCGATGCGTACGAACGCTACGTCGATCTCTTGCTGACGAGCCCCGCCTGGGGCGAGCACCGGGCCCGGCACTGGCTCGACTACGCCCGCTACGCCGACACCCACGGCATCCACTTCGACAACGAGCGGGAGATGTGGACCTTCCGCCAGTGGGTGATCGAGGCCTTCAATGCCGACATACCGTTCGACGAGTTCACGACACTCCAGCTCGCGGGCGACCTCGTCGATCTCGGGCCGGCCGCCTCGCTCGACGACCAGCTCGCGGCCCGGATCGGCAGCGGCTTCAACCGCTGCAACGTGACGACGAACGAAGGTGGCGTGATCGACGAGGAGTATGTCGTCCTCTATGCCCGCGATCGAACGGAGACGACCGCGACGGTCTGGATGGGGCTCACGGCGGGCTGTGCCGTCTGCCACGACCATAAGTTCGACCCCTTCTCGACGCGAGACTTCTACGCCCTCTCGGCCTTCTTCAACAACACGACGCAGGCTGCCAAGGACGGTAACGTCAAGGACACGCCCCCGATCCTGCCGGTGCCCCGGCCCGAGGATCGCCGGGAATTCGCCGACCTCGAGGCTGCGGTCGCGACGGCCCGGGCGGCGGTGGCGGCCCGGCGAGAAGAGGCGCGGAGCGAGTTCGCCGCCTTCGTGGCAGCCGTCACTCCCGAGGCGATTCGGGCAACGCTGCCTCAGGATACGCCGCTGGTTCGCCTGCCGGTTGGCGGCGTCAGCGAGCAGGGCATCGGGATCGAGCTCCTCGGCAAGCAGAGCGAGCTGCCCTTGGCCGAGAAGGCGGCCGTGACGGTGGGACCGCATGGCGACCCTGCAATCACGCTCGAAGGAAAAGCGGCCGAGATCACGACGGCGGGTGACTTCGAGTTTGACCAGCCGTTCACCGTCGGGCTGTCGCTGCGGGTTCCCGGCATCGACTCGGCCTACGCAGTCGTCGCCCGAATGGACGAGCCGGCCCAGTATCGCGGCTGGGATCTCTGGGTGCAGGGCCGGCGGGTGGCGATGCACCTGGCCCACGCCTGGCCAGAAGATGCCTTCAAAGTCGTCGCCGAGACGCAGCTCCCGGCCGACGTCTGGACCCACGTCACGCTCACCTATGACGGCAGCGGCACGGCCGAGGGCGTAAAGTTCTTCTATGACGGCGTGCCGCAGCCGCTCAAGATCGAGAACAACCGGTTCAAGAAGCACACGATTCGCACCCAGGCGCCCCTGACCATCGGCAGCCGCACGCCTGGCTCCCCCGCGCATGGCGTGAGCCTCGCCGATTTCGCGATCCACGGCCGGGCCTTCTCGGCCGCCGAGGTGGAGGGGCTCTCAAAGGCGGGGAGTCTGACCCGGTTGGCCGAGCTGCCCGCTGCCGAGCGGCCCGCGGCAGCCGCTGGGCTCTACGATTGGTGGCTCGGCACCCATGACAAACCCTTCATCGCCGCCAGCCGGCGACTGGCCGAGCTCGATGGCAAGCGGAGCGAACTGCTTCGGCGGGGGTCGATCGCGCATGTGATGAACGAGAAGCCGGGCGTGCCCATGGCGGCGATTCTCGATCGCGGCGAATACGACAAGCCGAAGGAGCAGGTGATGGCCGACACGCCGGAGGTGTTGCCGCCGTTCCCGGAGGACCTGCCCCGCAACCGGCTCGGCCTGGCGAAGTGGCTCCTGCGGCCGGAGCATCCGCTGACCGCGCGGGTGACCGTGAATCGCTTCTGGCAGGAGGTCTTCGGCACGGGGCTCGTGCGGACTTCCGGCGACTTCGGCATCACCGGCGAACTGCCGAGCCATCCCGAACTGCTCGACTGGCTGGCGGTCGATTTCCGGGAGCACGGCTGGGACGTCAAGCGGCTGTTTCGCCAGTTCGTGACGAGCGCGGCCTACCGACAGGCCGCCGTCACGACGCCGGAAAAACTGGCCGCCGACCGCGACAACCGGCTCGTCTCCCGCGGCCCGCGGTATCGGCTGGATGCCGAGGTGATTCGCGACCAGGCCCTCGCCGCCAGCGGCCTGCTCGTGCGAAAGCTCGGCGGTCCGAGCGTGAAGCCCTACCAGCCGGACGGCGTCTGGGCCGCCGTGGCCATGCCCGAGAGCAACACCAAGAAGTATGTCGCCGGCAGTGGCGACGAACTCTACCGCCGCAGTCTCTATTGGTTCTGGAAGCGATCGGCGCCGCCGACGTCACTCGACATCTTCAATGCCCCGTCGCGGGAGGTCTGCGTCGTCCGCCGCGACCGCACGAACACCCCGCTGCAGGCGCTCGTGACCTTGAACGACCCGCAGTTCGTCGAGGCGGCCCGGGCGTTGGCCGATGCGGCGCTCGCCTGGTCGACCGACGATGTCCTGCGGCTCGATTTCATCGCCCGACGCTTGTTGGCCCGCCCGCTCGAGGCGGATGAGCAGGAACTGGTGCTCGCGACGCTGGCCGAACTCTCGGCCCACTACCGGACCGATCCCGTTGCCGCCGGCGAACTCGTGGCGGTCGGGGCGTCGAAGCCGCAGGCCAGCGAGCCCGCGACGCTCGCCGCCTGGACGATGCTCGTCAACCAACTGATGAATCTCGACGAAGTCCTCTGCAAATGATTCCGAACGTGGCGCTCAAGCCCGTTTCGCATTCCTGACCGGGAGCCCTGCCCATGAATCCCCTGCTGCCGCCCGTTCGCTCGCCGCTCGACGAGCTCGGCCTGAATCTCACCCGCCGCCGCTTCTTCGAACGAGGCGGTCATTTGCTCGGAGGGGCGGCCTTGGCGTCGCTCGTCCCAGGCTTCGCGGCTCGGGGTGACGAGCCGAGCTTTGAGAAGGTGCCGGGCGCCGTCGGCCCCCACTTCGCTCCCCGAGCCAAGCGAGTGATCTACCTGCACATGGTGGGCGGCCCGCCGCAGCAGGACATGTTCGACTACAAGCCGCAGATGGATGAGTGGTACGACAAGGATCTGCCCGACAGCATCCGCCAGGGCCAGCGGCTCACCACGATGACCTCGGGCCAAGCCCGGTTCCCGGTCGCCCCTTCGATCTTCAAGTTTTCGCAGCAAGGGCAGTGCGGGATGTGGATGACGGAGCTTCTGCCCTGGACGGGCAAGATCGCCGACAAGCTCTGCTTCATCCGCTCGATGCACACCGAAGCGATCAACCATGAGCCGGCGATCACCTACATGCAGACCGGCAACCAGATCACAGGCCGGCCCTGCCTCGGCTCCTGGACCTCCTACGGCCTCGGCTCGCTGAACCAGGATCTGCCCACCTTCGTGGTGCTCGTGGCCCGCTCGACCAAGCCCGAGCAGGCCCAGGCGATCGGAGCCCGGCTCTGGTCGAGCGGCTATCTCCCCGGGGAATATGCCGGCGTGAGCTTTCGCTCGGCGGGCGACCCGATCCTGTACATCAACAATCCCCCCGGCGTGTCGGCCGCGGTTCGCCGCACGACGCTCGACGGTCTCCAGGCCCTCAACGAGAAGACACTCGCCCGCGTCGGCGACCCGGAGATCCGCACCCGGATCGCCCAGTACGAAATGGCCTTCCGGATGCAGTCGAGCGTGCCAGATCTCACCGATCTCGCCGGCGAGTCGCAGGCTACGCTCGACCTCTACGGGCCGCAGGTGACCGACCCCGGCTCGTTTGCCAACAGCGTCTTGATGGCCCGCCGGATGGTGGAGCGGGGCGTGCGGTTCGTGCAGATCTACCTCAACCACTGGGACACCCACGCCAACGTCGTCGGCCGGCTCAAGAGCGGCTGCCTCGACATCGACCAGCCCACGTACGGTTTGATCACGGATCTTGAGAGCCGGGGGCTGCTCGACGACACGCTCGTGATCTGGGGAGGCGAGTTTGGCCGCACCGTCTACTCCCAGGGCGGCCTCTCCAAGGAGAACTACGGCCGCGATCACCATCCCCGCTGCTTCACGATGTGGATGGCCGGTGGCGGTGCCCGCGGCGGCCAGATCTACGGCGAGACCGACGACTTCTCCTACAACGTCATCAAGGATCCGGTGCACATCCGCGATTTCCACGCCACCGTGCTCCACCTGCTCGGCTTCGACCACGAGCGGTTCACCTACCGCTATCAGGGGCTCGATCAGAAACTCACCGGTGTGGAGCACGCCCGGGTGATCAAGGATCTGATCGTATGAGGGCGCTTGGTGGGGAATGTGATGCGACGTCAACTCTGGGGTCGGGATTGCCCGTGCCATCTCGCCGGACGTTCGCTGCGGCCCTCCAGGCCTACGCTCACTCGGAGGAAACCTCGCTGCGCCATCCGGGCTGCGCTCGGTTTCCTACGCCGCTCGATTGGCACGGGCAACCCCGAACCGTCGACCCCTGTGTGGGTGTGGGGTGAGCTTCTTTGAGAGGTCGGGTACCTATCGGCCCGTGGGGGCAGGCTTGTAGCATGCCCGAATCCGGATCGCTTCAGAGAGTCGTGTTGCACCCGAGCCAGGTATGCTTTCGACGGCCAGATGTCGTTCCGCGCGAGAATTGATTGGGGAACCGGAGTGAGTTCATGAGAATCGATCGCCGCACACACGTCATTCCTGTCCTTGGACTGGCCCTCTCGCTGGCGGCAGGCACCGCTCGTGCGGCGACGCCGGCGGCCGATCCGTGGCAGACGGCTCG
>CAMDDJ010000080.1 GCA_945891385.1 Candidatus Kuenenia stuttgartensis | reverse complement strand
TTGGGGGGCGGAGGCGGCGTCACCCGGTAGGTCGGGATTGCCCATGCCCCGTCGCCGGACGTTCGCGTCGGGCATCCTGCCCTTCGCTCACTCGGATGCAGACGGCGCTCCGCAATCCTTGCTGCGCTCGGTTTCCTACGCCGGCTCTCGGGGCACGGGCAACCCCGACCCTGAGGATCGTTCTCGAAGTGCTCGGTGAAGTGCTCGTAGGGCCCGTGTACCACTTGACCTGTGGCCGAATGCGGTCCTGACTCGTCTTGAGCAGGTCGCCCCACCCATCCGCGTCCGCAATCGGCCGCCGGGAGGTGCGGCCGGCGGCCGGAGGGCCGCCGAGGTGCAGGGGGCATGGATGCCCCTGCACCGCTGAAACAGCCGCCCCTGCCCCGCTGAAAATTAAAAGAGGAATGGAATCCCCTCTTTTTGAAAAAAGGCTTTTTCTTCTGGAAGGAACTCGTCGCCAAGTCGGTCGAATCCGCCGCCGGCGCGAAATTTCGCCAGGAAGCCATTGACGGCCGTGCGGAGCGCATCGTCGCCCCGGCGGATGCCGACAGCCCACGATTCCTCGCGGAAGGGGCGGAGCAGGGGCCGCGTGGTGTCGGGGTGGCGGATGTGACTCCGATACACCGACAAGGCGTCGTAGATAAAGGCGTCGGCCCGGCCCTGGGCGACCTCGAGCACGGCGGCTGACTCCTTGTCGAGGACGAGCAACCGGCTGCGGCGGAGGTGCGTCGAGGCGTAATGATGGCCGGTTGTTCCCTTCTTGACGGCAATCGCACGGCCAGCGGCGTCGAGATCATCCGCTGACGTCACGGGCGACGCGGAGCCCACCAACAGGGCGAGGCCGGTCTTTAAATAGGGCTCCGAGAACGCGATCGACCGGGCGCGCTCCGGGGTCGCGGTCATCGAGGAGACGATGCAGTCGATTTTTTTCGTCTTCAGCGCCGGAATCAGTCCGTCGAACGCGATGTTCTCGATCACCAACGTGCGGCCGAGATGCTCGGCGAGGGCCTCGGACAGTCGCACGCTCACACCCGTCGGTCGGCCGGCCGGGTCGGTCATTTCGAAGGGCGGATAGGAGAGTTCCATGCCGACGCGGAGCGGCTCGGCGGCCGACCCGACCGCGACCGGCCACAACCAGGCCAGGCCGAACCAGACGGTCGCCAACAAGGGGGTGAGGCGGTCCATGCCGGCGGTTCTCCGGGGTCTCGGTGGGGGCGTTCGGGTGTCGGTGGCGACGTCTTTACGATACTCCACGCGGCCGCCGGGCGGAGCCCGAGGGCGTGTCGTCGTCCCCGAACCGGTGCTCCACGCAGGCCGAACGGAATCGAGTCGGCGGTATGCTCTGGGGCACGAGGTTCAGCACCGACCTGGAGGTCTTGTATGTCGCTCTCGCGCCGACGTCTGTTCACGTCTTCCGTGGCCCTCGCCTGCGCTGCGGCGGGGCCTCGCGTTTCAGCCGAAACGGCAAACGCCGGCTCGATGCCCCTCCCGCCGGAGCCGGCCCGAGGGTTGCTGTTCTCGTGCAAATACGGAATGACCCAGGGAGCCTCGCTCGAAGAGCGGCTGCTGGCAGCTCGCGAGGCCGGAATGGATGGTGTCGATTTTGACGACGCGGCGTCCGTGACCCCCGACGAACTCCGCCGCGCAGCCGCTGCGACCGGGGTCTTCATCCACGGCACGATCAACCATGCCCATTGGGGCACGCGGCTGACCAGCGGCGACCCGGCCGAGCGGGCAGCGGCCCGGGCCAACCTGGAGCATTGCATCCGGGTCTCCCATGCAGCCGGTGGCAGTGGTGTGCTGCTCGTGATCGGCCGCGGAGCGGACGGTCCCGAGGCCGCAGATCGCGCCCGAGCCGAGATCATCCAGACGGTGCCGCTTGCCGCCGCGCTCGGGCAAAGGATCCTGTTTGAGAACGTCTGGAACGGGATGTTTTACCAGGATGATGGACCGCGGAATCAGTCGGTCACGGCCTGGGCCGACTACATCGACAGTTTCCGCAGCCCTTGGGTCGGAGCATTTTTCGACCTGGGCAACCACGCTCGCTATGGCGACGTGGCCGCCTGGATCAGGGAACTCGGGCCACGGATCGTGAAGCTCGACATCAAGGGCTACTCAAACGCTCGTGCCGATGCGGACGGAAAAGGCAAGGGATTCGTCGACATCACGGCCGGCGACATCGATTGGGCGGCGGTGCGGGCGGCGCTCGGGGAGATCGGGTTTACGGGCTGGGTGTCGGCCGAGGTCGGCGGCGGCGACGTACCGCGATTGAAGACCGTGCTCGCTCAGATGAAGGAAGCCCTCCTCGGCTGACTCGCCCGGAGTGACTCGCCCGGGGTGGGGGATAGCCGCCGGTGGAATCGGCTCCAGCAGCACGACCGGAACCAGGCGAGATTTTTTCAAGCCACCGGTCGGGCTTTTCGTTCGAGCATGTGAGCCTTTTGCGAGCCAGGTTTGCACGTGGGGCTGAGACAGGCCCTGCCGTGCATCCATCCGCCTCATCGCCAGGAGCCTTGTCCGTGAAGCCCCGCTCGACTCGCACCGTTTCTGCCACCGTCCGCCCTGCTTCTGCCGCCCGGCTCTCGGGCTACCTCGCGGCGGGCGTCGGCGCGGCCTCGGGTGCCCTTGCGACCGCGCCGGTCGAAGCGGCCGTCGTCAGCATCGACATTGGTCCAAGTGGGTTCAACATCGCCGGCGTGAATGCCGGACTGGGCTACGGCAGCACGACCGTCAACAACTTTCCGTTTACCTCGGCCGGTGATCTGAAACTGTACGGCCTCGGCGACAGCAACTTATGGGGGCTGGCCGGGATCACCGGGCTCGAGTTTGCGGTCACCGCCCAGACGACGGCCAGCCCGCGGAACTTCAGCTCGGGCAGTACCGTCGACGGCTCGGCCCTGTTTCAGTCGGCCGTCGTCACGAGCGTGTTCCGCTACGGCTACGGATCATTCACTTCGTCGCCTGACTTTGGTCCGGGCAGCTATATGGGATTCAAGACCGTCCAGAACAATTACGGTTGGCTCGAGGTGACGTGGAACAACACGTCCGAGAACTGGGAGATCCTTTCCGGCGCCTACGAGACGACTCCCAACACCGGCATCGGTGTGCCCGTGCCGGAGCCGTTGGTCATTTCCGCTGGCTGTTTGGCGGCGTTGGCCGTGGGCGGTGCGGCCATTCGCCGCCTCCGCCAGAGTCGATCGGACCGCGAAGGCTGAGACGACCGGCTCGCTACCGTGAGGAGGGTATCGTCGGCGGGGCTCGGCGGCCGTGTTGTACACTGCGGTCGACGAATCCCGAGGCTGGCACGATCCGGCCTTACGGTTGTCGATGAAGTCCTGCCGGAGACGCCCTTTCATGCCGAGTCAGTCGTCCACGACAGCTGCCGTTTCAGCCGCGATTCCACCGATTTACCGCGGTCCACTGCCGCATGTCACCACGGTCGAGCGGCTGCCGGTGACGGTCTACGAACAGCCGGCCGATGCGAGCCGGGCCGTGGCTCGGGAGATCGCCGATCTCGTCACCAGCCGAGCCGCCGCGGGCAAGCGGACCGTGCTGGGGCTCGCGACCGGTAGCACGCCGGTGGGCGTCTACGACGAGTTGATTCGGCTGCACCGCGAGGAAGGAGTTTCGTTTCGCTCGGTCGTCACCTTCAATCTCGACGAGTATTGGCCGATGCAGCCCGACGCGCTGCAGAGCTACCACCGCTTCATGCGGGAGCACCTCTTCGATCACATCGATATTCCCCCCTCGGCGATCCACATCCCCGACGGCACGCTGCCCCGGAGCGAAATCCTGGCCGCCTGCGGTCGGTACGAGGAGATGATCCGCGAGGCCGGCGGCATCGATCTGCAGCTCCTCGGGATCGGCCGAACCGGTCACATCGGATTCAATGAGCCGGGGAGCACGGCCGAGAGCCGAACCCGGCTGATCACGCTCGACACGGTGACACGGGCCGACGCGGCGAGCGACTTTTTCGGCGAGCGGAACGTGCCTCGGCAGGCGATCACGATGGGTGTCGGGACGATCCTCGATGCCCGGCGGGTCATTCTGCTGGCCTTCGGCGAGCATAAGGCGACGATCGTCCGAAAGGCGGTCGAGGAGCCGCCGTGCAGCCATGTGTCGGCGAGCGCCCTCCAGCAGCACCCCGACGCCAAGTTTGTTCTCGACGGGGCTGCCGCCTCGCGCCTGACCCGCTTCGAGGCGCCGTGGTTGGTGGGGCCGCTTGATGCGCTTGGCCTCGAGTGGACCGATGCGCTCGTCCGCAAGGCCGTCATCTGGCTCGCGCTCTCCGTGGGCAAGCCGATCCTGAAACTGACCGACGGCGACTACAACGAGCACGGTCTGCAGGATCTGCTGTCGAATCGTGGCCGGGCCTACGACCTCAACATCGGGGTCTTTCGCAGCATGCAGGACACGATCACCGGCTGGCCGGCGGGCGGTCCGGGCAAGCCGCGGCGGCTGCGGGTGGCGGGCGGCAAGGCCGCTCCGCGCGAGGCCGACTTCCCCAAACGGGTCGTGGTGTTCAGTCCGCATCCCGACGACGACGTGATCAGCATGGGCGGCACCTTCATTCGCCTCTGCGAGCAGGGGCACGAGGTGCACGTGGCCTACCAGACCAGCGGCAACATCGCCGTGTGGGACGAGTCGGCTGATCGGCATGTCGACTTTGTCGAGGAGTTCTGCCGGGCGTTCGATGTCGGAACGATCGTCTCGCCGGGAGAGCGGGCCCCGGGTGAGATCGCCGAGAAGATTCGCACCTTTCTCAAGGCCAAGCCCGCCGGGGCGGTGGACATCCCGGAGCTGCAGACGGTCAAGGGGCTCATCCGGCGGACGGAGGCCCGGGCGGCGGCTCGCTACTCAGGTGTCCGGCCCGAATGCATCCACTTTCTCGACCTGCCCTTCTACGAGACCGGAAGGGTGCGGAAGAAGCCGATCGGCCCCGAGGACATCGCGATCACGGCTCGGTTGCTCGAGCAGGTGCGTCCCCATCAAGTCTACGCCGCCGGCGACCTCTCCGATCCGCACGGAACCCATCGTGTCTGCCTGGCCGCCGTGTTCGCGGCGCTCGAGCAACTCGCCGACCGCGACTGGGCCAAGGATTGCGAGCTCTGGCTCTATCGGGGCGCCTGGCAGGAGTGGGAGCCGCACGAAATTGACATGGCCGTGCCGCTTTCGCCGGACGAGGTGGAGCGAAAGCGGCTGGCGATCTTCAAGCACGAAAGCCAGAAAGACAAGGCCGTCTTTCCCGGCCCCACCGACCCCCGGGAGTTTTGGCAACGGGCCGAAGACCGCAATCGCGCGACCGCCAAGCTGTATGATCGGTTGGGGCTGCCGGAGTACGAGGCCATCGAGGGCTTCGTGCTCCATCGCGGGTGAAGCCTCAGGCTTCTTCCGGAACGCGGCCGAGCCCCCTCCGGAGAAGGCCCGTGATTCGTCTCATCGGCTGGGTGCTGGTACTGTCGCTCGCGAACCCGCTGCGCGCCGCCGAGCCACGATGCGTGGTGGTCAACGTGTTCGCGGCCGGCACCGATGTGGCAGCCGAACCTGTGGTTCGCGCGGCAGAGGCCTTCGCCGTCGACCGGGGCGGCGTCTCGGTGATTCGCCGCTTCGTGGACGCGTCGGCGGAGGATCGCGCCGCCGCGGAGGCGGTCGCTGCCCGCCATGGACTCGACGCCGCGAAACTCCCGATCGTCGAGATTTGCGGCATGGCGCGGACCGCGCCGGATGACCCGGCGGCCCTCCGCCCGTGGCTGGAGTCGGCCTGCCGGATCGAGGTCTTCACCCGCCGGGGCTGCCAGCGGTGTACGGCGGCCAAGCAGTGGCTCACCGACCTTCAGACCCTCTATCCAGCCCTGCACTCGACCGTGCTCGACGTGACCGTCGATGCGGAGGCTCGGCGACGACTGGCCGAACTCGTCCGGCGCCACAGGACCGCGGCAGCGAGCGTGCCGGTGTTTCATCTCTGCGATCGGCTGGTCGTCGGATTCGACCGGCCCGAGACGATGCAGCCTCGCTTTGATCGCCTTCTCCAGCCCTGGACCAAGCCCTGCCGGGAGGCAATTGGAGCGGAAGAGCCGGCGGCAGCGGCCGATGCAGAGGAGGCGATCGACCTGCCGTGGTTCGGCCGCCTCGACGCCGGGCGGCTCGGCATGCCGCTGTTCACGCTCGCGATCGGCCTGATCGACGGTTTCAATCCCTGCGCGATGTGGGTCTTGCTCCTGCTGTTGTCGATCCTGGTCAATCTTCAGGATCGGGGGAGGATCCTGGCGATCGCCGGAACCTTCGTGGCGGTGAGCGGCGCCGCCTACTTCGCCTTCATGGCCGCCTGGCTGAACGTCTTCGAATGGATCGGCATGCTGCGACCGGTTCAGATTGCGTTGGGACTCCTGGCCGTCACGATCGGCCTGGTCCACGTCAAGGATTTCTTCGCCTTCCATCGAGGGCCTTCGCTCTCGATTCCCGAGGCGGCGAAGCCGGGGATCTACGCCCGGATCCGGCGGATCGTAACGGCGGAAAACCTGCCGGCCGCGGTGGCGGGTGCCTTCGTGCTGGCGGTGCTTGTGAACATGGTGGAACTGCTCTGCACCGCCGGCCTGCCCGCCCTCTACACGAGCATCCTCATGCAGCGGGACTACGCCACCGCCACCCGCTATGGCTACCTTGGCCTCTACATCCTCGCCTACATGTTCGACGACGCGCTGATGGTGGCGGTGGTCGTGGGTTCGCTTTCGCGGATGCGGCTCCAGGAGACTGGTGGCCGCTGGCTGAAGCTGATCAGTGGGGGCGTGATTCTCGGTCTGGGCCTGGTGATGCTCTTCCAGCCGAGTTGGCTCGAGGGCTGAATCGCCCATCTGTGGATCATCGGCGCGGGTGCGGCAAAAGTCGCGTCGCGGGCGAGGATACGCCCCCATGCTCCGTGAGCATTCGCCGACCCCCGAGCCTCACGTCGCGTTTGGCAATCGGTGGCGCAAGCGCTCGGAGGTCTGCGTTCCGAGGCCGCTGCTGCCTTACTGCCCGACCGTGGCGGGGAAGCCGGCCTGCACGAGGGCGTCGTAGCCGGGCTTGAGCGGCCGCACGTCGTAGCCCATCGGCCGGAGGATGGCGGCTGCTTCGAGACAGCGGCCGCCCACGAGGCAGTGGCAGTAGATGATCTTGTCTTTGGGGAGCACCTGGGCCAGTTGGGCCGGATCGACGCCGCGTTCGAGGGCGCTGAGCGGCACGAGGCGGGCTCCCTGGATGTGACCGGCGTTCCATTCGGCCGGCTCCCGAACGTCGACCAGCACCGCCTGGCCGCTGGCCAAGGCCTGCTGGACCGAAGGCAGCGGGTCTTTCGTATGCCCGCCGGCGAAGGCCGAACAGGCCGACGCGGCGGTCAACACGGCGAACAGGAGCAGCCGCGAGCAGGTGGTCACGCGCATCTGGTTCCAGGGCATCCGCCCGAGCATGATCGCCATGCCGCAGGTGTCGGTCACGCCGGCAAACACGAGTCCGGCACCCACGAAGGCAGCGAGACCGGCGCCGATGTTTCTCCAGGTTGCGTCGGGACCGAAGGCGGCCACGATCGCCCCGGCGACGATCATCGCTCCGGCGACGATCCGCACCTGGCGTTCGAGCGACATCGCCTTCCGGCCGCGCACCACCGGGAGCCCAGCCGCGTCGCAGGCATTCGTTCCTCCCTCGACACTTACCACGTCCGCGATGCCGGCGGCGATCATCCGCTCGCAGGCCGTCTTGCTCCGGCTCCCAGAACGGCAGACGAAGTAGAGCGGGCCGGTACGGCCGGAATGGTCGGCCGCCACGGCCTTCGGATCGAGCCGGTCGAGGGGCAGATTGCGGGCAAAATCGACATGCACTTCGCCGTATTCGGCGGGCGTACGGACGTCGATCAAGTCAATGGCTTCGCCTCGGTTGCAGAGATCGAGCAGACCCTTGGGGGTAATCGTGGCCACCATCGGCAAGACTCCTGTGGAAAGGGAACGTTGTGGGGGAGAGGCACGAAAAAAAGTCGCCCGGTTCAGTCGCGGCCCTTGCTGCCGAACCGGTCCGCAATGCAGTTCATGATGTTCGCGAGATGCGGTTCGACGATGCCGTAGTAAACGGTGCGGCCCTCGCGCGAAGAGTCGAGGAAGCCGCAGCGTTGCATCAGGCGGAGGTGCTCGCTGGCCATATGGCTGGGAATGCCACAGGCCTCGGCGAGTTCGCCGACGGTGTAGCGACCGGCCAGCAGCATCTGCACGATCCGCAGCCGATGTGGGTGGGCGAGCGTACGGAGGCACTCGGCCGCCTGCCCGAGAGCGTCGAGGCCGATCAGCGGCGGCGAGGCCCCGCCGCTTGCAGGCGTGGTCGCGGGATCCGATGTCGTGGGCATGGGGCCGCATCCTGAGGAACGCTGAAGGACTCGACGTCACGTCGTGCATAATATATCGACACATCACGATATGTCAATGAGAAATTCTTCGTCTTGTGTGCTGGCCCTCCCGGCCTCCGCTCATGGCGTGTCCGCTGCGCTTCGCCATCCTGGCTTCGCTTGCTCCCACAGCACGCTCGAGGACACCGGCAGCCCCTCCCCGGTCTTGGAGGGAAGAAGGCATACAACGGTGAACCTGTCAGACACCGGAGGCCCGGGGATCGGCGAACGCTCGCGGAGCAATCGGGGCGTATCCTCGCCCGCGACGCGACTTTTGCCGTCCCCGGGCCGGTGCAGCTGAGTGGATGTGACGCCCGGGGATCGGCGAACGCTCGCGGAGTACTTCGGGCGTAGCCTCGCCCGCGACGCGAATTTTGCCGTCCCCTGGCCGGCGGAGCCGACGACGTCCTAGCCTCGGCGGCCGCCGCGGGCGGGCAGTCCGAGTTCGACCCTCCGCTGCTCCTTGAGCCGGCGATACTCCAGGCTGCGGGCCCGGGATTCGGCGGACGAGGCGTCGATCCGCTGTTTGGACCGCATGTTGCGGCTCTCCTCCGTCCGCATGCCCCAACCACCTGGTCCGCCGCGGCCCGGACCGCCGCCACCCGGAGGGCCGCCACCAGCACCCCCCCGACCGCCGACCGGACCGCCAGGGCCACTCGGCCCTCCGGCAAATCCAGCGGGGGGGCCGCCCCTCGGGCCGCCGCGGTCACCACCCTGGGCCTGCCGCTGAGCGCGTTCCGCTTCCCAGGCCTTGCGCCGAGCGTCCTCCTCTTTCAGGCGGCGATCCATTTCGGCCATCCGTTGCTCGGGCGGCATCGCGAAATAGGAGTTCACTTCCGCCTTTTCCCGGGCTTCGAACAGGCGACCGATCTCCCGGCCGGCCTGTTCCCGGTACTCACGAGGTACTTGCCGCATGGTCTCGAACACGGTGCCCATCGAGCCCTCCTCGAAAGCCGCCTCGTTGCGTGAAACACGCTCCAAATGCTGGATCTGTTCGTCGACCACGGCCCGCACGGCCCGCACCTCGGGCGGCGCTGAGAAGAATCCCAGGAGCCACATCACGAACAACGCAAGCAGTCCAAGCACGACGATTCCGATCGAGACACCTCGGACCATCTGCCCGTTCGAAGGCCCACCTTTTGATCGGGCCAGCTCCGCGAGTGCCGCCCGTTTCGCCGATGCTGTCGCTGCCATGGTGTTCCTCGGGAATCTTCGCGTCGTTGGGACCGCCAGCGGCCCAGCCTACCGGGAAACCGCGCGAACCTGCCGACAATCAACGGCCAACCACGGTGAAAGTTGCGGCGACCCGGCCGGTCGGTGACGACGCCTTGGGGAGGCCGCCCGTCAGCGGATCGTGGTGGGCTGGGACGCCAGCGGGATGGTCTGTGGGCCGCCGATCTCGCAGGGATGGAAGGCGGCCCAGACGGGATTGTGGTCGGAGACCTCCAGGGCGTTGTCGAGCGGCAGCCCAAACGTGGACTGTAGATCGAGCACCCCCCACACGCCCAGGTATTCGCTGGTGGCCGGGCGGGCGAAGACGAGGTTGTCGTAGGTCTTCGTTCGCCGGGTATTGGTGGTCGCCCCGGAGACGGCCCAGCCGACACCCGGGATCCGCTGATACGACTTGAATTCGGGGGGGCCGGCATTCATGTCGCCGAGCAGGATCACGTCGTCTTCATCGGGGCGGGCCGATTGCATCCCCAGGAATACGTCGGTGAGGGCCGCCAATTCCTGAGGCACCTCGTCAGGGTCGGTGTGGGTGTTGACGAGCCAGAAGCTGAAAGCTGCCTGGGCCGGCATGATCCGGGTGCGAAAGCGGGCGCACATCGGCGGCCGGTGGAGCCGGTCGGAGGGGTCGGGAAACACACCCGCCGAGGCGGCATCGACCTCGACCCGCGTGGTGTCGTAGACGAAGACGTATTGCTCCTTGCTCGAGGTGCGGCCCTCCCGGGGGCCGATCAGATAGTGGTAGCGGCTGCCGTCAGCGTTCACCGCCTGGACGAACCTGGGAATGATGTCGTCTGACTTGGCCCGCACCTCCTGGATCGCGACGATGTCGAATTTTCGCACCACCCGTGCGAGGACCTCCACGACCTGCGGCTTCGCCAGCTTCGACTCGCCGAACACCTGGATGTTGAAGCTCGCGATCAGCACGGCATCCCACGGCTTGACCACCGGCTGGGCGAACGCAGCCGCGGGCAGCAGGACCGCCAGGCAGCAGATCACCGCCTGGAGCCGGGATCGCCTGCGTGACCCGGCAGGCTGGGGCGGTCGTGAGAGGGGGAAGAAGCACACGCATCCCCTATCGACCGCCGGACATGCCGATCATGCCAAGCAAACGGTCGGCCCGATTCCCTTCGCGAGTTTTACTCGCCGACCGCCGACAGGGCCTCCTGGGCCAGCCGAGCCAGGCGGGGATCCGAACTGGACGCCGCCTCGCGGAGGGCTCCGGCCGCCGCGCGGGCTGCGGATCCGATTCTGCCCAGTGCCCACGCGGCCCGCTGAGCGACTGCGGGATCCGTGCCGGGAGCGAGTTGCCGAGCGAGCGCCGTCACGCCGGCTGCCGCAGCTTCTCCAGAACGCCCCAAGAGCGTGATCGCCCAGTACGCCACCAGTGGATCGGCGGCTGCGACGGCTTCGATCAGCCCTGCGAGGGCTTCGGAAGGAGGGGCCCCGAGTTCCTCAAGCGCCGCCACGGCTTGCTCGCGAACGCCTTCGTCGGCGTCGCCGCAGGCGCGGACCAGGGGGAGGGCCGCGGCGGCAGCGGCCGGGCCGGAGCGGCAGAGACGCTCGGCTGCTGCCCGCCGCACCGCCGGATCAGCGGCCGTCAACTGCCGGGCGAGGTCGTGAATCTCCGCGGGCGACGAATCGGTCATATGAACAATGCTCCGAAATGATTGAATCAGCAGTCGAACTGTCATCGAGGTCGCAAGGCGGCCAGGAGTGCCCGGGCGATTTCGGCGGCCATCGCGGCGTTGTGTCGCAGCAGGGCTTCGTTGGCCCGCAGGCTCGCCTCGCCGGTGAGCACCCGCATCCTGTCCAGCAGAAAGGGCGTGACGCCGCGGCCGCGGATCCCGGCCGCAGCGGCGTCTGTCAGCGCCATCACGAGGGCGGCATCGTGGAGGTCGGCAGCGAGTTCGTGTTCGGCTGGAATCGGATTGGCCACGATCATGCCGCCGGGGAGTTCCAGCAAGGCATGGGTCGCGATCGCCGCGGCCACCTCGGCCGGCGTGTCGCAGCGGGCATCGACCGCCAGGCCGCTCGAGCGACGGTAGAAGGCGGGGAAGTCGTCGGTACCCAGGCCCAGCACCGGCACGCCGAGCGTCTCGAGGAGTTCGCGGGTGCGAGGCAGATCGAGGATCGCCTTGGCGCCGGCGCAGACCACGGCAATCGGCAGGCGGGCCAGGGCTGGGATGTCGGCCGAGACGTCGCCGCTCTCGGGGGCGTCGCGATGGACGCCACCGATCCCACCGGTGGCGAACACGCGGATGCCGGCTCGGGCCGCGGCCCATGCGGTCGCAGCCACGGTGGTAGAGCCTGCCCGGCCGGCCGCGACCACGGCTGCAAGATTGCCGAGGTTGACCTTCACGGCGTCGCTCGCGGCGAGACGTTCGAGTTCCGATTCAGTCAGGCCGACGCGAATCGCGCCGTCGAGGATGCCGATCGTGGCGGGGGTGGCGTGGTGTTCGCGAACGGCCGTCTCCAACGCCTGAGCGGTGAGCAGCCCCCGGGGATGCGGCAGCCCGTGGGTGACGAGCGTCGTCTCGAGGGCGACCACGGGCTCTCCGGCGGCGAGCGCAGCTGCCACAGGCTCCGCCACAAGGAAGGATGGCTTGGTCATGCAATCGCCTGCCCACTACACCGCCGACCCGACGATGACGTCGCTGGCCACAGGGTAGCGACCGATCGTGCCGGCCGACACGCCGCAGCCGACGAGCACGGGCAGCGAGATCGTTGGCGACAGCGGTGGGCGAGGCCTTTCGGCCCGCACCGGTCCGACCAGGCCTTCCGCCATCAGCGTCCGAGTGAAAGCCGGATTGACATATCGTCGCATCGCGATATGATGGATTTTCCGCCGTGAGGGTTATTCGTTCGCAGGCCCCAGTCTCAGGAGTCCGTCATGCCAGCCTCGCCAGCTTCCCGGCACGTCCCGGTTCTGATTCTTGGCGGCGGCACCGCGGGCATCACGGTGGCGGCCCAATTGCGACGGGCGGATCCCCGGGTCGGGATCGGCATCGTCGAACCGTCGGAACACCACTTCTACCAACCGCTCTGGACCTTGGTGGGTGCGGGCGTGTTTCCGCGCGAGACCAGCCGGCGGCGCGAGGCCGACTACATCCCGAAGAACACGACCTGGATCCAGGATCGCGTCGCTGGCCTGCTGCCCCACGAGAACGCCATCACGACCGTCAACGGCGAACGGATCACCTACGACTGGCTGGTCGTGGCCCTCGGCATCCAGGTCAATTGGACCGCGATTCCCGGTCTCCTCGAAGGTGTCGGCACCCGGGGAATCTGCAGCAACTACTCGTACGAGCACGTGGCCTACACCTGGGAGTGCATCCGCACTTTCAAGGGAGGTACGGCCCTGTTCACGATGCCGAACTCGGCAGTGAAGTGCGGTGGCGCTCCGCAGAAGATCATGTATCTCGCCGACGACGCCTTTCGACGGCAGGGAGTTCGCGATCGATCCCGGGTGGTGTTCGCGACACCGCAGAAGGCGATCTTTGCCGTGGAAAAGTATCGCAAGACGCTCGAGCAGGTGGTCGAACGCAAGGGCATCGAAGCGGAGTTTCGCCGGAACCTTGTGGAAATCCGGCCCGACGCCCATGAAGCGGTGCTCGAGCACATGGACACGAAGGAGCGGTCGGTGATCCGCTACGACATGGTGCACGTCACCCCGCCGATGGGGCCACCCGACCTGATCCGCTCGAGTCCGCTCGCCGATGAGCATGGCTGGTGCGCCGTCGACAAGCACACGCTGCGAAGCCCAAAGTTCGCCAACGTCTTCGGAATCGGCGACTCGGCCGGACTGCCGACCTCCAAGACCGGCGCCGCGATCCGCAAGCAGGCGCCGGTATTGGTGGCCAACCTGCGGGCGGCGATGGCCGGGAAGCCGCTGGCCGATTCCTACGGCGGCTACACCTCCTGCCCGGTCGTCACCGGCTACGGGAAGATGGTGTTGGCCGAGTTCGATTACGACGGCAAGCCGACGGAGTCGTTTCCGATCGACCAGTCGCAGGAGCGATACAGCATGTGGCTGTTCAAGGGCTGGTTTCTCCCCTGGCTCTATTGGCACATGATGCTCCGCGGTCGAGCATGAGCGGCCGGGCGGGCTTCGCTTGCCCGTGTTCCGGACGTTTGCTGCCGCATGAAGGGGCGGAGGCGGCGTCTCCTGGTGGGTCGGGGTTGCCCGTGCCCCGTCGCCGGATGTTCGCTGCCGCATGAAGGGGCGGAGGCGACGTCTCCTGGTGGGTCGGGACTGCCCATGCCCCGTCGCCGGACGCTCGCTTCGGCCCTCCATGGCCTCAGCTCGCTCCGAGATAACTTCGCTTTCGCCCTCCGGGCTGCGCTCGTTCTCTAGGCCGGCTCTCGGGGCACGGGCAACCCCGACCCTGAAGACCGTTTTCGAAGTGCTCGGTGAAGTGCTCGGTGAAGTGCGTGTACCAGGTGACCT
>CAMDDJ010000079.1 GCA_945891385.1 Candidatus Kuenenia stuttgartensis | reverse complement strand
AGCCGAGGTCGTCGGCCACGATCAGGAGGATGTTGGGCCGCGGCCGGGCGGGTGCGTCCGCCGCACGGACACCGCCCGCGACGGCCAGCACCAGGATCGCGGCTCCGACCAGTCGGGTGGAACGCCGGCTCATGTCGCCTCTCCCTCCTCCAGGCCATGCTCGAGCAGCTTCTTCCGAAGCGTGTTGCGGTTGATGCCCAGCCGGGCGGCCGCCTTGAGCTGCACGCCGCCGCAGGCTCCGAGCATCTGGGCGATCAGTTCCCGTTCGACGCGGCTGACGACCCGGTCGAACAGGTTCTCGTCGTCGGCCGGCGCCGTGGCCAGCCCCTGCTCGACCAATTCCCGCGCCAGGCTGTCGAGATCGCCACCGCGGCCGGGGAGCGAGGTCTCCGCCCGGCCACCCCGGATCGCGACCGGCAGTAGGTCGAGCGTGATCTCGTCGCCCGGGGCCATCACCACGCACCGCTCGACCACGTTCTGGAGCTCGCGGACGTTGCCCGGCCAGTGATACCGCACGATCGCCTCGAGCGCCTCGGCCTGGAGATGCACGACATAGCGATCGTTCTGCTCGTTGTAGAGCTCGAGAAAGTGGCTCACGAGCAGCGGGATGTCCTCCCGTCGGGCCCGCAGCGGGGGCAGCACGATCGGCACGACATTGAGCCGGTAGTAGAGGTCTTCGCGGAAGGACTCCTTCGTCACCTCGTCGAGCAGATCCCGGTTGCTCGCCGCGATCACGCGGGTGTCGACCCGGATCGTTTCGGTGTCGCCCACTCGTTCGAACTCGCGCTCCTGAAGCACCCGGAGCAGCTTCACCTGCAGGTGAAGCGTCGTCGAGTTGATCTCGTCGAGAAAGATGGTGCCCGTGTGGGCCGCCTCGAACCGACCGGCCCGGTTCGATACGGCGCCGGTGAAGGCTCCACGGACGTGGCCGAAGAGTTCGCTCTCGAGCAGGCTCTCCGACAGGGCGCCGCAATTCACGCGGACAAACGGCCCGCTGCCGCGGGGCGACAGGACGTGGATCGCCTTGGCGATCAGTTCCTTGCCCGTTCCGGTCTCTCCCAGGAGCAGCACAGAGGCATTCGAGGCGGCCACCTTGCGAGTGGTGGCGTAGACCTCGAGCATCGCGGGGCTGCCACCGATCAGCCCGGCGATCGGGCCGGTCCGGTGCGGATCAGCGTCGTGACTCGAGGGGCGGAGCATCGAAGGGTGCGTCGGGATTCCTGCGGGCCGCCTCGATCACGTTCAGCACATCGCCGGCGGCACCGCGGACCGTGTCGTCGGCGGCCGAATTGTACCTTGCGTAGGCGTCGAGCAACTGCCGGCTCGTCATCAGCAGGCCATAGCGATCGACGCTCTCCCGAAAGGCGGTTCCCGCCGCCTGACGAGCCTCCGGGGGAAGGCCGTCCCGCACCGCCTCCTGCTCGAGCGCCTCCTGAGCGAGGGGGCTGCCCAGGGCGGCCAGGAGCGAGATCGCCGGCGGATGGAGTTCCGTCAGCACGAGCGCCCGCTGGGCCGAGTCGGCCGCCGCGGCGACATCCCAGCCCCGACGGCCGAGTGCCGCGAGAAGTCCGAGGGCCTCGCCGGCCCGCGCCAAACGGGCCGACGCTGCGACGGCCCGACGCCCCGGATCGACCGCGGCCGGCCCCGCCGCCTGGGCGACCACATCGGGGAAGCGAGGCCCCGTCTCACCGCCGACGCCATCGACGACGGGGCGGAACATGCTGTCGAGCCGATCAGAGATCGCAACCCCTTCCAGTTCGCGACAGGCCAGGAACAGCCGCGTCAGATGGCGGCTCCCGCCGTGGTCGTCGAGCGGATCGACGAGCACGACGATCGCGGGCATGTCACCCACCGGCTGCTGCTGCAGAAACTGGACCGTCTCGATGACCGTGGGGGTGAGGATCCGCGAACCCAAGAGCACGACGACGGTGTCGGCCGACTCGCGGGCCGCGAACACCGCCTTGCGACCGCTCGTCACGACGACAGGGTCGTAGCCGAAGCCGGCCACCTTCGCGGCCAGTTCCTGCCCGACCGCGTTGAAGGGATGGGCGACGACCGCCCGATCCCGACCGGTGCTGGTCGCGGCATGAACGAGCACCTCGAGCACGCGGCTGCTGCCACGATAGGGCGGCTCACCGGCCGCGAGCGCGAGGGTGCGGGCGGCCGCGAACTGCAGGGCGGCGTCGGGCACGGCCAGCGCCCGCACGAGTGAATCCCGCACGCTCGGCGGGAGCGTGCCAAGGCTTCCGGCCGGCGCGGTCACCGGCTCGTCGCTGGCCGCAAGCGACCGCGCCGTCGCGGTGGCCGCCAGCCATGTCCCGCGAACAATCGCCTGGTCGAGCAGCCGGCCGGCGGTCTCGACCTGGAACCCGGTCGGCCCTGCCAGCGGTTCCATCCAGACGCCGCCGGGCATGCGGTCGAGTTCGGCCGCAGTCGTGCCACCCGTCACGAGGGCTGTTTCGAGTCTCGTGAGCAGGAGCAGATCGACCACCGCTTCCTCGCGAGCATCGAGCGCCTGAAGCGCCCGGGCCAGGGAGACCGCCTCGCGGGCCCGGGCGGCGCGAGGAGTCAGTTCGGCCGAGTCGAACCGCCGGGCTTCCGCATTCCAGAGCCGCCGGCCGACGAGGCCTTCGACATGTCCGCCGAAGGCCGCCGCGGCCTTGCCTGGATCGGTGAAGGGTTCGAGCCTGAGGCAGTCGACGGGCGGCAGCCCCGCGGGTGTCATGAGCCGATCGAGGCGGGCAAACAGCCGGTTCACGGCCGCCTCCGGTCCTGCGACGGGTGGTTCTTGGTTCCCGCGGGCGGCTGCCCGCCGGGTCAGCACCTGCCAGGCGGCCGCCTGCGCCGCGGGCGGCGTGTCGGCAACCAAGGCCGGGGCCAGGAGGAAGTCCTCGATATCGGTGGCACCACTGACGTCGAGCGCCTCGATCACGCTGGCCCAATCGCCCGGGTCGCCGAACGTGAGCCAGTCGAGCAGCGGCTGCCGAGCATCGTTCCCCAGCCGCGCGACGAGCTCCCGAGCCAGCCACCGCTGCCGTGCAGCCGGCTGCGGCTGTCCTTCCTGCTCGGGAAGGAGCGGCACGAGAACCGGCAGGGCATCGACTCCCGCGGCGAGCAACTGCTCCGCAGCCCGCTGGCGAACAGCCCGGTCGTCGCTGGCCAGTTCCGCCGCGGTGGCGGCCAAGCGGGTCGGGTCCCGCCGTCGCAGCCGACCAGACTCGAGAATCGCCCGCACGAGCCGGCCTGCCGCAGGCTCGTGCTTGTCCATCGTGGCGGCCAGCCGGACGAGCGCTGAATTGTCGATCGCATCGGCGAGGTTGGCGAACAGGTCCGGCCCCTGGTCTCCCGCCTGGTCGGCGAGTTGGGCGAATCGGTTGAGATACCGTTGGGCAGCCCCCCAGGCCTCGACGTCGGCGGCCCGGATCGCCGCCTCGAGGATCGCAGCGGGCGTCTCGCCGCCCGGCAGCCCGAGCGACGAATCGAGCGACTCGACCACCGCCCGCTGCAGGGAATCGAGTGGCGGCTCGGTCGGGTGAGCGGCCCACGCCATGGTCGCGGCAAGACCCGCAGCGCCGGCGATCCAGAACGTGCCCGTGATCCTGTGGCTGCTGCCTGCCAAGCGCATCAGAATATTCCGTGCCGAGGTGCCGTCGCCGTCAGGCGGAGGCGACACCCAGTCGGCGCCGCCAGACTGCAATCTGGTCGGCCACGGCGGCCGGAGCGGTCGAGCCGAAGCTCTGCATCCGTTCAACTGCCCGGGAAGGCCCCAGGGCCCCACGCAAGGCGGCATTCCAGCCGGCATAATCCTGGGAGATCTCTTGATCGGCAAGGTCTGCCAGGGCCACTCCCCGCGTCATCGCCCGTCGCACAAGCTTGCCCACGATCTCGTGGGCCGTCCGTTGGGGCACGCCCTGGCTGATCAGACCTTCCATCAGGCTCGTGGCATCGAGGTGACCGCCGACGATTGTGGCAGCCAGCCGCTCACGGTCGAATCGCGTGCCCGCCACGAGCGGGGCCGCCACGCCGAGAACCGCCTCGAGCGTATCGATCGAGTCGAAGATCTGCTCCTTGTCTTCCTGGAGGTCGCGGTTGTAGGCGGTGGGCAGGCCCTTCAAGAGCACGAGCAGCGCCTGGAGGTTCCCGATCAGCCGGGCCGACTTGCCACGGACGAGTTCCAGCACATCGGGATTGATCTTCTGCGGCATGATCGAGCTGCCCGTGCAGAAGCCCTCGGGCAGTTGCAGAAAACCGAACTCGTGCGTGCTGTAGATGATCCACTCCTCGGCCCACTGCGAGAGGTGCACGCCAGTCAGCGCGGCCACGAAGGCCAGTTCACAGGCGAAATCTCGGTCGCTCGCGGCATCGAGACTATTGGAGGCAACCGCGTCGAAGCCGAGTGAATCCCGCACATGATCCCGATCGATCGGCAGGCTCGTGCCGGCGAGCGCTCCCGAGCCCAGCGGCAATACGTTCGTGCGGCGGCGGCAGTCGGCCAGCCGATCGCGATCCCGCTGGAGCTTCTCGCACCAGGCGAGCAACTGATGGGCGGCCAGCACCGGCTGGGCCCGCCGCAGATGGGTGTAGCCGGGGATCACGAGATCCTGCTCCCGCTCGGCGAAGCCGAGGAACGACCGCTGAAGTTCGGCCAGTCCCGCATCCAGTCGGTCGATCGCCCGCCGGCAGTGGAGCCTGAGGTCGGTCGCCACCTGGTCGTTACGGCTGCGAGCCGTATGCAGCTTGCGGCCGGTGTCACCAAGCCGGGCGGTGAGCGCCGATTCGATGTGCAGGTGGATGTCTTCCTTGGCCGCCGTGAACTCGAACCGGCCGGCCCGGATCTCGCCGCGGATCTCTTCGAGCACCTGGGCGACCTGGTCGGCCTCCTGCACCGTCATCAGGCCGCAGGTGGCGAGCATCCGGGCGTGGGCGATCGAGCCGTCGATGTCGTCGTCGGCCAGCCGGCGATCGAATGACACGCTCTCGGAGAAGGCCTCGACGCGAGCATCGGTCGGTTCGCGAAACACGCCTCCCCAGGCTTTCGGCTGGCCAGCGGCATCGGACATGATCGGTTCCTCGGGCGAGACGGTAGGCGGAGGCAAACCCGCGGTTGCAAGACTACTTCGAATCGCAGCCCCGCGGAATCCACCCTCATGGCCTCCGGTACACTCGCGGGATGAGCGGAATGATCGAAGAACCTGCGGCCGATGACCTGCTCGGGCCCTCCGGACGGCTGGCCGCTCGGCTTTCAGGCTGGGAGTCGCGGCCCCAACAGTTGGAGATGGCGAGGCTCGTCGGCGAGGCGATCCAGCGGCGGCGGCACGCGGTGGTCGAGGCGGGCACCGGCACGGGCAAGAGCCTTGCCTACCTCGTGCCTGCGGTCCTGGCGGCAACCTCCGATCAGGCCGTGATGGCAGCCGTGGAATCCGACCCGTCAACCGCCGAGACCGAGGACGACGAGGATGGCGGGCAGGCGACAGCGCGGCCGGCCGGCCAACGGCCCCGGCGCGTGGTCGTCTCCACCCACACGATCGCGCTGCAGGAGCAGCTCATCGCCAAGGACATTCCACTCGTCGCCTCGGTCATGCCCCGGGAATTCTCGGCGGTGCTCGTCAAGGGCCGGGGCAACTACGTGAGTCTTCGCCGGCTGCAGCAGGCGATCGAACGCTCCGGCAGCCTGTTCGACGGCGAGGGGGAGCGGGCCGAATTACTCGAGATCGGCGGCTGGGCGAAGCATACGGCCGACGGCACGCTCTCCGACCTGCCAGCCCTGCCGAGCGACCATGTCTGGGACGAGGTGAAGAGCGATTCCGGCAACTGCATGGGCCGGGCCTGCCCGACCTACCGCGACTGCCATTACTACGCCGCCCGCCGTCGGATGCAGCATGCCCAGGTGCTCGTGGTAAACCACGCGCTCTATTTCGCCGACCTTGCGATGCGGCGGGCCGGGGCAAGCCTCCTCCCGGCCCACGACATCGTGATCTTCGACGAGGCCCACACGCTCGAAGCAGTGGCCAGCGAGCACCTTGGCGTGGGCGTGTCGAGCGGGGGCATCGAGCGGGTGCTCTCGCGGCTGGCGAACGAACGTACCGGCCGCGGCCTGCTCGCCCACTATTCGCTGCGTGATCTCGAGCCGGATGTCCGGCGCTGCCGCCGGGCGGCCGACGAGTTCTTTGCGGTGGTCCGGGAGGCCTGTGGCACCTCCGGTGATTCCCCCTGGCGGGTCCGCGGCCCGGGGATCGTGCCGGACACGCTCGGCGACTGCCTCGATGGGCTGGCGCGGAAGCTCCGCACCAGCGCCGACGGCCTCGCCACCGCGGCCGATCGCCACGATCTTGTCTCGCTCGCCGACCGGCTTCAGCTGCACGCCGCAGCGGTGGCCACCTGGCTCGGGCAGAAGGTGGCCGGCTGCGTCTGGTGGGTGGAGAGCCACCGCGGCCGCCGGGGCCGGGAACGGATCACGCTCTCGAGCGCCCCGATCGACGTCGGGCAGGTGCTCCGCCGGGAACTCTTCGACCGCGTGGGAACCGTCGTTCTGGCGAGCGCCACGCTCGCCGTAGAGACGGGCTCACGGCCGCATGACCAGGAATTCGAGCCTGACAACCGGCCTCCGCTGGCCGACTTCGGGTTTGTCCGCGACCGGCTCGGCGTGCCGGACACGGCGCTCGCCGCGCGGCTCGGCAGCCCCTTCGACTACGGCTCGCAGGCCCGACTGATTCTCGTCAACAAGCTGCCCGACCCGACAGAGCGAGATGCCTACGAGGCTGCCGTGGTGCGGATGGTGCGGCGGTATGTGGCCCGCAGCGAGGGTCGGGCGTTGGTGCTCTTTACGAGCCATCAGGCGCTGGCCCGGGCCTCGGCTGATCTGGCCGGCTGGTGCGTGCGACGAAACTACCGGCTCGTGAGCCAGGCCGACGGTCTGCCCCGCTCGAAGATGCTCGAGGAGTTTCGGGCCGGTCCGGCCAGCGTACTCCTCGGCACCGACGGCTTCTGGCAAGGCATCGACCTACCGGGCGAGCAGCTCGTGACGGTGATCATCACCCGGCTGCCCTTCGCAGTGCCCGATCGGCCACTGGTGGCGGCCCGGGTGGAGGCGATCAACGCCGCGGGGGGCAATGCCTTCGTCGAATACCAGCTGCCCGAGGCCGTGCTCAAGCTCAAGCAGGGCTTCGGCCGCCTGATCCGGACGGCTGACGACCGGGGCACCGTCGTGATTCTCGATCCCCGAATGCTCACCAAGCCCTACGGCCGGGTGTTCCTCCAGAGCCTGCCGCCGGCGACGGTCGAGATCGAACCCTTCGCCGCGGACGACTGACGATGAGCCCGGTCAACGGCCCTTCCGCAGGCGGGCGTTCATGACGAACACGTTCACCCGCTGAAACGCTTGGCATAGACCATGGGTCGGTGGGCCTCGCGGGACTCCGCGGCGGAAGGGACAAGCGACCGCGGACCGCAGCCAATGGCTTGATGTGGCGACCGTTGCAGCAGGGGCGTCCGCTACACTGCATCGTCAGAGCCTCAGCCAACGTATACCTCCCCGGAAAGCCCGTCATGTCGTTCGTCATTCGCGTCATTCTGCTCGTCGCGCTTGCCGCCACCGGCACCGCATCCCGAGCCATAGCCGCCCCAGCCGACCGCATCATCCGCGGTGGTCCGATCGTCACGGTGAACCCGGCCCAGCCCACCACCTCCGCGGTGGCGATCGCCGCAGGGAAGATCATCGCGGTGGGTGCCGAAGACGACGTGATGAAGCTGGCGGGCCCCGGCACGCAGGTGACCGATCTCGGCGGCCGAACGCTCGTACCGGGCTTCGTCGATGGTCACAGTCATTTCTGGGCGCTCGTCGACGTGCAGACGCAGGCCCTCTGCGCCTCGCCCCCGGCGGGTCCTTGCCGCAGCGTGGCCGACGTGATCGCGGCCCTGAAGGCCGTGCAGGCGCGGCGGAAGCTCGGCCCGGGCACGTTCGTGGTCGGCTTCGGCTACGACCCGGAACTCCTCGCCGAGCGGCGGCCGCCCACGAAGCAGGAGCTCGACGCGGCATTCCCTGAGAATCCGGTGATGATCGTGCACGTGTCGGGGCACGGGGCGATGCTCAACTCGAAGGCCCTGGCGACGTATGACATCACCGCTGCCACGCCCACACCCAAGGGCGGCGTGATCGGCCGCGAGCCGGGTTCGAACGAACCCGACGGGCTGCTCTTCGAGACGGCGTTTCTTCCGATCTTTTCCCAGGTGCCGGGTCCGAGCGCCGACGAATCGCTCGCACTCTTGAGAGCCGGTCAGGAGCTCTACTTGAAGAATGGCATCACCACGGCCCAGGAAGGGGCCACGATGAAGCACCAACTCGACCTGCTCAGGATTCTCGCCGACCGGGGTGACCTGAAGCTCGACGTCGTGGCGCTTCCGTTCATCACCGAGCTTGACGAGGTGTTCGCCGGCAAGCCTCCAGCGAACGAGCCTGGGTATCGCAACCGGCTGCGGATCGGCGGCGTGAAGATCGTGGCCGACGGCTCGCCGCAGGGCCGCACCGCCGCCTTCACCACGCCCTATCTCGTAAGCGGGCCGGCCGGGCAAAAGGACTGGCGGGGCGAGCTCTCCTTCCCCCAGGCCACGCTCAACGAGTGGGTGAAGAGGGTCTACGACGGCGGAGCGACGCTGTTCGTGCACTGCAACGGCGACGCGGCGATCGACGCGCTCCTCGAGGCCCATCGATTCGCATCCGGCGGCGATCCCGCGAAGCCGAGGGGCACGGTCGGCGTGCACTCGCAATTCATTCGCCATGACCAACTCGAGAAGTACGCCGCCTGGAAGATCACCCCCTCGTTCTTCACGCTCCACTGCTTCTATTTCGGCGACACCCACCTGGCCAACCGCGGGCGGCAGCAGGCCGACTTCATCAGCCCGATGCGATCGGCGCGGGCGCTGGGCATCCGGCCGGCGAACCACACCGATTTCAACGTCTCGCCGCTCGATCAGCTCTTCACGATCCACACGGCTGTCAACCGCATGTCCCGGTCGGGTCAGACGATCGGGGCCGGCGAGCAGATCGGGCCGCTCGAGGCCCTCGAAGCGATCACGATCGACGGTGCGAGGATGTATGGCGAGGAGGCGACGAAGGGATCGATCGAGCCCGGCAAGCGGGCTGATCTCGTGATCCTTTCAGCCAACCCACTGACGGTGCCGTCGGCCACGATCGAGACGATCCGCGTGGAGGAGACGATCAAGGACGGCACGACCGTCTGGAGGCGGATTCCGGAAGACGACCGCTGAGCGACGGCACGCGTGCTCGTGGGCCAGTCGCTCGGGGTGGGCGTGCCCCCATGCTCACGCTCGGACCTCGGCGAGCACTCCCGACGAGTCGCCAAACCGGTCCTGCGGAGCACCGACGAGGTCGAGCATCGTGAGGAAGAGGTCGCTCATCGGCCGCTCGCCGGGAAGCCGGAGGTGGCGACCCGTGGCCAGCCGACCACCGGCGCCGCCGGCGAGGACGACCGGCAGATCGTCGTGGTTGTGCCGGTTGCCGTCGCAGATGCCCGAGGCGTAGAGGATCATCGAGTGGTCGAGGAGGGAGCGGCCGTCGGCCTCGGGTACCGCCGCCATTTTCCCGAGGAAGGCGGCCAGCCGCTCGGCGTAGTAGCGGTCGATCCGGCCGATCAACTCCAGCCGCTCCGGCCGGTCCTGGTGGTGGGAGATCTCGTGATGCGACTCGGTCACGCCAATCTCGGGGAAGGTCCTGTTGCTGCCGTCATGGGAGAGGATGAAGGTGGCGACCCGAGTGGAGTCGGTGCGGAAGGCAAGCACGAGCATGTCGGACAAGAGGTCGAAATGGTCGCGGTATTCCCGCGGCGGACGATCGGGGAGGTCGAGGTTCGGCACTCCCTCCACCGGTCTGTCAAAGCCTGCCACCCGACGCTCGATCTCCCGCACGCCATCGAGGTACTCGTCGAGTTTGCGGCGGTCCCCTACGCCAAGTCGGCGCTCGAGATCGCGGGCGTCGGCGGCCACGAAATCCAGGATCGACCGCCGCCGAACCTGCCGGGCAGCGAGGTTGGCGGCCCGCTCTGCGGCCGAACCCGAGCCGAACAGCCGCTCGAACACGGCCCGAGGATTCATCTCCGGGGTGGCCGGCTGGGTGGGGCTCCGCCACGACATGTTGAACTGGTAGGCGCAGGCATACCCGGAATCGCAGTTGCCGCTCTTTCGCGACTCATCGCAGGTGAGTTCGAGCGAGGGAAACCGAGTCTGGTGGCCGATCGCGTTGGCCGCTACCTGGTCCATCGAGATCCCGACCCGGATGTCGGCGCCCGCGGTTTTCCGCGCCCGAGCGCCCGTCAGAATGGTGGCCATCGCCCGGGCGTGATCGCCGGGCCCGTCCGGGCCAGCGGTCGCGTTGCGATGCGAAAGCCCGGTGATCATCTGCAGCCGATCCCGAAACGGCGTCAGTGACTCGAGCGTGGGGCCGAACGAAAAATCCCGTCCCTCCCCCACCGGCCGCCAGCGATCCATAAAGACGCCGTTCGGCACATAGAGCACGGCCATCCGCGTGGGGACCACCGCCGCGGCGTTGCCCGCCTGAACGGGCGTGAGCGACTCAAAGACCGGAAGGGCCACGGCTGCCCCGACTCCGCGAAGCAGCGAGCGGCGGGAGAACTGCAGACGATCAGCCGCCGGCATTGTCATTATTCAGCCTCGGGAGGGGTGGGCACAGGAAACACGGAGGGATCACCGGCTCGACGCATCTGAAATGGCACGCTGGCGACGACTCCCTGCACCGCGTCGATCAGCCTGCCCTCCGAGTCCAACGACCCAATGATGATATCCACCGCCGGGGCGTCGGAGTATCGCAGTCCGCGACCGATCGCGTAGGTGAGCATCTTTTCGACCAAACAGCGATGAAAATCCCGTCGCCTCGGGCCGGCAATCAGGGTCGCGAGTTCGCCGGCGTCTTGGAATGGTTCTCCCGTGATCAACTGCCCGGCCGTGTCGATCCCCACCGCTTCCTCACCCCGGCGAAACCTCCCCACGGCGTCGTACTGCTCGAGGGCGAGCCCCAGGGGATCCATGCGGGCGTGGCAGGCGGCACAGCCTGGGTCGGCCCGATGCCGTTGCATCAACTCCCGCATCGTGGCCGCCTCGCCTGCGGTCGCGGCAGCCTGTTCGAGCGGTGGGACGCTCGGGGGCGGGGGTGGCGGAGGCGTGCCGAGCAGGTTGTCGAGCACGAACAGCCCCCGCTTGACGGGCGAGGTGCGGTTGGGGTTCGACGTGACGAGCAGGATGCTGCCATGCGTCAAGAGCCCGCCCCGGCCGGAATCGGTCGGCACATCGACCAGTCGCATCTCGTTTCCGCGCACGTCTTCGATGCCATAGAACCTGGCGAGCGGCTCGTTGAGAAACGTGACGGGCGACACGAGCAGGTCCGTGGCGGGTAGCCGCTCACGAAGCACGTGGGCGAAGAGGAGTTCCGTTTCAAGCCGCATCGCCTCGCGAACCTCCCAACTGAAGAGCCGGGCGAGCCGCCACCAACCGCGGCCGCGGCTGCGATACAACCCCTCCACGTCGACTGACTTGCTCTCGACATCGCGGGTCTGGAGCCATTGGCCGACGAAGTTCGTCACGAAGGCGTCGCTGCGGGGATCCGCAAGCATCCGCTCGACCTGGCCGCGCAGTGCCTCCCGCAACCGGCCCTCGGCCGCCAGCCGAAACAGCTCGTCATCCGGCATCGTGCTCCAGAGGAAGTACGAGAGCCGCGAAGCCAGGGCATACTCGTCGATCGGCACCGCGGTGCCTGCGGGAGCCTCGCGTTCTGCAGGATCGGTTTCCTCGACCCGGAACAGAAATCGAGGCGACGCCAAGACGGCCGTCGTCGCTGCAGCAATCCCCGCCTGGAACGAGCCGCCCGCCGCGGCCTCGGCATCCGCCGCCACGCCCACCAGCCGGTCGAGGGTGGCATCGTCGACCGGGCGGCGAAAGGCCCGGTCTGCAAACTGCCGGAGTGCGGCCCGACGCTGGTCGTCGCGGGCCCCCTGGTCGTCGGGCACCTCGGCCGACGGAAGCAGCCGACAGACTGCAGCCGAATCGGAATCGTCCTGCTGGCCGGTCGCGATCACCACCTCGTCAGCCACCCGGGCGGCGATGTCGAGGTACTTCTCCAGCAAGAGGGGTGAAAGCGAGAGCACGTCGCCGATGGTGTCAAAGCCATAGCCCGTGTCATCGGGGGGCAGATCGTCCGTCACGTTCTCACGAAACCCTGTCAGATCGCGGACGGTGTTGCCGTATTCGATGCGGTTGAGCCGCCGGAGCACGACCCGGCCCGGATCGGGTCGCCGAGGATCGACGCCGAGCACGTCGCCGAGCACGAAGCCGACGAGAGCCTGTCGCTCGGCTGGGTCCGGCCGCGGCTCGTCGGCCGGCGGCATCGTTTCGGCCTGAAGATTTCGCCAGATCGCCGCCCACGCCGCCTCCTCCGCCGAGCCGTCACTCGGCCGGCAGGTTCGCAGCCCTTCGAGGAGCCGGTCGAGGTCGATGCCCCCCTCGGCACCGCCGTCGCAATGACAGGCTCCGCAGTATTCGCGGAGTCGCTCCGGCCCCGCAACCGTGGCTTCGGCTCGGGCGACTGGCCCGAACGAACCCACGGCGAGTCCGACGCCGACCGCGACCAACCGATACCACCGCCGTGAAACGAAGACGCGTTGCATACCTACAGTATAGATTCGCGGCCCGCACCGTCCTCGGGTAGGCTGCCGAGCCGCGAGGCTTTCATTCCCCCACCCGCCCCAACACGACGTTCCCCATGCCGTCTACGCTCGCGCCCGCCGCCCGCGTCGCGGCCCTGGAACGGCTGCTCGAGGTGGCCCGGCGGCTTGGCGCGACCGTCGATCTCGATCAGTTGCTCGCGACGATCGTGTCGGCTGCGATCGACCTCTTGGACTGCGAACGGGCGACGGTCTTTCTCTACGATGCGAAAGCCGACGAGCTCTGGAGTCGGATCGCGACCGGCAGCGACGGCAGCCTGATTTCCGAGATTCGTTTTGCCGCCAGCCGGGGCATCGCCGGCGAGGTGGCTCGCACCGGACAGCTCGTGAACATTCTCGATGCCTATGCCGACCCGCGGTTCAATCCCGAGGTCGACCGGGCCAGCGGCTACCGTACCCGGAGCATCCTTGCCGCGCGGCTTGCCGATCACGACGACGCCACGGTGGGTGTGCTCCAGTTGCTCAACAAGCGATCGGGCCACTTCACCCCATCCGACGAGGAGATTGCCGGCTTCCTTGGTGGCCAGGCGGGTGTCGCGATCCAGCGGCAGCAGCTGCTTACTCACTACGCCGAGAAGCAGCGAATCGAACGTGACCTCAACATCGCCAGGGGCATCCAACAGGGCCTCCTCCCCCGTGAGCAGCCGGTGCTTGCAGGCTGGGACATCGCCGGCTGGAATCGCCCTGCCGACGAAACCGGGGGCGACTTCTTCGACTTCTGTCCGCTCGACGACGGTTCGCTCGCCGTGATCATCGCCGATGCCACCGGCCATGGCATCGGACCGGCCCTCGTGATGGCCGAGGCCCGAGCGCTGTTTCGGGCGGTGCTCCACGAGCGGAAGGAACTCGCCCGGGCAGTCACGGCCGTGCACCGCCTGCTCTGCCTCGACATGCCGGACGGCCGATTCGTGACCGCGTTCTGCGGGGTCGCTTCCACCGCAGGTGGGTTCGAATACCTGAGCGCGGGCCAGGGACCGATCCTCTGGTACGAGGCGGCGACTGGCAGCGTCCAGGAACTTCCCACCCAAGGCCTCCCGCTGGCCTTCTTTCCCGACGCCGTCTACGCGGGCGAGGTGCGGATGGAACTCGCCCCCGGCGACGTGCTGGCGCTGCTCACCGACGGCTTCTACGAGTGGGACCGGCCTGACGGGGAGGCCTTCGGCACCGAGCGGGTGGCCGACGCACTCCGTCACCGTCGCGACCTGCCAGCTCGCGAACTCATCGAAGCGTTGACCTACGAAGTCACCACCTTCGCCGCCGGCAATCCCCAGCGGGACGACCTGACGGCCGTGATCGTCAAACGGGTCAATACCTGAAGCCCACGCCGGCGACGATTCCGTCGGCCGAGAGGCCCGATGTGACGCTCGTGTCGGGAATAGGCCCCTGCGGCGACTGCCAGGGCCCC
>CAMDDJ010000078.1 GCA_945891385.1 Candidatus Kuenenia stuttgartensis | reverse complement strand
TCGCCGGAGCGTCGGGCTCGCCGGGCTGAGCGTCGATCAGGCGGCCGGGGGCAGGCTCGACCTGGGCGTGGGCGAACTGATCGTGGCGACCGGGGGGATGACGGCCACGGCGCTTCGGGCTGACATCATCGCCGGCCGCGCTGGCGGCGGCTGGACCGGGCCGGGAATCAGTTCGAACCTGGCTGCAGCCTCGGCGGGCACCCGGGCAGTCGGCTATCTCGTGGCGTCCGACGGGCGTGCCCGGGTTTCCTTCGCGGCGCCAGGGGATGTCGATCTCGACGGGGCGGTGAACGTCTTCGATCTCGTCGGGATCAACGGGGCAGGGGCCTATGGGACGGGGGCGGTCGCGGACTGGGCGGCCGGCGACGCGAATTACGACGGGGTGACCAACGTCTTCGATCTCGTCGGGATCAACACCGCTGGCGTGTACGGTCGTGGCGGGTATTTTCCTGCGGAAGCACGAGCGGCCGCGACAGCCGTGCCGGAACCTTCGTTCGGCACCGCGACCGTTGCCACAGTGATCGCGTTGGCATGGGCCCTTGGAAGGGCCGCCCTTGCGCCCCGTGGGCGGTAGACTCTCCGTTTTCATGCCTCAAGGAGCACTCCCATGACTCGCTCGTTCGGCAACGTGATCGCCGATTCCCTCAAGGTCTCGCTGGGCTATGGCGAGCGATTGCTCAAGGACATTTCGGCCGAACGATTCGCCCGATTCGCGACTCCTGGGGGCGTCGTCGTGGCCTCGAACCACCCGGCCTTCATCTACGGCCATCTCTCGCTCTACGCGCCGAAGATCCTGATACAGATCGGACACCCGGCCCCCTCCGTGCCCGACCAATTCGAGATCTCCTTTTCAAAGGACACGACCTGCCGGGATGACCGCGACGCCGACCTCTATCCGCCGATGGACGAGACGCTGGAGTTTTTCCGTGAGGGGTATCGGATGGTAAGCGGAGCGCTGCGGAGCACACCCGACGAGGTGTTCCAACGACCGAACCCTGCCGAGGGGAAAATGCGGGAACTCTTCCCCACGATCGGCTCGGTGCAGTCCTTCTACTGCGGCGGCCACATGATGATGCATCTCGGCCAGATGAGCGCCTGGCGGCGGATGGAGGGCCTCGGCCCGGCCTGACGTCGTGTTGAATCAAACGCTCACACTGTGGAGATGCCTGAAAACAAGCGGTTTGTATCGTTGCCGGCCAGCGCGGTTTCGATCACGCCCAAAGCTTGTTTGATCGATGAACAATCGGTTGACATCCTGACGGCAGATCAGGCACACTCCCCGCCGAGGCCTAGAGTGATTGCTACGGGCCGTCGGTTTGCCTCGTTGGTTTTTAAAGGACCGCTACTGTTTTCGTGCGAGCACGTTCGTCCTGACGCCCCCGTGGTGTCGGCCCTGAGCACGCCCTGCTAGCCAGGTCGATGGTGCGGGGTAGGTGACGAACATCTCACGCCGCCGGATGGTCGCCTATAGGGTTCTCTGACCCAGGGTGTGTCTCAACCCGTCGGCTCGCTCGCCCGCCTCTCGGGTCGCACGTTCTCTGGCGTTTGCAGGGAACAACCTCGTCAGGCCGACCATTCCGTTTCGTCATCACCACCGACCACTCGTCATCGACCCTCAACTTTTCTCGATCACCCGTGAGGACCCTTGCCATGCTCGTCACCACGCTCCGCCGGATCCGTCTCGCCGCCCTCCTCGCCTCCGCCGCCCTGGGCTCACCGGCCCTGGCTGCCACCTACACCTGGACCAATGGCGTGGGTGTGAACGACTACATCGGAACCGGTCTGTGGTCGAACAATACGAATTGGGACCCGACACCGCCTTCCGGTGGGCCGGTGGCAGGAGATGACCTCATTTTCAATCAGTATCTGGACAACCCCGCTCAGCCCAGGACCAGCGGCACGGTCAGCGGCACGGCGGTCGATGTCGCCTGGAGGAGAACAGGCACGGGCACGGGGGCCCTGACCGTGTCCATGAACTCGATGACGTTTACTGGGCCGACTCCCAAATACATCTGGGCCGTCGACCCGTATGCCACGAATGCCACGCAGGTCTTTTTCCACCCGACAGGCGGCATCACGCTGACGTCCGATTCTGGCCCGGTGTTTTTTGGCAACGCCAACAGCACGGCCAAGGGCAACGCGAACATCCGGCTTCAGGCTGACCAGGCATTCGTCAACAACAGCGCCTCGGACCTCACGTTCGGGACTCCTGCCAACACCGCGTACGACGCAGCGACGATGGTGGGCGGCAATGGAACGTCGCTCGGAGTGCAGATTGCGGGCAAGAACGCGGGCGGGGCGGCCACGATCCTCGCCATGGAAACGACGGGCTCGGGCGACATCGTGATGAACGGCAACTTCACGGCCGGCACGGCGGGGCTGCAGCTTGTCGTCAACAACACCGGCAGCGGGGAATTCGTCTCCTACGGCAACTTCTCGCTCGACACCAAGGCCACGCTCGCCTCGAATCCCGGCATGCGGATTCTGAGCGGCACGGCGCATGTCGCGGGAGCCTACTCGGGATCTGCGACCTTCACGGTCCTCGGGGACGGAGTGGAGATCGCATCCGGTGCCTTGCTCAAGATCACCCGGTCTGGCGACATGCCGCTGGGTACGGCGAGTCTCTTTGGCGCCGGCGATTTCCGGTACGACGGCGGACCTGGGAGCACGCTCTCTTTCGCCGGTGCGCTGAACAACACGGGAACCACGACGGTCTCGTCTGGCACCTTCCAGATCAGCGATGGCGGCTCGGTGGGGAGCGGGACGATCGCCGTCGCGGGCGGCGCGGTCTTCGGTGTCAACTCGTCCGGCTCGCTCACGCTTGCCAATGCGATCGGCGGCGGCGGCACCTTCCTCAAGGCCGGCACGGGCACGGTGACGATCGACGGTGCCTTCTCCGTCGCCAGCGTCGAGGTCGTGGACGGGAATGTGGCTCTCGGGGCGAACGGCTCACTCTCACCGCTTTCGATCATCGAGGTGGCTCCGGGGCACGGCTTCGACCTCTCGGCCAAGAGCACGGCTGGGGTGTTGGGTGTGGTCGGTGGCGGTGCAGTTGGCCTGCCTTCGGGTTCACTCACGGCCGCGGCCCTCGTGCCCACCGGCACGCTCTCCTTCACCGGCTCGGGCTCACTCGACATCACCGGGGCGACGACCGGCACGCTGGAGTTCGAACTCGGCACCACAAGCGACCTGGTCGACCTCACCTCCGGAACCCTGGCGATTGGCAACGGTCTGATCAACTTCGAGGATTTCGACTTCACAGCCGGCGGCGGCTTCGGGGCCGGCACCTATACGCTGTTCAACGCCAGCAGCATCAGCGGCTCGCTCGGCGGAAGCGTGACCGGCCAGGTGGGTGGGCTCGACGCCACGCTCCTGCTCTCGGGCAACACGATGCAACTGAGCGTGGTGCCAGAGCCCTCCCCCATCGGCCTGGCCGCCCTCGGCCTGGCCGGCGCGGCCCTGGCCCGGCGGCGCGGACTGCGCGGCCGTCAGGGCTGAGCGGCGGGCGACGTGGGTGTTCAGGCGGTGGCGTCATGACGTAGACTCGGCGCGACACGCCCCAACGTTTCGCGGCACTCGTTCTTCGGAAATTTGCCCATGACCTCGCTTACCGAACACCATCCCGCTCCGCTGGCTTCGCTCCGCACCTGGTCGTTTGGCCTCGGTATCCTGCTCGTGCTGCTCGGGGCTGCAGCCTTTGCCCGTCCGCTGATTCCGTCGCTGACGATCAACTTTTTCGTCGGCGGCCTGCTCGTCGCCGCGGGTGTGATGCGGATCATCTCGGCCTTTGGCACCTACTCGTGGCGCGGATTTTGGCTGTCGCTTTTGTGCGGCGTGTTGTCGCTCGTCTCGGGCACGGCGATGCTCGCCCTGCCGGCCGTCGGCATCGAAGCGTTGGTGGTGTTCCTCGGCATCCTGATCCTGTTCGAGGCGGCGGCGAAGCTCACCGCAGCCTTCTCGGTGCCGCGGGACTATCCCTGGGGCTGGATTCTCGTCGATGGCCTGATCACGGCCGTGCTGGGAGGCATCCTGTTTACAGCCAATCCGGCCCAGGCGACCCTCTATTTGGGCGTGATCATCGGAATTCACCTGGTGACCAGCGGTGTGGCCCTGCTCGCCGCAGGCGTGTGGCTCAAGCGGGCCATCGGCTGATCTCCTGGCCGATGCTGCCCCGTGGAAACGGCTGGCTGGTTCAGAGCGGCGCAGTAAAGCCGCAGTCTCGCCAGAAGGCGGTGGCCGCCAACCAGTCAGACCGTGTTTCTACCCAAACGTTTTCGATGGCCCGCTGCTGGGCCACCATCAAGAGCGTTGCCACGAGCCGTCGGCCCAGCCCCTGGCGGCGGGCGGCCGGATGCACGAGCAGCCAGCCGATCGACACGCGAATTCGCTGGCCACCGGAGGCGGTGACCAGCGTGGCCAGACCGGCCGGCTCGGCCACCGGCAACCCGGGCGTGGGCGATGCCAGCCAGGTCTCGACCTGGCGGCCCGGCCGGCTGATGACCTCGGCTGCAAGACCGGCGGGCAGCGGCCAGGCAAACCTGGGCAGATGAGTCCCAGCGCGGGCCAGGGCCTCGACCGCCGGCAGAGGCGGGGTTTCACCCCAGGCGGAAACCGACCATTCGGCCCGGGAGGTCGGGTGAGTGAGCCGCTCAATCACAACGGCTAAAGGGCGGGCCACGAGATGAAGAACGGCCATAGAAGGGTCTATTTCACTCCCGTCCGCGCAGTTCATTGTGAACTAGAGTCGGTGTGGTGGCGAAAAACCAGGTTCCACCGGGCAGGTGCCGAAACCGCAGAAAATGACGGAATTCTTTCAAATTGGCACGTTGCGTTCCCGTTTGCAACTAAAATCATTCGATTTTGTTGACGGAATGGCGGGTTGCAATCATGATGCTGGGCGTTCTGAGAGCAAAAACGTGCAAGGTTTGGAACGTCGCAACCGGCTGTTGGAGATTATTCGCCTGCGGGGCTTTGCCTCGGTCGACGAAATTGTGCGCGAACTCGCGGTCTCGGAGTCCACCGCCCGGCGGGATTTGGATCTCCTCGAGGAGCAGGGTTCGGCCCGCCGGACCCACGGTGGCGTGCTGTATGTCGGCGGTTTTGCTGCTGGCGAGGTCGGGGGCCGGCAGCCGGCCCACTGGGCCGCCAAGCAGGCCATTGCCCGACGGGCCGTCGCCGAGATCGCGGACGGTGAGACGGTGCTGCTCGACGGGGGGACCACGACCTACGAGGTGGCCCGGCTGCTCGTGGGCCGGTCGCTCCAAGTGGTCACCAACAGCCTGCCCGTCGCCAATCTCTTCGCGTCCGAATCGCGAACCGACCTCGTGCTCCTCGGGGGATACGTCTCGCCGCGGACCGGGGTCTGCCTGGGACCGTATGCCAACGAACTGCTGGGCCGGCTCCATGTGACCACCACCGTGCTCTCGGCGGCTGGGATATCGGCCGAGGGGCTCTTCAACGCCCACCTGCTCCTGGCCGAGACGGAGCAGGCGATGCTGCGAGCGGCCGGCCGGGTGATCGTGGTGGCCGACAGTTCCAAGTTTGGCCGCAAGAGCCTCACACTCGTCGCCCCGCTCGATTCGATCGATCTCGTGATCTCCGACGCAGGCCTCTCGTCCGACTGGCAGACGCAGATCACCGCCGCAGGACCGCGGCTGCTTTTGGCCGAGCCCACCGAGGGGGAGGCCGTCGTCGCGCCTCCCGTAGCCACTCCACCGAGCAGGAGACGCCCGGCATGATCGTCAGCCCAGCCCCCCGGCTCGACCGCGCCGCCGTCGAGCGCATCGTCCGCGAACTCGTCCTCGGCGCGCAGGCCGCGTCGACTCGGCAGGGGCAGTCGGCGGTGAACGGCGGTGCTGGTCCCCAGGCCTCCATGCCGCACTCGCCGGCTTCCGCCGCGAAGCTCGTTGTGAGCATTTCCGCCCGGCATTGCCACCTCACCGACGAGCACGTTGAAAAGCTTTTCGGTCCCGGCCACACCCTCACGCCGATGAAGCCGCTCTACCAGGACGGCTTCTTCGCGGCAGAAGAGACGGTGATGGTGGTGGGGCCGAAGCGGAAGATGCTGCCCACCGTGCGGGTGCTCGGCCCCACCCGCAAGGCCTCGCAGGTGGAACTCGCCTTCACCGACGGAATCTCCCTCGGGATCGACCTGCCGGTGCGGGCCAGCGGCAAGATCGCGGGCACGCCCGGCTGCGTGCTCGTGGGGCCGGCCGGGGCCGTCGAGCTCGCCGAGGGCGTGATCCGGGCCGAGCGGCACGTGCATATGAGCTTCGCCGATGCGGAGCGGTACGGCGTCAGGGATGGCGACCGCATGAGCCTGGTGATCAACGGGGCCTGTGGCACCGTGTTTCGCGATCTTCTCGTGCGGGCCGATGCCACAAGCAAACTCGAGGTTCACATCGATACCGACGAGGGGAATGCGGCCGATCTGGACCACGCGACGAGCGTCGAACTGGTGAGGCAGGCCTGATGGCAAAACGGGCGACCGGCGGCCGGGGCCGCACGAACGAGACACAACCGCGGAGCCGGCGCGTGCCGGCGCGGTCGGCGGGGCGCGGCCCCGCTCGGGACGATGGGTCGAGAGCAACAGGAGCGGAGCGACAGATGGCGAAGAACATCGAAGCCCTCGGAATGATCGAGGTGAAGGGGTTCACCACGCTCGTCGAGGCGGTGGACGCGATGATGAAGGCGGCGAACGTCTCCTTCGTGGGTTGGGACAAGATCGGCAGCGGACTGGTGACGGCGTTCGTCTCCGGCGACGTGGCGGCGGTCAAGGCGGCAACCGACGCCGGCGCGGCGGCAGCCGGCCGGATCGGCGACGTGGTGAGCGTGCAGGTGATCGCACGGCCTCACGAGGATCTCGGGATCGTGCTGCCGACGGCGGGCTGAACCACCGTGGCTGCTTCGACATCACACCAGCTTCTTTTCACTTTTACCTCAGGAGAGACTATGAACACGGCGATCGGAATTCTTGAGACCAAGGGACTCGTAGGCCTCGTCGAGGCCACCGACGCGATGGCCAAGGCGGCCAACGTGAAGATCCTCAAGCGGATCAGCATCGGCAACGCCTTCGTGGCGACGGTGGTGCAGGGTGACGTGGGCAGCGTGCGGGCGGCCGTCGAGGCCGGAGCCACCGCCGCGCAGCAGGTGGGCGAACTCGTCGCCAGCCACGTCATTCCTCGACCGGCCGACAGCCTCGTGACGTCGTTCTTCTCGTGATGAAGATCCTCGTCTCCAACCTCGGGTCCACGAGCTTCAAATACCGCCTCTTCGACCTGCCGGAAACGGCCGGCGCGGAGGGAGGGACGGAGCTTGCGCGGGGCGGCGTCGAGCGGATCGGCGCCGCCGAGAGTCGGGTGTATGCCGCGGCCGGCGGGCGGGCATGGGAGTCGACGATGCCCGTGCCGGACCATGCCGTGGCGCTCGAGGCGGCGCTCGACCAGTTGACCGGCCCGGGCGGGCCGCTGGCGAGTGCAGCCGAGGTGGCGGCGGTCGGCTTCAAGGCCGTGCACGGCGGCAGGGCGGGGGGCGTGACGCGGGTCACCCCCGCGGTGCTGGAGGCGATGGAAGAGATGGCGGCGGTTGCCCCGGCCCACAACCCGCCGTATGTGCGGGCGATGCGTCTGCTGGGCGAACGGCTGCCGGCCGTGCCTCTGGTGGCGGCCTTCGAGACGGGCTTTCATGCCACGATTCCTGCCAGGAACGCCCGGTATGCCGTGCCGACGGAATGGTCGGAGCGGCATCTCGTGCGGCGGTGGGGCTTTCACGGGGCAAGCCACCGGTTCGTGGCCGAGCGGCTCGCGACGTTGGTTCCGGCCACTCCCGATCGACCGCTGCGGGCGATCTCCTGCCACCTGGGCGGGTCGAGCAGCGTCTGCTGGATCCGCGGCGGCCAGAGCGTGGGCACCTCGATGGGCATGAGCCCGCAGTCGGGGCTGCCGCAGAACAACCGGGCGGGCGACCTCGACCCCTACGCGTTGCTCCACGTGGCCAAGTCCACCGGACGATCGTTCGAGGATCTGCTCGTCGAGCTTTCGACCCAGGCGGGCCTGGCCGGGATGTCGGGCACCTCCGGCGACATGCGAGATCTCGAGGAGGCGGCGGCTCAGGGTAGCGAGCGGGCCTGCGAGGCGATCGAGGTCTATGTGGCTGCGATTCGCCACTGGCTCGGGGCCGGCATCGTGGAACTCGGCGGCCTCGACGCCATCGGCTTCGCCGGTGGCATCGGTGAGAATTCGCCGGCTACGCGGGCGGCCGTGCTCGCCGGCCTGGCGGATCTCGGGATCGCAATCGATCCGATTGCCAATCAGGCGCCGGCCAGCGGCGAACGGCCGATCGCGGCAGCCGGAGCCGCCGCGGCTGTGTGGGTGATTCCGACCAACGAAGAGCTGATCGTAGCCCGCCAGACCCGCGACCTGCTCATGACCGACGCGGGGCGAGCCTCGGCTGGCCACGACAACGAAAGGACCGGTGGCTGATGTTCATCGCACAGGTGACGGGATCGGTGGTGGCCACCCACAAGGCGGCCACGATGACGGGCCACAAACTGCTCGTCGTGGAGCCCTACCGGCTCGACGAGAAGTCGCGGTCGCGGCTGGTCTCGACCGGTCGCACGTTCATCGCCGTCGATACCCTCGGCGCGGGCGAAGGGCAGTTCGTCCTCGTCACCCAGGGTTCGAGTGCCCGACTCACGCCCGAGACCAAGTCGCTGCCGATCGACGCGGTCGTGATCGGTCTTGTCGATTCCGTCCGGGTCGATGGCCGCGACGTCTTTTCGAGGAGCGAGAGCACATGAGCAACATCCCCACCGCACCCGAAATCGCGGACCTCGTCCGCAGAGTGATCGCGGAGATCGCCGCCGGCCAGCCGGGAGCGGCGTCTGGCGCCGCTGCTGCAGACATCGCCGCGCAGCCTCCCGGCCGGTCCGGGCCCGCCGCGAGCTTGGTTCCGACGTTCAGCGGCAGCCTCGGCCGGCCGGCGGCCGCCCACGGGATCCATGCCTCCGTCAACGACGCCGTGCTGGCGGCCCAGACGGCCTTTGAGCAGCTCGAGGGCCAGGGCATGGAGGGGCGGCGGCGAGCCATCGCCCACATTCGCCGAATCGCGATCGAGGATGCCGAGGAACTCGGGGCGATGGAGTTCGCCGAGACGAAGATCGGCCGGCTCGAGCACAAGATCGAAAAGCTGAAGGTGCTCGGCGAGAAGGTGCCGGGCGTCGAGTTCATGACGAGCGAGGTCTTCAGCGGCGACCATGGCCTGGCCGTGATCGAGCATGCTCCGTTCGGGGTGATTGCCGCTATCACCCCAGTCACCCACTCGCTCCCCACGATCGCCTGCAACGCCATCAACATGATCGCGGCCGGCAACGCGGTCGTCGTCAACCCGCATCCGAGTGGCCGGAAGGTCGCCGCCGAGGGCGTGCGGCGGTTCAACGCCGCGATCCACCGCGACCTGGGAATCGACAACCTCGTGAGCCTCGTGGCCGAGCCCACCCTCGAGAGCGCGAGCGAGCTGTTCAATCACCGGGGCGTGAAGCTGATCTGCGTCACCGGCGGCCCGGCGGTCGCCCGGGCGGCGCTGCAGTCGAGCAAGCGGGCGATCGTAGCCGGTCCGGGCAATCCACCGGTGGTCGTCGATGCCACGGCCGACCTCGACCGGGCGGCCCGGTCGATCATCCAGGGTGCAGCCTACGACAACAATCTGCTCTGCATCGGCGAGAAGCAGGTGTTCGTGGTGGAAAGCGTGTTCGACCGGCTGATGGCGGCGATGGAGCGGGCCGGGGCCTTGCGTCTGAGCGCCGCCCAGGTCGATGCCCTGACCCGGCGGGCGATCGTGATGGCCGGCGAGGGGCCCCACCGCCACCCGGTGCCCTGCAAGGATCTGCTCGGCCAAGACGCGGCCGTGCTGGCCCGAGCCGCCGGCGTGCAGGCCGACGAACGGTTGGAGCTCCTGTTCGGCGAGACCGACGTCGACAACCCATTCGTGCCGACCGAGCAGATGATGCCGTTCGTTCCCTTCGTGCGGTGCCGCGACGTCGACGAGGCGATTCAACGGGCCCACGAGAGCGAGCACGGCTTCCGCCACACCGCGATCATCCACTCGAGCGACGTCCGGGCGATGACCCGGATGGGACGGCTGCTCGACACCACCTTGTTCGTGAAGAACGGCCCGAGTGTCGCCGGGCTGGGGCTCGGCGGCGAGGGCTACCTCTCGTTTTCGATCGCGACGCCCACCGGCGAGGGCGTGACCACCCCGCTCACCTTCACCCGGCAGCGTCGCTGCACGCTCGTGGACGATCTCCGCGTGCTCGGCAGCCCCGACTCGCTCCGCTGAGACACTTCGGGCCCCCGTCCCGCCTCCTCCTTCCCCACGCCATCATGCAACTCGCCCGGATCATCGGTACCGCGACCGCGACGGTGAAGCACCCGTCGCTCGGTGGCGCCCGCCTGCTGGTTGGCCAGCCGCTGGCGGCCGACCGGGTGTCGTCCGACGGTGATCCGCAGCTCGTGATCGACACGCTCTCAGCCGCGGTCGGGGATCTCGTGGTGATCACCAGCGACGGCCGCCTGCTCCGTGACCTGCTCGGCTCTGACACGACCCCCGCCCGCTGGAGCACGATCGGACTGGTTGATCCCTGAGGCGGCAGCACGGCCGACGACACAGCCGCAACGAGCCACCAGACCACGCCCCTGCTGACCTGACGAACACACCCGCGAAGATTCCCATGGCAATTCCATCCTTCTCCGACGCGAGCCTCGACCCCGAAATGATCCGGGCCATCGTGGCGGAAGTGGTGCGCCGGATTCGGTCGGAGCCGCCGGCGGCCGTCTCACCGATGGCCGCCCCGTCGGCCGGCGCCGAGACCCGGGAGGGCGTTGTGGTTCCGGGTCGCGTCGTGGCCCTGGCGATGCTGGAGCGGCTGCCGCCCGGGGTGACGCGGATCGTGATCGAAGCCTCTGCCGTGATCACGCCTTCGGCCCGCGATCATGCCCGCTCGAGGGGCCTGGTCATTGACCGCAGGTCAACCGGTGGAGGTGCGGTGGCACCTCAGAGCCCATTTTATGTGGCCTCTGCCGAGTGCGGCGCGGAGCCTGCTGGTCAGGGCGCAGCGCTCGCCCGGGCCGTTGCGGGGGCGGCGCAGCTCCCGGCAAGCGGGCTGGTCGATGTCGTGGCAACGCTCGCCCTGCACGCTGCTCGGGATGCGGCCCGCGGCGTCCTCCTGTGCGGCCGGCCGGCGGTCGCGGTGGTGCTGGCGAATCGCTCGGCCAGTCTGCGGGCCGTGACGGCCCGCGATCCGGCCGCTCTGGCCGCCGCCGCCGCCGACTGCAGCGCCAACCTGCTGGTCGTTGATCCGTCGACCTTCCCCGCCGCGGCCCTCCTGCGGCTTGCCACCGAGCTGGCCGCCCGGCCTGCCGGCGAGATCCCCGCCCCGCTCGCAGCCCGCCCCGCCGGCTGCGGCTGCACAGGACACTGAGATGGGCGACCACAACCGGCGAGACCAACGGAGCGAGGCGCAGGGATGAGAATTGGAAAAACCATCGGCACGGTGACCCTCGTCGAGCCGCATGCCACCGTCCGGGGCGGCGTGTTCCGGCTCGTCGTGCCGCTGGGCCGGGGCGATCTTGCGGGCGGCGACGGGCCGGCGGAGCCGCTCGTGGCCTGGGACGATCTCGGTGCGGGCGAGGGGCAGCTCGTCGCGTTCAGCGAGGGCGGCGAGGCAGCCCAGCCTTTTCGGCCGGCCGACAAGCCGATCGACGCTTATGTCGCGGCCCTACTCGACCGGCTCGAGCTACCCACGTAGTCGGATTGGCCCGCATGATCGTCACAACCCATCATCCGACCGCGACCCGAAAAGTGGGCAAGAATCGTTAGGACAGTCTCCTGCCTCCGCACACACCCGACCACCCAGTCCAACCCCCCAGGATCCCGAAGGAGCATCGCACCATGGCCTACCAGCCCGCCGCTGCCGCCGCCCCGCAGAAGTCGCTCGCCCAGCTCAAGGAGGAGATCTGCGACATCGGCCGCCGCATCTACAACAAAGGTTTCGCCGCCGGCAACGACGGAAACATCTCCTTTCGCCTCGGGCCGAACGAGGTGCTCTGCACCCCGACCATGATTTCCAAGGGCTTCATGAAGCCCTCCGACCTGTGCATCGTCGACATGGAAGGCAACCAGCTCGCCGGCCAGCGGAAGCGGTCGAGTGAGGTGCTGCTCCACCTCACGATCATGAAGGAGCGGCCCGACATCAAGTCGGTGGTGCACTGCCATCCGCCCCATGCGACCGCCTTCGCGGTGGCCCGCGAGCCGATTCCGCAGTGCGTGCTGCCAGAAGTCGAGGTGTTTCTCGGCGACGTGCCGATCACCCGCTACGAAACCCCCGGCGGCCAGAAATTCGCCGACACGGTCAAGCCCTTCGTGAAGAAGTCAAACGTGGTGATCCTGGCCAATCACGGCACGGTCAGCTTCGGCGAGTCGGTCGAGAAGGCCTACTGGTGGACCGAAATTCTTGACGCCTACTGCCGGATCCTGATGCTCGCCAAGGATCTCGGCCGCGTCACCTACCTGACCAAGCAGGAGACTCGGGAGCTGCTCGACCTCAAGTCGAAGTGGGGCTACACCGATCCCCGCCTCGAACCGGGCATGGAGAACTGCGACATCTGCGCCAACGACGTGTTTCGCACGAGCTGGCAGCAGACCGGCGTCACCCGCAGCGCCTTCGACGCACCGCCCCCGATGGGCGCCGATCCCGAAAACGCCAGCCGCCCGATCCTGCCTGCCGGCCTCGACACCGAGGCCCTCGTGAAGGTGGTCACCGAGCAGGTCTGTCGCCAGCTCGGCATCCCGGCGGCTTGAGCCACACCCTCGAGAAAGAAGCATTATGAAAGTCGGAATCATCGGTGGTGGCGGGATCGTCGGGTCCGCGGCCGGTTTCGCGCTGCAGTTGGGCGGGATCGTGCATGAGATCGTGCTCGTCGACGCCAACGCGGACCTGGCCGACGGGCAGGCGCTCGACATGCTCCACGGCACGGCGGCGATCGCCGATCAGGTGATTCGGGCCGGCGGCTACGAGTGCCTGGCCGATGCCGACCTGATCTGCATCACGGCGGGATTGCGGCGGAAGCCCGACGAAAGCCGGCTCGCGTTGATTCATCGCAACGTCGAGCTCTTTCGCTCGATCCTGGCCTCGATCCAGACCCACGGCATCAAGCCCGATGCAAAGGTGCTCGTCGTCAGCAATCCGGTCGACATTCTCACCTACCTGGCCGATAAGGACCTGGGGCTGTCCGCGGGCCGCGTCATCGGGCTCGGCACGCTGCTCGACACGCTCCGGTTTCGCAGCCTGCTGGCGCTGCGGCTCGCCGCACCGGCCACGCAACTCCAGGCCATGATCCTGGGAGAGCACGGCGACAGCATGGTGCCGATCTGGAGCAGTGCGAGCGTCGCGGGTCTGCCGCTCGAGAAATACCCGGGCTTCACCGCCCGGGTGGGCGAGGAGGTCTTCCTGCGAGCCAAGACCTCGGGCGCCGAGATGATCAAGAAGAAGACCGGGGCCGGCTTCGCGGTGGGCGTGTCGATCGCCGAGGTGATCCATGCGATCGCACTGGATTCGAAGCGTGTGCTGCCGGTCTCGACCGTGCAGCGGGGCTGCTACGGCCTGCGAGACGTCGCTCTCTCCGTGCCCACCGTGGTGGGCCGCGGTGGGGCGGAGCAGACCCTGGAAATCGAACTCTGGCCCAAGGAACTCCAAGGGCTGAAGCGGAGCGCCGGCGTGCTCCAGGAGACGCTCGGCCAGGTGCTCGCCGGCCGGTGACCGCCTCGGGCGGTTCGCGGCGAGTCGGCGCACGCGAACACGAGGCTCGGGGATCGGCGAACGCTCGCGGAGCAATCGGGGCGTATCCTCGCCCGCAACGCGACTTTTGCCGTCCCCGAGCCGGCGCCTCCGTTTGATCTGAGGCTCGGGGATCGGCGAACGCTCGCGGAGCAATCGGGGCGTATCTTCGCCCGCGACGCGACTTTTGCCGTCCCCGAGCCGGAATAGCAGAGTTGACGCGAGGCTCGGGGGTCGGCGAACGCTCGCGGAGCATCGGGGCGTATCCTCGCCCGCGACGCGACTTTTGCCGTCCCCGAGCCGGCGCCTCCGTTTGATCTGAGGCTCGGGGATCGGCGAACGCTCGCGGAGCAATCGGGGCGTATCTTCGCCCGCGACGCGA
>CAMDDJ010000077.1 GCA_945891385.1 Candidatus Kuenenia stuttgartensis | reverse complement strand
CGCAATCGCCCCGAGCGCCACACCCGTGACTGCGGCGGCCGCGATCACTTCGAGCATCGTGAAGGCTCTCCGGCCCGGATGGGGCAGCGGCAGCCAGTGGCTGTCAGGCGAGGTCATTGATCAGCCCCGTGAGAAAGGAGAACACAGCGAGCGCCTGGAGGAGCACAAGCAGCCCCATCACGGCCACGACGGCGGGCACGACCGCCTCGCTGATGACCGTGACACGCCGGCGAGCGCGGGTGCGGCAGGCCGCCGCCACGTCGTGAAGCACCACCGGGCTGCTCTCGCCGGCGGCGTCGATCACGGTCGCCTCATCGGATGTGACCACTCCCGCCGCCGCCAGCCCCGCCCCGAGCGACTCTGGGCCCGCTTCAACGCGGGCCAGTCGCGCAGCGAGCACCGGATCGATCTGGCAGGCCGCGAGCGACGTCGCCGCCGCGGCCGGCTCGAGCCCGTTCTCCACGGCCACGGCGACAAGGTCGAGAGCAGCGGCGAGTCGTCGGGGCCGCGCGAAGGGCCGGAGCACCACGCGGCGAAGCGAGGGAGAGAACCGAATCGCAGCCGCCACGGCCGCCAGGCAGAAGGGCACCCAGAGCAGGCCGGCGAGCAGCTTGACGATCACCAGCCAGCGTTCAAAAGCCGGCGGAGGGCTGCCGCCGAAGTCCTCGAGGATCTTGATGAACTGCGGATTGATCCGAATTGCTAGCTGCGACGCGACTCCGAGAAACACGAGCAAGACGACGGTGAGATAGCCGACGGCCGACCGGAGGGTGCGGCGGATGGTCGGGTCGAGCAGGTCATCGCCGGCAAGCGCCGTCTGCACCACCGGGCCCAAAAGCCCGGTCCGCTCGCCAAAGGCCAACGCCACGGCGTGGTCGTCCTGCACGAGACCCGGCACGGCCGCGATCGCCTCCGACGCCGTTGCCCCCTGCCGCAGCAGACGGGCTGCCTTCTCGAGCCTGGTTCCCTGGCCGCCGCGGCTGTCCTCTGCCCAGGCGTCGAGCATTGTCGCCGCCGGCACGCCCGCGGCTGCGGAGGCCGCCACGAGCCGCAGCACCGCCGCACTCTCGGCTCGGGTGGCCCAGGTCGACGAGGCCCGTCGCCATTCGCGGCGGAGCCGGCGACGGATGCGGTGAAGAAGGCTGTCGGGCATTGGAGTCGTAGGCCGTGCGAGCTCTTAGGAGAGGACACCCACAAGATTCACGAGTGGCCAGAACAGGGCGAGCGCCACGAACCCCACGAACAGGCCGAGCATGACGATCATCGCCGGCCCCACGAACCATTGGCCGAGGCCGAGCAGGCCGCGGCTGCGGTCTTCCTGGCAGTCGGCCACCGCATCGAGCAGGATCGCCGCTGTCCGCGGGGCGAAGTCGAGCGCAGCGGCAGCGGCATAGGAAAGCGGCCGCCGGGGTGTGGCCAGGGCGAGGTTCCGCGCGTCCACGACCCGCCCCGCCACGGCGATCGCCTCGTCCGCGGGGATCCCTCCGGCCACGAGTCGGGCGAGGGTGCGGGTGAAGGCGGTGCTGGTCGCTGCGCTGCCGGCCGACCACCGGGTCATGAGCCACCGGGCCACGATCAGGAGCCCTCCGGCCAAGAGCACGGGCTCCCAGATGCTCGTCATGAAGGGCCGCACGGCGAGGGCCAACCGCGTCACGAGCGGCAGTTCCATGCCGAAGTCGCGAAAGATCGTCTCGAAGGGCGGGAGCACGAGCGCGGAGAGAATGGTCAACAGCCCGAGCGCGAGGATGGCAAGCGCGAGCGGATAGGCCACGAGCAGCCACCGCACCTCGGCCGCCCGCGGCGGCTGGGCTGCCGTCTGAAGGATTCGGGCCGGAAGCTTCGGGTCGCCTACCGGTGAGGCGAAGAATGGAATCCAGACCGCCGGCGTTGCGGCGGCAGCGGCAGTGCCCCGGGCCACGTCACCCGTTTCGAGCGCAGCGGCGACCGCGACCCAGGGCGGCTGTTCCCGCTGCGGAAGCTCCGCTGCCACGAGCCGCACGAAGGCCGCCTGATCCCGATGCCGCTCGATCGCCTCTGCGACCAGCCTGGCGAGCACCTCCTCGGAGAACCGACTCGGCTCCGCGTTCATCGCCCACCTCCGCGGCCGATCGGCTCATGGACCTCGGCGAGCGACTCGAAGAGCCTCGTCATCGGTCGAAGCAGCGTTACGCCATACAGGAGCACCGCCAGCCCCGCGATCAGGCAGCCGACGATCGGCACGAGCCGCCGCGCCCGGCGTCGCTGGCGGTCATCGAGCCCGCGGTAGAAGGCGGCGGTCGCCCGCAGCGTGGCGGCCCGCCGGTCGATATCGGGCTCCGACTCGACCAAGGCAATGAGCGGCCCACCGGCGGTGTGCCGCGGCGGGTCGATTCCCTGCATGAGTTCGCTCACCATCTGGTCGCGGTCAGCCGGCACGACGTTCTTGCTAGCGAGCTCCGCGAGCAGGTCGCACCGCGTGGCCTGCCCTGCATGGCAGCCGACCAAACGACCAAGCCCTACGATCCAGGCCGCGAGTGCCACGGCAACGGCGATCCCGCCGGCCATCAGCATGCCCTGGCCAGGCGTGATGCGCGGCCACTCCCCGGCAGCCGCTGTAATCGGTGGCTCGTGGAACGACCCTGCGAGGTTGCGGATGAGCCAGTCGTTCGTGGTGGTCGTCCAGAGCGTGCCCAGGATTGCGAGCAGGCCGATCACGACCGGATAGACAAGCGTCAGCCGAAACCGGACCCGGTCGTCGCGAACCGTGGCTGCCGCCTCGTCCACCACGGCCCGGAGCAGAGCCTCGTCGCCCCCTGAGAGAACAGGATTGTGGCGTCCAGGATTGTGTCGGCGGTTGTCCATCGTCGAGCCACGGCCTTGAAGCGGCGCAACACCCCTCGCACATGAAGGACGGAGCCGAGTGAGAAACCTTTTTTCGGGGCTGGCGGTTTCAGCGGTGTAGAGGCATCCATGCCCCCTGCACCTCGGCGGCCCTCCGGACGCCGGCCGCATAGGGCGGGGTTGCCCGTGCTCCGTGAGCCGGCCTAGGAAACCAGCGAAGCCGGGATGGCGAAGCGAACATCCGGCGACGGGGCACGGGCAACCCCGCCTTCCAGTTGACGCTGCCTCGGCCACCTCAGAGCCGCAGCGAACGTCTGGCGTCAGGGTACGAATAGCCCCGACCTCTCGGTTGACTTCGCCTCGGCCGCCAACCCACCCGTGCTATGCTCTCGCCCACCTCCGGAGTCCCGCCCCGTGCAGTACTGGCTGATCAAGAGCGAGCCGACGACATTTTCGATTCATGACCTCGCCACGGCGCCGAAGAAGACGACCTCGTGGGAGGGCGTGCGGAACTATCAGGCCCGCAACTTCCTCCGGGCGATGAAGCAGGGTGATCTCGCGATCTTCTACCATTCCAATGCCGCCCCGCCGGCGGCCGTGGGGATTGCGACGGTCGTCCGCGAGGCCTATCCCGATCGCACCGCCTGGGATCCGAAGAGCACGTATCACGACCCCAAGGCATCGCCCGAGAACCCCGTCTGGTCGATGGTCGACGTGAAGCTCGTGGAGGTCTTTTCCCGCGAACTGTCGATCGACGAACTGCGCACGGTGCCGGCGCTCGCCGGGATGGAGCTTTTACGCCGCGGGAGCCGACTCTCCGTCACCCCGGTCACGGCGGCCGAGTTTCGCACGGTCGAGAAACTCGCCCGCACGAAGCCACCCGCGGTCGCTCCGCCGGCGGCAAAAAAGCCGGTCGCAAAAAAGCGGACCCGCTGACGTCATACTGGTGGGCATGACCTGCCGGATTCCAGCCAGCCCGCCGCCCACCGTCGTCTCGGCTGCCCTGCCTGAGCCACTCGCCTGGCTCGACGAGGATCTGGCCGACCTGGCGGCCGCCGACCTGATCCGGCCGCATCGGGTTCGCCAGGGCAAACAGGGGGGACGGGTCGTGCTCGACGGCCGCGACCTCCTGAACTTCGGCTCCAACGACTACCTCGGCTACGCCGGCGATGTGCGGCTGACGAAGGCCGCCTCAAAAGCCGCCTGCGCCGAGGGCTTCGGGGCCGGCGCGAGCCCGCTGGTGAGCGGCCACTCGCAGGCCCATGAGAACCTCGAGCGGGCGATCGCCGCCTGGCTCGGGGTCGAGGCGGCCCTCGTCTTCCCCAGCGGCTTCGCGGCCAACTCCGCCACGATTCCTGCAGTCGTCGCCGAGGGCGATGCGATCTTCTCCGATGAGCGAAACCACGCGAGCCTGATCGACGGCTGCCGGCTCGCGCGGGCGGCGGTGCACGTCTATCCCCACCGCGACCTGACCGCGCTCGATGCGGCCCTTCGGTCAGCCTGCTCCGCCCGCCGGAAGCTCATCGTCACCGACTCACTCTTCTCGATGGATGGCACGATCGCTCCGCTCGCCGATCTCTGCGACCTTGCAACGCGGCACGGGGCGATGCTCTTGGCCGACGAGGCCCACGCGACCGGCGTGTTTGGCGAACGTGGCAGCGGTCTGGTGGAATGTCTCGATTGCGCAAGCGGCGTGCACATCCGCGTGGGCACGCTTTCCAAGGCGGTCGGTGCAGCTGGCGGCTTCGTGGCCGGGAGCGGGCGGCTCGTCGAGTGGCTCAGGCACAAGGCGAGAGCCTGGATCTTCTCGACAGCCCATCCGCCTGCGGTGGCCGCTGCCGCGACCCGGGCAATCGAACTGGTCGCGGCCGAGCCCTACCGCCGCCGCGAACTCCTCGCGCGGGCCGAGGCATTTCGCGACCGCCTCCGGGCGGGCGGGCTCGACCTTGGCGGGGCCGAGGCCCAGATCGTGCCGGTCGTGGCGGGCGCGGCTGCGGCGGCGGTGGGCCTCTCAGCCCGGCTGACCGAGGCTGGCTTCTTCGTGCCGGCGATCCGGCCGCCGAGCGTGGCCCCGGGCCGGTCGCTCGTGCGGGCGAGCCTCTCCTGGCTGCATTCCGACGCCGATCTTGCGAGGCTCGCCGATGCCCTCGTCGGCTGAACCACGTCCCTGGTGCGTGATCGGCGCCGGGCCATCGGGCCTGGCGGCGGTGAGGCATCTGCATGCCGCCGGGATCCCGGTCGAATGCCTGGAACGCGAAGCGGGCCTCGGCGGCAACTGGCTCTTCGGCAGTGGCACGAGCCGGGTCTTCGCCTCGACGCGGCTGATCAGTTCACAGCGGCTGACCGAGTTTGCCGACTTTCCGATGCCCCGCCACTGGCCCGCCTATCCCGACCACCGTCAGTGTCTCGCCTACCTCCGCTCCTACGCCGCCCACTTCGGCCTCGAGTCGCTGATTCGCACCGGCATCACAGTCGAGGCGATCGAGCCGCTCGGCTCACCGGGCAGCGGCTGGCTCGTGCGGACCGATGGCGGTGCATCGCGGTATGCGGGCGTCGTGATCGCCAGCGGTCACAACCACGAGCCCCGGTTCCCGGATGTGCCGGGCCGCTTCACGGGTACCATGCTTCATGCGGCCGACTACAAGAGCCCGACGGTGCCCGTGGAGATCGCGGGCCGGCGGGTGCTCGTGATCGGCGGCGGCAACTCCGGCTGTGACATCGCCGTCGAGTGCTCTCGGCATGCGGCGCTCACGGTCCACTCGACCCGGCGCAGCTACTACGTGGTGCCCCGGTTCGTGCTCGGCCGGCCGGCCGATCTCCGCGGCGAGCGTCTCTTGAAGATGCGGGCGCCGGTCTGGCTGCGGCGATTTGTGGCGCTGCGGGGCATCGCCCGCACCGTCGGACTTCCCTGGCAGCACGGCCTGCCCCGGCCCGACCACAAGCTCTTCGAGACCCATCCGGTCGTCAACACCGATCTCCTGGCCCAGATCGACGCGGGCCGGATCCGGCCGGCTGGCGACGTCGCCGCCTTCGACGGACGAGCCGCCGTGTTCCGGGACGGCTCCCGCGAAACCTTCGACGTCGTAATCGCCGCCACGGGCTATGTCACGACACTGCCCTTCATCGACTGCCGGCTCCTCGGGGCCGAGGCGGCCGGCGGCGTGCCGCAGCTGTTCATGAATCTCCTGCATCCCACCCGCGACGACATCGCGGTGGTGGGACTCATCCAGCCCGACAGCGGCCAGTGGGGCATCACCGACGTGCAGGCCCAGCTCGTGGCCCGGATGGCCATGGCAGACCGTGCATCACCAGCGGCTGCCGCCTGGCTCTACGCTCGTCGGCAGCGGCCCGAACCCGCGTCGCCGATTCGCTATCTCGATTCACCGCGGCATGCGCTCGAGGTCGAGCATTCTTCCTATCGCCGCGAACTTGAACGGATCGTGGCCGCGATGGACCGCCGCCTGCGGGTCACTGCGGGAAGGTGAGCGACGGCGGCTGAGCCGAAGGGCTCGGCGGTCGGCCGAAGAGCGCCTCGATACCGCGGCCGAGACCGTCGTCGACCACGGCGCGGGCGGTGTTTTCGAGAATCCGCCGCAGGGCCAGATCGAGTGCGCCGGCGTCGAACTGGGGCCGGGCCAGCGTGCCCTTGAGCGGGATCGTGATCGGCGTGCGCATCAGCTGGGCGAGCACCGGCGTCTGACCGACGAGATCACCCCGCAGGGCCACTTCCACGACGGCGGCCAGTTCGCCCTCGGCCCCCACGCTGCCCTGCGAGCGGACCATGAAGGGCCCCGAATCCATCACGAGCCCCTCGTGCCAGATCCGGCGGTCGGCCAGCTGAATCCGCACGGGCTCCGGACGCACCCGCAGGAGCACCGCCTGGTCGCCGAGCGTGAACCTGGGATCGACGATGGCCTGGAGCTTGGCCAGAAGATTCACCAGCGGCTGCATCGCTCCACTAGGCCGTACCTCGAGCTGTTCGAAGACCACCTGACCGGAGATGTCGCCCGCGAAGGGATCGCCGAGCGGCACTCTCGCGCCGGCGGTGTCGATCGTCACCAGGCCGCTGGCGTGGGTGGCGCCGGTGAGCACCGGCGAGACAAAGCCCAGAAACCGATGGCAGATCCCGCCCGAGACCGCCACCCGCTCGACGATCCGGCCGGGCGGCACGATCAGTTCACCAGGAAACGGCGCCAGCGTGAGCCAGGGCGCCCCGCGAATGCGGCCGCCCGAGGCGGCGAGATCAAAGGGACCAAACGCCAATTGACCTTCGACCAGCCGAATCGGCAGGTCGCCGGCCGCCAGCGGAAACCCGTCGAGATCGGCCGCGGTCCAGGCGGCGGTCGTGTCGAACGAGATCCGCTGGAGGGCCGCTGCGAGACCGCTAGCCGTCGACACCGGCCGAGCCGGCACCCGCACCGTCGCCTCCGAATCGCCCCCACGGGTCGCCGTGAGCCAGGCCTCGGGGAGCGGCACCGTTCTGCCTGGTGCCCCGTCGCCGCCGCCAGCCTCGGCCACGCTCGGCAATTCGGTGAGCGGACCACGCACCGCGAACGGACGCCCACCCGCCCCGGAGATCCGAATCCGGCCGCCGGTCCAGGGCGTGGCCAGCCGCGAGAGCTGCTCCCAGTCGTACGACAGCGTGCCTTCGAGCGCCGCCTGCCGCCGTCTCGTGAGATCCTCCACGCTGCCGCGGGCCGCCACCGCGACTGTCGACGACTCGAGCGTGAGCCGCTCGATCGACAACCGATCGGCGAGCGACACGGCTCCGCCGGCCGACCGCACGAAGGGCCGCGTGAGTTCCACCACGAACGTGGCCTGCGGTTCGTTCCAGACCGGCCGCGGCTGGGCGTCTGCCTTTTCACCCGGCGGTCGCTCCGCAATCACGACCTGGCTCCCGGTGACGTCCACGAGCAGATTCAGCCCCGTCTGCGCCTGGGCGATGTCGAGCGTGCCCCAGGCTCGGCCGGTGATCGGCCAGCGGGAGGCCGCGGCCGTGGAGACGAGCCAGGGCTCGACCCGGGCGAGGTCAGCCTGCCACTGCACGCGACCCCGCAGCCGATCGAGCAGGACGGCGAGCGAGTCGCCCCGCGCCACCCCGCGGCTCGAGGGTTCCCAGGCCAGGCCGCCGGTGCGAAGCGAGAGCGAACTCGACAGGAGTTCGGCCGATGAGATCTCCGTCTGTCCCGTGGCCGGACGAATCATGCCGGCGGCCGTGAGCACGACCCGCGGCTCGGCCGCCTGCCGGTCGCCGAGCCGGGCCGCAAACTTCTCGATCTCACCTCCGGCCCGAGTGATCCGCCAGGCTTCTCCGCTGCCGCCCGGATCGGTCGACAAGGCGGCCGAGGCCTCGAGCCGGCCGGCGAGTTCGAGGCCGGCGGGAACGGTGGCAGCCGCGACGGCGCCGAGCCGCCGCTGCCACTGGCCGAGGTCGCCGGTCAGGGAACACTCGGCTGCGACGCCGGCCGTGGCTCCGGCGGGTCGCACGAGCGGCCCAGCGGGCGTCGCGAGGCCCAGGATCGCGAGCGGTTCGAGCAGGGCCGGCCCGGTGAGCGTGGCCTCCAGGGCATCGCCCCCGGCCGTGATCATGCCGCGGGCCGATTCGACCATCGCCTGCTCCAGGCCAAAGGCCCCCGTCGCCTCGGCATCGAGCGAAATCGTGTCGTCCTTCCACGCGGTCCGGCCGGCCGCGGCCAATTCGAAGTCGGTGACACTCGCCGCGGTCCGAACGGCCGTCATCCCCTCCGCAGCCCGCTCGATATCCATCCGCCCCCGCAGCCTCCCGGCGAGCGACCTACCCTGAAAGTCGATGACTTCGGCAAGTTCACCGGAGAGTTCCCCGAGGTCGACGCTCCATTGCAGCTGCACCGCCGCCGGCGTGCCGCTGGCTGAGAGCTCCGCCGCCTGCGAGGCCACACGCGCCTCCTCGATCCGCAGGCTCGACCCCGGTTCCGCACTCCGTCGGCCCTTGAGCCAGGCGGTCAACGGCTCGCTCCAACGCAGCGGCCGCTCGCCCGTCGCCACGGCACCGACCGGCAGGTGCGGCGTGGCTGCCGTGGACGGCTCGTCGCTCATGGTTCGCACCGCCGCGATGTTGCGGGCGTCGAGCCGCACTTCCAGCACGCGATCCCCGCCGTCGCCCCGGGCCACAGCACCGACGCTCAGGCTGCCGCCGGTGACCCGAACATCAGGTCGCACCTTCAAGCCACCGGGCAAGCTCGTGGCAGCCGCCGCCAGATCGACTTCGGTGGCCAGCGCACAGTCGTGGCCGGCACAGGCATCGAGCCAGGCCCAGAGATCCCGCGAGGGCAGCGGAAGCCGGCCCGAGACCTCGGCCCGGAGCACCGGCGACACGGCCCGCAGTTCCCGCACTGAAACCAGTCCGGCCGGGCTCACGACCAGGTCGAAAGGCAGCTCGCAATGATCGAGGCCCGCTTCCTCGGCGAGCGTGTCGGCGCGGCAGATAGCCAGGTGATCGACGACGATCCTGCCCCCCAGGTCGTGGCCGTCGGGTCCGATCGTCATGTCGAAGCGAACATCGGCCAGGCCGTCGATGAGCCGAGGCAGCTCGAACCGGGTGGCCAGGAGGCTCGACGCCCCGAGCGGTAGCCGGTGGGCGGTCACCGTCAGCGGCCGGAGCGAATCGCCGGCGGCGGCAGACGACGAGACGGTCCAGCCGCCATCGCGAGCCAGTGCGGCGGCGGCAGCGGCGGGGATCGTGGTGCGGTCGAGCCGGGTCGAGGCAGGCGGCTGGACGGTGGTGGCGGTGGCCGCCGAGGCAAACGCACTCTCAGCCGGCGACGAACCGCCCGCATGCGCGAGCCGGCCGGCGATCGTCCAGCCGGCAACGCTGCCATCCCGCTCGAGCCGCCCGGCGGCGATCAGGTCGGAGACACGCCAGGCGTCGCTGCGGCTCGCGTCGACCAGTTCGATGGTGCCGCCGACAAGTTCGAGATCGCACGCTACGCCGCCGCCGCTCGACCGAGCCAGCCAGGGGCCGAGGATATCTTCCAGCGAACTTCCGCCTGGCCGCACAGCGACCAGAGCCTCGACGCCGCTGAGCCTCACGGTGCCGAGGCTCTGGGGATCGAGCAGGAGTCCGAGGATCCCCTTCTCGATCACGAGCGACGACACGATCACCGCGGGCCGTCCCGTGGAGTCGGCGAGCGTGAGATCCCGAAACTCAAGCCCCGAGAGCCAGCTCCACCGGGCCGCAGCCGAGGTCACCCGGCCGTCGATTCCGGCGAACACCGCCTCGAGCGGACGGTCGCGGAGGCTCGTGTGGACGACCACGGCCGGCGCCAGCCAGGCCGCGGCGGCCAGCACCGCAAGGGTGGCCAGCGAAAATACCCCCAGCCGTCGCCGCGGCCGCCATTCAGCTGGTTCTCGCGTCCGTCGCCTGGCCATGGGGCGGAGTATAGGAGCGGCGGCTGCTTCCTCCCAGACGGAACTGCGGGGGATTCCGCCACCGATCACGCCGGCCCGTGGGGCGTCGGCCGGGTTCTCCTGCAGTTTTTGTGGGAGGGCTCTTTCCTCTGCGGGGCATGGTTTGGAACGTCATCACATTCGAAAAGACTCTCGCTCGCTCCCATGAGCACCGAACCCGAGACCGCTCGTGGCCAGCGGTTCTGCGAACACGTCGAGCTTCGGGAGGATCGAGTCGAGGTTGAATCCCATCGCAAGGCCGAAGAAGCCAGCGTCGAACACATTTACGGCCAGAGACGCGTAGATCATCCACACGGAAACATCCGACTCCGCACTGCGGACGCTCAAGCTGGTCAGCGGCGGCCCATCGGCTCAGCCACACCGCTGGATTCTATCCGCCGCCTGATTTAGCGACTGGTTCGGCGCTCTGAAGCGTTTCCCCGAAAACGATCCGGTGCCCATCCGGTGTGACGATAGCAAACTCCCGCACTCCCCACGGCTTGTCGGCGAGCGGGTGCCAGATCTCTACCCCGCGGGTGACGCAGTCGCCATACAAGCCGACGGCATCGCGGACATGCAGATAGGCGAACCACGAGTGATCTGGTGCCTGCGACATCGGAATCACGTCGGAGCAGTGGCCGAGCCGCAGGCGACACGCCCCACGGCTCAGGAAGGCCCATCCGTCGACGCGGAAGTCCTCGACGAAATCGAGTTTGTTCACGTAGAACCGCACCGATGTGTCCAGGTTGCAGACGGCAAGCACGAACGTCGAACACAGCACATCGGACATCCGTCTAACCTCCTGCCGCCGAACGATCGCGATCAGCGGCTCGCGACCAAGAGATTTTCCACACCGCCCGCGTTTATCGCGAGTCCGCTGCATCACCTTGTTCGCCGAATGCTACAGCTTTCTAGCGATGTACATGCCGTAGCTAAAGTGTGCTTTGTACGTCTCGTAGAGTTCGATTTCGCGTTGCTCTTCGGCCACGATCTCACGAGCTACTTCGCTCTGTCCGTTCCTGTTCAGAAAGTCCTCAAATCGCGACTGCATCGGACGGTAGTAATGATCCAGCCAACAGCGTTCAGGCAGGACAAAATACCCCAACGGCGAATAGCCCTGCTTTTCCAAAGCTCGGATCTTGGTGGAGGCTAAGCTAATTTCTGGATACTCGTTGTTCCAATAAGCTTCGAGTTCCGAAGGTCGAGTGCCGGTGATCCAAGTGATCTCAGAGGCCACGAGAACGCCACCAGGCTTTAGGCATCGCCGCCAGTCAGAGACGCCCTGTTCGAACCCAATATTGTAGATCGCACCTTCGGACCAGATCACATCCAATTCTTCATCGGCGAAAGGCAGGGCGTCCATCGAGCAGGCATTTGTCGAAATCTTGTCGGCGACACCAACCTGCTCCGCCCTCTCGTTCAGTACGTCCAGAAAGTCGGGAAGGAAGTCGATGGCCGAAATCTGGGCGTTCAAATATCTAGCAAGCAACAGAGCAGATGCCCCAGTCCCGCAGCCGACATCTGCAATCTTCAGTGATTCGCGCGAGTCGATCATGGCCAAGGATATTGCTCGCAGTGTCTCGGCGTCTCCACCGGGCCCTTGCCGGTCACCTTGTCGGTGCAGGTCGATTAGCAACCTGTAGTCATCCATGGTGAAACTCGGGCGGTTTCTGTAGGCGAGCGATAGCGGTAACCCGGTGGCGGCCAAAAACCGTTGATTCTGACGTCCGCCCGATCCGCCGCGCGGGTTCACCGCTTGGTTATGGGCGGCCTTCTCGAATGGCTCGATTCTCCACAATGTACGTGACATCGTCGATCGTCTGAAATGCAGTCCGGATAGATTCTGTGTATGGCCTGTTCTTGATTTTCTCCAAGTAAAAGTCCGCGCCTTCGCGAACCATTCCGACGCTAGCTTCGTTCATGCTCGAGTGTGCAATCAGTACGGGACAAACCGCCCTGTATTCAAACCATCTGATTACTTCAATTCCAAGAACTTCGCCGATGAAGAAATCCAGGAAGAGTATGTCTGGCAAGTTGCCGGCGGTGAATTCATTAATCAACTCGGAGACCGAAAAGAATGAACGAAGCTCACATGACGCTTTGATGGGTCCAGGAAAGCTATTTACCCACGTCTCGTGATTGTCTCGCTTGTCGTCGACGAACCAGAGCTTCATTTCACTGATCCCATAACGATTCCGATCAGCGGCTCGCGCCCCCTCGGCTAGCCACTCCGCAGGATTCTATGGCGCGTCCGCTGCATCGGTTGGTTCCAAGGGCTTCTTGGGATCAATCGCTGAGGCGGCCCTGTCGCGAGCCTTGCGCTCCGCGATCTCGGCAGCCATCTTCTGGTCGTATTCGCCCGACGCCCGGCCCCACGAAGCCCACCTTGCGAGATCCGCCTTCGCTACCTCGTATGACTCGCCGCGGTCTTCGAGCCACTTCACGAGCTCCCGAAACTTTTTCCTCTTCTCAGGAGAATATTCATCGAGACGATCTTCTTCCATGGCAACAAGGTGGATCAGACGCTTTCTTTCGTCGTCCATATACTTGCGAAAGTCCGCGCCCGCTTCGAGCATCGCCAGCGCGAGGTCAAACTGCCCAGGCCATCCCGCCGCTCTCATAACAGGCGTCACATGCGGACATAACGAATTCATATCAGCTCCCAACGAGATCAGCCGGTTCACCTGTTTCAGCTTTTCCTCTGGCCCCCGTCCCAGTGCATTGACGACTGCCATGAGCGGCGGACCGTAGGCGAGCAATTTGCCTGAGTACGGATGATTTGGGTCGCCGCCGTGATCAAACACGGCGTCAAAGTATCCGGGAAAGGATGTCCAACAAACAATGAGGGTGACTGACTTACCGGGACTCAGGTAGCCGTGGCTATTGAAATCACTCTCGATCACGACGTTCGGATCGGCACCATGCTCGAGCAGCCACCTGAACCGAGGCAGACGATTATCCGGAAGCGCCCACAGCAGCGGCGTCATTTTGCCCTTGCCCTGCGCATTGACGTCGGCCCCCGCCTTCACGAGCCGCTCCATCTCGGCCAGATCGTTGGCCTCGATGGCCCGACATAGCGCGATGACCTGCGGGTTATCAAAGTAGTCCTCGGCCTTCCATCCGCACTTCTGGTGGATCGTCCGGCCCGGCAGCAGGTTGAGGACGCCGCAGCCCGTTGAGGCACAGAGCAACGCAGAGGCGATGGTCAGGGTCGGAAGAAGACGCATGCGAAACCCGAACGGAGGTTGGGCGCGTCCGAACGCCTGTTGCTCGGAACGATGGCGATCAGCAACTCGCGACCAAGGGATTATCCACACCGCGGGACCTCATCGCGAGTCTGCTGCATCGCGTGGTTCCACCTTCGGGTCCTATCGACCCATGATCAGGTCGATTCCGGAAAAGATGCCCTCCATTTGTCTCTTGGGCACTTTCCCAGTTCGCTCGATTAACTGCCGCTTATCGACGGTCACGAGTTGCGAAACATTGGCCACAGAATCGCGATCGAGACCCGTATGCTTTGCGGTCAGCAGCACGTTGCCCGGGGCTATCGACCACCGGAGGTTGCTCGTGAGGACAACACAGATAACCGTGGCGATCTGGCTACGGTTGAGCGGATCTGACTGAAGGACGATCACCGGCCGCCGATAGCCCGGCGCTGAACCGATTGGGTCAGCAAGGTCGGCCCACCAGACTTCGCCTTGCGCGATCACCATTCGGCACGCTGTACGGATTGCTTTGCAGCTGCAGCGACGAACGCTTCACCCTGTCCGCCAGCCTCGCGGACCGCCTCATCCATGAGTGCGGTAACTCGGTCATCGTCGTGACGAGCCACGAACTCAGCGAGTGCACGAGCGTAAAGTTTGCTCCGCGACGTCTGCAGCCGCGATGCGAGCCGCTCAGCGTCCTCGAACACATCGTCAGGGATGGAGACAGCGGTTTTCATACCGAAAGTATGACCATAAAACAGGCCGCGTCAAGGCCGGTGGAACGACTGGCATAACCGGGCCGCCGCGGTTGATGCTCCACTTGAAAACCCGCTGTCGGCGGCTCCGCGTTCATGCCTTTGTTATCCGAGTTTTCCTGTGGTCGGCCATGACCCCCTCCCAGTTTCTGTACCAGTGCTCATGAGAGAGTTGGGGAACAGTCCGCGTGGTGTGTCGGAGGGAGGGGGGAAGCCGATCCCGAAGCCGACGCCGCGCACGCGGGGACCGCTGCGGCTGAAACAACGCAGAGTAGG
>CAMDDJ010000076.1 GCA_945891385.1 Candidatus Kuenenia stuttgartensis | reverse complement strand
TGGTTGTCGCCGAGCCTGTTCTCCGACTTCTATTTGCATCGGGAGCCGCTCCCGGACGTCCCGGTGGATGTCGAAGCGGTCTCGGGGGCGCTGGTGATGGTTTCGCGTGAGGCCTTCGATCAGGCAGGCCCCTGGGACGAGGGCTTTTTTCTCCACTGCGAAGACCTCGACCTCTGTCTCCGCTTTCGTCAGGCGGGCTGGCGGGTGTTGTTCACGGCCGCCGCACCGGCCGTCCATCACCGCGGGATGTGCGGCCGGGCCCGCCCCCTGGCCGTGGAATGGCACAAGCATTGCGGCATGATCCGCTTCTACCGCAAACACTATCGTCGCAGCTATCCAGCGGGCCTGTTCGGCCTGGTCGTGGCCGGAGTCTGGCTGCGGTTTGCCGGGGTGGCGGTGGGACAGGCGGCGCGGGGCCTGGGCCGCAGCCTCGTCGCCCTCCCGACCACCGTCAGACCTGCTGCGGTCACCATGCTGGCCCGGGATCCCGCGGCCCAATCGCGGACGCTGCCGTCGTGAAGCACAGGCCTGCACATGGAGTGGCTCCACACGTGCCCGTGGGCGTGCTCGGGGGACGAAGCCTCGTCGGGCGGTTTCTGATTCCGCGGCTCGTCAAACGGGGCCATCCCGTCGTGGTGAGTTCCCGCATGAGCGAGCCGTCTCGATCGTCGGGAACGAATCCGAGTTGGTGCCGTCCTGGCGGCCCGCTTCCTCCGGGAATGGAGCAGGTGCGAATCTGGATCGCGGTCTGCCCGATCTGGGCTACCGCCGACCTGCTCGACTGGCTCGAGGCCTGCGGTCTCGAGCGGCTGGTGGCCCTCTCCTCGACGAGCGTCATCACGAAGGAATGCTCCGGCGATCCGGCGGAGCGGCAGCTCGCCCGCCGGCTTGCAGAGGCGGAAGCCTCCGTCCTGGAGCGAACGGCCGACCGCGGCATCACTGCCACGGTGCTGCGGCCGACGATGATCTACGACGGCCAGACCGATGGCAACGTCTCCGCCATCGCGGCCTGCGTTCACCGGTTCGGACGGTTTCCCCTCTGTGGCCCGGGTACCGGACTGCGGCAACCAGTGCATGCCGATGACGTGGCCCAGGCCTCCGTGACGGCCGCGTTTCACCCAGAACCGCGGCCTCTCTATGCCGTCTCCGGCCGAGACCGCCTCAGTTTTCGGGAACTGGTCGAACGCACGTGTTGCGACCGTGGCCTGCCGCCGCGGACGCTCGAACTGCCCACCTGGATCTGGCGGCTGCTCGCCGCAGTCGCCCGCGGAACAGGGCTCGCTCCCGGCCTGTCGATCGCCATGGGGCCACGGATGAACGAGGACCTCGTGTTCGACCATGCTGCCGCGCGGGCCGATCTTGGCTTCAATCCCCGCGGCTTCACGATCGGCGGCCGCTCCGATGCCGCAGACTCCTGCACGCACCGCGCGACGATGGAGATTCGATGACCCAGGCTCCGATCGTTGCCGCCGCTGCGCAGGCGAACCGGTGGCAGACCTGGCTCGTGGTCGTCTTCCTGGCTGCGGCGCTCGTGGGGCTGCACCTGGTGGTCGATCCGCGGATCTACGATGTCTCGCAGGTTCCCCGGCTGTTCGCCCTGCTCCTCGGGCTGGTGGTCATCGTGCCGGCGTGCCTCTGTCTGCCCTTGCTGCGGCAGCAACTCGACACCTCGGTCCTGCGGGAGCCTGTCGTCACAGCCTCGTTCGCCTCGCTTGCCGCCTGCGGCCTGTCGTTCACGGCCGCCCTGAATCCATCCGCTGGCTGGACCGACTTATTTCGCACCGGGGCGGCATTTCTCGTCCTCTGCCTCGGAGCGCTGCTCCTTCCGCTTGCCACCCGCTGGCGAGAGCGGCTCCTCGAAATCGCCACGATCGCGACGCTCGTGGCGGTGGTGGTGGGGGGCGCTCGGCTTCTCCCCGTGCTCGAAGCGGGCTGGCCCACCCGCCGCAGCGTCGAAGAGGCGTTGCTCGAAGGCATGATGTCGAACGTCAACCTGTTCGCCGGATTCCTGCTGTTGCTCGTGCCGTGGTGCGGCTGCGCGATGAGCCTCCTGACCGGCGGCTGGCGGGTCGTGGCGACTGCGGTCGGCCTGGCGGCGACGGCTCTGCTCGTCGTGCTCCAGTCGCGGGCCGCCTGGCTCGGATTCGCCGCCAGCCTGATCGTGACGGTGGCCACCCTGCTGCGGCACCGCCGCGAGCTCGCGGTGTCACCGGCGCTGCGGCGGAGCCTGGCCATCCTGACCGTCGGGGCCGGCTTCGCCACGGTCGGCCTGGGGGGCCTCACCCTCACCGACACGCCAGCCGGCGAATGGCTCCGCCAGGTCACGATCCAGCGACCGCACCAGCTCGCCGGCCCGAGCGACGGCGGCCGCGGGCTCGTCTGGTCACTCACCACCCGCATGATCGCCGACCATCCGCTGACGGGCGTCGGCGCGGGCAATTTTCCGATCCGGCTCCACGAATACTTCGGGGCCGACGGACCGGAAGCCCGGCCCGATTTCTCACGGCTCTCGAGCGACAACTGGATCCAGCCGCACAACGACGTCCTCTGGGTGTTCGCCGAGAAGGGACTGCTGGGCGGGCTCCCCTGGCTGGCGGTCTTCGGCTTTGCATTGCTGGCGATCCGCCGGGTGCTGCTCGATTCATCCGCGATATCCGACACGCGGCTGGCGACCGCGTCGCTGGCGGCGATCGTCGGCCACCTCATGTTCTCGTGCTTTGATTTTCCACTCGATCGGGTCAGCCATCAGGCCGTGCTGGCGGTGCACCTCGCGGTGGTCGTGGTGCTCGTGCACGCCGTGCGGCCGGCGTCGACGCGGCCGCTCCCGCTCCCCTGCTGGCTCGTCACACCGCCGCTGGTGGCCGCGATCGGCCTGGGGATCGCCTATGCATCGGCCGCCTGGCGGCAGGAGGCCTGCGTGATCGAGGCGCGGCGGGCCGAGCACGACGGCGACTGGCTGCGGATGCGAGACGCCGCCCGCCGGGGCACGACGCCCTGGAAGACCCTCGACCCGCTCGCGGTGCCGGTGGCCGCTCTGGAAGGCGCGGCAGATTTGCGGCTCGGCGATCTGCCCGCCGCCACGGCCTGCTTTGAACGGGCGCACGCGGCCAACCCCAACCGGCTCTCCATCCTGCAAAACCTCGGCGCCGTCTACGCCCAAACGGGCCGGTTCGACGAGGCGATCGCCGCGCTGGCGATCGCCGCCGAGCGGTATCCCGATCGGGTCGAGGTACGGCATAACCTCGCCGCAGCCCTGATCGACACCGGCCGGTTCAACGAGGCGATCGCCGTCATCGAAGACGTGCCCGAAGAACTTCGGACCCCTGGCATGCAGGAGGCGCTCCGCTTCGCCCACGAGCAGGCGGGCGAGTGAGGCGCGCCATGGGCTTCACGATGGCCGCCGGGAGGAGTGAATGGTGGCCGGAGGGCCGCAAGGGTGCAGGGGGCGGGGATGCCCCTGCACCGCTCAAAGATCGGCAGGCTCAGAGCTGCGTCGGATTCGGAGCGTCGCCGTAGACGGCCTTCGGGTCGAAGGATTTCTCCTGCTCGAGAAACTCGAGGTCCGTGCCGGCCTGCCGGTCGGCCCCGACCGGCACCTTCCGGTAGAAGCAGGAGCGGTAGCCGACGTGGCAACTGGCGCCGCCGGCCACTTCGACGCGGAGCCAGACGCAGTCCTGGTCGTCGTCGATCCGCATCTCGACGATCTTCTGCACCAGGCCGCTGGTCGCCCCCTTGTGCCAGAGCACCTGGCGGCTGCGGCTGAAGTAGTGGGCCTCACCGGTCTCGATCGACCGGGCAAGCGCCTCGCGGTTCATCACAGCGACCATCAGGACCTCGCCCGAGTGGTAGTCGGTGGTGACACAGGGAATGAAGCCCTGCGAGTCGAACTTGGGAGCCAGTTCAGCTCCTTCCTCGACCTGCTCAACGGTCTGTCGGCTGCCGAAGAGCCGATCCGCCTCGCCTGCCGCCGCCGCGTTGTCCACTCCACCCACTGCCACGCTCCTTGTCGCTCTGACTTGCACCCTGAAGAAGATCCGACCAGGCTACTATACCGCCATACTCGGTCCGGTTCCGGGTAGTCGTCCTCGCGGATCCGCCCTGAGCCGAAGGCACCATGCGGCACTCCCCTCTCCAGACCGCCCTTCTCTTGTTTGGCCTGGCCGTCGGCGGCTGCAGCCGCCCCGCGCCGCCGCTCGTGGAACTTCCGCCGCCCCAGGTGCGGGTGGCCCGGCCCGTGTCCCGGGAGGTGACGCAGACGGTCGTGTTCACCGGCAACGCCGCTGCGGTCGCGGAGGTGGCGATCCGGGCCCGCGTCTCGGGCTTCGTGACCAAGGTGCATTTTCTCGACGGCCAGCGGGTGAGGCAGGGTGATCCACTCTTTACCATCGACGAGCGGCCCTATGCCATCGCCCGTGACCAGGCTGCCGCCGAGGTGGACAAGCAGGCGGCCGAACTCGCCGAACTCGAGCGGGAGCTCGTCCGCAACGCCCCGCTCGTGCCCAAGGGCGTCGTCACCCGCGAGCAATACGAGATCCTTCAGGCCAGGCGGGACATGTCGCGGGCGATGCTGGAGAAGGCCCGGGCTGCGCGTGCCGACGCCGAACTCGACCTCGGCTTCTGCACGCTCACCTCACCACTCGACGGGCGGATCTCCGCCAAGAACGTGTTCGAGGGAGATCTCGTCACGGCCGACGCCACGGCCAGCCGGCCCCTGACCACGGTGGTGAGCATCGCGCCGGTGCATGTCTACTTCGAGGCTGACGAGCGGTCGGTGCTGCTCTCGCGGGCCCAGGCGGTGGCCGATCGGGCGGAGCGGGCGGCCAACGGCGGCAGTGCTCCCGTCGAGTGGCGAAACATCAAGGACCTGCAGATCCCGGTCGAGGTCGCCCTCGTCGCCGACCAGGGCTTTCCCCGCCGCGGCATTCTCGACTTCGTGGATGTGGCGGCCGAAGCCACGACCGGCACGATCCGCTGCCGGGCCGAACTGCCCAACACCGACGAACTCGTGCTGCCCGGGATGTTCGTGCGGGTGCGGCTGCCGTTCGGTGATCCTGAACCAGCCCTGCTCGTGCCCGACCGGGCGATCGGGATCGATCAGGGTCGCCGGTATGTCTGCGTGGTCGATGCCGACGGCCGGATCGAGCATCGCACGGTGGTGCCCGGAATCCTCGATGGGGGCCTGCGGGTGATCGCCAAGGGGCTCTCGGCCGAGGAACAGATCGTGGTCGAAGGGCTGCAGAAAGCCCGCGACGGCGGCCTCGTCAGGCCGATTCCAACGGAGGGCGAGCCGGCGGAGGTCGGCGGTGCGTCGCCCGGCTGAGCGCGTGGGCACCGATCACGCTGTGCTCAACGCCGCCGGCGTGGAACGCTCGCAGCATCGCGACACCATGCGGATTCATCGAGCACGGCTCCCGTCAGGCCGAGCGGGTCGCCCGCCACTGCCAGATATAGTAACGCCACGACAAAACGTCGCCGCAAACGCGACGCCGGCCCTCGATCACACTCCATGGCCCAGTACTTCATCGACCGCCCCGTCTTCGCCACGGTCCTCTCGATCCTGATTCTGATCGTGGGAGGCGTAGCCCTCGTGGGGATGCCGGTCGCGCAGTATCCCGAGATCGTGCCGCCCACCGTGGCGATCCAGACGGTCTATCCAGGGGCCAGCGCGCAGGTGGTGGCCGACACCGTTACCACACCGATCGAGCAGGAGGTCAACGGGGTCGAGGACATGCTCTACCTCTCTTCGAAGAGCACCAACGACGGCCAGGCGGCGATCGACGTCACCTTCAAGCTCGGCACCGACATCGACCAGGCCCAGGTGCTCACCCAAAACCGGGTGGCGGTGGCCCTCGCCAAGCTCCCCGAGGAGGTGAAGCGGCAGGGAGTGACCACGAAGAAGAAGTCGCCGAGCATTCTCCTCTGCGTCAACCTCGTCTCTCCAGACGGCCGCTATGACCTGCTCTACCTGAGCAACTACGCCCTGATCCAGGTGAAGGATGCGCTAGCCCGGATCGAGGGGGTGGGCGACGTGGCCTTCCTCGGGGCCCGCGACTACGCGATGCGGGTCTGGCTCGACCCCGATGCGCTGGCCACGCGGGGCCTCTCGGCCGCCGACGTGGTGCGGGCCCTCCGCGAGCAGAACGTGCAGGTCGCCGCCGGCCAGCTGGGTCAGGAGCCGGTGGCGGGACAGGTCGATTTCCAGGTGCCGATCACCACGCTCGGCCGGCTGCCTGATGCGGAGGCCTTCGCCGAGGTGATCGTGAAGTCGGAGCCCGGCAGCGGCGGTCGGGCCGGCCGGATCGTTCGGCTCGCCGATGTCGCCCGGGTGGAACTCGGCGCCAAGAGCGAAGACATGACCAGCCGGCTCGACGGCCGCGAGAGCGTGACGATCGCGGTCTTCCAACTGCCCGGCTCCAACGCCCTGGCCACCGCCGAGCGGGTGCGGGCCGAGATGGACACGCTCGCCCGGCGGTTCCCGGCCGGCCTGGAATACCGGATTCATTACGACACGACCGTCTTCGTCGAGGAGTCGATCCACGAGGTCACAAAGACGCTCTTCGAGGCGGTGGTGCTCGTGTTCGTGGTGGTGCTCGTGTTTCTCCAGCAGTGGCGGGCCACGCTCGTGCCGATGCTGGCGGTGCCGGTCTCGCTCGTGGGCACCTTCGCCGTGATGCGGCTGCTCGGCTTCTCGCTCAACAATCTCTCGCTCTTCGGCCTCGTGCTCGCGATCGGCATCGTGGTGGACGACGCGATCGTGGTGGTCGAAAACGTGGAGCGCTGGCTGCGGGAGGGACTCTCGGCCCGCGAGGCCACCCGCAAGGCGATGCGGGAGGTGTCGGGGCCGGTGGTGGCGATCGCCCTGGTCTTGGCGGCGGTGTTCGTGCCCACGGCCTTCATCACCGGGATCAGCGGGGAGTTCTACCGGCAGTTTGCCTTGACGATCGCTGCGAGCACCGCGATTTCTGCCTTCGTCTCGCTCACGCTCGCTCCGGCGCTGTGCGTGCTCCTGTTCGCCGGCCACCCCGAGGCGGCCCATGGATCCTCTCACCGCCAGGCCCTGCCCGCCGTGGGCATCGCCCTCGTGGCGGGGCTGTTCGCGATCTGGCTCTTTGAAGACCTGGCGATCGTGCGGGCAGGATTGGCGGCGGTGGGCGTGCCCGACGAATGGAAGGTGTGGCTGGTGCGGCTCGGGCTGTTTTCAGCCGGGGGGCTCGCCGGCTTCGCCGCGGCGCCGCTCGTGAACCTGCTGTTGGCCGGGTTCTTTCGGGTCTTCAATCTGTTCTTCGATCTCACGACGGGCGCCTACGGGGCGATCGTCGGCCTTTTGCTCCAAGCCGGAATCCTGGTCGTCGCCACCTATCTCGGGCTGATGGCGCTGACCTACTACGGCTTCACGAACGTGCCGGTGGGATTCATCCCGGAGCAGGACAAGGGCTACCTGATCGTCAATTGCCAGCTGCCCGACGGGGCGAGCCTCGAGCGGACCGAGCCGGTGGTCGAACGGCTGGCCCGGGAGGCGCTCGACACGCCCGGGGTGGCCCATGTGATCTCGGTGGCGGGCTACTCGCTGATCACCGGCACGAACCTGCCCAACGCCGGCGGGATGTTCGTATTGCTCGAACCGTTCGCCGCCCGGGCGATCGATCCCGAGCAGTCCGCCGGCCGAATCGTCCGCCGGCTCCGGCGATCCTTTGCCGACGTTCCGGAGGCCCAGGTGGTGGCGTTTCCAGCGCCACCGGTCGAGGGCATGGGCAACACCGGCGGCTTCAAGCTCCAACTGCAAGACCGGGCCGCAGCCGGCCCCGCCGCGGTGCAATCGGCCGTGGAAGCCCTGGCCGAGGCCGCCGCTGCCCAGCCGGGCCTCGCCGGCATCACCACCACCTTCCGGGCCAACTCCCCGCAGGTGCATGTCGAGGTCGACCGGGCCAAGGCCCAGGCTCAAGGCGTGACGATCGCGGCGGTTAACCAGGCCCTCCAGGGCTACCTCGGCAGTGCCTATGTCAACGACTTCACCGCCTTCGGCCGCAACTGGCAGGTGACCGTCCAGGCCGACGCTCCGTTTCGGATGAAGCCCGAAGACATCGGCCGGCTCAAGGTGCCAAACGGTGCCGGGAAGATGGTGCCCCTGGCCACGCTCGTCACCGTTCGCGATTCGAGCGGCCCGGCTGTCGTGAACCACTACAACCTCTACCCCTCGGCGGAACTCGCGGGCGCGACCTTGCCCGGCACGAGCTCCGGCGACGCGATCGCGATCCTCGAGACGCTCGCCGCCCAGCCGCCGGCCGGCAAGGGGGTGATTCCGCCGGGCATGGACATCGCCTGGACGGAGCTGTCGCTCCAGCAGATCCTGGCCGGCAACACCGCCACGCTCGTGTTCGCCCTCGGCACGGTGTTCGTGTTTCTCGTGCTCGCGGCCCAGTATGAGAGCTGGGCCCTGCCGCTGGCGATCATCCTGATCGTGCCGATGTGCCTGTTGGCCGCGATCGCCGGCGTCTGGCTGGCCGGGCTCGACAACAACATCTTCACGCAGATCGGCCTGGTGGTGCTGATCGGCCTGGCGGCCAAGAATGCGATCCTGATCGTCGAGTTCGCCAAGCAGCGGCAGGACGCCGGGGCCACGGCGGCCGAGGCGGTGCTCGAGGCGGCCAAGCTCCGGCTGCGGCCGATCCTGATGACTTCCCTGGCCTTCATCCTCGGCGTGGTACCGCTGGTCTTGGGCACCGGGGCGGGAGCCGAGATGCGGCAGGCCCTGGGCACGGCCGTCTTTTCCGGCATGCTCGGCGTGACCGGTTTCGGCATCTTTTTCACGCCGGTCTTTTACTCGCTGGTGATGTGGTTCGCCGGACAGTCCCGGGGCGACGCTACCGCCGTCACTCCGCCGCGGCCTTGATCGCCTTCATCTCCGCGGCCTCAGGTTCGAGCGTCTTGTAGAAGGCGTCGAGCGGATAACAGCCGCTCCTCAGGCCATTCCGCGGCGCGGTCGTACAGTCGCTGAAGGTGCGACAGATTCGGCCACGCACGAGCGATCGGCCGGCCAGGAGATCCGCGGGCAGTTCCGGATAGGAGAGCACCATCCGGCCCAGGCCCACGATGTCGATCCAGCCGCTGCGGACCGCCGCCTGGGCCGCGTGCGGCAGGAATTCCTGAAGATAGGTGTAACCCGAGCCGACGAGCACGAGCCCTGGCACCGCCTGCTTCGCCTGCCGGGCCGCGTCGATCTGCCGCCAGACACCGACGAGCGGATCTTCGGGCGGGGCGTAGCCGTCGGACGGCGGAAACGCCGCCGGCCGCACGATATGGGGATTCGCGTACGGGCAGCCCGCCGAGAGGTTCACCGCGGCCACGCCCCGATCCCGCAGCATCGCCAGGAGGGCCAGCGGTTCGGTCAGATCCATCCGCTCGGGATCGTGCATGTCCACGCCGAAGCCGGCGTCGTAGGGCAGCGCATCGCCCACCGGACAGGCCTCGCCCTGGTCGCCCACCTTCTGCCAGGGCACCGTATCAAAGAGCGACAGCCGCACGCCGATAGCCAGCCGCGGACAGGCCTCCTGCACCCGCTCGATGATGGTGAACAAAAGCCGGCTGCGGCCGGTCAGGTCGCCGCCGAACCGTCCGGGCCTCCGCCGGGCCCCCAGGAACTCATGCACGAGATAGCCATGGCAGCTCTTGATGTCGACCATGTCGAAGCCGGCCGCCTGGGCGTCGATCGCTGCCTGCACATAGCGGTCGATCAGGCTCTCGACCTCGGCGTCGGAAAGCACGACGGCCTGATCGGCGGGATCGACGCCGTGCCGGGCATCGAGCACCGGATGGTGGAAGGCGATCCGGGAGGAGCGGCCCGCGTGGGTGGGCTTCGAGAAGCGGCCCGAGTGGGTGAGCTGCAGCGCCACGACCAGGTCGTCATCGTGGCCGAAGGAATCGCGATGGGCATCCTTGACGGCGGCCAGCAGCGTCGCAAATCCCTCGCGACCACAGGCCGGGGCGGTGAGCTGGTTGGGGTTGGCCCGGCCCTCGGGCACGACCGCCACGGCCTCGCCGCCCCAGATCAGCTTCGCCCCACTCGCGCCGAAGTGCCGCCAGCGACGCAGGAGCGTGTCGCTCGGCCGGCCATCGTCGGTGGCATCCCAGCCCTCCATCGGATGGATCGCGAAGCGATTGCCGGCGACCAGCCCACCGAGCGTGACAGGCTCGGCCAGCGGCGAGCCTTCGGCCGCCTCAAGCGGCGCATCATCGAGCGGAATCGGAGCGTCGATCTGGGCAAGGTGAGCCCGCAAGCTCGCCACGTCGCGGAACCGCGCCATCCGGGGAAACGACATCGACCGACCTCCTGCCAGACTTTGTTGCACCGACAGCATAGCCGCGCTCGCGGCGGCGTGATCGGACTGGATTCGCCTGCCGGGCCAATCGATACTCCGGCCACGCACCCAGTCTTCCCAGGAAACAACGACCATGACCGACCCAGCCGCCCTAAACACGATCGATCCGGCCACGCTCGTCCGGCCACGGCGGCAGATCCTGGGGATGTCGGCGGTCCTCCTGCCATTCCGGGCCGATGGCAGGGTCGATCTCGACGGCTTCGCCGCCAACGTCAGCCGCACCGCGGCGGCCGGCATCATCCCGGCGGTCAACATGGACACGGGCTATGTCCACCTGCTCGACGACACCCTGCGGCGGGAACTGCTCGCCCTGGCCCGGCAGACCCTCGGCGACACTACGAATCGGCCCTTCGGCGGCCTCGTGGCCGGCGCCTGCGTGGTGGACGAACCAGGCGCGGCCTTCGACGAGACAGGCTATGCCCGGCAGTTCGAGATGATCGCCGCTGTCGGCGGCATCCCCGTGATCTTTCCCTCCTTCGGCCTGGCAGCAGGCGGCGATGCGGGCGTCATCTCCGGCTACCGCGCGATCGCCCGCCGCGTGCCGCGGTTTATCGGGTTTGAACTCTCGACCGAGTTCGTGGCCAGCGGCCGGCTCCTGTCGCTCGAGGCATATGCCGAATTGCTCGCGATCCCCGAGTGCGCTGGGGCCAAACACTCGTCGCTCTCGCGGCGGATGGAATGGGAGCGGCTGGCCCTTCGCGATCGGCTGCGGCCCGACTTCCATGTCTTCACCGGCAACGATCTGGCAATCGACATGGTCCGGTACGGGAGCGACTGGCTGCTCGGCCTCTCGACCGCCTGGCCGGAGGCATTCGCCCAGCGCGATCGGTGGTGGGCCGAGGGGGACAATCGGTTCGACGAACTCGACGACGCCCTCCAGGCTCTCGGTGACTTCGCCTTCCGCCCGCCCGTGCCGGCCTACAAACACTCGATGGCCCAGACCCTCGCCCTGCGTGGCCTGCTCGCCTGCGACGAGCCTCATCCGCAGGGACTGCGGCGGCCCGATTCCGATCGGCCGATCCTGGCGACGATCATCGCGCGAATCGAGCGGGCCATGGGAGCCTGAGCAGCCCGTTGACCGAAGTCAGGCGGGGGCCGTACCCTCGAAGCAGCCTCGGGGTGCTCGAGGGGTCTTCTCGATCGGAGCCACGCATGCGATATCTGTCCCGTCCCGTGGCCCGCGCCGCTGTTGCGGCCGGCCTGACGATCCTGCCCATCACCGCTCGGGCGACCGACTGGCCGACCTTCCGCGGAGCCGACCGCACTGCCGTCGCGCCCGACACCGACCTGCTCGAGAGTTGGCCAGACGACGGGCCGCCGCTCATCTGGGAGGGAGCCGGAGCGGGCCGCGGCTATGCCAGCCTGGCGATCGCGGGCAACCGGATCTACACCCTCGGCGACAGCCTCTCCACCGCTCCCGATGCCGACGAATACCTCTCCTGCTTCGACCGCACGAACGGCCAGCAGCTCTGGAAGACGAAGACGGGGATCGCCTGGACCGATGGCCAGGAATCCTGGCAGAGCTCCCGCAGCACGCCGACGGTCGATGGCGACTTGGTCTACGTGCTGTCCCCTTTCGGCCAGCTCGTTGCCTGCCGCACGGCCGACGGCAGCGAGGTATTTCGGGTCGATCTCCGGGAACGCTTCAGCGGCAAGAAGGGCGACGCCTGGGGCTATAGCGAGTCGGTCACGATCGACGGCGACAAGCTCGTCTGCATTCCCGGCGGTCCCGAGGCCACGATGGTGGCCCTCGACAAGAAGTCTGGGGAAACCATCTGGACCTGTCCGGTCGAGGACGACCGCGGCGCGGGCCACGCCTCGATCGTGATCGCCTCGGTCGGCGGCCGGCGGGTGTATGTATCGACCACCGCCAGCGGAGCCCTCGGTGTCGATGCCGAGACGGGCAGGCTGCTCTGGACCTATCCGATCGACAAGACGGTGGCGGTGATTCCCACGCCGATTCTCCGCGACGATCTCGTCTTCTTCGCCGCCGGCTACAAGCGAGGCGGGGCGCTTCTGCGTCAGGTGCCCGGGCCGGGAGGCGGTGTCTCGATCGAGGAGATCTATCCCCTGAATACCGATCTCGCCAACAAGCACGGCGGAATCGTGCTCGTCGGCGACCACCTCTACGGCGACTCGGACGACAAGGGAATTCCCTGGTGCGCCGACTTGATGACCGGCACTCTCGCCTGGAAGAACCGGGGCAGTGGCCGCAACTCCGCCTGCGTCACGGCTGCCGACGGCCATGTCTACGTCAAATACTCCGACGGCACGCTGGCGCTTGTGAAGGCCGACCCGGCCGCCTACGAGGAGGTGAGCAGCTTCAAGGTGCCCGGCAGCGGCGACCGACCCAGCTGGGCCCATGCCGTGATCCTCGACGGCCTCCTCTACCTCCGCGAAGGCGATGCGATCCTCTGCTACGACCTCCGCGGGAAGGGCTGACGAACCTCGAAGATGGCTGCCGCATTGGGCAGGCTCCAAGCCTGCCCCCACGGGTCTCCTGCGACACGAGGCCTCAGAGAGAGGCTATCCGAATCCGTGCTGCCAGGTCCGGGTTGCCCGTGCCCCGAGAGCCGGCCTAGAGAACGAGCGCAGCCCGGAGGGCGAAGCGACGTTATCTCGGAGTGAGCGGAGGCCAGGGATGGCAATCCTGTTCGGCACGGAATGTGCCGTCGGGAACTCGGGTGTCTGGCAGCTGGCATTCCAGCAGCAGATGACGTCCAGCGTGGGTCGGGGCTACCCATGCCCCGTCGCCGGTCGTTCGCTGCGCCCATCCTGGGCTTTGCTCACTCGGACCTGGCTGCGCTCCGCCATCCCTGGCTCCGCTTGCCAGCTACGCCGGCTCTCGGAGCACGGGCAGCCCCTCCCGAACCCTGCGACAGCGAGATCATGTCTGCGCAGCAGACCACTCCACGCGCCATTGAGGCCGTGGCTGCGCCAGTTCGGCTTACTGTCTGCTTTTGATGAAGGCCTCGAGTTCTTTGAGGCTCGCAAGGCCGATCAGGTAGTACCAGACCATCTGGTACATCGCCCGGTTTGGCTTCTCGCCGGTGTAGATCAGGATCAGCATGCAGACGATCATGGCGCAGTACGCTTGAATCTCCACGCCATTGTGGTTGTCAGAGAACAGGTGACGGCAGCCAAGCAACTGCTTGAAGGTTCGGAAAAACATCTCGATCAGCCAGCGGAGCCGATACATCTCGGCGATCAGTTCCGCCGACAGATCGAAGCGGTTTGTCGCGATCCGCAACACGCCGTCACACCGCGGGCCCTTCATTCCCCGGTAGCTCTCGTGCGGCTTGACGGCCACCTGGATGAGCCGCGTTGGATGGTCAGGGCCCGTTCGGTACCGAGTCCTCCAGCCCAGGTCCACTCGTTCGTCGCTGATGACGCCCGCGACACGATCCGCATCCGTCAACTCGTTAACCTGCGTGACCGTAGCGGTAATCTTGTCTCGAACCCGGCAGACATAGCTACTGCCCTTGGCGTTTATCACGTTCCAAAGCCCGAACTTGGCGTAGCCGCGGTCAATCACGTAGCAGCGATCCGACTCGACCGTTCGCTCCAGGACAGCTCGCTCATCGGCGGCCCCTTTGGGATTGGCTGACGTCGCATCGATTCGTACCGCCTTGCCGCTCAAGACCTCAAAGTGGGCATGCAAGCGATAGGCCGAGAGCCGCTTGCCACCCGCCAGCGGTGTCCACGCCAGTTCCGCCACCCGCTTGACCGTCTCGATGACCGTCCCATCCACGGCGGTGATCGGCTGGCCAACCGTCGCGAACCGTCCCGTCAACTTACTGCTGATGGTGTGACCCAACTCCGCCGCGATCTCCTTCAGCGGAGCCGGATCAAAAATCGCTACCGATTCGGAGAGTGAGCCGAGTGAGGCCCGAGTGACACCGAGCCGCTTCCGAACCTTGTCCAGGGTACTTGCCCGCTGGAGATCACGAAGACTTTGAATCGCCGGGCTGAACAGCGACATCAGGATCAGGGCACAGTACTGATCCATGAACAGCCGGCGATTGCCGGCTCGATCGCGTTCTGCACCCACCGTCCGCAGCCGTGACAGCAGCGGACGGATCTTCCGCAGGCACTTCAGGCCCTGCACATCCTGATCACGGATCTCTCGCTTCGGCCGTCCACCCATGGCGGGCACGATAACGCCCCGCCGTCCAGCGCGCAACTCCCCTCAGCTTGCCTCGCTTGCCTGCTTTCAGGCGGGCAAGACCCGTGCCGAACAGGATTGCCAGGGATGGC